>NZ_CP052766.1:2465250-3081563 GCF_002499975.2 Alteromonas pelagimontana
TGGGGTTTTTTTGTTAAAGTCATTGGCCATGACCTTTACGATTAGCTATAACAAACCGGCATTCAACACCTTACAAATAATCTCATGAAAAGGGTTGTTAAATTATTAGTATGATAATAGTATATTTGCCATTAACATTTGGTTTGCAAATAAATATTGCAACAGGATGCCGTTAGATTTTATAACAACCGGTAACCGTTCCTTTAAGGGATGTTACCGCTATAACTTGCGTGGCGGCAGTTTTCACTTCATCGAACACGCTGGTCTGCATCACAGACACCTGTTCGCAAACCGGACATAGCAGTATGACCTCGCATAAATTAACACACCTCGAAAAAGTTGGCTTTGGCGCAGGCGACATGGCGGTAAATGTTGTTATTTCGTCAATGATGCTAATAATCACCTTCTTCTATACCGACATTTTTGGCCTTAAACCTACCGACTTGGCCTTAATGTTTCTGCTCGTGCGGTTCTTAGATGCCATTAGTGATCCACTAATGGGAATCATCACAGACCGTTATACCAGTCGATGGGGCCGGTACCGGCCGTACTTTCTGTTTTTATCTGTCCCTTTCGGTATATCGGTATTTCTGACCTTCAGCACACCCGATGTCGATTATAACGCAAAGCTGATGTGGGCTTATTCGACCTATATTTTCGTTACTCTTATGTTTACTGCGGTGACCATTCCTTATATTTCGTTAATTGGTGTAATGACGGCTGATCCGAAGGAGAAACTGTCGGCCAATGGTTATCGTTTGTTCTTTGCTAAAATAGCTGCGTTTCTGGTGACTATTATTGTGCCGCAACTGGCTGGCGCGGATTATTGGGAAGGAAATATAGCAGCAGGTTATCAGGCGGCGATGGGATTAATGGCTGTCTTAGCCGTAGCGATGTTCTTGTTCTGTTTCTTCACCACTAAAGAACGTGTTGAGCACGAGGTAGAAGAAAAACCGCTTAAAGAACAAATGTCATTACTAATGCAAAATGACCAGTGGCTCATTCTTTGTGGGGCGTCAGTGCTAGGTACCATTGGCTATGTTATACGAGGTTCGGTTGCAATTTATTACGCCAAATATTATTTAGGTGGCGATGCGGACATGCAGGCTACGTTCATGGCGACCGGTGTCACTGCAGCTATTCTGGCGATGGTCGCGTCGACGTGGATCACCAAACGTTGGTGTAAAGTTAAATTATTTCGCTATAGCCAAATGCTGGTCGGACTCTTTTCTATCATTATGTTTTTCACTGTAGGCCAGGAAGACGTTGCTCTCGCTTTCGTATCGTATTTTGTTATCTCCTTTGTCGTAGATTTACATGCGCCCGTATTTTGGTCAGCCATTGCTGAAGCGGTTGATTATGGTCACAGCAAAACGGGCAAGCGTGTGGCTGGTTTATCTTTTGGTGGTATATCCTTCAGCCAAAAAGCGGGGATGGGCATTGCAGGCGCCATGGTTGGCTGGATGCTGGCTTACTTTAACTACGAGCCGGAGCAGGTTCAAACTGAATTCACCTTAACCGGTATTGCATTGATGCTTACCATTATTCCTGGCGTATTTCATTACCTTGTGGGGCTGCTAATGAAACGCTACCACATCACTGACTTAGAATATAAACGTATTGCTTCTACTCTGGATGCCGTTGAAGAGCACCCGGGTGTAGTAGAGCAAATCAGTGAAAGTAATACGCCGCTAACAAAAGGAGTGTAATTATGATGAACACCAATACGCCGTTAATTCCCCAGCGTGCCGATCCTTTTATCCACAAGCACACCGACGGTTATTATTATTTTACGGCGTCAGTGCCTTCTTACGAGGGAATAGAGTTACGTCGCGCGAAAACCTTAGAGGGATTAGCCGATGCTGAAACAAAAATGGTGTGGACAAAGCCAGATGCTGGTCCGTATAGCGATTTAATCTGGGCACCAGAAATTCACTTTAACCAAGGCGCCTGGTACGTGTATTTTGCTGCTGCACCCAGCCGCGAAATTAAAGACGATTTATTTCAGCATCGCATGTATGCCATAAGTTGCAAAGATGACAACCCGGTAGATGGAAAATGGGAATTTTGTGGCCAGATAGAAACCGGCATCGATACTTTTTGTCTTGATGCCACTACTTTTACACATAATGATCAACTGTATTATTTGTGGGCCCAGAAAGGCCCCGGTATTCGTGGCAACTCGAATTTATACATTGCGCCGATGAAGACTCCCATTGAAATTGAGGGAGAGCCAGTGATGCTGACAAAGCCAGAGCTGGACTGGGAAACTCGTGGCTTTTGGGTAAATGAAGGCCCGGCTGTCCTGATCCGCAATGGCAAAATATTTGTGACTTATTCGGCAAGTGCGACCGATGAAAATTACTGCATGGGTCTAATCTATGCTGACGTTAATGCCGATTTATTAGATCCCTCCAACTGGACAAAGCTCAATACACCTGTGTTTGCCACTGACGAATCAGTGACCATGTTTGGACCTGGCCACAACAGTTTTACTCAGACGCCGGAAGGCGATGACGTGCTGGTATATCACTGCCGCCAGTACACTGAAATTGAAGGTGATCCGCTCTGGAATCCCGATCGCCATACCTTTGTAAAACTGGTCAAGTGGGACGACAACGGAATGCCTGTTTTTGGTAAACCCGGTCAACCCTAAAAGGGCGACAACGAATAATGAAAAACCATCAAAAAATCTCTTTCTGGCGCACCTTGGTGTGCGCCGCCGTAGTGTCTTCTCTTACATCTGCTTGTTCGAATACTTCAGCAATAACAGAGCGAACTTCACAGCCAGTGCAGCAAAACTCAACAGGGCAAGTCCTGCATCACGCTGAGAATGTACAGCAGTTGTTTAAGCTTAGTAATGTGAATATTAGTCAAGGTCCGTTTGCGCATGCGCAACAAACGAATTTGAAATACCTGCTTGCCATGGAGCCGGACAAGTTACTTGCCCCATATTTAAGCGAAGCGGGTATCGCGACAAAAGCAGATTCGTATGGAAATTGGGAAAATACCGGCTTAGATGGACACATTGGTGGTCATTATCTGAGTGCCCTTAGCTTAGGCTGGGCTGCGACTGGCGATGCAGAATTAAAATCACGCCTTGATTATATGCTCGATGAGTTGCAGAAAGCTCAGCAAGCCAATGATGGATATTTAGGCGGCATTCCGGATGGCAAAGCCATGTGGGAAGAAATCAGGCAGGGCAAAATAAAAGCCGACCTATTTAGCTTAAATGATCGCTGGGTCCCGCTTTATAATATCGATAAAATTTTTCATGGCTTAAGAGATGCCTATCTGATAGGAGAAAGCGAGCAAGCCAAAACCATGTTGTTTACGCAGGGTGAGTGGATGCTGAATATTACCGCTAACTTAAGCGATACGCAGATACAGGAAATGTTGTATTCTGAACATGGTGGTCTTAATGAAGTCTTTGCTGATATGGCTGTTATCAACGGTGATGAACGCTACATGCAGCTGGCGCGCAAATTTTCTCATCAACGTATTCTCAAGCCGCTGCTGAACAACAAAGACGAACTGACAGGCTTACACGCCAATACGCAGATTCCTAAAATTATTGGTATTCTAAAAGTTGCTGAAAGTACTGATGATGAAGCATGGGAAAAAGCAGCGACATTTTTCTGGGAAACGGTAACCAAAGATCGTTCTGTTTCCATTGGTGGCAACAGCGTACGTGAACATTTTCATGATGCTGACGATTTTACGCCAATGGTAGAAGACGCGGAAGGCCCGGAGACCTGCAATACCTACAACATGCTAAAACTCAGCAAACTGTTGTTTTTGCACACCGGCGATACCCGCTATCTCGACTTCTACGAACGGGCCACATACAACCACATTTTATCCTCACAGCACCCTGAACACGGAGGTTTAGTCTATTTTACATCAATGCGGCCGGGTCACTACCGCATGTATTCATCGGTGCATGATTCCATGTGGTGTTGTGTTGGTTCGGGCATTGAAAATCACAGCAAGTATGGCGAGCTGGTTTATACCCACGATGAAAACAATTTGTGGGTTAATCTGTTTATGCCAACCCGCTTAAACTGGATGGAAAAAGGCTGGTTGATTTCGCAGCAAACGCAATTTCCTGATGCAAACACAGTGTCTATAACTTTGTCTAAGGCGAATGCTGCAGATAGCTCAAGCCCGGTACTTCACATCCGTAAGCCTCACTGGCTGGCGGGTGAAATGAATGTAAAAGTTAACGACGAAGCAGTAACGGTAAAAGAGGAAAATGGCTATCTAACATTGGATCATACGTGGCGGGACGGCGATACCATTACCTTTGATCTGCCCGCCAAACCGCACACCGAACAACTGCCTGATGGTCAGGATTACTATTCCATACTGTACGGCCCGGTAGTGTTGGCGACCAAAGTGCAGGCATTTGAAAACGAAAAGCTAAACTTCGTCGCTGACGATAGTCGTATGGGACACATTGCTGCGGGGCCAGTTTGTCCGCCGGAAGCGTTACCTGTTATGCTGGGCAAACCTGAAGAATTTTTGGCATCGTTACAGCGGGAAGAGGGCGACAAGCTTGCCTTTACTACCTCTGAACATGTAGCCATAGCTAAAGATAGCGGCGGCGAAACCACAAGCCGACTGATTCCCTTCTTTCGACTGCACGATAGCCGTTACGAAGTCTATTGGCCGCAGTTAAGCGAAGCAGGTTTTGAGCAGTTTGTCATAGATGCCAAAGCGCAATCTGATGCCGCAGAAGCACTGCGCAAAGTTACCGTGGACACCATTACTCCCGGTGAACAACAACCCGAAGTTGAGCATGATTTTAAAGGCGAGGGAACTCGCGCTGGCGTTAACAATGGCAAACACTGGCGCGACGCCACCGGCTGGTTTGAATACACCCTGAAAAACCCAGATCAAAAAGCGCGGATGTTACGAATCACTTATTCTAAAGGCGATGTCGACCGCTATTTTACCATTTCCATAAACGGGACTACGCTTGCAGAAGTGGCGCTACCGGCTAAAAAAGGCGAAGGTGAATATTATACCGTCGATTACCCGCTGGCCCCGGATATGCGAGAGCAAACGTCGCTGAGACTGCGCTTTGAAGCTAACGCCGGATCGGTTGCAGGTGGTATCTACGGGATCCGCCTGGTATCAAAGTAGCCAGTATCTTGCACAAATTTAACTTTTAACGCCGGCTTGTCCGGCTTTTTTCATGCTGAGTGTGTTCATATGGGAAAGCAAAAGCAGAAAAAGCTCGCCAAGGGATCGGCGGGACAAAACAGAAATCTGACTGCAGATTTCTTAGTTAAATATCAAAATAAGGAAGATGTCCACGGGACCGAGAGTGGTTTGCTCTTTCGAATCATTGATAACAGCGCAGGTGAGAGCCCGAGCTTGAACCATGTCGTGAAGGTGCATCAACGTATTTTATTGGCTGACGGTACAGTGATTGATGACACCTACCGCAAAGGGTTGCCCGAAGAATTTCCACTTAAAGAAGCTATCGACGGGCTTAAGGAAGGGCTACAGTTAATGCCTGCCGGCGCCCGCTATGAATTTGTCATTCCTCCTGAACTTGCCTGGGACAAAAAAGGTAACGGCGGCAAGATTGGTCCGAATGTCCTGATGGTAGTGGATATAAGATTGTTGTCATTCGAAGAGTTATGCTAATCCGCATCAAGGGGGATTAGTATAAAAGGCCTTAAGTCAGGCCTTTTATCAGGGAGAGAACGCGGATGGTTAAGGATTTATGCTCTCGCTCTTGATAGCTATAATAGTTTCCGCGTTCTTGCGTTGGCTACTTGCGAAAGTTAACGTTAGAATCCGCCGCATAATAGGCAAAGGCAGTATAAACCGCGGTGTTGTTTTTCAAAGCCGCCTGATTCACCTTATCCAGCGTATCGTTTTTGGTATGATGATAATCGAAGTAGTCGCTACCATCCGGGTCAAAATTCACCGCAGGCTGGCCTTCATTCCCTAGCGCGCTCATATCGGACTGGCCTTTCGCACTATTTTTACTGGAATACGCGATTCCCATTGGGGCTAGATAATCAGCAAAATCACGAATGCTGGCAAGTGCTTCAGGGCCAACACCCGGCTCCATTGAGTAGATGTTGCCATTACCAAAATCCCACTCTGCGCCCATCACGTGTTGATCCATCTCTTCTTTATGTTTTACAACATAATCTTTGGCTCCGGCCAGTCCAATTTCTTCGGCAGCAAATAAAATTACGCGGACGCTACGTTTTGGCGCTTGTGGCAACTGCGCAATGTAATGTCCGGCTGCTAAGGTAATGCCTATCCCGATGCCATCATCAATGGCTCCGGTGCCTACATCCCAGCTATCGAGATGCGCGCCAAGAGTAACAACTTCTTGTGGTTGTTCGCTTCCTGTGACTTCACCAATGACATTGGCAATGGTTACAGTTTCATTAGTCGGGCCGCTAGCAGTAGAATTAATAGAGAAAGTTACCGGTTTGCCGCGTTGTAGTGAATTTACCAGCAAATCGGCGTCTGGATTAGAAAGCGCGATAGCAGGAATCTTCTTAACGTTTTCTTCATAATGCATTACACCGGTGTGAGCAAAGCGATTGGTATCGGTGCCTACTGAACGAAGCAGAAAGGCCACTGCACCTTTATCGGCAGCAATGGAAGCACCAGCAACTCTCGCGCCCACAGCTTCACCATAGCCATGTCCATCTTCATGACGTTCCATTCGATAGGAAACAAAAGCGATTTTGCCTTCCAAACTGCCTTTTTTAGCCGCTTTTAGCGCTTCCAACGTGTTAAATTCTACTACCTCTGCTGTTAATGTCTCGCCATTAGTGCCAACACTGCCACCTAATGTTAGCCCCACCACCGGGTGCGGAAACGGTGCGGCAATTTCTAACTTTAAGCTGCCGCGAGACCACAATGTCACCTCGCTTTCTTCTTTCCATACCTTATCAAACCCAAGTGATTTCATTTTTTGCATGGCCCACTCTACAGACCTGGCTTCTCCTTCGGTACCAACCATGCGAGCACCGACTTCTGTGGTTAGCGATTCGATAATCTGGTAGGCAGTATCATCATTCAGCGCTTGAGTTTTAAGCATATCCAGAGTTTCTACCTGACTTTCTGGTAAAGCGGCGTAGATAGGGAAAGAGACTGATGCTGCTAACAGCAGGGACAAGCTTTTTAATTTGTAGCAATTGAGCATGATGCTTCCTAAATGTTGAGTTCCTTTTGCTCTATTTTGTCTGGCAGGATAGGTGGCGTAAAGAGGTTTGCGTTAGTTTACGCCTTCTCAGGATAAGTCAGATAGTTCCCGTGGTAGTCAAAGCCTTTATTCTTGCCTATGATGTTAAGCTGAATTAAAAAATAACAACAATGGCAATAAGGAAATGACATGAATTGGTACCTGTTAGCACTGAGCAAATATGCGGTAGTTTCCGGGCGTTCACGCCGCAAGGAATATTGGATGTTCGTGTTGATAAATCTTTTGATTAACGTCGTGTTAATGCTGGTAGATAGAATGACGAATTTGTATTCGGAGAGTTGGGAGGTGGGATTGCTTTCGGGCGTATATTCACTCTTCGTGCTGATTCCCTCTGTCACACTGATGATTCGACGATTACATGACTCTGGGCGCAGTGGCTGGTGGTTTCTGCTGGTGTTATTGCCTGTTATTGGCACTATAATGCTGTTCATCTTCGCGATATTGGATAGCTCTCCAGGAGCCAATGAATACGGTCCCAATCCCAAAGAATTTGTGTAACTGAAAAAGGTGCGGCGTCTGCCGCACCTTTCAGATTTGCTTAGGGTTTCTTCAAAACGGTAGTACGTTTATTTAAATCTTCAGGATTGACTACCGGCCAGTCATTTTCCCATTGCATAGGTAAAATACGCAATTTCTGCATGCCATTATCGGCAGTCTCATAGGCATGAAACACCAGATAATCTTTGCCATCGAAGGTATAAGCCGCGTTGTGCCCTAGCGCCACCCAATCTTTATTACCTTCTAGAACCAATGTTCCACCACCTTGCGTCATGGCGGTACCGGATTTGTCCAGATAAGGGCCCTTCACATCTTTGCTTCTGCCGACGCGGATGTTATAGGTGCTGTCCATGCCGCGACAGCATTTATCAAACGACACAAACAGATAGTAATAGCCATTCTTTTTAAAGATATAAGGCGCTTCAATTGCCCCTTCGCCCGGGTCAGCGTCGGTACTGGATTTACCGGGCCGCTTCGCGATAGAATACCATTCCTGCGGCTGGGCCAGTCGCACCATATCTTTATCTAACTTAACCAGTTTTAGCCCTTCCCAAAACGAGCCAAAGCTCATCCAGGGCGTGCCCTCATCATCTTCCACAATTGCCGGATCTATGGCATTCCAATGGTCACGATTAGGAACAGACTGTAAAACAATACCGTGATCTACCCACTCATAATCTGCAGAGTCAGGATCAAGGGTTTTGTTTACTGTGACACCGATGCCAGAGGTATTTTTACCAAATGCACTGGCTGAATAATAAAGATAAAATTTGCCATCTTTCTCATAGATATCCGGTGCCCAAAGGTGGCCGTCAAATCCCGGCGCGACTCGATCGGCCCAGCTTGGCTCATCAGGAAAAACGCGGCCAGTCAAAGACCAGTTTTTTAG
Source organism: Alteromonas pelagimontana (assembly GCF_002499975.2). Lineage (NCBI taxonomy): Bacteria > Pseudomonadati > Pseudomonadota > Gammaproteobacteria > Alteromonadales > Alteromonadaceae > Alteromonas > Alteromonas pelagimontana. The sequence goes on from NZ_CP052766.1 coordinate 2,473,884, forward strand.
ATCTTTTGATTCATAATAGGTAATACCCGGGCCGGTGCTAAATACGTAAAAGGTATCGCCTTCTTTGGCCATTACCGGGTCATGTACTTCTACCTGCTTCGCATTTGCGCAGGCCAATGAACCGACCAACAGCGCCGCACCAACCGCAGCTTTTGCTGCCCAGCGTGCGCTAATTAATGATAAGGGGGATTCTCGCTTCATTATCAACACCTTATAGTAGTTTCGAAATTCAGTTGCAGAGTCTAGCAGGAATCATGTTAAATATGTAATACAATATTAATAATTGATTAGCATATACTTGAAAGGATAAACGATGAAAAGACTTTCACCCTGGATGAATATTAGCATAGTTGCCATGCTGATAAGTCTGTCTGCTGGATTGCGAGCAGGCACTTTTGAAAGCCAAAGTTTGGCTCCTATAGATAATCCGATTGTGCTGCAACGGGCCGACCCTTGGATAGTTCGCGACGCAGAAACAGGCTGTTACACGTTTATCGGGACCTCACCAGCATTTGATGAAATCGAATTGCGAAAGGCCTGCAGACTCAACGATCTAAAACTGGCAGAGCCAAAAACCATTTGGCGCAAGAAAGAGAAAGGCCCAATGAGTGTAAATATCTGGGCTCCTGAATTGCATTGGGTAGATAACGCTTGGTATATCTACTTTGCTGCCGGTGATATTGATAAGCCCTTTAGCATAAGAATGTATGCGTTAAAAAATTCCAGCCACGATCCCATGCAAGGACAGTGGCAAGAAATGGGGCAGATTCAAACTCATCTGGATTCCTTTTCGTTAGACGCTACTACTTTTGAACATCAGGGAAAGCGTTATCTGGTATGGGCGCAGCAGAACGCCGAACGAAGCTATAATTCTGCATTGTGGATTGCACAAATGGATAGCCCCACTTCAATAAAACAGCCTGTAACGCTATTAACTGAACCCACGCTTGATTGGGAGGTTCAGGGCTATAAGGTGAATGAAGGCGCGGCGGTTATTGTGCGTCATGGTAAGATAATGATCACCTATTCCGCCAGCGCCACAGATGATAGATACGCAATGGGATTGGTTTGGTCCGATATCAACGCCGATTTACTCGACCCCAAAAGCTGGCATAAAAAGCCAGAACCTATCTTTACCACCAATGAGAAAGTGGGGCGTTATGGGCCCGGACACAACAGCTTTGTTAAAGCCGAAGATGGTGTAACAGATTTAATGATTTATCACAGCAGGGATTATAAAAAGCTAAAAGGTACGCCACTTACCGATCCTAATCGCCACGCTAGAGCCAGAATTGTTTATTGGGATGCCGAGGGTTTTCCTGTTCTACAGCCTGAATTGGCGGATTAATAACATATGGCGCGTTAAATTAGCTCCCATGGAAGCTACCGCACTAGTTTTCCATGGGAGCTTTAATAACAAAAGTGTTAGCAGTAAAATCATGGACACACCGCTTTTATTTAATAAACATGAGTAAAGAGGACGAGTAAAAGAAGCAGCGCACCCTGCAGCGGAACGTGGGCCACCAACGCAAGGGGAATGTAGCGCTTAAAAAGTTCTGGACAGGCTCACTCTTCGGCCGTCCACACAATCATCTGAATGTTCAAAAAGCGTTTGCCTGCGTAGCTACCTTGTTCTTGCGGCTGCTTTCTATTATTCCTGCAACGAATGGGTACCAAAATCTGGCGGCGTTGATATGTCAATCCTGTCGGAAAAATCAAAGAACCAGTCTAATCTCAAAGCGCAGAAAGCAGTGCTCAATCAGCGAAATTTCAAACTCGGCAGATTCCTCCAACTGTTTATATCCTTGTTGTCCCTATTTAATGGAAAACAATGTCTTGTTTTGTCTTTAACCAGGAGAGATCGCGAATAATTTTAAGCGACAAGTGAAGATTTCTTAGCCGAACTTCTGGAGCATGAATGCTCCAGCAGAGCCATCAGGGATAATATTACGGCGTTTCGGATGAGAAATTTTGCTTATTCGTTGAGATTGCTGAATTTTATTCATTCATGCTCTTGTCCTGAATCTTTAACTTTGCCCGTTAACTCCTGAGCAGGCTCGGTGAGCGTTACCGTTCGAAGGTATTACAACAGGTCGCAGACACAAAAAAAGGGCGCCGACGCGCCCCTTTATAAGAATATCCGTTTTCCGTAAATCACCAGAAGCGAATATAGATAAACGCAGTAATACCTAAAATACCCGCAGTATGGATGTAATCCCACTTATCCAGGCCAGCGACGACTTCCTTCATCGTATCTTTACCGAGACTCGAGAAGGTTAAGCCTTGTATTTTTTCCTCTGAAGCTTTTTCGGTGAACATACTGGTGACAATAATAATAGCCACTACCACAACGAACAGCAGAATACAGAAGTACAACCAGTTCATGTCAGTGATCCAGGCGACGCTGGTACCGGTGAGGCTGTCGCGGAACGGTAGTAATACCAGACGAATCATACCCAGCACAAAACCAGCCACAAGGCCGACAAAACCGGCAGTTGGCGTAACCCGCTTACTTATCAGCCCGAGTAAGAATACCGCTGCAATACCTGGGGCAATGAGCGACTGAACACTTTGTAGGTATTCATAAAGTACATCCGCAATCATGCTCATTACCGGTATCCATGCCATCCCCAAAACCACAATAGCAACAGTGGCCCAGCGTCCCACTTTTAGCAGGTGCTTTTCACTGGAATCCGGTTTAAATCGTTTATAAAAATCGATAGTAAAAAGAGTGGCGGAAGAATTGAACAAAGACGCCAGAGAGCTCATTAATGCTGCAACCAATCCACCTATGACAATGCCTTTAACGCCCGAGGGAAGTAGTTGCGCTACTAAAGTAGGAAACGCCTGGTCTGCGGAATCGTAAGAGATAACCCCTTTGGCTTTCAATGCTACTGCAATCATTCCCGGGAACAGGAAAATGAAAATTGGTAACAGTTTTAGGTAACCGGCAAACATGGTACCGCGACGGGCTTCTTTTATACCCTTAGCTGACAGTACCCGCTGCACGATATACTGGTCGGTACACCAGTACCAGAAACCAATAATAAAGGAGCCAAAGATAATGCCCGGCCACGGGAATGCGGGATCAGATGCGGTGCGGATCAGGTGCATATTGTCGCGGTTGATGCGCTCTACTTCTGCCCAGCCACCCGCTTGATCCAGGCCCACTACCAGAATAAATACAGAACCAATAATTAGCACAGGTGTTTGTAATACCGATGTCCACATAATGGCTTTCATGCCGCCAAGTACGGTATAAATTCCGGTAATTACCACCAGTCCCAATGCTGAAATCCAGAAGAAATCAATGCCCCAAAGGCTTTCAATACCCAGTATGGTTTTAAACGCTACGCCACCTGCATAAACGGTTACTGCAACTTTCGTCAACACGTAACTGATCAGGGAAATAACGGAAAGGAAGGTACGAGAGGAAGAATTGAAACGCCGCTCAAGGAACTCGGGCATGGTGTAAACCTTGCTGCTATAGTAGAAGGGCACAAAAACCCAACCCAGCAGTAATATGATCCAGGATTGTAATTCCCAATGAGCCAGTGCCATACCCGATTCAGCCCCGGCGCCTGATAATCCGACGAGATGTTCTGAACCTATGTTAGAGGCGAAAATTGAGGCGCCGATAACTAACCAACTGGCGTTACGACCGGCGAGAAAATAATCAGCGGTATCTTCTTCTTTCTGCCGCATGGACATTCCCACCACAGCCAGTAGCAGGACAAAGAAACCTGCAAGTACCAGCCAATCTAGCGTACTCAGTTCTACCATAACTATTCCATATAAAAGCCGCAAAAACGGCAGTTAGCGATTATTAAAAATATTATATTATAAATTAGTGAGATGGAAGGGGCTTGTTAAAAATAGGTTAAGCCCCAAGCCACCAAATCCCGGTTGCTAACAATTCAGCTAAAGCCAATTGCGCTGCTCTTTACGACTATTCACCAAATATTAAACATTATTTCTCTGGTCAAGACCAGTTCACCCCAATCGTGACGAGCAGCTGATAAGGTAGTATGATAGCTGCTATATCGTTTAAGGAATGACCATGGCTCGTATCGAGAATCTAAACTTATCGCAGCGCGTAACGAATGAACTGGGTAAGGCTATTATTGCTGGCGCGTATAGCGGAAACATGGGGTTGCCAACGGAAGCTCAACTCTGTGAAGAATACGGCATCAGCCGTACCGCTGTGCGTGAAGCTGTCAAGATGTTGGCAGCCAAAGGACTGATCTCCTCCCGCCCGCGTCAAGGCATACGTGTAGAATCGCCGGATAACTGGAACCTTTATGACACCAGCGTATTGAAGTGGATGCTGGAAAGCAGCCCTTCGTTACATGTTCTGAAGGAGTTTTTGCAAGTCCGGCAGGCCATAGAACCTCAGGCCGCAGCACTTGCCGCCAGAAAGGGCGATCAAAACGCCATTGCTGAAATAGCAAAGGCTCTCGAAGCTATGCAAGCTGCAGCGATACAGTCAGAAGGGAATCTGCTTGAAGCAGACCTGGCATTTCACACCGCCGTTTTACAGGCCAGTGGTAACCGCTTCTTTTTTCAACTGCGAGATTTTATTCGCACTGCATTGAACGTAAGTATTCAGCACACGACGCCAGCTAAAGGTAGTAAAAAAACTATCGCTGAAGAACATAACAGAGTTTATATCGCTATTCTTAACGGCGAAGCTGAGCAGGCAAAAAATATGATGTCTTACCTGATCGACGAAGCAATGACATTTATTGAAAATGAAATAGCGAGTATGGAAGCCAAAAAAAGTGTTGGCTAATACCAATCTACGATGCATATTTTCTTTCCTATCCGTCAGCAGATAAGGTCGTTATGCCCTCTAAGAAAAATAAACTTGCACAATATCCTAGTTTGCAGGACAAAAGCGTATTTATTACCGGTGGCGGTACTGGCATAGGTGAGGTAATGGTTACGCGCTTTGCAGAGCAGGGGGCTAAGGTCACCTTTGTCGACATGGCGCAGGAAAAAAGTGAAATGCTGCGCGCAAACGCTGTTGGGCTTTACCGTCACGACCCCAGTTTTATTTACTGTGATATCCGCAATATTGAAGCGTTGACTGGCGCCATTGAGCAAACGCGGGAAGCGCAGGGTGATATCACGGTATTAATTAACAATGCCGCCGATGATACCCGACACGCGCTTGAAGAGGTTTCTCCGGAATACTGGGATGATCGTTTTGCCGTGAATCTGCGGCCGTGTTTCTTTTCCGCTCAGGCCGTTGCTCCTCATATGCGGCGTGCTGGTGGCGGAAGCATCATCAATATGGGGTCGGTAAGCTGGCGCATCAAACAAATCGTTATGCCTGCCTATACCACTGCAAAAGCCGCCATCGAAGGGCTATCTCGTTCACTGGCAGGAACACTGGGGCAAGACAACATTCGCGTTAACACGTTAATCCCGGGTTGGGTGATGACTGAACGCCAAATGACTCACTGGCTTAACCCGGATATCGTGAACGAGGTACAAAAAGATCAATGCATCCATAAAACATTGCAACCGGAAGATATTGTTAGTGCAGCTCTTTTTTTAGCCTCTGACGATAGTGCAATGATGACAGCTCAATCTCTAATTGTTGATGCAGGTTGGACTTAAAGGTCAACAACCCTTACTAATTGTTAAAAGATTGCGTAATAAAAGTTGACACAACCCTGACTCAACTGACATATATAGTAATATTATATTAAAATTTACGGGCGTAGGTGACATTGGCAGCTAACTCCCGACAGTAGTAACGGGTGTGGATATTACCTTGACCGATTTCATATTGGTTTATATTGTACTGATAATCGGCTCTTGTCTGCAAAGCGTGATTGGCTTTGGGCTAGGCTTACTGTGCGCGCCGGTGGTTTTTCTGTTAATGCCTGAGCTGGTGCCTGGGCCAATGATCCTAAACGCATTATTACTCACCACGTTGCTATCTGCCAAACATCATGGCGAAATTGACCTAAAGCAAACAGGCTTTTCCATCCTCGGGGGAACTGCTGGCGTGTTGGTGGCGGGTAGCGTTTTACTCTATATCGATTCCCACCAGTATCAGCTGTTATTCGGCCTTTCTATTTTATTTGCTGTTGCGTTATCGTTAATAGGCGTTACGCCTCGTCTTTCCGTTATATCCAATTTAGTTGCAGCCATGATTTCAGGTTTTATGGGTACAACAACTTCCGCCGGCGGAGCGCCGATGGGACTTTTATATCAAACCGAAGAGCAGGGAAAAATTAAAGCGAACCTGAGTATTTTCTTCGTTTATATCAATCTTTTTGGCATTCTGGTGTTGTGGTTTACCGGCGCGGCTGGGCATCATGATTTACAATTGTTTATTCAGTGCGTTCCCGCTATTCTCTTGGGTTGGATTTTATCCGTATTCATCAGCAAAAATATCAATGAAACACGCCTTCGTCAGCTAATCCTGCTTACTGCAACGCTTTCAGGGCTGGCACTGATATTTTTTCATGATTAGCGCGTGTTGACCTTTGCTGTCCGAATTCTGTTCAAAATAAACTGTATTGATTGCGGCGCGAACTATGTAGCCCCCATATCTACAAAATAGTGAACAGCAAAGGTCAACACGCTCTGGATACCTTCACTTTTCGAGCCTGAAACTGGAACTGTGTATGCCTGCAGATTTACATATAGATATCATTTCATGCCACTGCCTGTTGGGCGAGGGTGCATACTATAGTGAGCTGCTGGAAAGTGTACTGTGGGTTGATATAAAAGGTCATGCGCTTTATCGAATGGATTGGCAAAGCCGGGCGGTAACCCGTATTGCGATGCCTGAACCAATTTGCTGGGTGATGGATACGAACCGGGGCACTCTTTTAGCGGGGTTTCGACGGAACATCTATGAGCTGGACCCATTAACCTTCAACCGCCAATTATATTTAAGTATGGAAGGTGAGCCCCTGACAAACCGGTTAAACGATGGCAAAACAGATCGTGAGGGCAGAGTGTATTTCGGCACGATGGATGATACCGAACAAAGCCAGAGCGGCAGTTTATATGTAATAGAAAACCAAAAAAAGCTAACTGCAATTGACCGCGGCTATACCGTTTCCAACGGTCCGGCGGTAAACGCGGCTAATACCCACCTCTATTCCAACGCTTCAGCGACACGTACAGTTTACCGTTTTAACTTACATGCTCACGGCGTATCAGACAAAGCAGTTTTTGTAAAGTTTAGTGAAGATATGGGTTACCCCGATGGCATTACCGTAGATGCAGAGGATCATCTTTGGGTAGCGGCATGGGATGGCTATGCGGTGATGCGTTTTTCGCCGCAAGGAGAATTGGTCGCGCGTATCGCATTGCCCGCCCCGCAAATTACAAGTGTGGCATTTTGTGGGCCTGCGCGCGATACGCTTGTGGTTACTTCTGCCACTATCGGGCTAACGAATAAAACATTAGCAGATCATCCCCACAGTGGCGCAGTGTTTATGTTAAAGCCAGGCGTCAAAGGTCTGGCAGAAACGCCTGCGAATCTATAGCCGCAGCACAGATTCCCGTTTTACAATGGTGGGCGTATATTTAAACGTAATGTCGGCTTCAGGTTTTTTTCCGCTGGCATAACTAAGTGCCAGTTCAGCGGCTTTTGCGGCCATCATTTCCACGGGGTAACGCAAAGTAGTAAGCTTCGGGCGGCTGTATTTTGCCAGTAGTACATCATCGTAACCTATCACCGAAACCTGGCTGGGAATGTCAATATGATGATCCAGCAGCATAGTCATAGCTCCGGATGCCATTGCATCGTTATATGCCAGTACTCCGGTAAAGTCGACGCCTTTCGCAAGCAGGTTTTGAATACATTTTTCGCCCCCTTCCTGATCAGGTGTACTGTATTCGATATGGCTTTCGGGTAAATCAATACCGGCAGATTGTAACGCCTGACGAATACCGGTGATCCTATCCACAGGATCATCAATCTGATAACGGCTGCTAATTACAGCCAGTTTTTTATGGCCTTGTTTTAGCATGTGTTCAGCCATAATTCGACCGCCAGCTACGTTATCTAACCACACGCAACGATTTCCAATCTCGGGAATGAAACGATTGATTAACACAAAGCCAGGAGCCTGACGGGCAAATTCGATTAGAACCTCATCATCCAGTGCCTTGCTATGCACTACCATCGCTTCAACCCGGTGTTCGAGTAAGGTTTCGATTGCTTTTAATTCCGTCGCCTTTTCAATAGAACCGGCACTCATAAGAATTTGTACGTTGTGCTTTCGCGTGACAGATTCAATACCGTGAGCGAGGGTGGCGAAAAACGGATCAAGAAGCTCAGCCAGCACGACACCAAGCGAAGCACTACGCTTAGTCACCAACGCTCTGGCGTTAGCGTTGGGGCGATACCCCATTTCAGTCATAATTGCTTTTACACGTTCACGCGTTGCATCGCCCACCTTAGGACCATTGTTGATTACGCGCGACACTGTCGCTAACGAAACGCCAGCGGCGTTAGCAATGTCTTTAATAGTAGCCATGTAGTGGGTAAATATCCTTAAGTAACTAAATGCGGGTAACCGTTTCCCCTTGGTATCTTCACATCTTAAGTAAAATATTGTAAAAATATAAGGAAAATTTTACCTTCCTTCTTTATGACCATAGAAATTTTGAAAAAAGAGTCTTTTCAAACGAAGGGAAAACGTATACCCTTGTTGTGATATTGTTAATAATCTGTATGGTCAAACTTGCGAAACTATTTCTAAGCGCATTCTGCGGCGCGCGTTAATAAGGATACATCTACATGAAGCATTTGACGGTAAAGGAAAAATTCCACGCCTCATCATTCTATTCATCTTTGACAGGGGCAGTTGTCGTAGCAGGAATATTGTCTCTGGCAGGCTGTAGCGCGCAGAGCGCCTCTGTCGACCAAGCCGAATTTGGCACCGCAAACGGAAAAGACGTCTACCTTTACACGTTAACGAATGCCAAAGGTATGCGGGTAAAAATTACTAATTACGGCGGTATCATCACCTCTATCGATGTGCCGGATAAAAACGGCAAGTTTGATGATGTGGTATTAGGCTATGGCAACCTGAAAGACTATACCGCTGATACTAATTTCTTCGGCGCGTTGATTGGTCGTTATGGAAATCGTATCGCCGATGGAAAATTTTCTCTGAACGACGAAGAGTATACGTTGGAAACCAATGACGGCCCGAACCACCTGCATGGCGGCTCTGAAGGTTTTCATAAACAGGTCTGGCAGTCAGAAAGCTTCACTAAGGACGGCACCACCGGCCTCAAACTTACCTTAAACAGCGAAGATGGTGCAGGCGGTTATCCGGGTAATCTTAAAGTTTCTGCGGTATATGAACTTAATAATGAAAATGAACTGAGCTTACGTTTTACTGCAAAAACTGACCAGGCGACACCAGTAAATCTTACCAATCACAGTTATTTCAACCTGGCTGGCGGCGGCAGCATTCTTGATCATGAGCTTATGCTTAATGCCGAGGGCTTTACCCCCGTAAATGAAACGCTGATACCCACTGGCGAAGTGCGCCCGGTTAAAGGTACGCCCTTTGATTTCACACAAGCAAAACCCATAGGCCGAGATATTGATGCCGACAATCAGCAATTGAAATTTGGCAAAGGATACGACCATAACTTTGTACTAAAAGATCATCCTCAAGGCGAAATGGTAGTGACTGCCAGAGTGACCGACCCGGCAAGCGGGCGAGTGCTGGAAATTCTCACAGACAACCCAGCGGTACAGTTTTATTCGGGTAACTTTTTAGATGGAACGACGACAGGCAAAAATGATCAGGTGTATCAATATCGTTCAGCGATAGCGCTGGAGCCGCAATTTTATCCTGATTCGCCTAATCAGCCAGATTTTCCTTCGACTATATTACAACCCGAAGATACCTATTCTTCTAAAATTGTTTATCGCTTTAGCACTACCGAGTAAGACTACAGTCGATAGGCAAGCTTGAAAGAGCGGGTTTATCGGCTTTTCTTTGCACTAGAAGGGTAATCGTTTACCTAATCTATGGAGCAAACAGACTTGGCGTGCAGTCAGCTTCCTGCGGTTGGCGGCGCATTAATTGAGACAAGAGAGAGTTTATGCAATCTGAATTCGATCCGACAGATCACCCGCACCGACGCTATAACCCAATGATTGGAGAATGGATTCTGGTTTCTCCCCACCGGGCGAAGCGCCCTTGGCAGGGACAGTCTGAGTCGCCTTCAGAAGACTCTCGACCGTCTTATGACCCAGAGTGCTATTTGTGCCCCGGCAACACGCGGGTTAACGGTGAAATTAATCCTGATTATTCCAGCACCTATGTGTTTGAAAACGATTTTGCTGCGTTGCGGGAAGATACGCCGCAAGCCGCTAGCGACGATCCTCTGTTCACCTTTGAATCTGAGCAGGGCAGTAGCCGCGTTATCTGCTTTTCTCCCGATCACAGTAAAACCTTACCTGAACTTTCGGACGTGCAGCGTCTTGAAGTGGTGAAATGCTGGAAAGCGCAGGCGCAAGAACTGGGCAAGGACCATCTCTGGGTACAGATTTTTGAAAATAAAGGTGCCATGATGGGATGTTCTAATCCTCATCCTCATGGTCAGATCTGGGCGCAGCATCACTTACCCACGCTGGCACAAAAAAAATTAACCCACTTTAAAAATTATTACCAGCAGTACAAGAGCAATTTACTGCTGGATTACGCAACACGCGAATTAGCGGCAAAGGAACGGGTAGTTTGTAGCAATGAAGATTGGCTGGTGGTGGTGCCCTATTGGGCAGCATGGCCTTTTGAAACTTTGCTGTTACCACGGTTTGCCGCGCAATCACTTACGCAGCTTAATGATGACCAGCAAGCCTCACTGGCGTCGGTTATTGGCCAGTTAACGGTACGTTATGACAACTTGTTTAACACCTCCTTTCCTTATTCCATGGGCTGGCACAGCGCACCTAATGATGGAGAATTGCATCCCGAATGGGGGCTTCATGCCCACTTTTTCCCGCCGCTTCTCCGCTCAGCAAGCGTACGCAAGTTTATGGTGGGTTATGAAATGATGGCTGAAGCGCAGCGGGATTTAACGCCCGAACAAGCGGCGGCAAAATTGCAGGTTTTGTCAGATGTTCATTATAAGGAAGCGAATGTTAATGGATAATAAACTTTTGCTACAACAGCAGTTTAAAGCCAGTTTCAATAAAGTGCCCGAGTGCATTGTGCAGGCGCCGGGCCGGGTTAATCTTATCGGCGAGCATACAGATTACAACGAGGGTTTTGTTTTTCCCGCTGCAATAGATTTTGGCACCTGGGTCGCCGCGTCAAAACGGGACGACAATAATGTTCGCGTTATTGCGCTGGATTATGACAATCAGGAGAACGTGTTTCCTCTTGCAGATATTGCCTTTGACAACAACCAGGGGTGGGCCAATTATGTTCGCGGCGTAACCACAGTGCTTAAAGCGAGTTATCCGCAAATTGGCGGGGCGGATTTAATGGTTACCGGTAACGTGCCGCAAGGTGCAGGTTTAAGTTCATCGGCATCTTTCGAAATTGCGGTGCTAAAAGCGTTTAAAGCGCTTTACAACTTACCTCTTGAGGGTGTTGAAGCTGCGCAACTAGGGCAAAAAGCGGAAAACACCTTTGTTGGCTGTTCCTGCGGTATTATGGATCAGCTCGTTTCCGCCATGGGTAAAGAAGGCCAGGCAATGTTATTGGACTGCCGCTCCCTGGCGTTTCAGTATACATCGCTGCCAGATGATCTGGCGATTGTAATTATCAATTCCAATGTGAAGCGCGGGCTGGTGGATAGCGAATATAATTTGCGTCGCCAGCAATGTGAAGAAGCCGCGCAGGCAATGAACTTAAACAGTCTTCGGGAAGCGGATTTGGCAATGTTGGAATCTCACCGGCTCAACATGTCAGAGGTTGCCTACCGACGCGCCCGCCATATTCTTACGGATAACGCGCGTACGCTGCAGATGTTTGATGCGTTAAATAGCGGCGATATTAAAACAGTGAGTGAAGCTATGGCCGCATCGCACATTTCCATGCGGGATGACTTTGAAATTACAGTGCCGCCTATCGACTATCTGGTAGAAATTATCTCTGAAGTGCTGGCAGATAAAGGCGGTGTAAGAATGACCGGCGGTGGCTTTGGGGGTTGCGTGGTTGCTCTGGTACCAAAAAATATGGTTTTAGAGGTGACGAAAGCAGTAGATAAGCACTATCATGCGCGCACCGGATATAAACAATCCATTTACATATGTTCGGCAGAGCGGGGGGCATTTGCCTGAACACCGCCAATATAAAACCAAATAAAACAACAAGCATGCGTTGGGAAGCAATATGAATATTGAGACGTTGGACATAGCGTTATTTGTAACATACGTAGTGGCGCTGATAGGGATAGCGTGGTGGGTCTCGCGCGAAAGAACGGGTCATGAAAAAGATACTAATGATTACTTTCTTGCTGGATCAAGCCTTCCCTGGTGGGCAATCGGAGCGTCTCTGATTGCAGCAAATATTTCTGCAGAACAAATCATTGGTATGTCAGGTTCTGGCTATAAAATAGGTTTGGCGATTGCAGCATACGAATGGATGGCAGCACTGACCTTAATTATTGTCGGAAAGTACTTTCTGCCGATATTCCTGAAACATAAAATCTATACCATGCCGCAGTTTTTGGAGCAACGTTACGACCATCGAGTGCGCAAGGTAATGGCTATCTTCTGGCTTGGTGTATATATCTTTGTCAATCTTACTGCTGTGCTTTGGCTGGGCGCTCTTGCCATTAACACCATCACCGGGGTTGATCTGGTGTACGGGATGATTTTCCTCGGCGCTTTTTCATTAGCCTATTCACTCTACGGTGGATTAAAAGCCGTCGCCATGACAGACATTATTCAGGTTGTCCTGCTAGTATTGGGCGGCCTGTTTCTCTCCTATACCGCGCTTAACCTTATCAGCGATGGAAATGGCCCGGTGCAAGGTTTTATCGATTTAACCAATCAGCTGCCAGAAAAATTCGACATGATATTGTCTGAAGATAATCCTAATTATATGGACTTACCGGGAATATCTGTATTGATTGGTGGAATGTGGATTATGAATTTATCCTACTGGGGCTTTAATCAGTACATTATTCAGCGCACGCTTGCGGCAAAAAGCCTTGGCGAAGCGCAAAAAGGAATAGTGTTTGCTGCTTTCCTTAAACTGCTCATGCCGCTGATCGTGGTGGTACCCGGTATCGCTGCAGTACTCATTGTGCCAGGGCTGGACCGCGCCGATGAAGCTTATCCATCGTTAATGAACTTGATGCCGGTAGGGCTAAAAGGCGTAATTTTTGCTGCATTGGTAGCGGCAATTGTCTCTTCGCTGGCATCAATGACCAATAGTGTTTCTACTATCTTCACTATGGATATTTATAAAGATCGCAAGCCTGATGAAACTCAGCATCACTATGTGAAAGTGGGTCGAATCGTAAGTTTCGCGTCATTGATCATTGCCATGATTGTGGCTAAACCTCTCTTAGGCAACTTCGATCAGGCGTTTCAGTATATTCAGGAATTTACCGGCTTCTTTACGCCGGGGATCGTAGCCCTGTTTGCATTAGGCATGTTCTGGAAGCGCACTACCGCTAACGCGGGTTTGGTTGCCGCCGTTGGTTCCTTCGTGTTCAGTTTGTTGGGCTGGATGTTTTGGCCTTCATTGCCATTTATCGACAGAGTCGGCTTGGTGTTCTTGCTATGTACGGCTTTGGCGGTAGTAATTTCACTGATGGAAGGCAAAGGCCAGCATCAGCATGCTATTGAACTGGGTGAAATTGATTTTAAAACCAAGTCGAGCTTCAACGTTGCCTCGCTTGCTGTTCTTATGATTGTTGCTGCATTTTATATTACATGGTGGTAATCGAGTAAGTTAGCAATAAATACAAAAAGGCCGCTGGTTTTAACGATTCAGCGGCCTTTTCTTTTGCTTTTAAAAAAACTGCCTTCTCGCTTCCCTGTGGGCATAAAAGCCCAAGTAACTGTCCTGAGTCTGAGCCACTAGAACACGCTGAAAACCCTTTCCTGAGCGCTGTGCCGCAGCATCTATGTTGTTGCACAGCGCCTACGACGGGTTCTGAATGATGTACTCGTTTTGCCTTTTCATTCATATGTAGTCTTTTACGAAAAAAAAGGGCGTATCGCTCGTGGTAGCTGTAATGCCTAACACAAACCTCACCAGAAAAGTGTCGTCGTCCTAGACTTCAAATATCAAAAGTATAGGGGCGATTCCTTGAACCTGAAGATATTGTAAATGTATAACGTTTACCTTTAGAGATATCTGGACTTCCGAAAATTTCGCCCATCTTTGTAAGCGTTTACCTCACATGTAAACTGGGCTTAACAAAAACTAAAACAATTTTAGGTAGAGCGTTTACATTACAACTGGTTTACCTTATATTTACTAACTTAGCAGTTTGGGTGTAACGTTTACCTTTTGCTGGTTGCGCAAAAGGTAGGACACGAAATGAAAAGCGCTGGAATCCGCGAAGGTGTGGCTGCTGGGCGCTCAGTTATCTGGAGAGACCATGAAAACACCGTTAAAAATTTTAAGTAAATCGGTCATGGCCGCTTTACTGACTACAACTCCATTATTGGCAATGGCACAAGAAAGTACAGAACAAGAGCCAGCCAAAGATGATATTGAAGTTATTGCCGTTAAAGGAACCTTTAGCAGCAATCTGATTAAAGCTTTGGATGAAAAGCGTTTCAACGAGAACGTTGTTGATGTGGTGCTTGCTGAAGATATCGGTAAATTTCCCGATTTAACCACATCCGATGCTTTGCAGCGTATACCTGGTGTTCAGGTGGCGCGCGGTGCCGGGGAAACAAACGGTGTGGTGATACGCGGGTTACCCAATGTGACGACGACTATTGAAGGTCGCAGCATTTTTTCAACGACAAGCAGAGGCTTTGCATTTCAGGATTTGCCTGCTGAAGCGCTTGCCGGCGTAGAAGTTTATAAATCCCGTAGTGCCGAACAGGTTGCTGGTGGCATTGCAGGACTGGTTAATATTAAGCTACGTAATCCTTTTGACTTTGAAGGTTTTAAAGGTGCGGTAAGTGGACGAATTACCGATGATCAATATGCCGAAGATAAAGATAAAGTTGTCAGTGGCTTATTGAGCGACCGCTGGAAAGTTAACGGCCAGGAGTTTGGTGCGCTGGTGAACGTGTCTTATATGGAAGATAACTTCCAGCAAACCAATTCGTTCACGGCGGAAACCTTGGCCACAGATAACACACCAACTGGCGAGACCATTGGCGTACCGCTTTCAGTGGGACTTACCAGTGACAAAGGTCAGCGGGAGCGGATGCAGGCAAATGTGGCATTGCAATGGCGCCCGAACGATACCACAGAAGTTTATCTCGATTCCTTGTATGCAGGGCTTGATCATCAACAGCATACGATCTTTGGTATCGGCTTTGTAAACGGCAACCAGATTACCGACTACACCTTCGCGCCTAATAACGATTTATGTACCGATATCGGTGCCGCCGATCCTGTTTGTTATACCGCCAGTGGTGTAGCAAACAATTCCCAATTCCTTGCGGGAACCCATGCAATTACCTCAGATGTAGACATTTCGCAAACTGCCCTGGGCGTCAAGTGGGACAATCAGCAAAACCTGAAAATTAAGTCTGAACTGGTTTATACCGACACTCAGCGAGATTTTGAAAACTTCATTCAGGATTGGCATTTTTATGGTGTAGATGTCGCCTATCAGACCAATGATGACCGTCATAGCAATTTCGAAATTGTAGGCGGTGGTACGCAGGATCCTGCTAACTTTGTTTCTGGTGGATTATTTCAGCCGTGGGATTCGACCACCGGTGAAGAAACGGCCTTTACCATTGACGCGGAATATGAGCTTGAAGCTGGAATTATTACTAAGATCACCGGCGGAATACGGTACGCGACCCATGATGCGGATCAAATTGCTACCGATTCTGTCACCAACGACGGACCAGGGCCGAATAATCCTGCTGAGGCTTTCGGGCCTGATTATCTGACGCCGGTAGATATGGGCGGTGCTACTTACTTAAATCTGCCTGGATTTGTAGCAGCAGATTATGAATATATGCTTGATCACAAACCCGAAATTCGCGATGTCTACGGCCTTAGCACAGAACGTCCGGCCATGGATCCAACCCGTTCTTTTTATGCCAAAGAAGATATTACCGCAGGTTATGTGCAAGCCAGTTACGATACCGAGGTCGCGGGCTATCGGGTGGATGGACGCGTAGGTGTCCGGGTTAGTCAGGTCGATCGTGATATGCGTTCTTACGGCACTGTCGATGGCGTTGTCACAGAATATAACGAAGGCGCATCAAAAACCGATGTTTTGCCCAATGCAAACGCAAATATTCATTTTACCGATGACGTAGTATTGCGAGCTGCTGTATCAAAAACGGTATCGCGGCCAGCCTTTGGCGATCTGAACCCCAACCTCAGTTATACACCTCCCGCGCCAGGAACGCCGGTAGGTTACGGCGGTGGCGGTAACCCGGATCTCGACCCGATTGAATCGACCAGTTACGATTTGAGTCTGGAATATTATCCAGAAGATGGTGGTATCGTTTCCGGTGCAATTTTCTACCGGGATATCAGCGGCTATATTTCAACCTTATCCACAGAAGAAATTATTGACGGGCAAACCTACTACATTAGCCGCCCGTACAGTTCTGGTGAAGGTTACTTGCAAGGTGTTGAGCTGTCTTACACCAAGTTCTTTAAAGAACTGCCGGCACCGTTTGATGGCTTAGGTGTGCAGCTGAACTACACTTATATCGATGGTGAAACCACTGTACCTGACGGGGCTGGCGGAGAGTTTAAATCTGACCTTTCGCAAGTGTCGAAGAATAACGGTAATGCCGTACTGATTTATGAATCAGGCGATCTGTTTGCGCGAGTGGCTTATAACTACCGCGGCGAGTACATCGAAACCTTCTCCGCTGCGGGTATTCAAGAGCCGGGTACCAGTGTAGTACGTGCCACAGGACGGGTAGATGCCTCTATCGGGTATAACGTGACAGAAGATCTTACCATTACGTTGGACGGCACCAACCTGAATAATGAGAAGTTCTATAACTATTGGGGCATGTCAGACCGCTCTCGCGACAGACGTGATCCAGGCCGTACTGTTTCAGTGGGCGTGAGCTACCAGTTTTAGTATCTCTAGGGGAGGGCAAATGCCTTCCCCTACTTCATATATTTACACAGTTTAGTTGACGAAAAAGGACAAATAATGCGGATGACACCCTTTGCCATAGGTACGGTATGCAGTCTGGTTTCCTGCTGGGGACTGGCGCAACCTTTGGACATGATGACATCGCTGTATTTGAAAACAGCAGGTAACCCGGCGCAGCATTATGACCTGAAGTGGCAAGCAGATGGCGAGCAGAAATGGCAGCTGCTTGGGCCTCAGGATATTAAGATGCGAGTCAGCGTTAAGCAGGAAGATGATGATTTCACCTTTACGCTTACCGCAGAAGAAACCGTAAACTTTAATCTGCAAACGGTGCTTCCTACTGAATTTTCCTATGCCAACAGCGAATTCCTGTTGCCCGGCCTTTGGTATAAAAAGAATAATCGTTCCTCAGAAGGCGCACCTACTGCCGAGGAAAGCACAGACTGGAGCGTGCGGGAAGACAGACTCAGCATTCCGATGACCAGCGTGTTTGATACTAAATCAGGTAAGTCGTTAACCGTTTTGCGGATGGACGATCACCAAAAAGACGCACCTGCATTACCCGGTGAGGGCGAAATGATCCTCTCTGGTTCTTCTGATCTGGGAAGCGTTGGGTTCGGTGAAAAACAGGGCGAAACGTATCTTAGCTTTGGCTATCCGTATCTTGAAGCGCCTTACACTTATAAGCGCAAGCTGACACTGGCTCCACAGTCACAGGCGTTTGCTACGTTAAAAGAAGGCGAATCAATCAGCCTGCATTACGAAATTCGTGAAGGCGAAGCCAAGCAGTTTTCTGGTTTCGTTGAAAACACCTGGAAGTATGCCTTTGATACTCTCGCCCCTGCACCGTTGGAGCCGGAACTTTCCACCGCTGAAGTCAAAGACGTGCTGTCACAGTTTTATCTACAGAGTTACGTCGGCGATTATGAATTAAAGGGCTTTTCAGGGCAGCATATTACTACCGCCGATGCAGAAGTGCGACCAATTCTGGAAGTTGGGTTTATTGGTCGAGTACTACTGAACGCGTTTAACGCGCTGGAATACGGCAAAGATAACGGCAACCCTGAACTAGTAAAAATGGGCAAGGCGGTCTTCGACAGCTATGAAGAAAACGGCTTTAACCCTCAGGGCTTTCTGCGTGAAGATGTTAACTTTGAAGATAATACCGAAACCGACACCTATTCGATTCGTCGTCAGTCGGAAGGCGTATATGCGACGTTGCTGTATCTAAACTACGAAAAGGCACAAGGTCGTAAACATCCGAAATGGGAAAAGGAAATTAAGCGTCTGCTTAAAAATATGTTGGCATTACAAACTTCCACTGGTGGTTTCCCCCGTAAGTTCGACGCCAACATGAACGTTAAAGATGAATCTGAAGGCAGCAGTGCTTCAGCGGTGTTGGCGCTAGTGCTTGCTTACAAATACTTTGATAACAACAGTTATTTGGCGGCAGCAGAAAAAGCAGGTAAGTTTTTAGAAAACGAAATTGTTAAGCAGTCAGATTATTTCTCGTCAACGCTGGACGCTAACAGCGTAGACAAAGAAGCTGCTTTTTATACCGCAACTGCGTTTTATTACCTGGCGCTGGTAACTGAAGGCGAAAAGCATGAGCAATATACCGATCTTGCGTTAAAAGCTAACTACTTTGTGGTGTCCTGGTATTACCTTTGGGATGTACCTTTTGCCAAAGGCATGATGCTGGGTGATGTGGATTTCAAAACTCGCGGCTGGGGGAATGTTTCGGTTGAAAACAACCATGTAGACGTGTTTATTTTCGGCTATCTTGACGTACTGCGCTGGCTTGCGCAAGAGCGCAACGATCCTCGTCTCCAGAAATTTGCCGAGGTTATCGAATCGTCGATGAAAAGCCAGTTGCTGCCACGGCCCAATCATATGGTCAACATCGGTAAGGTGGGTTATCACCCGGAAGTGGTTCAACACACCAACTGGGATTATGGCCATTTTGGCAAAGGCTTCTATAACGATATTTTCGCGCCAGGTTGGGTGGTTGCGTCGTTATGGGAAATGTTGTCGGAAGATCGCGCCAGGAAAAATCTTAAGTAACTTGTCCCTTCAGGTCGCTGACCCGTTCTCTGGCAGCGGCCTGCTTTTCCTATTTATCACAGTAAAGAATATTCTATGCACGCAATGAAAAGAACGCTCTGGCTGTTTTTACTGCTGCTGTTGCCGCTAGGCAGCATTGCCAAAGACATCACCAATCCGGTCGCGCCCCACGGCAAAGATCCGTGGGTTATAAAAAAAGACGAGCAGTATTATTACGCTTATTCTCAAGACGACAAAATCTGGATAAACAAAAGCCAAAGTCTGGTAGATGCAGTGCAGTATCAAGGCGCACCGGTGTGGTCGGCACAGCCGGGCACGAACTATGCGAAAGAACTTTGGGCCCCTGAGCTGTTTTATCTGCAAGGCAGCTGGTATATCTACTTTGCTGCTGACGATGGCGATAATGTTAATCATCGTATGTACGTACTCAAATCGGACACGGCTGATCCTCAGGGCAGCTACAGCCTAATAGGTAAAGTGGCGGCGCCAGCCAACAAATGGGCTATCGACGGCACGGTTTTACAGTACAAAGATAAACTCTACTTTATTTGGTCAGGCTGGGAAGGCGATACCAATGTGCAGCAAAATTTGTATATTGCGCAAATGTCTGACCCCACCACGATCAGTAGCAAACGTGTGCTGATCTCTGAACCGGAATTTGAATGGGAAACCCACGGCAACCCTTTAGTCAATGAAGGGCCGCAAGTGCTGAAAAATCCGGACGGCAACGTATTTATTATCTATTCTGCCAGTGGCAGCTGGACAGATCACTACGCCCTGGGGCAGCTTCGCCTTACTGGCGACGACCCGCTTAATGCTGCCGCCTGGAAAAAGCATCCTGAGCCGGTATTTAGCAGTACAGATGAAGTTTTTAGCCCGGGTCACGCGTCTTTTACTACGTCGCCTGATGGCATTGAAAATTGGATTGTCTATCACACCGCCCGCTTTAAAGGTGCAGGCTGGGATCGCGATGTCAATATTAAACCTTTCACCTGGCATAAAGATGGTTCACCTAACTTTGGCGAACCGCTAGACAAAGGCGAAAGCATCAGTGCGCCTTCAGGTACAGACGCACTGAATAATGATACTGCCCTTATGACCGAGTGGGGAGAAGCCGTGACGCCAGAAAACGCGTGGCAGGAATACCCGCGCCCGCAACTGCAACGTGAACAATGGCAAAACTTAAATGGTAGCTGGAGCTACGCCGTGGTGCCAAGACACCATGGGCAGCCAGAGCAATGGCAGGGAAATATTCTTGTGCCTTTTGCGATCGAGAGTCCACTTTCCGGCATCGGGCGTCGCTTGGGCACTACCGATGCGCTGTGGTATCAGCGGACTTTTGCAGTGAAAGCGGTAAAAAGCCACAGCTTACTACACTTTGAAGCGGTAGATTATGCCTGTAAGGTCTGGCTTAACGACCAGTTTGTGGGTAGCCATCAAGGTGGTAATCTGCCTTTTAGTCTCGACGTCAGCGAAGCCATAATGCAGGGTGATAATGTGCTCACCGTGCGGGTGATTGATGACACTGATTCCCCGGACCGCTACCAACTGCGGGGAAAACAAACCCGCAATAATGAAGGGATCTGGTATACACCTGTCTCAGGAATCTGGCAGACAGTGTGGTTGGAACAGCTAAATGAAAACTACATTGACGATGTGGCAATTACAGCAAATCATGAAGGGGATTTGCATATCGCGAGTCGGTTTAACCAAGCCGACGACAATCTTAGTATTAGCGCTACGGTTTCATTAAATGGTAAGGAAATAGCGCGTACTCGTTCTCAGCAACCGGTTTTCTCGATGAAAATTGACGATGTTAAGCCGTGGTCGCCAGCTTCACCAACTCTTTACGACATCACACTGCAACTGAAGCACAAAGGCAAGGTAGTCGACCAAGTCAAATCCTATACCGGCTTTAGAACGGTTGGTCAGCAAAAAGATGAAAATGGCAATCTGCAATTTATGTTAAACGGTAAACCGATTTTTCACTGGGGGCCACTGGATCAAGGTTGGTGGCCGGATGGACTATTAACACCGCCTAGTGATGCCGCGATGGTGTCGGACATTAAATTTCTTAAAGACGCGGGCTTTAATATGATCCGCAAGCATAAGAAGGTAGAAAATCGCCGCTACTATTATCATACGGATCGGCTGGGTATGCTGGTGTGGCAAGATCATGTCTCCGGCGGAGTCGATAGCGACGGTAATAAGTCTGAATGGCCGGTGTGGCATCAGTCTTCCCAAACCTATCCTGATCGCACCAAAGGGGACGTGGAAGCCGACTGGCCAACCTGGGCTCATGCGCAATTTATGCTTGAATTGGAAACCATGATGGACACGCTGTACAACCATCCGAGCATTGTTGTGTGGACAGCTTTTAACGAGCGTTGGGGCCAGCATCAAACCGAAGAAGTGGGCAAATTTGTGATGGAGTACGACCCAACCCGATATTTAAATATCGCCAGTGGCGGTAACTTTTTTCCTATCGGCGACATTGCCGATGCGCATCATTATCCGGAGCCCAAGTTTCTCTTTGACGATCCTATATTTGACGGCTATGTGAAAGTTGTGGGTGAATTCGGCGGCCATGGTTGGGTAGTAGAGGGGCACGAATGGGCACCCAAGCGTAAGAAAATGATTTATGGCAACATGCCTGAGTCAATTGAAGCTTGGCGGAAGCGCTATGAAAACTCCATCAACAACTTGGGCAAGCTTAAAAAGCAAGGAGTGTCGGCTGGGGTTTATACGCAAACCTCCGACGTAGAAACAGAAGTGAACGGAATTTTGACCTACGACAGAAAAGTAGAAAAAATGTCTGCGAAAAAGCTTCGTGAACTGCATCAGGCCGCGGGGCTTATAGACTAGGGTTACGGCTGGAAAATTTTCCAGCCAATAAAGACTGGATGGGCAGGTCCAGCACTATCGCATCTGCTTAAGCGCCCGTCACTCCTGTTTCTGCTGCAGAGAGTTTTGCTAGTGCTTTTTGCGCCACGATTACTTTCCCCCCATTTCTGCGTTGCATTATTTTAAAAGGCCCAGGCGAAAGGCCCAGCCGAAAGGCCCAAGCGATAAGCCCAGGCGAAAGGCCCAAGCGATAAGCCCAGCCGACAGGCCCAAGGCATTCCTTCAACAATGGATCTTGAACTGAAAGCCCTGCGTTCTCTTATCTGTGCACTTATCTATGCAAAACGCTATCAATCTCAATCTTCCGCTTTTGCATGATAAAAATATTGTCTTATTTTTATTACATCGCATTTACAAATATAAGACCTTCTCCTATAACTAAAATAACGTCAAAGAGATAACGTTTAATCTTTTGTGACCAAAACAATAAAAACTTATAGAAGATCTTTAGCTCTTCTAACTTGATTCTAAATCAAAGAATTAACTTTCAATTCATTCGATATCTATCACCTTTTGATAGCAAAGGTTCCTTATTTTTAGCACTGGGAGCTTTTTTTCGTCGGAAAGGGTTAAGCGTTTACCTTGTCTTCTGCCAATTTTTTATCTTCTTAAAGGCAGGCGAAGTGAGGTACCGAAGCCAAAAATTTGTAAAACACTCAATACGACTGGAGAAAGTACTGTGAGACATACTAAAACGAATTTAAGTCAACAATCGCGATATAAGCCAATCTCTTTCAAACTCTCAGCCATTGGCTTTTCCATCGTTGCAGCTATGAACATTTCCCATGCTCATGCCCAACAGCGCTCGGCAGATACAACTGAAGGTAACGGCTACGAAGTTATTGAAGTGCGTGGTTTCAAAAACTCCCTAAGAGAATCCATGTTAAACAAAAAAGCGTCTGCGGTAGTATCTGACGGTATTTCGGCTGAGGACCTGGGTAAATTTCCGGACCAGAACGTGGCTGAATCTCTGCAGCGGATCACCGGCGTGGCGATAGACCGTAGCGGCGGCGAAGGGCAGTTTATTACTGTGCGTGGCTTTGGCCCCCAGTTTAACACGGTGTTGGTCAATGGCCGTCAAATCGCTACCGAAAACCAAGGCCGGGAATTCAGCTTTGATACCTTACCGGCAGAATTGATTAGCGGCGCTAATGTATACAAAAGCCCCATAGCCTCTTTACAAGAGGGAGGAATTGGCGCAACCGTGAACGTCACTACAGCCAGTCCTTTTGATTTTGACGGTTTTGCAGGCGCAGCCAGTGCCAAAGGGATGTACGAGGAAATTTCAGAAGAAGTGACACCGCAGGTTTCGGGTCTGGTAAGTAATCGTTTTCTAGATGGCAAATTGGGGGTACTGGTTGCAGGTTCCTATCAGGAACGTAAAGCGCAAACCAATATGCTGCAAACCAGCTACTGGCGTCCGAATATCAGCCTTACAAACCGTTCTGAATTAGATAACCCTGCGTATAGTGAGAGTGCGCAGTTCAACGGCGTATATGTGCCGCAGAACTTTGATCAAACCGTGGATTTCGCGCACCGGCAGCGGACCAGCGGCAATGTGGTTGTTCAGTATGCGCCGCAAGATAACATGATGCTGAAGCTCGATGCGCTGTATTCGAAGTTTGAAGTTGCCTCAAATGCAACGGGAGTAGGGCACTGGTTATCTGACAGCAACCTCGACAACCTTGAGTTTAGCGAAAACGGTAGTCTTGTAAGCCTCGACAGTACTTTGGTAGAGGGTGTTGGCGGTGCGACTGATTTTATTCGCCAGAGCTTTTCACGGGACGTAGATATTCAGGCCTACGGCATCAATTTCGATTGGGCAATCAACGATTACTTTACCGCAAACTTTGATGTTTCTACGTCAACGGCTAAAAATAATAGCGGCGGGGCAAACAACTTTAACGTGGTAGGCTATAACAATAGCTACAGTCTCGACTATTCCGGCAATATTCCAGAGCTGACAATTGATGGCGGCAGCGATGCTCTTGTGGATAAAGCCGCAGGGCGGATGCATGTCACCAATCGGGAAGGATTTGATGTTGAAGATACCATTGATGAATATCGCGCCGATTTCACCTGGTTGCCTGACTCGGACAATGCATTTTCCAAGATGGAATTTGGCGTTTATTATCAAGACAGACAAAAACAAAATAATAGCATTTCGGCAAGTTTATGCAGTATCTACTGTGGCTATCAATACGATATACCCGATGAGTTGCTAAGCGTTTTTACTCCGCAGAACTTCTTTGCTCAAGCCAGTCAACAATGGATAACCTACGATCCTGAAGCTTACTTTGACTATGCTATTTCTGACGAGGCCGTACAGCAAATCGCCGGCGCAACTGGGCAGACAGTCGAGGAAGTGCAGGCACTTTTGGATGAAGAAAGCATTAATAACCCTTCCTTGGGAAGTAATTCATTTGGCGTGAAGGAAGAAGTGTTAAGTGTCTACTCGCAAATGTATTTCAGTTTTATGCTTTCTGATATGCCAGTTGATGTGAACTTCGGGCTACGTTTTAGTCAAACCGATACCTCTGTCAGTGGTTTCGGACGGGAGCTGCTTGATATTGAGCCCATTCCCAACGATCCATCAGATTATAATGCAGTATATGCCACGGATACCGGCGTACCCGTTTCTGAATCAAACAGCTATACCAACCTGCTGCCAAACGTTAATGCTCGTCTTGAATTGACCGAAGATTTGATGTTGCGATTAGGCTACTCAGAAACACTCACGCGGCCCACAATGAGCGACCTGGTACCTGTGTTTAACGTCTCTGTAACCCGTCCCGGTAATCTTCAGGCGGAGTCAGGCAACGCGAATTTAAAACCGTTTCTGTCTACGAATATGGATATTTCTTTTGAATGGTATTACGCAGATACAAGTTATTTTGCAGTTGCGGCATTCACAAAAGAGGTCGAAGATTTTATCGTCGCAACGGTAGAGTCGCAGACGCTAAACCTGCAAAGCGGGCCATACGATTTCACGGTTAGACTGCCCGGCAATGGTGAAACGGCTGATGTAAACGGATTGGAGATTGCGTGGCTACACACTTTCGACAATGGCTTTGGCATTCAGGCTAATGCTACGGTGGTTAACAGTGATGCGACGTTAGATAGTAGCGATACCAGTGAGGTTTTCGCGTTAGAAGGACTGGGCGATTCCCAAAACCTGGTGCTGTTTTATGAACAAGGCCCGCTACAGGCTCGGGTGGCGTATAACAATCGCGAAGGGTTTATGCAGGATCTTGTCAGTCCGTTAGGCGGAACTGAGCCTCGTTTTACTGAAACCTATGGTCAGTTGGATGTAAGCGCCAGCTATGATATCAACGAAACCCTGACTGTCTTTCTTGAAGGCATTAATGTAACGGGGGAAACCCTTAGACGTCACGGCCGATATCAGGAGCAGTTTGTGCAGTTGATTGATGACGGCGCCCGCTACACCTTTGGGGTACGCGCGAGTTTCTGACAGAACAATGTTGCCAGGAAGGTATGCGCACGTACCTTCCTTAGGCTGCCATTCACGCTATCGTTTAACAAACCGACTGGATACCCTATGTTTCAGACATTCCTTAGAACAAGTTTTCTTTTTGCCGTGCTCGCAGGTACGGCAGCCGCTCAGTCAGAGCAGTCGCAAAAAAAGGAGTTTTGGGAAGATCAGCATATTGTGCAGAAAAATCGCCTGAACCCGCGAGCCCACTTCTATGCTTTTACTACCGACCCCGGCAATTACACCAATTCTCCCTGGCAAAGTGACGATTACCTGCTGCTTAACGGAGACTGGGAGTTTAAGCTAGTTAAAAATCCGTTTGCTACCGTAAGCGGCTTCCAACAGATGGACTTTGACAATCGCCAATGGGGCACCATTCCGGTGCCTGGAAATTGGGAGCTGAACGGTCACGGCTATGCCAATTACGTCAATATCCGGCTGGATTATGGTGACGAAAAGCCATCAAAAATTATCCCCAGAGAAGCTAATCCTACCGGGTTATATCGCAAAACCTTCACCCTTCCTGCTGATTGGGAATCCGACAAAGTAATCGCTTATTTTGGCGCAGTGAAATCGGCATTTAAGCTTTGGGTTAACGGAGAATTTGTAGGCTATTCCCAGGATTCGAAAACCGCCGCAGAATTTGATATTTCCCCTTACTTGCAGACCGGAAAGAACCTGATTGCTCTGGAAGTCTATAAGTGGTCTGACGGCACGTTTCTTGAGCTGCAAGACATGTGGCGTTTGACCGGCATAGAGCGCGATGTCTATCTTTACCGTACTCCGAAAGCCCAGCGGATTCAGGATGTTGATGTACAAGCAACCCTGGACGACAGCTATCAAGTCGGGAAATTGAACATTTCTGCAAATGTTGTTGACGAGAATGAGCAGCAGGTTAACGCCTGCAATGTTGCGGCGACAATGTTTGATGCTCAAGGTAGTGAGGTCTGGGGCGCTGACAGCAACGACTTTAAAGACGGCTGCTCGCTGACGACCAGCTTCGATAAAATTGATTCGTGGACAGCCGAAACCCCAAATCTCTACAGCATCAGAATTTCCTTACTAGATGCACAAAATAAGCCTCTGCAGCATATTTGGCAGCGGGTAGGTTTTCGACGTTCTGAATTAAAAAACGGCAACATTCTTATTAATGGCAAGCCTGTGCTTTTTAAAGGCGTAAATCGGCACGAACATGATCCCGACACCGGGCATATCGTCAGTCGGGAAAGGATGCGCCAGGATATGCTGCTGATGAAAAAGTTTAACGTTAATGCCGTGCGCAATTCACATTACCCCAATAATCCCTACTGGTACGATCTTGCCGATGAACTGGGCATGTACGTGGTGGATGAGGCGAATATTGAATCCCACGCGTTTGGTTCTGCACAAAGCAATTACGATGCTGACTCCCACATTGTCAACGATCCAGAATGGAAAGATGCCTACATAGATCGTGTCAGCAATATGTACGAAGCAAGTAAAAATCACGCCTCGGTGGTTATTTTGTCAATTGGCAACGAGACCGGTGATGGCCCTAATACGGCTCAGCTTTATTACTGGTTAAAAGCGCGGACCCAAAAGCCAGTAATGTCTGAGCAGGCGCAGTTAAAAGCTCATACAGATATGTACGCACAAATGTATGCGCCCATACCGCTTATGGAACATTATGCTTTATTGGGCGGCGACAGACCTATGATCCTCTGTGAGTTTGAGCACGCTATGGGTAACTCTGTTGGCGAGCTTTATGATTATTGGCAAATGATTCGAAAATATCCGGCGCTGCAAGGCGGGTTTATCTGGGATTGGGTCGACCAGACGATAGAAACTACGTCAGACACCGGAGAGTTCTATAAAGGTTATGGCGGTGACTTTGAACCTGAAGGTATGTATCACGACGGAAATTTCAACGCCAATGGAATAATGGCATCGGATAGAACCCCTCACCCTCATGCATGGGAAGTGAAATACGTTTATCAGGACGTTGACGCCTCGTTTGAAAATGAAGATAAAAACAGAATTTTGCTGACGAATCGGCGGTTTTTTACCGATCTGTCTGATTTGGAGATGCATTGGCAGCTGGAAGAAAACGGCAAAGTTGTGGAGTCAGGTTCGCTGGGCTCTCTTACTGTGGCACCCCAATCAAGTCAGGAAGTGACGCTATCTACTAATTATGTAAAGCGCGCAGGAAATCGTTATTACTTGACCTTAAAATTTTATCCAAAATCAAACGGAAATGTTTACGAAGAAGGTGAGCTTGCAGCCCATGTGCAATTACCTTATTCGATTAATCAGCAGGCTAACGTAGCGAAACAGCAAACGAAAAACCAGCCCACCGTAAAAGAAACCGGCGATACGGCTACCGTTGCTACGACAGCCGCCAGTTTTACCTTTGATAAAAAAAGCGGGTGGTTAACACAGTGGAACGTTAATAATAAACCATTGCTGGCATCGCCGATGCTGCCGTGGTTTTGGCGCGCCCCCACTGACAATGATTTTGGCGAGGGATATCCGGAAAAAGCCAAGGTGTGGCAACAGCTCCATCAACACGCAGAGCTGGAAAAATTTGATATCTCTAATAAAAACAACGTTATTGTTATTTCCACCGAACACTACCTTAAGCCAGTGGAGAGCCGGTATTTTAGTCGCTATAAAATTGCGGGTGACGGCAGCGCTGAAGTAAGCGTTAACTTTTACGCCGCACCCCATGCTCGCTACCCGGAACTACCCCGGCTGGGATATCGCTTAGAGCTGGTTAAAGGTTTTGACAAGGTAAGTTACTTTGGTAAAGGCCCTTATGAAAATTATTGGGACCGCAGCCATTCAGCGTTGATAAGCCGGTATAACATGAGCATTGACGAACTTAATCACGATTATGTGAGACCTCAGGAGAACGGCCACAGAAGCCACGTTTTTGAAGCCAATTTTTCTGGTTCATCGGTTCCCACTGTTTCTGTAAAAGGTGAGCCTGCGTTTGGATTTAACGCCGCCCATACGGATTTGCTCGATTATGCGCAGTTTAAAAAGGAAGGTTTACATCCCTATCAAATTCCGCGACAAGAAAATCTTTTTTTGAATATCGACTATCGGCAACGGGGAGTGGGTGGCACGCAATCGTGGGGAGCGTCGCCGCTGTTTAAATACACTTTACCGTGGCGGGATTACTCGTATCGCTTCTTTCTGAAAGCAGAATAATCTTATCAGTCCGCCTAAACCGGCGGACTTTTTCTGTCCCGCAGCCCAGCTTTTACTTCAGCTATAATCTGTTACGCTAGTGTCTTTGGTAACTCCCAACTAAAGTGGAAATTTAACCCTTAACGGAAGAAAAAATAGGGTATACTTCCCACTTTCGTTCAAGTTTCACCGCAGAGGTTTTATCTGAAGGTCAAACTTGAATATTTACTATGAATATCTTCTCCAGCAAGCCGAATTTTGTGGCTATCTGGTAGAAAAAAGACAGAGACAGACAGGAGACATCGATGGCAAGTAAAGGCGTGAATAAGGTCATTCTGGTAGGTAATCTGGGTAATGATCCTGAAGTGAGATACATGCCTAATGGTAATGCCGTAGCTAACTTGAGTCTGGCTACCAGCGAGAGCTGGAAGGACCAACAGGGCCAAGTACAGGAACGCACTGAATGGCATCGGTTAACCATGTATCGTCGTCTGGCTGAAATTGCAGGTGAGTACCTGAAAAAAGGCTCTCAGATTTACGTTGAAGGTAAGTTGCAAACGCGCAAGTGGCAGGATCAGCAAGGCCAGGACCGCTATACAACCGAAATTATTGTTGATCAAATGCAAATGTTAGGCGGCCGCCAGGAAAACAGCGGTAGTGCTGGTGGTGGCTATCAGCAGCGTCCGCAGAATAATTCTCAAGGTAATCAGGATTATAATCAGCAAGGCGGATATCAACAAAATTCCAATCGGGGAAGTGGTCAACCGCAAGGCGGGAAACCAGGAAATCAACCTAATCAGGGCGGCCAGAATAAACCCCCTATGGCAGAACCTGATTTTGACTTTGATGACGATATTCCGTTTTAGTTTAAAACGGATAAGCGTCAGAACCATAGAACCACTCAAGCGAGTGGTTTTTTTAGTTTAGTTATCAGAGCCTAAAGATTCCCCGGCTTTGCCTGAACATCGCTAATAATAAATCGGCTTTTCGGAATGGCGGGCATATGGGACAAGCTGAAGCTTAAATCCTGGGGCGGGACGGTATATTCCATTTCCTGCGTCAATGCATGCAGTGCTACCTTCATAACTTCAAGAGTTACCCATTCCCCTGCGCAACGATGGTGCTGGTGGTAGTCACCGCCGCCCTGGGGGATCAAGTTAAAACTGTTGATATCGCGAGATTCAAATCGCTCAGGACGAAACTCATTCGGCCGCTCCCACAAACGAGGGTCGCGGTTGGTGCCATAGAGATCTAATAACACCCAGCGGCCCTTCGGAAATTTATATCCCTGCCAAGAAAATGCCTGTTTTACTATACCGGCAACGGTAGGAAAAAAGGGATAATACCGCCGCACTTCCTGCACAAAATGGGTGAGCATTTGCTCGTCGCCGGTTTGCAGCTTTTGGCGATATGGCGGGTGTTCATGCAGCGCTAGTGCAGAAAACACAATAAAGCGGCCAATGGCGACAATGGGTCGCAGGATGTTAAGCAGTTCCACCGCTGCTATTCTGGGCTCTAATAAATTACCGTTAACGTCTTTATGAAAAGCCATGGTGCGGGCAGCGGTTTGTTCGCCAGTGGGCTGAGCGTTACTACGAATGTCTTCGATTAACCGTGCAAGCCTTTCTTCTGCATGATCTCGCGCCTTTCGCCCTTGCCAGTGGCGCAACCCCAAGGCGGCCGGAGCTTCAATCATTGCAACTAATTCTTCAGTGAACGGTTTGACCTGCGCTTCTACCAAAGGCACATCGGCCCATTCGCAAGCGGCTCGACAGAGAATGAGATTCACTTCAACAAATAAGTTTACCTTTTCCTGAGTTTGCCAGCTCTTTTGCGCCTCGCGCCAGTGCTTTGCCGTTAACTGTCCGATAAGATCAATTCTTGCTGGCGACATTAAAGACATAAACATGTCTTTTCGGCAACGATGCGCTTCGCCATCCAAACCCTGAACACCGCCCTGGCCCAACAGGGTTTTTTGAACGCGTTGCGGCATAGCGCCGTGTCGCTTAAAGTGCTGGTTATCGTAAAAGATTTTAGCCGCCTCTTCGCCCCGCATACACACTACTTTTTGCAGCAGAAGCCGAGTCTTAAACATATCGGTATTGTATCGCTGGCAACGTTTAGAGATAAATTCGTAACCCTCGGTCAGCAGTGCCAGCGTGCTATCTGGCCAGCGAGTGCTCGGAATGTTCGACATAAAAACTCCTTCAACGGTTATGATATTCAGGAAATAAGAATTCTCTCAGCTCAGCGTAAGACTATCCTGTTAGCAACTTTCAGCAGTGCAAAGTTTCAACCTTCGAGGAAACTGAACAAGAAAAAGCGTACGGTTGACGTTAACGGGTTCAAAAATAAAAAGCGAACCTGATCAGGTTCGCTTTCGAATATCCGGGTTTACACTGATAATTTGCGCTTAACGCTATTAAAACGTTCACCAAACTCATTGTAGATCACTGAGCGCCGAAACTTCTTAATATAGAGAAGCGGCCCAAAGGCGAAAACTAGCTTTAGCCGCCTGATTGGGATGCCTGGCGCGATCTTATACAACCACAGACGGACACGACGAACATCAATAGCGAGCCTGTCATAAACAACCAGACACCCACAGTTGCGTATTGGGCAAACCGCGGTAAGAAGAGCGCGCTGCCAAAGAAGAAAGCCAGGCTTGCCAGTATGTTGATACCATTTAGTAAATTTTGTTTACCAAAAAGCAGATCTTTCATTCGTCCCTCGCTTACTTTAAGCTTGCGCTGACTGCATATCCGGCGAAAACTGTAGGCTTACGGCTACACGATTCCAGCTGTTAATTGCCAGAATCACCGTGGTAAGTTCAATTAGCCCTTCTTCACCTAATGCCTCAACAGTCTGCTGATAAATGGCATCGGTGACGGAATTACTGATTAAAGTAAGCGCTTCGGCCCAGGCTAGAGCTGCTCGCTCTTTTTGGCTAAAGCAAGGTGCTTCTTGCCAGGCCGGTAATACATCAAGTCTTTCCTGAAGTTCTCCGTCTTTTCGGGCTTCAGCAGAATGCATGTGCTGGCAAAAGCAACAATGATTAATTTGGGAAACTCGCAGCTTAACCAAGTGGATAAGCGAGGGATCAATACCGGAACCTGCTTTTACGTTTCCTAGTGCGGTCAGATTTTTAACCAGGCGTGGGCAACGTTCGTATAAAGATGATTGGTTAATACGCGTAAGCATAATCATAGCCTCTCGTAGTGTTAATGAAGGCTATAGCGTAAATTGATGTTAAAAAGGGGGATTGGAAATTTGCGACAATTTTCGATGCCGATAATAACCCGGCGATTCAAATGTCGCTTTACGAAAAGCGTTATTAAAATGTGCCTGATCGAGATAGCCGCAGTGAAGCGCAACGTCGGCGAGGGACATTTCCGTCCGTAAAAGCAGTTGCCGTGCCTTGTGAATGCGAGAGAAATTCACGATTTGATTGGGCGTTACCCCAACTTCCCGCTTAAGCTTGCGCTCCAGCGTTCTACGGGTAAAACCTATCTTTCCAGCAATATCATAAGGTGTTGACGCTAGATTTTGAATTTCGTGAATGATGCCGCCTGTACGCAAATCAGGACTCTCAGATTTTGCTAAACACTGTATCAGCCACGTCTGTATCATTTTCATATGAAGGGCAAAATCAGTCATTGCCAGTCTATTAACTAACTGTTCCAGTGATTGACGCCAAAGCAAAGGTGACAGCTCCGCAAGGCAATGGTCCTGACCGGCAAGGTCTTGAACCTCAAGGCCCAACAGGAAGTGTGCACCGCTGGGTGTGAAACGAATGCTGATCCGCCGTTCACAACCACTAAGAGAATGATAAAGCGTATGTTTGTTGTGAAAGAAAACGGCTTTAATGCCGTCGGGCTCATACTTAAAGGTTAAGCTGGAACCTGCATCTGGATAGAGTTTTTCAGTTTTTTGCAGCTTGGAATGACTACATCCTTCCAGTGTCCAAATACACTGCACCCAAGGCTTCAATAATCGTTGCGGCTCGTAAAGGCGAATGTGAAGTGCAGTAAAACTACTGGCAGGAATAATTGTGGTCATCTTCCTCGCGCTTCTGTGTTTTTAACGCGTTCTTTAACGGCGGCTATGGTCATTCTTTTTAAAAGAACTGTCATAAATCACATTACGTGGTTCTTATCGGCGTTGCTGAAATTGCACGATAACAGATAAAAGATTTATGAACCCATTGGCTGTTATAGTAGTACATGAATCAGAATAAGAAAAATTTTACCGGGTGTCTGAAAAAGACACCTCATTTGCAGCTCCTTCTTTCGGCGTAAAGTGTGCATTTTCGTTATGATATAAATGGCCTTCGCGCCATCGCTGTAATTGCGGTAGTGTTATTTCATTTTAACCCTGGCTGGATGCCGGGTGGTTTTGCTGGTGTTGATGTTTTCTTTGTTATCTCCGGATTTTTGATGACAGGAATTATCTTCCGTGGTCTGGAAGACAACAGCTTTGGCATCGTTCGTTTTTATGTCGCCCGAGCCAATCGCATTATTCCGGCGCTTGCCTGCTTGTGCGTTGTTCTTCTTGTATTTGGCTGGTTCTGTCTAATGCCTGCTGAATATTCATTACTAGCCAAACATGCTGCTAGTAGTGTCACGTTTATCTCTAACTTTATGTACTGGCAGGAAGCGGGTTACTTTGATGCCGCTTCTCATGAAAAATGGTTGCTTCACACCTGGTCGCTGTCGGTTGAGTGGCAGTTTTACCTCTTATACCCTTTGCTTCTGCTGGCGCTTAAACCGTTTTTTTCTTTTGATAACTTAAAGCGATTAGTTGTGGTAGGCACTGTAATAGGATTCGCTTATAGCGCCTATGCCTCGGTGAAATGGCCGAATCCGTCTTATTATCTTCTGCCTACGCGTAGCTGGGAACTGATGTTCGGTGGCGTGGCATATCTATACCCCTGGGCCTTAAAACCCCGACCTCAAAATTTATTGAACGTTACCGGGCTGCTCTGTATCGCATGCTCCTATTTCTTTATTACCAACGCCACCCCCTGGCCGGGATACGCAGCAATACTACCGGTACTCGGCGCATATTTAGTCATTGTGGCTAACCAACAACAAAGCTGGCTTACGAACAACCGGGCGTTTCAGGCTCTTGGGAAATGGTCGTACTCTATTTACCTTTGGCACTGGCCTGTGGTGGTAGTGGGTTACCGCTATGATATTTCTCACTGGTGGATTTACGGGCTTCCGTTGTCAGTTTTACTTGGGGTTATTAGTTACCGATACGTGGAAAGCATGAAGTGGCCTTCGCTGAAGTACACGCGCGATATAATAAAAGTAAAGCCTGCATGGATGATGGTGGTAGTTACGTTAGGCGGATTAATGATTGTCAACTCTCGGGGGGTGAGTTCGCGGTTTGATGAGCAGATTCTCGCTATGCTGGATTCTGCGTCTTTCAGCCCCTACCGCGAACAGTGCCATATCGACGATTATCAGCCACCGCACAAGTCCTGCGAATACTTTGGCGATGACATATCCTGGGCGGTATTTGGCGACAGTCATACAGTGGAGTTAGCCTACGCCTTGGCCGAAAAGTTAAAGCCCTCTAATCAAGGAGTAAAACACTATAGCTTCTCTGGCTGCGCACCATCGTTATTGCAGAAAGAAAATTCCGGCCGCTGCACAAAATGGTACAAAGAAGCGTTGGAAGACATTGTTGCGGATACGAGGATTAAGAACGTAGTCGTCAACCACCGCTACGCTTACAGTTTTTTCGGAAACCAGTTAAAAGAGCCTTCTACGCTTACTGAAAAAGAACAAAATAAAGTGGTGCGCGTTGAAAAATCGTTAGACGCAGTAATAAAGGAACTGGCTGCAGCAAAAGATAATGTTTACGTGCTTTATCCTTTTCCTGAAATTAAACGTCCGGTTGTCGCTTTAATTTCTAACGAGTATTTACAACATAGTAAGTTTGAGCAGGTATTGGGGAGCAGCGTGCAGGATTACAATGAGCAAAACAGGATCATCATTGAGCACTTTAACAACAGCAAATATCCCGCTAACGTCAAGTTAATTAAGCCGCAAGATGCTTATTGTGATGATCAGCAATGTTTAGCCGTAAAAGCGGGCAAGGCCTTGTATTTTGATGACAACCATCCTTCTGTCTATGGGGCAGAGCAGGTAGTGGAACTACTGCCGCTGCATAATGCCCAACCTGCCACATCAGGAACACAGGCTACTACAAAATAAGCCTCTTGAAGCGCTTCAATTAGCGGTGTCGATATCTCCAGTGTAGGTGTAACGTTTTCTCTTGAATTTAAAGATGTGTCTGCTATTGTCTAAACCCATAGTGTTAACGTTTACCCTTGTTGAGCCTTATGCTGCGGTTAACGCGCCTAACGTTATGGATTGTTGGAGTGACGTATTCCTACCCTTGGAAGCTTTAGATAGGATGAAAAGCAACGTGCGTTATCTGCGGGTGCTTCAGTGAAAACGGGTCTATTGAAGAAAGATCGCAAATAAATGAACAAAGCATCGATATTATTAACAGCAATAAAGTCCCTACACGTGTGGTGCTTCTTATGTTGTATAGGCTTTGCCACAGCATCGCCTGCATCTCCGCTTGAGGTCAAAAGCCTGGTTATTGATGGACAAACGATAGCGCTGCCGGAAAAACGAGCTTCTCAATCCCGAACCTGGGCCATAACTAATCACGATAAAGCCAATGTGCAGGTAGATGCGCGTTTTCGCTTAAACAGTCCACAGGCTCAGGCGGGAATACTACTCCGGGCACCGCGCGATAGCGACAACATAGATTCCGCTTACCGCATTATTGCTGATGGTGAACATCAACGTATTTATTTAGCAGTAAACGACGTCATTATCAGTGAGCGTCAGCTGCCGATTAAACATCAAATGCCGTATTGGTTATCTGTCAGAATCCAAAACAATCACGTTGTCGTCTATTTTGGCGAATCGCCCAAATGGGAAACCGCTTATCCTGTCATCGATGCTATTGATAACACCAGAAGTGCTGGAATTGTTGGGGTAACGGTGGAAAGTGGTGAAGTTGTCTTCGAAAATATAGATGTAAAGGATTACGTACCTGAAAAATCAGGCGAAACCTATACTAATCCAGTTCAATTGAATTGTGCCGACCCCGGCCTGCTTCACTATAAACATACTTATTACGCTTACTGCACCTATACTCCCAACCCACCGGGGACCGATGAGGGAATTCGGCTGTTTACTTCAGTTGATCTGGTTAACTGGCAAGACAGAGGCTTTGCGCTAAATAATAAAGACGCGTGGGGCGCTAAAGGGCACTGGGCGCCAGATGTCATTGCTGCTAATGAAAAATTCTACATGTACTTTGCGGTTAATGAACGCATAGCTGTGGCAACAGCAGACAATCCACTTGGCCCCTTTACTCAAAAACAGCAAGTGCCCATGGAACCTGACAGCATTAAAATTGATGCCCATGTGTTTACAGATGATGACGGACAAAGATATTTTTACTACGTCGGGTTTGACAATGGCAACCACATTTGGGGAGCAAAGCTAAACCCGGAAATGACAAGCGTGGACGAGTCTTCAATAACTCATCTTATTGCCCCGCAAGCAGCCTGGGAAACGCATATGGCTAATGTGGTAGAAGGCCCCATGGTGATTAAGCATAACGGGCTGTACTACATGACTTACTCAGGCAGCCATTTTGAAAGTCCGCACTATTCTGTCGGCTACGCAACAGCCGAGCATCCCCTGGGGCCTTGGAAAAAATACCCGTTTAATCCGATCATGCAATCTACTTCTTACGCCCATGGCACGGCGCATCACAGCCTGACACGCTCCCCTGACGGCAAAGAATGGTTTATCGTTTATCACGAACATTACGATCTTCAGCACACTCATCCCCGTAAAATGGCAATAGATCGTATTCGGTTCGTTCCGCAGGAAGAGGGCTCAGATGCATTACAGGTGTGGGGGCCGACGCTGTCACCTCAACCTTTTCCAAGCAACATAAAACCCTAAACGAAGGCGCGCAGTAATTAAGTTAACCTACGTTAGGGCCAATGACTCTGCAGGGTTTTCCTACGGCAATACTGTTAGCGGGCAGTGATGTATCGACTACGCTGCCTGCGCCCACGATGGTATTACGTCCTATGGTCACACCGGGCAAAATTACCGTATTGGCGCCAATCCACACATCATTTTCAATCGTCACGCCCGCAGGTGGTTCGACAACTGCTTTGTGATTTACTTTCAACGGTAAATGACGGGTGGAGATAATAACATTAGGGCCAATTAGCGCGTGATCACCAATGCAGATGGGCGCAGTATCTAAAAAAGTGACATTGTGATTAACGTAAACCTGCTTGCCCAGCCGCATATTCTTTCCACATTCAAAGAATACTTCTGACTCAATAAGTGCAGGCCCCTGTAATTTCAGGCGCGTTTTTAGCAATGTCATGCGAGCTTTAAATTGGTTCTGGGGCAGGCGGTTGTACTGTGCACAAAATGCCGCAGCTTCTTCACTTTCCCGGCTGACGTCCCGCTGCTGTATGCGCGTTAGGTCTAACGGAACATACCCATCTTCTGTCATTTGCCTTTTCCTTGCCTTGTGATGCGGTTATATTGCGCCTACATTTACGGCCAGTAAAGCGCGCGCTAGCATGGAAGCAAAGGAAATTATTTTGATTCGGCACGGCAAACCCGCGTCGGCAGTGAACGATAAAATGGACGCTGCAGGTTTTGCCAAGTGGGTAAGACACTATAACCGCGCAGGGATACATCATAATAGCCGGGCGCAAACGACGCGGGAGCTTGAAGCGTTTTATATTATGTCCAGCGATCTGAAGCGCGCCAGGCTTTCTGCTGAACTTTATACACCTCATGCCGTTCGTGAAACCAGTGCCTTGTTGCGAGAAATGGACATCCCCCGCTACAAACTAAAAGGCAGATTTAAAGCCTGGTCGTGGGTATATCTTAATCGAGCGGTATGGTTAGCGGGAAAGCACGGACCTTTTGAAAGTTTTAAAGAAGCTAAAGCCAGGGTGAATGAGGCCGTTACATTGTTAGAGCAGCGGGTAGCACTGCATGGTCGCGTTGCCGTGTTTGGACACGGAATGACAAATCGCTACCTTCGCATATATCTACAACAAAAAGGCTGGCAGCTGGTAGAAAAGGACAATCGATTTTGGGGTGTTAACCATCTGCGTTTAGAAGAAAAAGCTGATTAAATTGTCGGTTTCTGTCTACTGGAGATTTGCTCCAAATTCAGTTGTAAGTGGTGAAAGTATAACAATTTGTTCAAATAGTTCTGTTGTTGGCAGTTTCGGTATGGTGCTACGCGCTGGCTTGTCATTGACAACGGCCCTAAAGCTGGTAGCAGATGCGGTAAACGACAACGCGTTAATGAGATGCGAAAGTCTATGAAACGGAGAAAATATTACCTGAGTTAGTCAGGACAGCGTGTAAATGATAAACGTAGGAGAAGGAAAAAATAGACGAACTGCTTGCAGAATCGACTCACTTCTCAAACGTGAAGTGGATTACGGCCCGAAACGGCTGAGCGCCAAAAAAGAGCCTTTGCTGATTATGGCGGTAATGTTGCTCATTTCGATCCTCAGGTATTTTCTGCCATAACGGAACATGGTGGGCGCAATTGAAGACAGTAAATTATGAATAAAACAGATGCAGCCAAAAACGCGCAACGAAAGCTTTTTATAAGCATTATTGTGGTCATTATTTTTGCCACGTTATTGGGAAGCTTTATGGTGATTCTGGACCGCGCCAATCCGAGGTTTGATCCAGCCATTTTTCGTCAGTTAGGAAAACAAATGGAACAAAGCGCTATAAAGGCGCATTGGCAATGGCAGGCAGAAGGCAGACCCGACATGATTATGCTGGTGCACTATGATGAAAAGGGGCGAGAAACTGGGCGGCGACCTGTGCCAATAACTTACACCGGCTGGCCTAAAGCGGGCGCTTCTGAAGAAGGATGTCGCGCCTTATGGCAGATGCTATTGAATGTACCAATGCAAGTCGAAGGTTTTAACGTGTTCAGCGATTACTACTCTGGCACGCGACAAAATAGTGAGCCAACGAATGCTCAATGTCAATTTCGCTTAAGCTCTGGAGAGAATTTTCATTACGCTATATATACAGGCGATGTGACGCAGGAAGACTAGCTTTTGAGAATATTTAATAAAGCATGCGTACGGAGCAATAGAAGCCGGTTTGTAAAAACATTGAAGAGAAGATGACATCAATGACACGATTGAAGCGCGACAATCAAGCGGGCTTTACCATAAAAAGACTGGTAATTGGTATTTCTTGGTCTATTAGCCGCAGTTGCAGTCCCTCTGTTATTAGATGTAATAGAAGAAGCGAAAGATGCCACAGTTGAAGGCGTGGCACGTAGGTTTGCCTGTCTACGCTTTAGGCGGTGGTTTGCCGCTTGCGACCAGATTGATGTCGCTCTGGCGAGTGATTTTTCTCCAATTAGGTTACGCCAGCAGGCCGGGTCTCCTTCGGCTTATTTCGTGGCAATGACAGAACAATTCATTGGCGTGAACGAATTCAATAATGGCGAGTCTAACTGAAGCTAAATTTGAGTATGAGTTCATTAATGAATAGCGAGGTTGTTTTTTGTACAGTCAGCCGCAACAAAGATGGGTGGCAAATCATAAACACAAAAAAATCGCCTAAATATACCGAGTTAGCGCGGCTTCTTACTTGCCCAAATTAGCCCCCATTGTTAAAGTGTGCGGATAGTTATCTTCTTTCAGCTTGCGTGTCATTTTTAATCCGTCTGCGACACGTCGGCAAGTTACAGGAATTAGCATTTCATGTTTAAAAAGCTTCGAGGCATGTTTTCCAACGATCTATCCATCGACCTCGGAACAGCTAATACGCTGATCTATGTGAAAGATCAGGGTATTGTGTTAAACGAACCTTCCGTAGTTGCAATTCGTCAGGAACGCGCTGGTGGCCCGAAAAGCGTGGCCGCCGTGGGTGCCGAAGCTAAACGCATGTTAGGACGAACTCCTGGCAACATTCGCGCGATTCGGCCGATGAAAGACGGCGTTATCGCCGATTTCTACGTAACTGAAAAAATGCTACAGCACTTTATTAAACAGGTGCATGACAATAATTTTCTGCGTCCCAGTCCTCGCGTGTTAGTGTGCGTTCCCTGTGGTTCCACGCAAGTTGAACGCCGGGCAATTAAAGAATCAGCGTTAGGTGCAGGCGCCCGTGAAGTCTATTTAATCGACGAACCTATGGCAGCAGCAATCGGTGCAGGTTTACCAGTATCCGAAGCAACAGGTTCAATGGTGGTGGATATCGGTGGTGGTACTACAGAAGTTGCTATTATTTCGTTAAACGGTGTGGTGTATTCGTCATCTGTAAGAATTGGTGGTGACAAGTTCGATGAAGCTATCATCAACTACGTCCGTCGTAACTTTGGTTCGCTCATTGGCGAAGCAACGGCAGAGCGTATTAAACACGAAATTGGCGCGGCCTATCCAGGCGAAGAAGTGCGGGAAATTGAGGTGCGAGGCCGTAACCTGGCTGAAGGTGTACCAAGAGGATTTAACCTCAACTCCAATGAAATACTGGAAGCACTACAGGAACCGTTAACCGGAATTGTCTCTGCGGTAATGGTTGCCCTTGAACAATCGCCGCCTGAACTGGCGTCAGATATTTCTGAACGTGGGATGGTACTTACCGGCGGTGGCGCTCTTTTAAAAGATTTAGACAGACTGTTGATGGAAGAAACGGGTATTCCTGTGGTAATTGCCGATGATCCATTGACTTGTGTGGCCCGCGGCGGTGGCAAGGCTTTCGATATGATTGACCTGCACGGTGGCGACTTGTTTAGTTACGAATAGCGTGAAACAGGCAACCCAAGGGTTGCCTTCCTGCTTTTATGGATACCATATTCACGCGCGGCCCTTCTCTTAACAACCGACTCACGCTCGCCCTGGTGCTGTCGGTGTTGCTGATCTTTGCCGATCATAAACTTGATGCCTTTCAGTCCACCCGCGTTTACCTTAACTCGATAGTGAGTCCGTTGCAGTATTTAGCCAACCTTCCCAGTCTGATGCTTAACGAAAGTGCCCAGCGCCTTACCTCTCGCCAACAACTTATAGAAGAAAACGAGCGGTTAACTAATCAGGTGCTGAATATGAGCGAGCGTTTGCAGCGCTTCGACGTCATGCAGGCCGAAAACACTCAGCTTAGAACGTTACTTGATGCGCCAGTGAAACACGGAATGCGCAAGATGGTTGCTGAATTAATGGCTGTAGATAACAATCCATTTAGCCAGCAAATTGTCATTAACAAAGGTGCCATTGATGGCGTATTTCAGTCGCAGTCGGTGTTGGATGATCGCGGCATTGTTGGCCAGGTAATGGAAGTGGGAACAACCAACAGCCGGGTTTTACTGGTGTCTGATGTGACTCATGCTATTCCAGTTCGCTCTGTTCGCAACAATATTCGCTATATCGCCAGTGGTACCGGATCACTTGACGAGCTTTACTTAGAACACGTTCCTCACAGCGTTGATATCAAGGAAGGCGATTTACTGATTTCCTCCGGCCTGGGAAATGTCTTTCCCGAAGGATATCCGGTAGCACGAGTAAAAACAGTGATCCGCGATGAAAGCCGGCCCTTCGCCGTTGTCAGCGCCCGACCTTTGGCTAAACTCGATCGGTTAAAGTATTTGCTGTTGTTGTGGCCTCAGCAAAATACAGATACGCCGCCAATTGAACCCGTCACCGATACAGACGAAGCGGGAGAGAATCCCTAGTGTTTTTAAAAACCCGCCACTACGCCATTATCTTCACCGTGCTAATTGCACTGGTGCTGCAGATAATGCCTTTACCTATTCAGGTCGATGTATATCGCCCTGATTGGGTGTTGATAGTGCTGGCGTACTGGAC
Source organism: Alteromonas pelagimontana (assembly GCF_002499975.2). Lineage (NCBI taxonomy): Bacteria > Pseudomonadati > Pseudomonadota > Gammaproteobacteria > Alteromonadales > Alteromonadaceae > Alteromonas > Alteromonas pelagimontana. The sequence goes on from NZ_CP052766.1 coordinate 2,515,670, forward strand.
AATGGCGCTGCCCAATCGTGTAAATGTAGGCGTAGCATTTATCACCGGTTTGGCAATGGACATTTTGCTAGGGACTGCTCTGGGTATACACAGCTTCGCGTTAAGCGTATCTGTTTATGTGCTGGCGGCCAATTATCAGCGCTTGCGCAACTATTCTGTATGGCAGCAGGCGGTTATTATTGGCCTTCTTAGCTCGCTGTACCATTTGGTGCTTTTCTGGCTGCAGCATTTACTTACTGACATTCCTTTTCAGTTTGGATATTTGTGGCCGGTAATTACCTCTATGCTGTTGTGGCCGTGGATGTTCTGGCTACTGCGAAAGGCGCGGCGACAGCTTCGTATTACCTGATCTCTCAAACAAGGGGTACATTATGCAACCGTTTCTTATTCTTGCTTCTGCTTCGCCCCGCCGAACTTCCATGTTAGAGCAAATAGGGATTCCCCACCGCCAGTTACCCGTTGATATTGATGAAGCCCCCCACGTTGGAGAATCCCCTCAGGCGCAGGTCACCCGCCTGGCGGTGCAAAAAGCTAATGAAGCGTTCAGGTGCTTAGATGAGACACAACAAAGTGATGCCGTGGTACTTGCTGCTGACACGCTAATTGCTTTCAACGGAAAAAGTCTCGGGAAACCTGTAGATGAAGCTGATTGCCGAAGTATGCTAAAAGCACTATCAGGCAATGAACATGAAGTGCTTACCGCTATCAGTGTGAAAAGCTCTGGCAGACAAGAAACCCAATGCCTATGCACAAAGGTGCGCTTTGCTTCTTTGAGCGAGGCTGATATTGCCGCATACTGGCAGACAGGCGAACCAGCAGATAAAGCAGGAAGTTACGCCATACAAGGCATTGGCGGGCAATTTGTGAAGTCGGTTGAAGGGAGCGTAAGTGCCGTAATTGGTTTGCCCCTTTATGAAACCAAGCAGCTATTAAAAACATTCGGGGTTGTATCGTGAGTGCAGAACTATTGATCAATGTGACACCTTCCGAGTCCCGCGTGGCGCTCATTGAAAACGGCATTTTGCAGGAGATACATGTCGAACGCCACACCAAGCGTGGGCTGGTGGGCAACATCTATCGCGGTAAAGTTAGCCGGGTTTTGCCGGGAATGCAGGCAGCCTTTGTGGATATCGGGCTGGACAAAGCCGCGTTTCTTCATGCTTCAGATATTGTTATTCACAACGAAGTGGTGGGCGAAGTTACCTCCAGCCATATTGAGAAACAGGATATTCGCGAACTCGTAAGAGACGGACAGGATATCGTTGTGCAGGTAGTTAAAGACCCAATCGGTACCAAGGGAGCCAGACTCACTACCGATATAACCATACCCTCACGCTACCTTGTGTTCATGCCCAGTGTGACTCATGTGGGGGTATCGCAACGAATTGAAGATGACGGTGAACGTGAACGGCTGAAAGAGCTGGTGCAGGAATTTTGCGATGAAGAAGGTGGCTTTATTTTGCGTACTGCCGCTGAAGGCGTAAGTAAAAATGAGCTGTCGCAGGACGCGGCTTTTCTGCGCAGGCTTTGGAACAAAATCCAGCAGCGCATGAAGCAAAAAAAATCCAATGTACTTTACGAAGATTTGCCGCTGGCACGCCGGGTGTTACGGGATTTTGTCGGAACGGAAATGGATCGTATTCGAATCGATTCCAAGCTTTCTTATCATGAGTTAGTCGACTTCACCAAAGAATATGTCCCAGAGCTAAGTAGCAAACTGGATTACTACACCGGTGAGCGACCAATTTTCGATTTATATGATGTGGAAAACGAGGTTCAGCGTGCATTGGATCGACGGGTCGATTTAAAATCAGGCGGCTATCTGATTATCGATCAGACCGAAGCTATGACCACCATTGATATCAACACCGGCGCGTTTGTTGGTCATCGAAATCTTGAAGAAACCATTTTCAATACGAACATTGAAGCCACACTCGCTATCTCTCGGCAGTTACGGCTACGCAATCTTGGCGGAATGATCCTTATCGACTTTATCGATATGACGGAACCGGACCACAAGCGCCGTGTCTTACATAGTCTGGAAGTCGCCACTGCAAAAGATCGGGCAAAAATTAATATTCATGGTTTTACTTCTCTGGGCTTAATTGAAATGACTCGTAAACGAACACGAGAGAGCCTGGAACACACTCTTTGTGGCGAATGTCCTGTATGTAAAGGTCGGGGATCAGTAAAAACTATTGAAACCATTTGTTTTGAAATCATGCGTGAAATAGTGCGCGTGAATCGCGCTTATGATGCAGATAAATTCGTAGTGTACGCATCGCCGCGAGTTGCCGAAGCATTAATGGGTGAGGAATCTCATATGCTGGCTGAACTTGAAGTCTTTGTTACCAAACAAATCAAGGTGCAAACAGAAACACTATATAATCAAGATAAGTATGACGTCGTTATGATGTAGGGGCATGATGTAAGCGAATGACGTAAAAGAACGAACGCCGTGACTAAATGATATAAGAGAATGATGTAAAGGCATAATGTGACAAAAGTCATGAATGCAGCAGCCTGGCTAGTGAGAAAAGCGGGGTGGTTGTTAGCAGTTTTATTAGTCGTTTTTGCTGTAATGCTGAGCGTATTGCGCTACGCGTTGCCTCATATCGATCATAAAAAGTACATGCTGGAGGATTACGTCAACACTAAGTATGGCGTAAACCTGTCAATCGACAGTGTGCAGGCCAGTTGGCAAAGCGCCGGCCCTACTATTGTGCTTAATCAGGTTTCGTTGACGCAAAACGCCTCCTCGCCCGTTGCACTAACCATTGATCGGGTATATATGGAACTCGATTTTTGGCAGTCTCTTTCTCAGCGATTGATATCGTCTAACCAGTTTACGTTGGTCGGCCTCAAATTAAATATCGATGCGGATCGATTAGACAGTGCGGGAGACAGCGATTTTCCCGTAGTAGATGCATTAAAACGCCTGTTCCTGGAGCAACTGCAGCGCTTTTCATTGGAAAAAGGAGAGCTTGCGATTACACAAGCCGGTGTGCAGCAGTCTTTTGAGCTTGAGTCACTTAGCTGGGTTAATCGGAATGACCGACATCAAGGGCAGGGCGCTATTCGCATGCAGGAGCTGACCAACAATTCGGCCTCTTTTGTACTCGATTTGCAAGGGGACAAGGACAACCTGAACGGCGTGTTTTATGCCCGGGCGGAAGAATTAGATATTTCGCCCTGGGTGAGTAAGTGGATCAAGACCAAAAGATCCCTGAGCGAGAGCCGCGCAAATTTTGAAATCTGGGCAGAGATTGAAGAAAGTGAAATCAGCGCGTTGTATGCACAATTTCACGAAAGTAAGCTGACATGGGGCGGTGCCGATAATCCTCTCATTCAAACCGGGATTCGAGGGGGCAGTATTCAGGCGCTTCCAAAAGGCGGCGGCTGGAATTTCCGGGTCGATCAGCTGGTTTTCGATTCAAATGATCAAAGTCTGGTGACGGATCTGGTGGGCTATTGGGATCCCCGAGGGGATATCCTGGTAAATACGGTAAAGCCGGCGCCGGTAAATCCGTTTCTTGTTTTGCTGCCTCTGTTTACCGACGATACAGCAGATGATGATGTTAAAGATTTTGATCCGAAAGGGCAGCTTGCCACACTGCAACTCCAGGTAAAAAACCACGGTGCGGCGCTTGCGGCGAAGTTAATTGATGTCAGTTGGGAGCAGCAACAGCTTGTACCTGGCCTGGATGCGCTGGACATGGATATCTACTGGTATAAAAACCAGGGAGTCATCTCTGTTTCTGCCCACGATGCGAACCTGGAAATCGATAATCTTCTGTCGCAAAACTTTACTCTTAATCGCTTGCGGGGGGATGTTTATCTGTTCCGACAAGCTGGTGGCGAAGAAACGGCGCCGGGCTGGGTTATTCAGTCGGACAATATTCGATTGGAAAGCCCGGTACTTGGCTTATCACAAGCTTTCCGTTACAGCATAAATGACGCGTCGCTCAGCTTGTTAACCCAGATTGACGACAGGCCGGTTGAAGACATTGAGCTATTACTGCCAGCGCCGCTAATGGGTGAAACGACAAAAGCGTATTTAAGCAAAGCATTTGTGGGGCAGGGAGAAATTAAGAATGCCAATGTGCTATGGCACGGGCGGCCAGCAGATTTTCCATTTGCGGATAACAGCGGCGTGTTTCAGGCGCAACTTGCCATTGAAGAAGGTAGCTTTAAATTCGCCGACGATTGGCCAGCGCTTACTGATCTTGATCTGAACCTTTACTTCCAAAACGATGCGCTGGTAATGGAAAGTCCGGCTGCAAAACTGATGAACGTGGATATTAAAGAATTGTCTGCCACCATTCCTCAGTTAAAGGCATCTTCCGTTCTCACTATTTATGCGACAGGAGAAAGCTCTGGCGACAGTCTTACGGAGTTGATGACACATAGCGGAATAGCCTCATCATTGGGTGTAGTGCTGGACGAACAGGTGAAAATTGAAGGGGATCTTTCTTCACGCCTAAAACTCCATATTCCTTTGCAGGGAAGTCAGGTCGTTGCGACGGGCGATGCCGTGCTTAAGAACAACAAGGTGTTTATCAGTAGTGTGGGAATGACATTTGCTGATACCAGCGGCACCATTAACTTTACTAACGAAAAAATATCCGGTTCCAATCTGCAGACTAGGCTACTGAACCAGCCCGTAACTATCAATCTTGACGGAAAAAACACTGGCAAAGGCTATAGCGTCGGCATTGGTTTGCAAGGAGATTGGAACGTAGCCCCTTTACTGGCGCAATTTAACCCTGCCTTTAACGATTATCTAACGGGAAATGCCGGGTGGAATGCTGATGTCGAACTGACCTTGCCAGAGGAAGGATTCAGCTATAAAGCTACCATTGCATCTTCATTGAAAAATGTCGCCTCAATGTTACCGATTCCGTTCAATAAGGTAGAAAACACCGAAATGCCTTTATTGATCAACGGCTCGGGCAATGCACAGGCGTCCAATATCAGCGCCACATTAGGCAAGGATATAAGGTTTGATGGCGTGTTGCCGCACAAGGAAATGCAATTTTCTCGCGCGCATCTCGCGTTGGGAAGCAGCGATTTTGTGGGAATGGGAATAGGATTTAGCGTTTCTGCCGATCTTCCCGTGGTAAATGTCACCGACTGGTATAAGACCATTGAATTGATGCTTGGCGGTTTCGATAACGACGCCAGTGCGTCGAAAAGCTTATTTTCTGTACCTGAACGTATATTCGTAAACACCAATAATCTGGTGGTTGCAGGCCAGACACTGAGCAACGTCAATGTGACCACAAAACAGAACAACAATAACTGGATGCTGGAGATTAATTCAGCCGAAGCGAGAGCCACGGTCAACCTTTATGATCAATGGCTACAGCGGGGTATTGAAATTGAAGCTGATTACATTCGATTCGATAAATTTGAGACAGCGGGCACGGCAACCGATCACAAATGGAATGCCGATAAGTTGCCGCCCGTGTACTTCCATTGTTTGCAATGTACGCTGTTTGATAAAGATTTGGGCGAGGTAACGCTGGATGTGGCGCGCGCCCCCGATGGAATGCACATTCGTCAGCTTCAGACTTCTGGCAAATACGGTAGGTTCGATGCCACCGGACATTGGTTATTTGAGGGCGAGAAAAATACTACTCACCTTGAAGGAAATCTGGCCAGTCAGGACGTCGGCATGATGTTACAGACGTGGGGGATAAACTCAGGTATTAAAGATTCTGCCGCCGCTTTACAATTTAATGTGGACTGGCCGGAATCGCCTATGGATATATCGCTCCAAACAGTGGCAGGAAATATTCAGTGGTCCCTGACCGACGGCTACCTTAGTGAACTCAGTGATAAGGGCTCAAGAATTCTCACAATTTTTAGTCTGAATTCTTTGATAAGAAAGTTGAGTCTGGATTTTCGTGATGTATTTGCCAAGGGCTTTTTCTACGATGATATGCACGGCACCCTACAAATTGCCGATGGGCGCGCCAAAACACGCGATACAGAAATTGACGGCGGGGCAGGGGAAATTGTGATTAAGGGATATACCGATCTGGTTTCCAAGGAACTGAATTACAATGTAGTTTTTACTCCCAATGTCACAGGTAACCTGCCATTTTTAGTTTACTTTTTAGCTACGCCGCCTACTGCACTGGCAGCGTTGGCGTTAGACCAAATGTTGACATCGGCGAAAGTTATTTCCAATGTTAACTATCGGGTGACAGGAACACTGGATAATCCGCGATTTGATGAGCTTGGTCGCGACAGTAAGGACATTACGCTGCCAGCTCAAAACATTCCCCTTGGTCAGGAGCAAGACAGATCCTTGACCGAGCAGGATTTGAAACGTTTCAAACTGGAGGTAAAAGATGGTTAATTTAGTTGCAGCACAAATGACGTCTGTCCCTGACATTAACGAAAATCTGGATTGGGTTGAAGCGCAGTTAGCTACGTTACCTTCCGATGAGGACACTCTGGTGGTGCTGCCTGAGTGCTTTGCCTGTTTTGGTTCTGACGAAAAAACATTGTTAGATATTGCCGAATCCCGCTACGAAGGAAAGATTCAAAGCAGGCTTTCGTCAATGGCAAAGTCATATGGCTGCTATATAGTCTCCGGCACGCTTCCTTTGCACAGCAACGACGATGCGCACTTCACGGCTTCTTGTCTTCTCATTGATCCGCAGGGCGTAATTCTGGGGGAATATCAGAAAATTCATCTGTTTGATGTTGAAGTTAACGATAGCACCCGCTCTTATAAAGAATCGAAGCACACGCAGGCTGGGCAAGAGGTAGTAGTGCTGGATACACCAATAGGGCGAATAGGGCTGGCAGTATGTTATGATGTGCGCTTTCCTGGCTTATTTGAGGCCATGGGCGATATTGATATTCTTGCGTTGCCTGCGGCTTTCACGCGCTATACTGGAGATGCCCATTGGCACACTCTGTTACGTGCCAGAGCCATCGAAAAGCAGTGCTTTGTAGTGGGTGCAGGTCAAACGGGCGTTCATGCAAATCAGCGTGAAACCTATGGTCACAGCCTTATTTATTCGCCCTGGGGCGACTTGTTGGCAGAACAAGCAGATAAGCCAGGAATGGCGCAGGCAAGCGTAGATATTGAGGAGCGAAAGGCATTAGAAACCAAAATGCCTCTTAGCAAACATAACCGATTCAGGAGCCATTTTGTCAAATAACGTAGCAAGCCATTTACTGACCGACTCAGGACTGGATAACCGTATCCTTGAGCAGGCCCTTGGGCAAATTCATAGTCACGATACAGATTATGCGGATTTGTATTTCCAATCCAGCCAGCATGAAAGCTGGGTGCTGGAAGACGGCATTATCAAGGAAGGCAGTTATAACATTGAGCGCGGCGTGGGTGTGCGTGCCATCAGTGGTGAAAAAACGGGCTTCGCCTATTCTGATGAAATAAGTCAGGAAGCGTTACTTAAAGCCTGTTCAGCCGCAAGAACCATAGCGCCTGCAGGCGGTAAGCAACGAGTGGCCGGCCTATCTACTGCAACCTTTCCGGTGCGTTACGATGCTCTCAACCCAATTTTGGGTATGCAGGATGCTGAAAAAATTGCTTTGCTAAAAGCGGTAGATAGCTATATCCGTAAGCAGGAGCAAGGGATTAATCAAGTTGTAGTTAGTTTAAGCGGCGTGTATGAAGAAATACTCGTTGCGGCGAGTGACGGTACGCTGGCTACGGATGTGCGTCCTTTGGTGCGCTTGAACTGTTCGGTTTTATTGGAAAACGGTGAACGCCGTGAAAGGGGAAGTGCTGGAGCTGGTGGCCGCTATGCTTATGCCTTTTTCCAGTCAGACGAAAACGGACGGCCTCTTTACGAACAACTGGCAGACGATGCATTACACATGGCGCGCATTAATATGCAGGCGGTGGCGTCGCCCGCGGGCACAATGCCTGTAGTGTTAGGAAGTGGCTGGCCGGGCGTACTGTTGCATGAAGCGGTTGGGCACGGCTTGGAAGGAGACTTTAACCGAAAAGGTGCTTCAACGTTTAGTGGCCGTATGGGTGAAAGAGTCGCTTCAAAGGGCGTAACAATTGTAGATGACGGCACGCTTCAGGACCGACGCGGATCCTTATCCGTTGATGACGAGGGTACGCCTAGCCAATACAATGTGCTGATTGAAGATGGTATCCTGACGGGTTACATGCAGGATAAAATGAACGCCAGATTGATGGGCGTAAAGCCTACCGGCAATGGTCGCCGTGAATCCTTTGCACATCTTCCTATGCCGCGAATGACCAACACTTATATGCTGGCGGGGCAGTACGATCCCAAGGAGATTATCGGCTCCATTAAAAGAGGAATTTACGCCCCTAACTTTGCTGGCGGACAGGTAGATATTACGTCCGGAAAATTTGTATTTTCCAGCGCCGAAGCGTATCTCATAGAAGATGGTAAAATTACGGCCCCTGTAAAAGGCGCAACGTTAATTGGAAATGGCCCTGAGGTGATGCAAAAAGTGTCTATGATTGGTAATGACATGACACTTGATCGGGGCGTGGGCGTATGCGGTAAAGACGGGCAAAGTGTTCCTGTAGGCGTAGGTCAGCCAACACTTAAAATTGATGAGTTAACGGTAGGCGGCACCGCCTGATAGCTTGCGTTGCATGAAAGCAAAAAAAAGCGCCGACGATTACGGCGCTTTTTTTATTTCCTTTAAAAATTGGTCAGGTCAATTATCACCGCGAAAGGGTATTGCCTCTTTTAAATATTGAAACAATTCTCGAAAAGCTTTCGGCGGAGCATTCTTTTCACGTTCCTTTTTTATCTGACGGTGAAACTGGCGCAATTTCTGTCTGTCTAGCGCCGGATGCTCTTCCACAAGCCGCTGAATACCATCATCACCTTCATTGATTACCGACTCTCGCGCCTTTTCAAGCGCATGAAAGGCCACGTTCGATTCGTGATGCTGATGTTTAAGCTTTGCCAGTGACTGCTCAATATTATCGGTATCGCGCTGACGCAGCAATTTGCCGATAAACTGTAGTTGGCGACGGTAGCCGTCCTTCTTGCGATTGATATTGCGGGCAAGGGTGACAGCGTCTTCAAGTTCAGTATCTAGCGATATCGTTGCCAGGTTAGCCGGAGAAAGATTAACTAACTCCAGCCCCAGCTTCTGAAATTGTGCCGCCTGACGCTTAAGTTCGGTTTTGCTGACCGTATCGTCATTTTCCAATGGCTCAACGTCGTCAAAATAGGATTCTTCTTCTGAATGATGCTTCTGGTCGCTCATTTCAAACTCATAAGTGTTACACTGCAATTAATTGTAATTGTGACATACAGACTTGGATAGCGAAACTTACTATGCAAATTGATCAGCAAATAGCCGAGATTCAAACCGTTGTAGATGATGTACTGAAGATGGCGCTGCGAAAAGGCGCCACGCAAGCTGAAGCCAGTATGTCGAAAGTTCAGGGCATTGCCGTGTCCTCGCGGATGCGTGAAGTTGAAAATGTGGAATTTACCAACGACGGCGGACTGGGGATCAGTGTTTATGTGGGTAAACATAAAGGCAGCGCATCTACCGCCGATTTGAGTAAAGAAGCTTTAGCCCTTACCGTAGAAAAAGCAGTAGATATCGCTCGCTATACCAGCGAAGATCCTTGTACCGGGTTAGCCGACAAAGAACTGATTGCGACAGAATTTCCCGATTTAGAGCTTTATCACCCGGTGGAACTGGACACCGAGCAAGCCATAAAAATTGCTGTGGAAACAGAATCTGCCGCACTGGAATATGATGATCGCATTGTTAACTCCGATGGAGCCTCATATAACGCGAATCTGGGAATGCGCGTTTACGGCAATACACACGGCATTAACGCAGGCTACCCCAGTAGCCGTTATAGCTTGAGCTGCATGATGATCGCTGCGCAGGAAGGTGATATGCAGCGCGATTATGCTTACAGCGTTAGTCGTAAGGCCGATTTACTGAAATCTGCAAGGGAAGTGGGAATTGAAGCGGCAAAAGAAACCGTTTCCCGCCTTGGTGCACGTAAAATTAAAACCGCAAATGTACCGGTGATGCTTCATAAAGATGTTGCTTCAAGCCTCTTCGGCCACTATGTGGGCGCAATCAGCGGCGGAAGCCTTTATCGCCGATCCAGCTTTCTGCTGAACAAGCTCGATCATCAAATTTTCCCAAAATGGTTAACGATTGAAGAAAAGCCTTTCCTAAAAGGTGGGCTGGCAAGTTCCAGCTTTGACAGCGAAGGTGTAGCCACACGTGATATGACCATAGTCGATGAAGGACGGCTAAGCCATTACCTTTACACAACCTATTCAGCGCGCAAGCTGGGCACTGTATCCAACGGGCACGCTGGCGGTATTCATAACTGGATTATAGGTGACACGGGGCACAGTGACGCCGAACTACTTCAAGCCATGGGAACAGGATTATTGGTCACTGAACTAATGGGGCAGGGGGTAAATATTGTCACCGGCGATTATTCTCGCGGTGCGGCCGGCTATTGGGTTGAAAACGGCGTTATTCAGTACCCTGTACATGAAGTGACAATTGCGGGTAACTTAAAAGATATGTTTGCCAACATTCAGGCTATTGGTGCAGAGCGTGACTTACGCGGTGGTGTACAAACAGGTTCTGTGGTCATTGATAATATGCGAATTGCCGGTAGTTAACAGCAGTCATAGCGTAGTTGACTGTTCAGCGAGCGTCGAAAGGCTGTCGGTTACGGTCCGCGGTTCGATGAGTTCGTTCTGAGTTGACCAAACATCATTGAGGGGTAGTATTAGCTGGCGCTACAACATAAAAAACGCAGTCGATTGACTGCGTTTTTTGTCTGTAAACTCTGTAGATTAATTTAATTATCTACCGAGCCGCAGAAGCGATAACCTTCACCGTGAATCGTCACAATTAATTCTTCATCGCTAACTTCAGATTCAAAATGCTTACGAATACGGCGAATGGTTACATCCACAGTACGGTCGTTCGGACGAAGTTCGCGGCCTGTCATTTCCATAATAAGCTGTTCACGAGTGAGAATTTTACCCGGATTACTCAAAAACAGGTGCAAAGCGCGAAATTCGCTGCGCGGCAAACGAAATTCTTTTTGGCTTGGAGAAATTAAAGAGCGACTGTCGCCGTCTAATATCCAGCCATTAAAGCTTACGCGGCTAGGTAAATCATCATCTTCGGCAGTGCTGTTGGTCCGCGCTAACAGATTACGCGCACGAATCGTCAGTTCACGCGGGTTGAATGGTTTTGTCAGATAATCATCTGCACCAATCTCTAAACCTAAAATACGATCTACATCATTATCACGGCCAGTGAGAAAAATCAGGCCCACATTTTTACGATCACGTACTTCTCTGGCCAAAATCAACCCATTCTTGCCGGGCAGGTTAATGTCCATAATGACCAGATTGATGGTGTGATTTTGGAAAAAGTCATGCATCTGATCGCCATTTTCGGCTTCAAACACACTGTAGCCTTCAGCCTCAAATAAACTTTTTAATGTGGTTCTGGTTACCACTTCATCTTCAACAATTAATACGTTTGGCGTCTGCATGGTGGTTTCACACTCTTCTTACAATCGGTTTAAGCAATCTACTGGTTAAATATTAATATCCGTGACGGGGTTTGCAAGTCATCAACGAATAAAACATTTATACGGTATAAGGATTTGTAAATAAATTACAAGGTCTACGCCTGTTTAATCTTACGCTTTCTCTGATATAGAGCTTACGACAGGGAAAACGATAATAAATTCCACACCATTTCCTTCTTCGCTGGAAAGCGCAATTGTGCCGTTTAAGGCCTGCGTCACTAGATTATACACTAAATGCATACCCAGCCCTGATCCTCCCTGTCCTCGCTTAGTCGTAACGAACGGATCAAATATACGCTTACGAATATCGCCGGGAATGCCTCTACCATTATCACGATAAATGAGTTTTAGCTTTGTAGGCGACATCATTTCCGCAATAATAGTTATCTCGCCTTCTTCAACACCTTCGAATCCATGAATAATTGAATTCATAATCAAATTAATGAGAATTTGATTAATCGGCCCGGCTTTCGTTTCAACTGAAAGGGTAGGATCGCACTCGACGTTAATTTTATGGTCTAGATTCTTCAATCGAGGGCGTAGCGACAGTAGTATCTCATTAACCAGCTGTGCAAAGCAAAAAGTTCGGTTGTTTTCACTTGATTGATCGACGGCTACCTGTTTAAAACTGGAAATAAGCTCTGCCGCGCGGTTTAAGTTCCGATAAATGATGTTAAGATTTTCCTGACTCTCGGATAAAAACCTGGTCATGGTGCTGGCTTTCAGCGTCTTATTTTCAAATTGATCCTGAATTACCTTTAATCTATCAAGCATCATTGTGGATGCTGTGACACCCAGCCCAATTGGCGTATTCACTTCATGCGCCACACCCGCGACCATGTCGCCCAGCGACGCCATTTTTTCGTTTTGAACTATCTGACGCTGAAACTGGTGCAGTTTTTCCAGCGTCTGAATTAATTCCTGATTGGCATCTTTAAGCGCAAGTGTACGTTGGTTTACCATGTCTTCCAGGCTGGAATTGAGTTTCTTGTGCTGATCTTCAGCCGCCTGTTGCTTTTGTACGTATTCCTGGATTCGGGAAAGCATCACGTTTACAGCTTCTGACAAAATACCTAGCTCACGAACATTGCACACTTCGGCGCGAGAAGAATAATCCCGCTGACGCGACGTTCTTTGCAGAAAATCTGCCAGATATTCAATAGGCCCGGTAATGACCTGTTGCAGGCGCAGAGCCAGCAGGAAGCTCACTATCATCATGATAAACATAACCGTTAAACTGATGAGAATAGCTTTACCCACTAATTGATTAAAATTGGCTGCGGATGCACGAAGATACAAATAACCCACAATTTGTTGTCGGTAAATAATGGGGCGGGCAACTTCAATTATGTCATCGGTTATTCGGGGCTGTAAAAGCTTGGAAACAGATTGCGGCCGCGACTCTACCGGCGTTTGTCCCGCCTGATTATAGCTTGAAAAATAACTCAGGTTATTAAGCTCATCTTGACGATAAAGATGAACGTTTAAGATTATTTTTGCGGCTTTAAGGCTTGCAAGGTGTGCGTTAGCAGCAGGCTCGTCTTCATTGGCAAGATCCTCAGCCGCGTTTTTACTGACCAGCTCGGCAAGCATTGCCACATCGTCAGTCAGTTCTTTGCGGTAGGTTTTAATTTGGGTATATAGCGATAAGCCGGAGGCAAACACCAGCGTGATTGTAGCGATGGCCATTACCACCCATAGAAATAAGCTGCGAATTGACAACCGCACCGCCGAGTCTGACATTATTATTAGTTTGTATTTTGTAAACGCGGGTTTGGCTTAATAGTGGCCCAAACCTGCTCAAAAGAAAAGCTTTCTCTGTTTTTATGTACAATAACCAATCGCTACGCAAAAGGTAATATTGCCAAGACGCCATCGAACATCACAATGGCCACTATTAAGCTTTTCTATTGATCCATGGCTTGTTTATATAACGCGCTATATTCTTCTGCAGCTCTATCCCAGGTAAAACGGGTTCGCATCCCTCTTTCCTGCATCTCTCTGAAGTTTTCCGGGTGCTCGTAATAAAACAGCAGTGCCCGGCGAACACAGGATAACAGTGCAGCTGGATAGGGAGGTTCAAAGGCAAAGCCTGTGGCGTTAGCGGGATCTTGCTGTTGATCTATAACCGTATCTTTCAGTCCACCTACAGCACGAACGACAGGAATAGTGCCATAAGCGAGACTATACATTTGATTAAGCCCACATGGTTCGAACTGAGACGGCATCAGGAAAAAATCCGCGCCCGCTTCAACTAAATGAGCATGTTCCGTACTAAAACCGTTAATAAAGGCAAACTTCTCTGCATTTTTCTGCGCAAACTCACCCAAATCCATACAAACTTTAGGATCGCCTGTACCCACGATTACCATCTGAATATTATGGTGCATCAGTTCGTCCAGAATCGGTAACAGGTAACCAAATCCTTTTTGTTCGGTTAAGCGGCAAACCATGCCAAACAAGGGCACATTTTCCCGTTCAGGCAGGCCACTTTTGCTTTGCAATACGCGTTTGCAGGTCTTTTTCCCATAGATATTATCGACACTGAAATTTTCCGGCAGGTATGGATCGTCAGAAGGATCCCACTGCCCATAATCACAGCCGTTTAATATACCGCTTAAATCCCCCTGTCGCGACACCAGTCGTTCGTGTAAACCGTGGCTACCTAAATCAGTAAGGAGTTCCTGTGCGTAGTTTGGACTGACGGTAGTAATTTTATTCGCAAAATTGATACCGGTTTGCAGCATATTGATATAGCCGCCATGAACCTGCGCAAGAATACCGGGGTGGTGGCGTAAAAACGGGATGTCATCAAGCTTGTGCACACCTTGGAAAGCAGCGTTGTGCAGCGTAAAAACCGTTTTAGTCTCAGTGAAAAAGCCAGAGCGTTCGTAAGTCATCAAATAGGGCAACATAGCAGTGTGCCAATCGTGGCAGTGGATAATATCAGCCTGATAACTTAAAGCCTGCAGCGTAGTCAGCACTGCTCCCGCGAAAAAGCTAAAGCGCTCGCCATTGTCGGAGTATGCTTCATAAGCGTTGCTGTAAAGGCCATCGCGAGCAAAATACTCCGGATAATCAACAAAATAAACATCAATGCCATTCCAGTTTAACTGCTTAATGGCAAATGGGTAAACCTGGCTTTCTGTGAATACCGTTTGCTGCGAACAGGCATCGGCCAGCGCGTATTGTTCAGCAATTGCCTTGTAATAGGGCATGATAATAACAACTTCATGACCAGCGGCTTTTAGTGCCAGCGGCAGCGCCTTTCCTACATCGGCAAGGCCACCGGTTTTTACAAGATCTTCCACTTCTGATATGGCAAACACAATTTTCACAGCATCACCTTTAATACGAGCGTTCATGTCCACGGCAGACAAACGCATAGTGCCTTGTCTGCTGCGTAGAGGAATGAGCTAAACATTATCATAGCGCTGGGTACCTGCGCTATTAAGATAACGCCAAATAAACCGTAAACTGCGTATTTTGCGCCAGCGTGTGCACTCGTGGGAACGTTTCCGACAGCAAGCCGGGGTAAGGCAGAAAGCGGTTAGCCACCATCTGCAGTGTTCCCTTAGGTTTGAGGAGCCGCTTAGCATCGGTGATAAATCGTTTAGTGACACTGTAATCGGTTTTCACGCCGGTGTGAAAAGGGGGATTCGTTATAATGTGTGAAAAGAGTTCTTCAACACCAAGTAAACCGTTTGCTGCAATGAGATCCGCCGTTTGGCCGTTGGCATTTAAGGTTTTTGCGGTCGCGTACAGCGCCAATGCGTTGACATCAAGAAAGGTCACTTTCAGATGTGGGTACTGCTTGAGCAGGTAACTGCCTACCACTCCGGCGCCACAGGCGAAGTCGAGCACGTGGCCGCGCAAGGTTGAAGAGGCTTTTTCAATCAGGATCTGCGTGCCATTATCTAATTCGCCATGGCTAAATACGCCTGGCACAGACACTACCTGCCACTGATCGTCGCCTATTTCGTAGGTCCGTTCGTCCAGCCATTCTTCGCTTTCAAAAGCAGGGAAGTCTTCATTTACCGAGCATGTAATAAGACTGCAATGACGAGCAGAATCAACCTTGTTGGTCTGCCCGTATTTGTCCATCAGCTTACCGGCGCTTTTAATGCCGCCTTTATTTTCTCCTACCACGTGAATGCGCCCGGTGGGAAGCACTGCGCCGGCGGCCATCTGTAACAGCATCTGTAAATGTGCTTTAGACTTGGGCATAACAACCATAACATCTGTATAAACGTTATGTTCAGAAAGAAAAGGAGCAAAGGTATGTAAGTGTTCGCCAACTTTTTGAGTGACAGAAAAGCCGTCTTTTTGCTGTACTACATCACGGCTATCAAACGACGCTGTCGAAATAACGCGCACGCTCTCTGAAAATACATCAAAGTATTGATGCATAACTGCAAGTTCGCGATGCGCCAGTTGTTCGGTGAAGTAAGCGTCGGCAGGGTTGATAAGTAACCACTTGCCTTGTTCAAAAAGCTCGATATTCCGTTCTAACAACTGGCTTTGCGGAGAAAGAATCATGCAACACGCTCGTAAATTAAATCCCAGACGCCGTGGCCCAATTTCTGGCCTCGGGTTTCAAATTTGGTAATTGGCCGATAATCAGGACGAGGCACAAAATGTCCTTCTTCGGCCGTATTCCGGTAACCTTCTGCCTGATCCATAACCTCCGCCATATGTTCAGCGTAAGCTTCCCAGTCAGTAGCCATATGGAAATGCCCGCCGACGGCAAGCTTTGAGCGCACCAGTTGAACAAATTCGGGCTGTACAATGCGTCGCTTATGATGGCGGGTCTTATGCCATGGGTCAGGAAAATAAAGCTGCAATCTTGCTAAGCTGCCATCCGGGATCATGTTTTTCAACACTTCCACTGCATCATGTTCCATGGCTCGCAAGTTGGTAAGACCAAGTTCGCCAGCGTCACCAAGACACGCACCCACGCCAGGCCGATGTACTTCAATTCCAAAGAAGTCTTTCGCGCGGTCGCTATCTGCCATTTCAACGAGAGATTTACCCATACCAAAGCCGATTTCCAGCACGACAGGCGCGCTACGCCCGTAAAGTTCGGCAAAGTTCAGCTCCGCGTCTGCGTACTCTACGCCCATTGTGGGCCAGTAGGCCTCCAGCGCTTTGGTTTGGCCATTGGTTAAGCGACCTTCACGTTTAACGAAGCTTTTCACTTTACTGATATAGACGCCAGCTGCTTCAGCTTCAGCCTGATTTTTAAATTGACCCATAGCGGTGCTCTATAGCCTGTTTTTTCTGGAGCGGCATTATCCAGTCTATGCTAAACAATGCAACGATTTGGTACAAAAGTAGCGCAATTCGCGTGTCTATGCATACATTTCTTTCAGCATCGCCGCAATTTCGGAGGGCTTTTCCAGAAGCGCCATATGACCGGCTCGATCAATTGGAAAAAAGGTTGCGCCAGGGAGGGAAGCTGCGACTTTTTGCACATCGCCAAAGGCCACAATTTCATCATCCTGAGCGGCAATAATATTCACAGGGAACGGCGCTTTTGCAATGGCAGAGGTTAAATCCGCGCGCGGTGTAGTGGCTGCGGTTTGGGCAAGCAGCGTGTTTCGGCCTAAGTCTTTGCCCATTTCCTGTATCACGCCGGTAACATCAGGATTTTTCTGATGTTCAGGATGAACAAACCGGTTCACATAGACTGGGCTTTCTGGCTTAAACTGACCTTTCTTTAACATGGTGATAAGCTGTCGTCTTCTAACCAGTTCTTGCTCATCTAATCCCTTTGGGTTGTAAGCAACCAGGGTGAGAGAAGCTACTTTTTCGACATTGCTGCAAGCCCACTGCGTAGCGATAAACCCGCCCATGGAAAATCCTATCAGATGCACTTTTTCGCCATCCAGAACTCTATCGCCAGTCAGTGCCAGCATTTCTTCCAGCGTTCCTGCCCATTGCAATGGAACGTAACGACGCTGAACAATAGCAAGTTGCCGCCATACAGGCAGCCACACTCTCTCGTCGCACAGTGTGCCGGGTAAAAACAGTACCGGGTTCTGCGTCATTGCGCCTCCAGTAAACACCTCATAGTTATGGATTGCATGCTATCATACCCCGCCTAAAGCTAACGATGTTTTCGTGGTATTGATAATCGTACAATGATAGATAATTTTGCTTCTCGCGTGCTGGCATGGTTTGACCAACACGGCCGTAAACACCTTCCCTGGCAACAGAATATTACGCCTTATGGCGTATGGGTGTCGGAAATCATGTTACAGCAAACTCAAGTGAGCACCGTGATCCCTTACTTCCAGAAGTTTATGCAAAGCTTTCCGAATGTTGGGGCGCTTGCGGCCGCGTCTCAGGACGAGGTGCTGCATCATTGGACGGGTTTGGGCTACTACGCCCGCGCCAGGAATTTGCATAAAGCGGCAAAAGTAGTAGTCGCAGAACTTGGCGGCGAGTTTCCTGTGGAAATTGAAAACGTCATGGCGCTGCCGGGAATCGGTCGCTCCACGGCTGGTGCCGTGCTGTCCCTTGCCTGTGGTCAAAGCCATCCGATACTGGATGGCAATGTTAAGCGCGTGCTTGCCCGATATTATGCTGTAGAGGGTTGGCCGGGACAAAAAACAGTAGAAAATACGCTGTGGCAATTTGCCGCTGAGCACACTCCGGATGAACGCTGCCATCGCTACACCCAGGCGATGATGGACCTGGGCGCGATGATTTGTACCCGCGGGAAGCCCGATTGTGACCACTGCCCGCTTCAGCAAGGCTGTTTGGCTTACGCGCAGGGGCGGCAAAGTGAGTTCCCCGGCAAAAAACCAAAAAAGACATTACCTGTTCGCACCACTACAATGTTGGCGCTGTTTTATCAACGCCAGGTAATGCTGACTCAACGTCCGGCCACAGGTTTGTGGGGCGGTTTGTACGGTTTTGCTGAAACCACAAATACTGTTGAGCAGGCGGCTGATTCACTGAATATCCAAGACTACCATTTGCAGGAACTGACGCCGTTTCGCCATACGTTCAGCCATTTTCATCTGGATATTACACCTGTATTGTTAATGGTCGAAGCACCAATGCGAAGAACAGTAGCGGAAAGTCAGCAGCGCTGGTTTTCTCTCGACGACCCTATTGAAGTTGGGCTGGCCGCACCCACTAAAAAAATTATAAACGAAATTAAGCAAATGCTTTAAGCTAGAAAACAAAGCAGAGGAAAAGTATTCATGAGTAGAACCGTATATTGCCAACATCTCAAAAAAGACGCTGACGGACTTGATTTTCAGCTGTACCCCGGAGAACTGGGTAAGCGTATTTACGACAATATTTCTAAAGAAGCATGGGCCGACTGGCAAAAAAAGCAAACCATGCTAATAAACGAAAATAAACTGAATATG
This sequence comes from Alteromonas pelagimontana, assembly GCF_002499975.2. Lineage (NCBI taxonomy): Bacteria > Pseudomonadati > Pseudomonadota > Gammaproteobacteria > Alteromonadales > Alteromonadaceae > Alteromonas > Alteromonas pelagimontana. The sequence continues at coordinate 2,534,639 of NZ_CP052766.1, forward strand.
ATGGAGCCGGAAGCAAGAAAATTTCTTGAAGAAAAAATGGCTGCGTTTTTGTTTGAAGGTGAGCAACCGTCGATTGAAGGCTATGTTCCGCCGAAAAAATAATCGATTATCATCGTTTTGAACAAAGTATGCGCAATCGAAAAAAATTCTTAGAAAAACGGTTGACTTAAGACACGTAAATCCGTTTAATACGCACCCACAGCGCAACAGGTGCTAGCGCATCATAAAGTGCTAAACAGTTTTGCCTCGATAGCTCAGTTGGTAGAGCAGCGGATTGAAAATCCGCGTGTCCCTGGTTCGATCCCGGGTCGAGGCACCATTACTTAAGAGCCCTGCAAGCAATTGCGGGGCTTTTTTGTATCTGTCAGCCAGTCCCGAGTTTCCACATAAATCCGGTTTTTCCAAAAACTATTTAGAAAATTTTACCTTAATTGGCAACAATCTATAGTTTCGGATAGTTGCTACTTGTTCAGAAGAGCGATCGAACTGACGATGACGCAACCCCAACAACGCCTGCTGTAAGGTGAGAATAAGTGTTTCCTTTTGCACCAGTTTCGCCTGCATTTGCAACACCATCTGTTGGAGTGTTTGCTGGTCGTCGGGCAAGGTGTTCGTCGTCGTTTTCATGCTGAGCACGGTACCATCAAATACAGGTTAACACGCTGATTTAGTATGTTTTTTGTTGTCTTTCACCCTGCGTTTTTTGGGGCGTTGCGATGGGCAGGCGGTCGCCAATCTACGCCTTCAAGTAGTAAGGATAATTGGGCGTGTGTTAAATGCACTGCACCGGATCGAGCAGCAGGCCAAACGAACTAATCTTGCTCCAATCGCTTATAGTACATGCACAATCCTTGGCCATCCCACCAGAGTAATTTTATCTTGTCACCACGACGTCCTCGAAATACAAACACTTGGCCTGCAAACGGATTTTTATTCAACATATGTTGCACTAACGCTGATAAACCATCGAAGCCTTTACGCGTATCGCTGTGGCCGGCACAAAGCCAGATGCGCAGGTCGTGAGATAAGGTAATCATAATAACGCCGACAATAATAGACGTACTAGTTGCTCGTCGGCATGAGCCACTGTCAGACGATGCCCCGTGGTAAGCTCTACGGTAATCGTAGTGGAAGCTGGAGCAGGTTGTTTGGGTGGTGACGGGATAACCGGCAAAAACGCAGTGGGCTCCTCTTTGTGCAGTAACAACTGCATGCCCCTTGCAACGCGTACCCAGCGAGACTGCCCCTTTTTCACTTCACGTTTTCAGCGAAACACCTGGTTAGTATTAATGCTATTTTCTCTGGCAATCAGCGACACTGAACGAAAAGAAATGGCGGCTTGGTTGACGATATTCATCTTCCATTGGGGACTGAACGTTCGCCGACCCGCTACATCAACTTTCATACCCAACGATTAAGGTTCTGTTTTAGATTGGCTATTTCAATAGCATGCCCGATCTAACACTGGACTAAAGATGTGTTGCCCGTACGCTTGTGAAATTACTAGAATAGACCGTGTACTTATTACACCAAAGGAAGTGCAACTGTCGACTACATTGCAAGAGCTCGTTTAGCGCTTACGCGCAGAATTGGCTAAACAGAAAGTGCAAGCGTATGGTCGAGCTTTTGAATTAAAAATTGGGATGCTATTTGAGGCCGATATTATGTTAGAGCAGCGCACATTGGTTGAATGGTTGATAGAGCCAATTTATGGTCTAAAAGCACGAGTTAATTAGAGATATATATAAGAATTTTTCTAGCAGGGGAATACAAAAAAAGCTTCGTTAGAAAATAAGAGTGGCTGTCTTCGGTCTACTGTAGCGTTAATAAACTGAAGTCAGCTTAATTAAACAATATCAGTTAAGATAGAAAATCACAACTCAATATTTTTTATAACACAATAGTCGAACAGATGGAGTGAAGTAGTATGCGCGAACTAAATGTGAATGAAATAAAACAAGTCAGTGGCGGTAGCAGGATGGTTAGGTTTTTTAGATGGGCTGCTATGGAGGGAGCTTGGAGTGGTGGCGGTAATAATCGTTACGGTGCTTATGGCTGGAGACCTTAATTTCGGTAAAACGATTAAATCAGTAAGCTAGTAGAATAGACGTGGTCGGTCTTAGTTGCTACGTCTATTTTGTTACAATAATTAGAATAACACATAAACATTATATGTTATTTTTAGATGTATTTTCAGTTATCAATCCATTTCTCGATTTACTGAAATGCGTAAATAAATACTTATTTTTAATCTTAATAAATTTTAACAGAGTCTAAAGTTGAAACAATTTTCTTATGATAATATCAGCTATTTAGAGAAAAGTTCTTACGCGTGCTTGTCTATGTTGGGATGGTGCTTCACTCTTAGTTTTTTTCCTCTAACAATTTTTAGTTTTGTCATGTCAGTAGTGCTAGCCATCAACGGGTATAATATTTATGAGGAGAAGAATCCTCAGATCGAAATCATGATAGCTTTGGGAGCATCTATTTTATCTCCATTGTTATTTTATCCTCTTCTTAAATATGTGGTCGGTTCTCGGAGCTTCATAGGATTATTACGATATTTAGGGTTTAAAAAAGTAAGTTTGATCCTGTTGCTGTTAGTAGTTATTTCAACAGTTTTATTTGAGTTTCTTTGCGATATATCTATTTATATTTACGATCTTCCAATCGAATTCCTGACGCTCGAAATGAAAATTTTCGCAAACTCATTTAAAAATACAGCTTTAGTTATATTGGCTTGTTGCGTCATTGCTCCAACAATGGAGGAAATGATATTTCGCGGCTGGTTATTTCGAGGTTTGATCAATAAGGGGCTGTCTAGTATGGCTACAGTGGGAGTTACAAGTATTTTATTTACGTTATTTCATTTCCAATACCAAGATGCAATATCGTTAATTTTTATTCTACTTTATAGCTTGCTTTTAGGAGTTTTAAGACTAAAAACCGCTAATGTAAGTTATACGGTTATTGCGCATATTACTTCTAATAGTTACGTTATTTTTGCTCCTCTTTGGTTTGGTTAGGCGGAGGTGTGGACACTATATCTTAGTTCTTGATTTTGTAAACGATAGGGTTGGATTGGTTAAATCACCAGTTATCCCCTCCTACGGTAGTCTGCGCGGCATTCTGTATTGATATATCGTTCAGCATGAAGTACTCATTCAGCTTGAGCTCTCTCGCTTGCTGACAAAGCAAGTGCGACCGATGCAGCTTCTCCAGCAATTACCAAAGGAAAGCCTGGACTGGCCACCGAGATGGACCATCTGGCAGCGGGACGATGAGTTTGTTGAAGAGGCTCTGGGAGTGGCGGGCAATACGCGGTATTTCTAAAAATGATCCCAGACAAACCGACGGAATATCCGCCGCCGGTCACTGTTGTGTTGCCAGAAGCGTAAATCTGTTCTGGCCGGCTTCGCTTTATTGTGGGGCCGGGTACACGCAATTTTTTCTGCTTGCAGTAAACGAAATGCTTTAGGTTAAAGCTTGGCTGCCTGAATCGCCAGTCCCTCGCAAACCGAATTAAAGGCATCATTTTCCAGTAGCGGCAAGCCAGCTAATAACTCCTCGCAAAGTGCTTCTCTGACTACCGGAGACAAACTCATTCCGCCGGTAATCATAACTACCTCCGGCGCCTTGCTGCTTTGCGCCAGACAATCTTTTATTAAGCTTTTGACTTTGCTTAGCCAGGACTGCATCGACAGCTTTAGCATGGTGTTGTCGATATGCACGTCAAAATCTGGCTCGATATAATGCAACGGCAAGGTAATGGCGTCTTTTGAAGATAGCAGCTCCTTGGCCATTCGGGCCGAGTTAACCACCCGGGCAGAGAGCTTCTCTTCCTGCACGACAAGCAGGCGTTTAAGCAACTCAGGATTTTTGGTTATCGACAGAGTCTGGGCAATTTCCAGCCCATAATCATCGGAAAAGAAGCGGGTAAGTTTTGGGATATCGTCAACGGCACACATATCTGAAAAATAGGTGGGGGGTACGGGCAGACCGTTGTGCATTTGCAACCCAAGCCCCATCTGCGGCGCAAGCGTTTTTAGAACCAGGCTTTTGTCACATTCCATGCCACCCAAACGTTTCCCGGTTACTGCCAGAACATCTTGCTGACGATCAATCCGGGCATATCTTTCTGGGGCAAGATCAATACAGCAAATATCAGTCGTGCCGCCGCCAATATCCACCACCAGAGCGGTGGTAAGCTTTTGCAGCGAACGTTCAATTTCATATGCCGCAGCAATGGGTTCTTCAAGAAAGCTAACTTGACCGAAGCCGGCCAGATTCGCCGCCTGTGTCATAATGTCGATAGCCTGTGCATTTCCCGTTTCAAAGCGGGTGCCGTGAAACCGCACTGGGCGACCAATTACCGCAGTATCGACTGGCTGCTGAAGTTGCTGCTCGGCACACTGTTTAAAGTATTCCAACTGCCTTGCAATCATACCGACAAAAGCCTGCTTCTGGCTTTCTTCAAGGTTGGCGCCAAGGAAATTCTTCGGCGAATAAATTAACCTTCCTTTATCCGGGGTTTTCAGAAATCGCCTGAAGCCATCTTCGCCGAAAGCGAATTTGCCAGTCTCTACCAGTTGCTGCAATGACAGTTCCTGTACGGTCATATTTTTAAGCAGTAACTGAATAGCTCTGCGCTGCAATGCCGGACGGTTATGAAACTGCCCGCGCAGGTCGTCGACCTGCTCACTGTAAATCTGTTGTTCCCGTGGATCCTGAGCATCGTAATAGCCTTGCTTGGCTTTTTCGATTTGCCGGGTAATAGCGCGTTGTAGCTGACTAACCTTTGCTTCCACGATGGCGGCAGGCGGAACCGGCAGTTCATCTTCATAATAGATGAAGATTGAAGAGCGTATTTTATTACTGTTCTCAATCTGGGGATCTAATTGGATATGCTGGTGCTGGTTTCCATCAAAATACACCACTTCTGAATTAGACGTGCCGTAATCAATTCCTATCGCTGCCATACCTGCCGCTGTTCCTTTTGAAACGAAAGGCGAATTGTAAAGTATTGTTTAAGTACATTCACACTCAATTTTCTGCCTGAACAGGCTGTTCCAACTGAACTGCCGGAAAATACTGCCCGAACGCTTTAACAATTAAAGTAGGAAAGAACAATCCACACCAGCCCAGAGATAAGATAAAGGGAATAGAAAATAACAGTCATGCTGCGGTAATCCATCAATGAGATAGCTGCGTATAAAATCGCCTAATCAGGATTGTGCCGATGCGCGCTTTTAATGGGCGGTATTTGTCACTTTACCGAGCAGCTTCAGTCACTGACTCACTTAAAAAGGAAACCAGATGATAGGTAAATTATCACTTCTCTCGCTTGCTATAGTAGGAGCCAGTTTTTCCGCTCAAGCTCAGGTCGCCGTTAAACCAGAAAATGGCTATGCACTAGGACAAAAAGTGCCCTTGCCTGAACCTTATTCTACTGACTCCACCCGGCGCGAAACGAAGGTCGTAGGTTGGTCCAAGGGCAAAAAACCCACAGTACCAGACGGCTTTGAAGTAAAAGAATTTGCAGGTGATCTTCAGCATCCAAGATGGATTTATATTCTGCCCAATGAAGACGTTTTAGTGGCTGAGTCGAATGACAGCGACAGTAACAGCGCCAATCGCATTACCTTGTTTCGTGATAAAGATAAAGATGGCGTAGCAGATGAAAGGCATGTGTTTCTTGAGAATCTGAACCAGCCTTTTGGAATGGCATTAATAGAAGAAAATGCCTTTTATGTTGCTAATACCGATAGCATTATGCGTTTTCCTTATAAAAAAGGAATAGACTCAATAGGTACCAAAGGAGAAGTCATCCATAAACTGCCTGCGGGCGGCTACAATCACCACTGGACGCGGAATATTGAAGTGAATGATAGTGGCGATAAGTTGCTTCTTACTGTGGGCTCTTCCAGTAATGTGGGGGAATACGGCATTGAAAAAGAAGCGCGTCGTGCAAAAATATTTACGTTAGATCTCGAAGGGAATAATGAAGAGGTTTATGCCTCTGGCGTACGTAACCCTAACGGGTTGGATTACAATCCTGTAACGGGTGAGCTATGGGCGGCGGTGAACGAACGCGATGAGTTGGGTGATAATCTGGTACCGGATTATGTCACCAGCATCAAAAAAGGCGGATTTTACGGCTGGCCCTATAAATATTTTGGTGAACATGCAGACCCACGTTGGCAAGACAGAATGCCAGAAGACTTGCCAAAAGAGACGATTGTGCCTGACATCGCGGTCGGTAATCATACAGCCACAATGGATCTGGAATTTTATAAGGGTGAGGCATTTCCTGAAAAATATCACAATGGCTTGTTTGCTGCACAACACGGTTCATGGAACAGAGCAAAGTATAACGGCTACCGCGTGATATTTATGCCTTTTAAAGATGGCAAACCCACCGGAGAAATTGAAGAATTTATGGGCGGATTTCTTAAAAGCATGAAGAACGACGAAGCCTATGGTCGCCCAGTTGCTGTACGGGAAACGCCGTCAGGCATGTTGCTGATATCCGACGACAGTGGGAATAAAATCTGGTCGGTTCAGGCCACTTCAAAAAATTCCTCTTCTGATTAATCGTTAAATGTAGACTGGCTTGTATCGTGTAGCCGGTCTACCCATTCCGCTACATGCGGGCTGTACATCTGCTTAATTTTGCAGTAACTTATCCGCCGTTGCTGGCGACTTTATTGTTATGAAAACTCCAACTGTTTCCCTTCTTAAAGTTATTTTTTTGATGCTCATTTTTATGGGGCAGGGAAACGGCCAGCTTGTAGATACCCTCTCGCAGATACAGAGCGACGAAAATCACATGGCCTCTGCGCCAATGATGTCCTCTCCTGATGCGCATCCCTGCAATATGTCGTCTGAAGATGAACCTATGACAGCCGAAGATGGTTGTTGCGGTGATACCTGTCAGTGTCCAGAGCAAGTTTGCTCAGGTTCGGTGTATTTAGCTTCTCAACTCATTATGCCAGCGGATAGCTATGTTGATGAGCCAGCGTTACCTGGACAAACTTCATTGTCTTTAACTTTTCCCCCTTCTCGTTACCGACCACCCATAGCAGCTTAACCTGGTATACGTGCGCCTGAATTTTGGCCGCCAATCAAGGGATATATTTTTGCTTTTGCAACAATTTCCAGCATTTCTGGAGTTAAAAAATGGGTATTGGGTTACGCAAAACGCGGGCGTGTTACGCGTGCGTGTTATTGATATTTTCGCTGTTGGCGCCGGCGGCAACAGCAGCTGTCTTACATCTTAACGACGCTATAAAGCTCGCTTATCAGCACGATCCGTGGCTGGCGGGAAGTCGTTATCGTCAGCAGGCAATGGCGCAGCAGAGTATTGCAGCTGGAACACTGGCAGATCCGACAGTCGCCTTAAGTGTGGCAAATCTCCCTATGGATACCTGGGATTTCGATCAGGAAGCCATGACGCAGGTAAAAGTGGGTGTGTCACAAATGTTTCCGCGCGGGCGCTCGCTGGAAATAAAGCGTGCTGGCCTGCAACTGGAAGCGGCGCAGTTTCCTTATCTACGGCAGGATCGTAAAGCCAAAGTTGCAGTTAATGTGGCGGAATTCTGGTTAGATGCATGGTTGGCTCAGCAAACCATTACTTTAATTGAACGCGATAAGTTTCTGTTTGAGCAGCTTGCCGAAATTGCCAATGCCCAGTACGCCAACGTAACCGGCAATGTGCGCCAGCAGGATGTGATTCGCTCGCAACTGGAACTGGTGCAGCTTGACGATAGATTAACGTTGGCGCGGCAGCAATATCAGACTGCGCTTGCCAAACTGGAAGAATGGATAGCAAATGTTGATCAGGCAGACAGGCTGACATTATCGTCAGAATCCAGCTGGCAGCTTCCCGAACTGCTGCCGGAAATTACCCTTGGATATTCCAATGCAGAGAAAAAAGACACTTCTGTTGAGGCTTTAGTCGCTACGTTCAACAACCACCCATCACTCAAAGCCATTGAAAACCAGATAGCCGCTGCAACCACAGACATTGCCCTGGCGCAGGAACAATATAAACCTCAATGGGGCGTGAACGCCAGCTACGGCTATCGCGACAATTCTCCTCAGGGGATCGAGCGGGCTGACTTTTTCTCAGTGGGGTTAACGGTTGATGTTCCTCTGTTTACAGACAATCGCCAGGATAAAATGGTGTCATCTGCTATTGCGAGTGCCGAGGCGGTGAAAACGGACAAGCGACTGATGCTGAAAAGTATGCTCGCTCAGTTTCAGGCGCTGCATCAGCAGCTTAAGGGGCTGCACCGACGCCAGGCGCTGTACCAGGAGCAATTATTACCTCAGATTCATGAGCAGGCGGAGACCGCGCTTACTGCGTACACCAATTCTGAAGGCGATTTTGCTGAAGTTGTACGCGCTCGCATAGCTGAACTTAATGCCAGAATAATAGCGACAGGAATTGATGTGGACATTTTAAAAACCCGCAGCCGCATAAATTACTTTTTTGTTGAGGCAGAGCCCGTTGCCATTTGGCAGGGAGAACACTAATGCGTTCATTAACAAAACTCACGCTCGGGATTGTCGCTGGTATTGTCGTCGGGGCGGGGGCAGCCTGGTTGTTGCTATCGTCAAATCAAGGTTCGCGGGATGATGCAGTTGCCCCTCGGGAACCTTTATATTGGGTTGCACCCATGGACCCAGAATACCGCCGCGATGCGCCGGGGAAATCTCCCATGGGCATGGATTTAGTTCCTGTATATGAAGATACCACGTCAGAAGAAGACTATGGTGCCGGCGTTGTAACTATAGCACCGGCAATGGTGAATAATCTGGGCGTTCGCACGGCGAAAGTGCAGCGTAATGTGCTGAAATCCGCAATACAGACCGTGGGCTATGTTCAATACAATGAAGATGAACTTGTGCATATTCACCCGCGGGTAGAAGGGTGGATTGATAAACTTTATATTAAAGCAACAGGCGAACCCGTCACCCGTGGAGAACCTCTCTACACTTTATATTCTCCTGCATTGGTAAATGCACAGGAGGAATATTTAATTGCCAAGAGGCGCGGTAATGCCAGCCTTATCAGCGCTGCAAAAGAACGCCTGAAAGCCTTACAGCTTGCGCCACAAGTGATCAGCGCTCTGGAAAAAACCAGCATTGTGCAGCAAAACATTACGTTCTACGCGCCGCAAAGCGGCGTCGTGAATAAGCTTTCCACTCGTGAGGGCTTTTACGTGAAGCCCGGCGATACCTTGATGAGCATTGGTCAGTTAGATGAAGTGTGGCTTGAAGCCGAAGTCTTTGCGCGTGATGCAGGGGCTATCCAACAGGGGCTGCCAGTTACCGTTAATCTTGATTATCAGCCAGGTAAGCAGTGGCGGAGCGACATTGACTACATTTACCCTTCAGTTAACCAACAAAACCGCACTTTGCGTTTCCGCGTTCGGTTGGAAAATCCAGACCGGGTTTTAAAACCTAATATGTTTGCGTCCATTACCGTACATTTGCAAGAAGAGGACGAGGCGTTGGTTGTGCCTCAGGAGGCCGTTATTCGCACCGGCAGCCAAAACAGGGTTGTTGTCGCCTTAGAGGAAGGACGTTTTAAATCTATTGAGGTTACGCTGGGCAGGGAAAGCGAGGATGAGGTGGAAATATTAAGCGGTGTTAGCGAAGGTGACACTGTGGTGACTTCTGCCCAATTTTTATTAGATTCAGAATCCAGTAAAACATCTGATTTTATCCGCATGCAAAGTGACAGTAAGTCCCAAAGCATCTGGACCAGAGGCGTGGTTGAGACGGTAATGCCGGCGCATCGAATGGTAACCGTTTCCCATGACGCCATACCCGAGTGGGAGTGGCCGGAAATGACAATGGACTTTAATGTAGCGGATGCGGTTGATATCACTCAATTGGCAGAAGGGTTGAGTTTACATCTGGAAATTACACGCCGTGCGGACGAAGAATATGCCATTACGGCTATTCATGTGATGGGGCACGACATGTCAGAAGATGAACTGACTGAAGGCGCTACTGAACAAGAACCAGATGTGGATACCGCAACCGTCAACGGTACTATCGAAAATATTGACAGGCAAAATCGCATTCTGGTCATTAGCCGGGACGCTATTGAAAAGTGGAATAGACCACCAGCGACTGTAGAATTTGCGCTTGCCGCCAACATAGAAATTGATCAACTGCACGAAAACATGGCAGTCACCTTCACTTTTGAAGTACGCGACGATTTCGTTATCGTGGCCATTGCGCCGCAGCAAGACCATCAAGGCATGGATCACGCTGGTCATGAGGGACGCAAACCATGATTGCGGCGATTATACGCTGGTCAGTTAACAACCGATTTTTGGTGTTGCTGGCCACGTTGCTTCTGATTGGAGCAGGTATTTATTCGGTAAAAAGTACGCCGGTTGATGCCATCCCCGATTTGTCTGATGTTCAGGTGATCATTAAAACATCTTACCCTGGCCAGGCACCCCAGGTTGTCGAAGATCAGGTGACGTATCCTTTGACCACAGCAATGTTGGCAGTACCGGGGGCGCGTACGGTGAGAGGGTTCTCCTTTTTTGGCGATTCCTATGTTTATATCATTTTTGATGAAACTACTGACTTGTACTGGGCGCGAAGCCGGGTGCTTGAATACTTAAGTCAAGTAGCGCCTTCGCTACCGGAAGCCGCAAAATCACAGTTAGGGTCAGACGCCACCGGCGTTGGCTGGGTGTACCTGTATGCGCTGGTTGATCGCACCGGTGCGCATGATCTTAGCCAACTGCGTAGTATTCAGGACTGGTTTTTAAAATACGAGCTGCAAACTGTGCCGGGCGTGGCAGAAGTGGCGACCGTAGGCGGTATGGTGAAGCAGTATCAGGTGCAGGTTGACCCGAACAAACTGCGGGATTATCAGGTACCGCTAAGTACGGTGCTGTCAGCGCTAAAACAAGGAAACCAGGAAGCTGGCGCTTCTGTTATCGAAATGGCAGAGGCGGAATACATGGTCACCACCACTGGTTACATCAGCAGCCTGAGCGATATTCGGCAAATTCCCTTAAGAGCAAGCGCTAAAGGAACGCCGCTTACATTAGGAGATATCGCCACGGTACAACTGGGGCCACAAATGCGTCGCGCAGTGGCAGAGCTTAACGGTGAGGGCGAGACTGTTGGCGGCATAGTGGTGATGCGCTTTGGCGAAAACGCGCAGCAAACGATAGCTAACGTAAAAGCCAAACTGGCGCAACTGCAGGCCGGATTACCAGAAGGAGTAGAGCTGGTTACCGTTTATGATCGCTCGGGTCTGATAGACAGAGCGGTGGAAAATCTTTGGCATAAATTATTCGAAGAATTTCTGGTGGTAGTGCTGGTTTGTGTGGCCTTTTTATTTCATCTGCGGTCTTCACTGGTGGCGGTTATCAGTTTGCCTGTGGGTATTCTGGTTGCATTTATCATCATGCACCTGCAGGGGATCAATGCCAACATTATGTCTTTAGGCGGTATTGCCATTGCTATTGGTGCCATGATTGATGGTGCTATTGTAATGATAGAAAACATGCATAAACACATGGAGCGTACACCGTTAACGAAAGAAAATCGGTGGCAAGTGGTGGTGGATTCCGCTACTGAAGTCGGTCCTGCGCTGTTTTTCTCTTTATTGATTATTACTGTCTCCTTTGTGCCGGTGTTTACGTTGCAGGGCCAGGAAGGAAAGATGTTCGCGCCGCTGGCTTACACCAAAACCTATGCTATGGCCGCAGCCGCCGCACTTGCCGTTACGCTGGTGCCGGTTTTGATGGGTTACTTTGTGCGGGGAAACGTTCTGCCCGAACATAAAAACCCGGTGAACCGTTTTCTGGCCACGCTTTACCTTCCTATGTTGAAAGGGGTGTTGCGCTATCCAAAGTTAACGCTCGGAGCCGCGTTGATTGTCTCCGTAGTAGGTCTTTGGCCAGCCGCTAAAATCGGCAGTGAATTTATGCCGCCGCTGGACGAAGGCGACCTGATGTACATGCCTACCACGTACCCGGGAATCAGCATTGGCAAAGCCCGAGAGCTCCTACAACAAACTGATAAACTCATTAAAACAATTCCTGAAGTTAAGACGGTGTTCGGTAAAGTAGGGCGGGCTGAAACGGCGACGGATCCTGCACCACTCACCATGATTGAAACCTTCATTCAATTTAAGCCGCAAGAGCAATGGCGCCCAGGCATTACGCCGGAATCATTGCGACAGGAACTCAATGCGCTGGTGAAAATTCCGGGGCTCACTAATGCCTGGGTAATGCCAATAAAAACCCGAATCGACATGCTGGCAACCGGCATCAAAACACCAATAGGCATAAAAGTGGCCGGTCCGGAGCTAACGGTTATTCAACAAATTGGTAAACAACTGGAAACGGTATTATCTGAGGTTAAGGGAACCGTCTCGGTTTATTCTGAAAGAGTGGCTGATGGGCGCTACCTCACTATTGATATTCAGCGAGATAAAGCGGCGCGCTTAGGCATGAATATCGCCGACGTTCAGCAGATTATAGCCAGTGCCGTGGGGGGCGCAACAGTCACTCAGTCGGTGGAAGGTGTAGAGCGCTATCCGGTGAATGTGCGTTATCCGCAGGAGTATCGGGATTCACCAGAGCGCTTGCGTAACCTGCCAATTGTTACCAGGGAAGGGCTCAATATCGCGTTAGGAGATATTGCTGATATTCGTATTGAAGATGGACCGGCCGGGATCAAAAGCGAAAACGCTCGCCTGAACGGCTGGGTGCTGGTGGATATTGATAACGTGGATATAGGGACTTACGTTGAGCAGGCTAAGCAGGTGGTTGCAGAACAAATCAACTTACCGCCAAGATACTCTATAAGCTGGGCGGGGCAGTACGAATACATGGAGCGAGCCAAAGCAAGGCTGAACGTGGTAGTGCCGCTAACCTTGGCTATCATTGTGGTGCTGCTTTATTTAAGCTTTCGCAATGTACGCGATGTGGCAATGATTGTTATCACTTTGCCGTTAGCGATGATTGGCAGCGTATGGTTAGTGTATTTTTACGGCTTTCACTTTTCCGTAGCCGTTGGGGTGGGTTTCATTGCGCTGGCTGGGGTAGCGGTGGAAATCGGCGTGATCATGCTGGTATATCTTAACCAATCAGTTGATGCCATCAAAAAACCGCAAGGCTCATCCGGCGCCCATTTTACCCACGATCAACTAATCAACGCGATACTAGCAGGTGCAGGCATGCGGGTGCGCCCGGTATTGATGACAGCGACTGCCGTTATCGTGGGACTGCTGCCTATTCTGATTGGTTCTGGCACCGGATCGCAGGTAATGCAGCGCATTGCCGCGCCTATGGTAGGCGGAATGATCTCTGCAGTTTTCCTGACATTGCTGGTTCTGCCTGCGCTTTTTCTTATTGTGCATCGCCAAGGAGGAAGCAAGTCGCCTTTCTTTTCTGCGGGCCCGTTGAACAAAGAAAGCTAAAAACGTCAATCGTAAGTAAAATAAATGTATTTAAAATGTTAATGTTGGTTGCTACATCTCTATAGGTTAAAGCACACGTTGAGGTCTCGCAGCAAAGAAGACCGTGTTTTTTCGCTGACCAATAACAGGGCATCTGCCCAATTACTAAAGAGATGGGACAAATGAACAAACGACTTTTACTTTGTTTTCTGGTGACATGTCTGACATCACCAGTAGCAATCAGTGCAGCAATTACCAATGGAAATTTCGCCAGTTGTGACTTTGCAGGTTGGCAGAAAGACACCGACGGGTTAGGTGATATCTCAACGGTTAATGATTTCCAGATTACCGGCACCAGCCCACAGTGCAGCGCGGAGCTTTTGGTAGATGGCGCAAACACAGAAGCCTTTTTTGCCAATACCCTGTACCAGCGTCTGGACTTTATCGATAGCCAACCGATGATGCTGTCTTTTGATTTAGAGCTGGCAAGCCGTTTAACCAGTAGTGATCAAGGTTTTGTGGGCGATTACGCAGTTGTTGCAATCAGCGATGGCACAGGGAATTATTTTGATGCCCAGGGCAATAGTGGTTTTTTGTTTAGCGGCATTATTGACGGTATGGAATCATTGGCACTTTCCTACACCCTGGCTGATGTATTTGACTCAGCGTCTGACTGGTTCCTCGAATTTCAGCTAAACATTGGCGCAGATGCAGAAGGATTGTCTGACGGCGGCGTTTCTTCAATGCGAATTGATAATGTCACGCTGGCTTCGGTACCCGCGCCAGCCACTTACGGGCTTTTTCTGTTAGCCGCAACAGCTTTAGTACAGCGTAAACGGCGTATGTCTGTGTTAGTACTGCTTAATGGCAGGAGTGTGTAGCATGGCAACTTTACACAAAGCAATGTTAACCGCTGCGCTTCTTGCAGCCACTCAACAGGCTTCGGCGGCATGGATCAGCGTGCCTGACGAAGCACAAGTTCAGACTACCCGGCCTGTTTTCGACCGTATTAACCGCGTTTACACTTCTGTCGTCACCATCACCAATCCTCATGATACCGCGCTGGCAGGCCCGCTTCGGGTACTAATTACCGACAGCAACATTCCGGTTTTTGAGCCTTCCGGTTACACCGACGCAGGTATTCCCTTTATCGACATTAAGAAAGATCAACTGGCAGCGGGAGATTCCACTTCTTTTCAAGTGAGCTTTGAGCTACAACGTAAACAGCTTTCTTTTAATGCGTCTTTACAGCAAGACAACCCTAACGTTGGGGTGTATGCGGAAGCTGAAGGTGGTGCATCCGCAGCCCTTACTTTCCTTGGTAGCAGCTTTACAGTAACGCCGGGAACTCCTGGTTACGTATCCATCGATAGCACCTCGGCAAATCCGCCAGAAGATGACAACCGCGTTGGTGAGCTATCGGTCACGTTTTCAGATGCAGGAACTTTTGATTTATACGCGCGAGTTCGCGTGGGTTCTGACGGCGCGGAAGATGACAGCTTCTATGCGCCTGACAGCTTTGGCGGGCAAAACGATTGGCTTCTGGTTAATAATATTTCGGGCTATATTGCGCCCGGAGAAGAAGGCTACACTCCCGGCGAACGCGTTACCGGAAGCGGTTCATCGGCAACCAACGTATTTAAATGGATGCGGTTTACCGATACTACCTACCAGGTGAATGAAAACGACAGCACTTACACCTTTCGCTATGGCGGTCGCGAAGACGGCCTGGATATCGACAAATTTGTGTTTGCTCCAAAAGGGCTGGTGTTTACCGTAGAAGCACTGGAAAACGGTATGCCCGGGGAAAGATTGCCGCCTGAAGAACCTTATGTACCAGAAGAGCCACCGCTTGCCCAGGGCCAGGAGAAATTTCTCGGCGGAGTTTGCTGTGGTCGCCAGCGGCCAAACTTCGAAGCCTACTGGAATCAAGTGACGCCAGAAAACGCAGGCAAGTGGGGCTCCGTTGAAGCAGTTCGTGACAGCTATAACTGGGCTGAACTCGACGAAGCATATCAGTTAGCCAAAGATAATGGCTTTGTGTATAAACATCACGTCTTGGTTTGGGGCAATCAGCAACCGGAATGGCTTCGTGGTTTATCTGCAAGTGAGCAGCTTGAAGAAATTCAGGAATGGTATCAGGCGGTCAATGAACGCTACCCGGCAATTGATTTTATAGAAGTGGTAAACGAATTCGATAATGATCCACCCAACAGTGCCAATGACGGACCGGGATATATCGACGCCCTTCGGCTGTTCAACCCGCAAACCACTGCTGATCTTGTCGAACAGTATGTAGGTAGTGGCTTACCTCCCGTAGAGGCGGCGAATAAAGCCGCTGAATATGATTGGATTATCAACGCGTTTCAAATGGCGCGAGATACATTCCCGACCTTCACCAAGCTGATGATCAACGAATATAGCGTCATCAATACCGCCACCCGTACCGACAAAATGATAGAAATAGCGAACCTGTTGCAAGCGCGCGGCCTGATTGATGCCATTGGCTTTCAAGGGCATGCATTTTCTACCACCGGACCAGTAGATACCATGCTAGAGAACATTGATAAGTTAGCCGCTCAGACAGGGCTGGATTTGTATGTTACAGAGCTGGATATTGATGGACCTACAGATCTTACGCAACTACTGGATTATCAGCGCTTGTTCCCAATGTTCTGGGAACATCCTGCTATAAAAGGGGTGACGGTGTGGGGCTACCTGCCGGGTCATTGGCGAGAAAATCAGGGGGCTATTCTGGCGTATGAAAACGGCGCCGAAAAACCAGCGTTAGTGTGGTTACGCAGTTATATGCGCGGGCTGTCGCCAAAAATCATCAATCCAGGGGTAATTACCGTAGAGCCAGGTACAGCCACAGGAACTGTGGTGACAGATTTAGTCTCCACTTCGTCTGACGATGTAGTTCATGATAATAACGACGAGGTTGTCTGGAAACTGCTGGGAGGCAACGAGCAGAACCTGTTTACGCTAGATCCGCAAAGTGGAGAGTTGCGGGTAACGGGCAACGTAACCCCAGCGCTTCATAATCTGTACATTCAAGTGCAGGAAGACGAATACACCAGTATGGTGCTAAACCTGCAAATATTGGTACCCGGCGATGAGTTACCGCCTACTGTCATTGAATATGATTTTTTAAATGATGCTCAGGGATGGCGCGGTGATTATGGTACCGCGGCCACAGTAGGATACGATGGTGATAAGCAAGCTGCCGTACTTACGCCAGATTGGGGGGCTAACGCCGCCGAGCAGGTCTACATCAAAGAGATCAGTTTGACGAATTTCACTGACGCAACGCTGAGTTATACTTTTAGCGTGACCCAGCAGCAAATCGATGGTGGTTTAACAATACAGCCATTTATCCAAACTGGCGCGCCCAGCTACTCACGTATTTATGGCAGCGCGCAACCTTTAACTACCGGCTCAAATACGGTCACATTTTTGCCGCAGGATAACGGCAATCAGGATATCGAAATTGTTGAGCGGGTAGGCTTGCAGTTAAACGGGCCGCTAAGTGCGGGTTTAGCTGACAATGTACTGCTGGAAAATGTGAATATTTCCATTCCGGTTTCAGCGCCCCCGGTAAGTAGTATTTACTTCGATTTCGCCGATGGCGTTCAAGGTTTACGGGGAGATTACGACACCGCAGCCACCGTTGTACATGAGGTCAGCAGTGCTGCGGTGCGGCTACTGCCTAATGGTGCTGCCGACGTTCATAATTATATTATGGAAATCAGCAGCAGGGACTTTTCTGGCAGTACCTTGAATTATTCCGTGATGCTATCTCAAGCGCTGGTAGATGCGGGAGTAACATTGCAAGGCTATCTTCAAACTGGAGCGCCGGACTATACCCGTTTGTATGGCGAGCTGGTACCTGCGCTTGCAGGAGAATTTACCTTCTCGTTTACGCCAGCGGATAATGGTAGTGGTGCCATTGCCAATATTCAGCGAATTGCTTTACAAATCAACGGCCAATTCAGTGGCACAGGCGAAGAAACTGTACAATTAAAAGCTATCGAAGTGCAGTTTCCGTAAATTCTGATAGCCTGCTCTATAGTTCCCAAAGGGTAACCATGGAGCAGCGAAAATATATCCAGAGACGTTGTCTTACAAGCAGCATCTCTGGTCCACATTGACTGACATTACGTATTTCTGACATTGCGTAATGAATATGCCCCGGCGTAGCTGGGGTTTTTTTATCAACCAAGGAGCGAACAACCATGCCAAACGGCTCTATTTCTACGCGCCAGCTCGGCTCTTCCAAATTACAAGTTAGTGAGGTCGGTTTGGGTTGCTGGCAGTTAGGCGGCGACTTCGGCCCGATAAATGAAGATACTGCAACAGAAATTCTGGAACAGGCGGTACAAGAAGGCATTACCTTTTTTGATACCGCAGACGTGTATGGCGCTGGCCAGAGTGAAAGTTATCTTGGTCACACACTAACAAAAATTGCGCCTGATGCTGTTATTGCCACCAAATACGGGCGGGGCGATTGCTCTTATCCCAACAGCTACAGCTTTAATAATTTACGGGATTCTGTTCTGCGGTCTCAGGACAGGTTGCAACGAAACTGTCTGGATCTGCTGCAGCTACACTGTATTTCTCAGGCTGAGCTGGAAAAAGAGGCTATTTTCGATTGGCTTCGGGAAGTGCAACAACAAGGGCATATTGCGCATTTTGGTGCCAGTGTCGAAACTCTGGAAGAAGCGCATATCTGTACTGCTCAGGAAGATTTGGCGTCATTACAGATTATCTTCAACTTAATGCGCCAACGCCCGTTAATGGACCTTTTTGACGAGGCAAAGGAAAAAGACGTTGGTATTATTGTGCGACTTCCTCTAGCCAGCGGCATGTTAAGCGGAAAATTTAACAAGAATACATCCTTCGATAAATCCGATCACCGCAACTTTAACAAAGATGGTGAGGCATTTAGCGTGGGCGAAACCTTCAGTGGCATTGAGTTTAATAAAGGTCTGGAGCTGGTGAAAAAGCTGGAAACTTACAAGCCGGCTCATCTGGATATGGCCGGGTTTGCTATGCGGTGGATCTTAGATCACGATGCCGTGTCCAGCATAATTCCAGGCGCAAGTTCACCTAAACAGGTAAGCCAGAATGCAGCAGTTGGTCAGGCACAACGCCTTGACTCAGCACTGCACGACAAGCTGTACCAACTTTACCTTAATGACATTGAGCCTGCTATCCGCTGCAAAATCTAGTTTACCGCACAGCGATACGATCAGGCAGGCCGCTTACAATACTTACTAATAAACGTCTACACCGCCCAATAGCTCAGTCGAAACATCCTGAAAGGATAAACCGCGTCCGCTGTTGGCGGTGAACGAATCGCGGCCGGTAAATTCACTGCGGGTCTGAGTCATACCACGAATAATGGCACTTCCCTTTTACCTCTATGACCTCAACCGAACCTTCTTCATTTGATTGCTGCGCGTAAGATGAGTGCATTACAGTTAGTTACGATAACGCTTTAAATGATTTTGAAACCGACTATTGATGTCTCTGATATTGCTTTTGTTCTTCCTGAACATCGGGGTTCTCCGCTGCGAATTAACTTGGTCGTTTTATACGCTTTATTTTTCACCACATCTTGTTCGGTTTGTAGTCGATGCGGTGAGTGTGGATAGTGATTCAGAACCAGGGGCTGATCCACGCAAGGGAGAAATAACACAAGTTAAAAAATCAATTGCCGCAACAAAAAATTAACAAAATGACGTGAATTTGGGGTTTATATGCGGGGGTTGACCTGTTTTGCGCGATGAGTAGCAACAGTCTTTGGGAACTTCTTTACCTACTTTCCACCACCACACACTCGATTCTGGTTTTCGATATGTCGCATATTTGTTAAAAATTTAGATGCAATAACGATTTTTCGCAACATCGATTTAACTGAAAAGGGAGTAAAATTGTCTCGTAGCAATTGAAAGTGCTGTTTTTCCAGTGCAGAAAGTATCTGGCACCATAAATTGTTTACGTCAACCAAAAATGACGAGAGCAAGGTAGCGATTTTACATACTGGGTTACTTGTTCTTTGATTTGTAGTTTTGGATCAACTAAAAAAAGGCAAGAGGGACAACTGACAATGAAAACACATAAAAAGTTTAATAGATCGTTACTTTCCACTAGCATCTCACTGATGCTAGGTGGTGCTGTCATAGCCCCAGCTGTGGCACAAGATGCTCCCGCAGATGGCGCTGTTGAAGTTATTGAGGTTAAAGGTATGCGCGGAAGCTTGCAGGCTTCAACCGCAGTAAAGCGTAATTCTATGGGGGTAGTTGATGCTATTTCGGCTGAAGATATCGGTAAATTCCCTGATACCAATCTGGCCGAATCATTACAACGTATTACCGGTGTTTCCATCAGCCGCGATAACGGTGAAGGGTCACAAGTTACGGTACGTGGCTTTGGCGCCGGTAACAATATGGTGACCTTAAATGGTCGTACCATGCCAGCCGCATCTACTTTTAACGGTGAGGGCGGTGGTTCAAGAGCCTTTGATTTTGCCAATCTGGCGTCTGAAGGTATCAGTTCGGTAGAAGTTTACAAAACAGGTAAGGCGAATATTACCACTGGTGGTATTGGTGCAACCATCAATATCTTAACCGGTAAACCACTTCAGTCTGAGGGTTTTGTTGCTTCGGTCGGGGCCAAAGCGGTACACGATACCACCAACCGCGCTGGTGACGATGTCACCCCTGAAGTGTCAGGCCTGTTTAGTTATACCAATGATGACTCGACTTGGGGGATTTCACTGACAGCAAGTCATCAGGAACGTGATTCAGGCGCGGTTGGCGCAACAGTGAATGACTGGGGTATCTACTATTGGGACGATATTGCTGATCCTGATAGAGCTTGGAATAACGTTAATACCGAGGTAACAAATGCCCCAGAGCAAGGTCAGTTGTATTCTCGTTTTTATGATTTACGTTATGAGTTCAGCGATACTCAACGTACTCGTGATAACGCCCAGTTAACGCTGCAATTTGCCCCTACTGATGCTCTTACTGCAACCGTGGACTACACCTTTGCTGAAAACCAAATCCAGCGCCATCTGGGTCAAAGCGGCAACTGGATGCAACAGGGTGATAATATTAAGGCGGTGGAATTTGATGATTCAGAAATCGCCACCATGGTCTATGCCACAGAATCTTATGCCAACGGCATTGATGAAGGCCACGAGCAGCAAGATAGCGATCAAACCAATACTTTAACATCGCTAGGGGCAAATCTAGAGTACCGGGTTAACGATGATCTAAGTTTCAAATTAGATGCCCATGATTCTGAAATGCATAGTCGTGGTACTGGCCCTTACGGCACGGGTTCATTGCGTATGGCGTTAGCCAACCCAACCGTTGTTTCAAGAGAATGGTGGTTTGGGGGAGAATTCCCAACTTATGCAAACGTCTATAATGATTCCTTGGGCGGTAATCCAGGTTTCCCACCTAATACTAACGGTATGGTTGACAATGGAGACGTGAGTTCTACTATGCTTAACTTGCTTCAGGCTGATCAGAAATCCACCGTGACCCAAATTAAGTTAGATGGGACGTATCTGTTGGATAATGGCCGTTTTGATTTTGGTATTGAAACTCGTGATATGGAATCTCACACCCTTAGCTATGCCGCTCAAAACGTCGCATTAGGTAACTGGAATGGTGGTTATCCTGGCGAGTTTGGTGATTTAGTTCAACCGTTTGATATCCAGGGTGAGTTTGATGACTGGGATCCACGTCCAGGTCATGGTTTCATTGCCAATGCGGTAGATATGTACGAAGCAGCCCAGAATATTCCGCGTTATAGCGATATTGTACCAGTCGATATGAGCCAAACCACTGACAATCTGGTGGATGAAGAAACCCAGGCGGCTTACTTCCAATTTGCCTTGTATGGCGACTTGGGTGATATGCCTTTTGATATTTTGGCTGGTCTACGTTACGAATCGACAGATGTATCTTCAAGCTCGTTGGCTGCGGCTTATAAGAGTGTTTGGGAAAGTAACAATGACGTGGCTATTCGGGTAGATGATAGCCAGCCTTCTTCATTAGCAACGGCTGAGGCCAGCTATGATAACTTGCTGCCCAGTTTCGACCTGACGTTACACATTTCTGATGACCTTATTGGTCGTTTCTCATTTGGTAAAACCATTGCGCGAGCTGGATTGGGCAGTTTAGGTGTATCTGCTTCTGGTTTTGGTGCCGGTAGTGGTTCAACCTTGTTGGGGGCTGTACCCACTGCAGATGCATCAAACCCTGGTTTATTGCCGTTAGAATCCACCAACTTTGATTTGTCATTAGAATGGTATTATGACGAGTACAGTTATGTATCTGGTGGGGTATTTGAGAAAAATGTTATCAACTTTATCGGAACTCAGCAGGTAGAAAGAGAATTACTGGATATTCGTAATGTGACAGCGGGACCTAGAGCCCAGGCTGCAGCCGCAGAGCTGGGGGATCTTGGTGTGCCACTTAACGATGATAATTTGTATGGTATGCTGGTTTTCACCGAGAATAACGCTAGCGCCGATGCTGAGTATGTATCATTGTATGGCACCGGTTATACTCCAGAGGCAAATACTTATTTGGCGGAACGAGAAGGCTGGGATGTGGAGTCAAATTCAAGCGACCCCGCTTATACGTTCAGAACGGAAACACCAAATAACGGCAGAGAAGCGAAAATTTACGGTATGGAGTTTGCCGTACAGCATTTCTTTGGTGAGACCGGCTTCGGCGTACAGGCTAACTACACCATTGTGCGCGGTGATGTGGGCTTTGATAACGCAGGCGACCCAAGTGTATCTCAGTTTGCGTTGGTGGGGTTAAGTGATACCGCTAACTTGATTGCCATGTACGAAAAAAATGGTTTACAAGCGCGTATCTCCTATAACTGGCGTGATGAGTACTTAAACGAAACCAGCCGTGGTGGCTTTGCTAACCCGCGTTATATTGAGGCTTACTCTCAAATCGACGTAAATGTCAGTTACGCGATAACGGAAGCCCTGACCGTCTCACTTGAAGGTTTGAACGTGACCGGTGAAAACAGTCGCTCTCATGGTCGTAACTACGCCATGATGTGGGATATGTATGACCTGGGTGCTCGTTACCAACTAGGAGCCCGTTATACTTTCTAAATAACCTTAACTTGTTATTTAGAGATGAGCACACCCGTAATTAAGCCGCTGCTTTCAGCGGCTTTTCTTTACAAGGTCTTTTACGATAACCTAGAGCCTGTTCATCTTAGCTTCCAACATAAATAATGAACAAAGATAAACAGGCTCTAGCCTACAACAGTTTGAAAACGGAAAAGTCAAATGACCCAACACGTTTTACTTAATAATGCTCAACATCAGCACATCAAAGTCATTAACCAATTTCATGCACAATATGGCGATAATGTTGCTGGCGCTATGGTCTTCCCTACCGAATTCGTTGAGCTACAAAAAGAATATCCCATTGTGTTTCGACGTGATGCCGAAACTGAAAAATATCAGGCAATGGCCTTATTAGGTATTCAACAAGGTGAAAACCTTTATCTGGATGAGTCACTGGATTCAGGTTGGGCGGCGCATTACATCCCGGCCACTTTAGCTCGAGGCCCATTCTTAATTGGTTTTCAGACACAACAAGAAAACGGTGGAACACAAAAGGTACCGGTGATACATATTGATATGGATCACCCCAAAGTTAACGAACAGAAAGGTAGAGCCCTGTTTTTGGAACATGGCGGCAATAGCCCTTATCTAGAGCATGTGTCGACAATATTAAAAAATATGCATCAAGGCATAGCGGCTAATGATGCTATGTTTGCCGCATTTAATGAATATGAATTAATTGAGCCAGTGAATATAGAAATTGAGCTGGATAATGGCGAAAAGAGTCGCTTGGTAGGTAATTACACCATTAACGATAGTAAGCTTCAGTCACTTAATGCTGAGCAGTTAGCTAAATTACACCACGCTGGCTTTTTACAACTCGCTTTTGCAGTCGTGGCGTCTATGAGCAATATAAGAAAGCTGATTGAAATGAAAAATCGCCGTGATCGTGGTTAAACTTAATTGGCCCATCTGAAAAATGACAACCGTTACCACTAAAACCAAAGTCATCGATAACTGTACACCAGGACAACTACCTGTCGAAGTGATTACAGCAAGCGAACCGGTGATCCTTAAAGGCCTGGTAAAACACTGGAAACTGGTTGAGCTCGGTCTTGAGTCAACCCAGTCTACTGTTGATTATTTAAAATCCCATTACAATGGCAGGCCATCCTTTGGCTATTTTGGTGGGCCGGAAGTTAAAGGACGCTTTTTTTATGATGAACAGGTCACCCGCTTAAATTACGACAATAAACAGATCCAAATTGACGAATTTCTGGATCTGATTGTCGCGACACTGAATGATTCCGCACCGCCATCTTATTATATCGCTTCTAATTTGATCGACAGCCACTTTCCGCGACTTAGGGCGGAAAATGATATCGACATACCCCGACCTGCGGCGGAATTTCCGGTGGAACAGAACCGTGCCGGGATCTGGATTGGTAATCGTACTACGGCTTGTTGCCATTATGACGCCTCCGACAATCTGGCCTGTTGCATGGTGGGTAAACGCCGCTTTACCCTGTTTCCGTCCGATCAAATCGCTAATCTTTACCCTGGCCCACTGGAGCTGACTCCTGGAGGACAAGCTCTGAGTATGGTGGATTTTGCTAATCCTGATCTGGACAAATATCCCAACTTTGCAAAAGCCATCGCCCATGGCCAGATTGCCGAGCTGGACGCCGGTGATGCCCTTTTCTTGCCCAGTATGTGGTGGCATCAGGTGGAGGGGTTGAGCCGGTTTAATATATTAATCAATTACTGGTGGAGTGAATCGCCCCGCTTTACCGGCGCCGCAATGAATGTGCTTTATCACGCCATGTTGAGCTTGCGCGAAAAACCGCCACATGAGAAACAGGCATGGAAGCATATTTTTGACTATTACATTTTTGGCGACGGAGAACAGGCCGCCAGGCATTTGCCTGAGCAGGCCCAGGGCTTTCTCGGCAAGCTAGATCCCGACAAGTCACGCGCCCTGCGGGCGATGTTATTAAATAAACTGAATCGATAATAAAGGTGTCCCGCTGGACCTCCTGTTGAGTGAGAATCATTTTGCAAAATAGTAAAGTAAAAAAAGTTGTTATTGCTGGTGGTGGTACCGCAGGGTGGGTGGCGGCCGCCGGGTTATCCAAACAGCTTGGTAAATTAGTCGAGGTGGTACTGGTAGAGTCAGAACAGATCGGCACCGTAGGTGTAGGAGAAGCCACTATTCCTCCTATGCGAGTATTCCATTCCTTACTAGGTATTGACGAACAGGAATTTATGCGTGCCACCGAAGCTACGTTTAAATTAGGTATCCTGTTTAAAAACTGGGGGCAAATAGGCGACGAGTATATCCACCCCTTTGGCACCACAGGACAAGGTAGTTACCTGGCCGATTTCCAGCATTTTTGGTTACACGGACAGAGTAAAGGTATCAACCAAGCCTATGGGGAGTACAGTCTGGAAGTGCAGGCTGCCAAAGCCAATAAATTTGTTGTACATAAAGGTGGCAAGATCAATTTTGCCTACCACCTCGATGCCACCCGTTATGCCCAGTATTTACGACAATTCAGTGAACGACTGGGAACTAAGCGGATAGAAGGCAAAATCAAGCAGGTACAACAACATCCCAACGGATATATTAAAGCCTTGCAGATGGAATCTGGCGAGTTAGTTGAAGGTGACTTGTTTATCGACTGCACCGGATTTGCTGGTTTACTGATTGATAAGACTTTAAAAGTGCCATTTGAAGACTGGGGACACTGGTTGCCTTGTAACAGCGCGATTGCGATTCAAACTGAATCGGTTGGTCCGGCCAATCCATATGTTACCTGCACCGCCCACAACGCAGGATGGCAATGGCATATTCCTCTGCAACACCGTGTCGGTAATGGCAATGTGTTTTGTGGCGAGTTTATGAGTGATGACCAAGCCAAACAGCACTTGCTGAATAATGTTCAAGGCAAAGTATTAACCGAACCGCGGGTAATTAAGTATAAAACCGGACGTCGCCAGCAATTCTGGGCTAAAAACTGTGTCGCGCTAGGTTTGTCCAGCGGTTTTGTTGAACCACTGGAATCAACCAGTATTTACTTGTTTATGAATGGTATTATTCGTCTGATGCGGTTATTCCCGTTTGATGGTGTGACAGAACCGTTAATGAATGAATACAACCAGCAGTCTATCGATGAGCTGGAAAATGTGCGTGACTTTATTATTTTGCACTACCATGCAACTGAACGTGAAGACAGTGAATTCTGGCGCTATTGTAAAAATATGTCAGTACCAGATTCCTTGTCACATCGGATGGATCTATTTAGACAAAATGGCACTGTGCAACTCGGCGAGAAAGAGATGTTCAGGTTGGAGTCATGGGCACATGTAATGATCGGTCAAAGGTTAATTCCCGAACAATACCACAAGATATTCAACACCATGTCAGATCAAGAGCTGACTGGGTATCTAGCCAATATTCGCAATCAAATAACCGAAGTGGTGAATAAATTACCGACCCATCAGGATTTTATCAACCAATATTGTAAAGCATCGAGCTGACTTATGGATGTGCAATTATCTCTCAACAAAGATATGGCCGTTAATGTTCAGCGCTTCGGTAACGAACAATTGCCGGTATTGGTCATCGACAATTTCCTTGCCGAGCCTGAGTTACTGGTGGAGCATGCGTGTCGGCAGTCGTTTAAACATAATTCCCAGTTCTATCCCGGGATTCGGGCGGTGGCACCCAAAAGTTTTCAACGGCTGTTACTGGGTTCGTTAGGCCGGACTTTTAAACAAGTATTCGAATTGCGAGGCAATCAGCTAGGCCTTTCCATTTGTCACTATTCAATTGTCACCACTCCCGCTGATCAGCTACAACTGCTCCAACGTATCCCTCATTTTGACTCTATTGAGCAAGACCAACTTGCGGCAGTATATTATTTGTTCAAACAAGATCTAGGCGGCACGTCTTTTTATCGTCATCGTAAAACAGGGTTTGAATATGTTGATGAAAAAAGACAGACCGACTATTACCAATCACTTGAAAGTGAAAACGGGACAACAAATATTCCTCAATCCGGTTATATTAATGGCGACTCCGCACTTTTTACCCGCATTGGTGAAGAACAAGGGATGTTTAATCGATTGATTGTTTACCGCCGCCAATGTCTGCATAGCGGTTCAATCAGCTCCGATTTTGTTCCGAATCCCGACCCGCGTCAGGGCAGATTAACAATTAGTGCTTTTATTGATTGCATAGATACAGGATCTTAAGCAATAACGGGTTGATCTATGTGAAGTCAATTCACAAAAAAGTTGAGGTTGCGCCTATGGCATAACCAAATTCGGTCGCCAAAATAAAACAGAAAAATAAAACAGACACACAAAGGCGCAAATGAATATTACTCGACTATCTCAACCTGTTAAATCCTGAGGGAGCCCCACGAATTTAGCATCCACTCTTTCGCAGGGCAACCGCAGCGGTTAGTTCATCCAGCCAGCGAATGGTCTTTTTCCATTGATGCAGGGCAAACCGTAATGCTGTGTCAAACGCTATTAGGCCAAGAAAGTGAAAGGACAGAACGGATTCGGTTTTCGCTATTTGCCTGAAAGCGCCGATGCTTGTTGGTGATAACCAGCATCATACCCAGAAGAACAGCCACCAATGAAGCCAGCGAGGTTAGCAAAACCAGAACGGTAATGCGTGTTTTGGTTGTACTTCGATTGTTGTAATTCTGGATAGTGATTCAGAAACCTGCACTGATCAACGTAAGAAATAACAGAAAGTTAAAACCAATGTCCGAAACGAAAAATTTACAATGAATTTCATTTCATGCGGTTTTGTGTAGGTAACTGCCATTTTTAGCAATGAACAATAATATTGAGCGAGTGTGCTAGCAGCGTGGTCAAAGAATGTTATTCCACCGCGCTGCCAGCTTTTGAAGTGCAACTACCGTATAGCTACGCTTAGTGGTCTTGGGTGATTTGCGCGGCTAAGGAATATACCAGTGGCGCGTTCCAATTAATGGTGACTTCGTTGGTGGCGTAACTGCACCAGTCATCTATGTAGGAACGTGCCGGTACGGCAGACGGGTAGTTGCAACCGTCCTGCTGCCCCGCATGCGGGCCACCGACCAAAAATCCGGGAACAGGGTTTAACTGATCATCGGCGCGAGATTGTCGATGATGAATGTTCATCGGCTGGCGGCTGCCAAAACCGGTAACGTAGCTGTACCCGGTTGGGTTTAAGCCCAACACATAATCGTTCAGTCGTATGGCTGCTTGGCGAAATTTGTCCTCTTGTGTCAGTTGCCATGCTTGCCAAAGCACCATAGCATTGTTCATGGCAACGCCGTTACTTCCCCAGACAAAATCCTTCGCTGCCATCGCCACGCCGTAAGCTGAATTGTCGGCTTCATCTATCAGTTTGTTCGCCAGCGAGAGCAAGTGAGTTTGCAATTGATTGCGCTTATTGGCATCCAGATTCTCACTGTCTTTTAACAACGAAATCGTTCCCAGCAACGCCACATTAGACCAGCCTGGCGTGACAGGATCGCCTTGATAATCCAAAAATGCCTGCAGATATTGCGCTTGTCCTGTGGTGAGATAAAGCTCGGCAGCGGCCCAGGCGAATTCGTCACTCACATCGTCATCACCGTATTCACCAGTATGAATGTCAGACTCGTTGTGATAAATGCGCTGCGGGTTCTGCTGCGCCCACTGCCAGGCTAATTTTGCTGCTTGTTGATACTGTTGCGGATTTTCGTAAGGTAGGCGGCTGGCAACAGCCATAACCGCAGCAAAATTGAGTGTAGCTGCGGTGCTCTTGCCGGTAACGACACGTTGCGCTGTCGCTTCTGCGGGCATTACGGCACCGGCAAAATATTTTGTGGTTAATTTGTGATTTACGCCGCCGTCCGTGTCTTGCATGGTCAGCAACCAGTCCAAATTCCATTTTACTTCATCCAGAATATCGGGAACGCCGTTGGTTGATTCAGGAATATTTAGCTGGCGCTGCTGGTAAAAGCGGGGGAAATCCAGATACGTGCGCATTAAGGTATAAGTGGAAATACCGCTGTTGACCACGTACTTATTGTAATCACCGGCGTCATACCAGCCTTTGCTGGAAGAAAAAGCTTTTTGGCTGATTCTTGCTTCGGCGTTTAAAGGGATCACATTGGTGTCGGGATGACCTGCTTTGCGCTGCCAGACAGAGGCAAAGGCAGGGTCTAGCGCAGTGCTCGCACGATTAAAATAATAGGCTTTAATAGCGGCGTCGTGTGCATCTTCAAGTAATGAAGAACCAATATAAAACGGCGGCGAAAACTGACCACTTGCAGAGCGAATGCGATATTCGCCCGGCTGATGAACCTGGCTGAAATCGGCCATGCTTGCTGTTTCATCCGCCAGTTTCCAGTATTTTGCGCCGGTGGATTTGCCTGAGAAAACGGGCTTCAAGGTGGCAGTGTTAATAACGGAAAAGTCAGCTGCTGAACCAGGTATGATGGCCACTTTAGACCGATCAGGTGCATAACCCAACTGGTTGACTTTAATTTCCTGAACTGCCTGATTCGTCAGTGTAGCGGAAGAAGATACCTTTTCCCCTACGGCGCCGCAGCCTTGTAACGCTGTCAGGTAAGCGCCTATCAATGTTAGTTGACGTAGTTGTTGCTTCATAGTTGTTCGCTTTTAGTCGCAGGTTCAACGTCTTATGCTATTACAATACTGTAAACGTCGTGTTGTTAAAATTGACCTGGAGGTTCCGATTTTTCTTCTTCCTGTCTGGTTATTCTACTGCTGCGGCAAAAGGTGCTGCAGGAAGGCCAGCGGAATCCGCCAGGCCAACTACCGGATTATCTCCCCAGGCGTAGCGTACAAACTTCGGCTCTGGAACATCGGGATGACTTAATGTAACGCGTAGATTGTCAGTAGCCACCTTTGCCCATCTGAACACTTTATCTTTACCGGCAATGGCAAAGCCACTGTTGTCATCGCGGGTCAGTATCAAGGGAGGATGTTGTTCGGCAAATTGTAGCACCAGCTTCTGCTGATCCCTGCTAACGTTTAAAAGAACCGGCCCCTGATAATCGATGTTTCTGGCATAAGCAAGATTTTCCGCAGCCAGCGCCAATCGTTTGCCAACCGTGGCTTTATTCACAGGGTGAATATCATTCCATTCACCGATATCCAGCGTAACAATGCTTGCCGTGTTTGCTACTTCCTCAGCTATTTTTACCTGCTGCTCTCTGACCTGCGCCCAGGGCGTGTCGGTGGGTAACGGGCGGCGCTGCATAAAGTTGGTAAGCTGTACCACAAGAAAAGGAAAATCACCCTGATCCCAACCTGCTCTCCAGTCGCCAATCATGGTGGCCAGCTTTTCTTTGTAACGGGTAGGGTCGCTGGTGTTGGATTCGCCCTGATACCACAATGCGCCTTTAATAGGAAACCCCAACGCTGGCGCGATCATGCCGTTGAAAAGTCCCATGGGTTGCCAGCGCACAAATGTCTGTGGGGCTAACGGCTTGGTCTCGGCGGCTATTTTAAACTTCCAGTCACCGGTTAAGCTCACACGCGCGTCGTCATTTCCCAGATAGTAAGATTTATCAGCCACAAAGCCTGTTTCACCGCTATTCGACACCACCCGAATGGCGATTTGATTTTTGCCTTTATGCAGCAGTGACGCAGGCACTGTATACCGCCGGGGCGGGTACTGATATGTGGTATTTCCGACTTTCACACCATTAACATAAACTTCATCCGCATCGACAATGCGCCCCAGCCGCAGTGTTAAATCGTTTCGGGGCGCTTTAGGAAGTGTGACTGCGCGGCGAAGCCACCAGACACCCGCAAAGCTCTCATTTTTGCCTGTTTGCAAGGATGGCATGGAAATGGTTTCCCAGGCACTGTCATTGTAGTCAGATGAAAGCCATTTCTGCTGGTAACCGGTATCGGCATCTGCCAGAGCGGTGTACCAGGTCGATTGTCTTTCTTGATCATTTTTTTCAATTGACGCTACCAGCGCATCATCGGCGTACCGCTTTCCGGTCGCCAATGCTTCGGGAAAGGCAGAAAGTGCCTTTTCACTCATCCAGGCTTCAATGGGAGAACCGCCCAGTGAAGCATTAATAATTCCAATGGGCACTTGTTCACTGAGATATATCTGACGCGCAAAATAGTAGGCGACAGCAGAAAGTGAACGGATATTGTTGGCCGTGGCGGTTTGCCAGTTGCCGTCTTCGTAGTCATCTTGCGGAGCAATAAAATTGTAACGATCAGGAACGGTAAATTCCCGAATTAACGGATAATTTGCCTGGCGCACATCTTGTGGATAGGCTTCCTCCACCCGCGCCATGGTCAGTTCCATATTCGATTGGCCGGAAGCCAGCCATACATCACCAAAATATACCTCTTTTATGGTAACCGCTTGCGAGTTACCGGTATTGCTTCCTTTAACGGTAAGCGTGTGCGGCCCCCCAGCTTCTTGCTTAGGAATAGAAAGCGACCACTTACCATCTTTCACTTGCGCAGTGCCGATTGTTTTATCATTCAGCAGCAAGGTGACGGCGTTCTCATCAGATGCTTGCCCGCTTATGGGAACAGCTACCTGACGCTGCAGTACCACACCATCGGAATACAACCGATGAAGTTGCACTTCTGCCAGTGAAGCGGTGCTGGTAAATAACAGTAAACAAAAAAGCGGCGCGCGCATTCGGGTTCCTTAAGATATAAAAAAAGTGCAGATGGTCTGCACTTTTTTTAATTAACAATCAGGCATTCTTAGCGGAAGATTGCTTGGTTTACCTGGTTTTCCAGCAGTTCCTGCTGACCAGAAACATGCTTGGGAGCAAGTTCTTTGTCGGCAGCAAAACCGGCCAGTGTTTCCAGTGAATAGTCACCACTAATGATTTTCTTGCCTAAATCAGCTTCCCAGCCGCCGTAACGCTTATCTTTGGCTTTGGTAATGAAATCATTTTCAATAAGGGCGGCTGCTTTTTTCAGACCCAGCGCGCAGGTATCCATGCCGCCAATATGACCGTGGAACAAGTCTGCAGGGTCGATGCTTTGACGGCGCAGCTTAGTGTCGAAATTAAAGCCGCCAGAGGTGTAACCGCCGTTTTTCAGGATTTCATAACAAATTAACGTCATCTCTTCAACGCTGTTAGGGAACTGGTCTGTGTCCCATCCCAGTTGCGCGTCGCCGCGGTTGGCATCAATGGAACCGAAAATTCCCAGGGCAAAGGCCGTGGCAATTTCGTGGTGGAAAGAGTGACCGGATAGCGTTGCGTGATTGGCTTCGATATTGACGCCAAACTCTTTCTCAAGACCAAACTCTTTCAGGAAACCATAAACTGTCGCGGTGTCGTAGTCATACTGATGCTTAGTCGGTTCCTGTGGTTTAGGTTCAATAAGCAACAGTCCATCAAAGCCAATTTTGTGTTTATGTTCTACCACCATATTCATAAAACGACCGAACTGCTGACGTTCCCGTTTCAGGTCCGTATTTAACAGCGTTTCATAACCTTCGCGACCGCCCCATAACACATAATTCGCTCCGCCCAGTTTCTTCGTTGCATTCATTGCATGAAACACCTGGGTTGCTGCGCGAGCAAAAACTTCAGGATCAGGGTTAGTAGCTGCACCAGACATATAACGAGGATGGCTGAAAACGTTAGCCGTTCCCCAAAGTAGCTTCATGCCGGTCTCTTCCTGCTTTTGCGCCAGTACGTCAGTCATTTGGGCAAAATTACTGATATAACTGCTGATGGAATCGCCTTCAGGTGCAACATCGATATCGTGGAAGCAGTAGAAAGGTGCACCAAGCTTGGCAAAAAATTCAAATGCTACATCCGCTTTCTGTTTTGCACGCTCCATGGCATCGCCAGCTTGAAGCCAGGGACGGCCATAGGTGCCGCTACCAAAGACGTCGGCGCCGTCCCAGCAGAAGTTGTGCCAGTAACAGGCGGCGAAGCGCAGATGATCTTCCATCGATTTGCCAAGAATCATTTCCTGCGGATTATAATGTTTGAATGCCAGCGGATTAGTGGAGTCAGCCCCTTCAAATTTGATCGGGCTAATGTCGCTAAAAAAATCTGCCATAAATTACTCCAGTGGTTGGGCGCTGGGCCCATGAATGTATTTGCGTTAATACTCGGTAAAGTTGGTCTCTCGCACAATTACGTAAATTGGATAAACTTTTGTGTTTTTTATTTGTTAAACGAATTGGGGCTCCACTGCAAAATACAGTTCCCGGAATTTTTGCCGGCGATGCAGGTAATAATCGGCTAACGCTTCGTTAGGTTGATAGCTGTGCTCAAGGGTAGGAATTGGACAGACAGACGCCACCTTTTGCTCCGGGTGCATAGCCAGTTGCGCCAATCGTGCCGCGCCCAATGCCGGGCCGACGTCTCCCCCTATACGCAAGTTCATGGGAATGCCACTGATATCTGCCAGCAGCTGACGCCAATAGGCGCTTTTAACGCCGCCACCAATCAAGCTTATGCCTTCCACCTGCACGCCACAGCTATGCACCGCATCTATACCATCGGATAATGCCATAGATACACCTTGCACTACCGCCTGCGCCATATGAGCTCGGGTGGTCGCTGCGGTAATCCCGAAAAATGAAGCCTGAGCATTGGGATTATTATGCGGGGTGCGCTCACCGGTTAAATAGGGAAGAAAAATAGGTGTAGCCGGGTCTTCGGCTTTTGTGTTGGCTTCAATATCCATAAATAGTTCGGCGACATCTTTATAGCCGCTGTTATTGGCAAACCACTGTAGACAACTTGCGGCACTTAGCATTACCGACATTAAATGCCAACGGTCGGGCAGCGCATGACAAAAACTATGAACGGCCGATTCTGGCTTAGAGCGAAAATCCCGGGTGACGGCAAAATATACCCCTGATGTACCCAGCGAAAGCATGGCTTGCCCAGGATTTACAATTCCGCAGCCTACCGCACCGGCAGCGTTATCACCGCCGCCAGCAACCATCGCCACTTTGTTCATTCCCCAGCGCTCAGACAATTCCGGCTTGAGGTAACCTGTAATCTCGTTACCTTCAAAAAGCGCTGGCATGTGCTCTTTGCTTAACCCGCAGACGGACAGAAGCTCATGGCTCCACTCCCGTTTGCCGGTGTTTAGCCAGATAGTGCCTGCGGCGTCTGACATATCGGAGGCGAAGTCACCTGACAACCGAAACCGAAGGTAGTCCTTCGGTAGCAGCACTTTGGCGACTTTGGCGAAAATGTCAGGTTCATTCTCTTTTACCCATAGCAGTTTGGGGGCGGTGAAGCCGGGCATTACCAGGTTGCCGCTTATGTCATGTACCGCAGGCACGGCATCTTCAATTTCCTTACACTGCTTTTCGCAGCGCCCATCGTTCCAGAGAATGGCGGGTCTTAGCACTTTATTGTGCTCATCAAGCAGGGTTGCGCCGTGCATTTGTCCGGCAAGACCAATGGCTTTAACTTTAGAAAGATCCTGTTGTTGCTTTAGCGCATCCAAGCATTCGCAGGTAGCAAGCCACCAATGTTCCGGGTTTTGTTCAGACCATAAAGGCCGGGGAATGGAAACGTCGAGCAAGGCTTTTTGCGTAGCGACAACGGTGCCATCTTCGCTTGTCAAGATGACTTTAACGCCCGACGTACCTAAATCTATGCCTATGTACATGGTGTAAATTTACTTAAAGAATCAAGAGTACCCGTATGCTGATTATCTAAACGCAAAAGAACAATTATGAAATCTTGTAATTTTTTTGTTAATTCCTTTAAGATGTACTAGTATGCCAGTCGAAGGTAAAAATCATAATAATCTTTATTTAATTTTGTTTTCAAATCTGGGGCACAGACTATGTTTGATAATACGCATAGCATTACTATGTTGTTCAACGCGAGCAAGGTGTACGACCGGCAAATCATTGAAGGAATTGGCAGCTATCTGCAAACTTCCAAAGCTGATTGGGATCTCTATCTGGAAGAGGATTTTCTTGCCAGACTGGATCATTTAGACGAATGGAGTGGCGACGGCATCATCGCCGACTATGACAATCCTGAGATTCAAGCCGCTCTGCAAAAAGCGAAGGTGCCGGTTGTGGGGATTGGTGGCTCCTATCGTAACGCCAGTGATTATCCGAACGTGCCTTACGTTGCCACAGATAACTACGAACTGGTAAATGCTGCGTTCCAGCACTTACGTCAGAAAGGTATTCAGCGCTTCGCCTTTTATGGTGCGCCCGTTGATGAACACCAGCGTTGGGCAGAAGAGCGTGAACATGCCATTTTGGATATCGTTGAGAAAGAAGGTTATGAATGCTATGTGTACCGCGGGCATCCGGTACGCGCTGAAACCTGGCAATACACCATTAAACGGCTTTCTGATTGGCTGAAAAGTTTGCCCACGCCCATTGGTATCATTGCCGTTACTGATGCCCGTGCTCGTCATCTGTTGCAGGTGTGCGATCATATCGGCATGCTGATTCCCGACAAGATGTCAGTAATAGGCATCGATGACGATGAAATTGCGCGCTTTCTCAGTCGGGTAAGTTTAAGTTCCGTCAAGCAAGGCTGCTTTGACATGGGTTTTCAGGCCGCAAAAACATTGCATAAAATTTTAAAAGGCCAGAATGCGCCGAAGCGCCCTATTCTTGTACCACCGGAGCGGGTGGCTGAACGCCAGTCTACCGACTTTAAGGCCATTAGCGACGCCCACGTTATGCAAGCCATGCATTTTATTCGTCAAAACGCCTGCCGTGGAATTAAGGTAGATCAGGTACTGGATTATGTCGGGATATCCCGCTCAAACCTCGAAAACCGGTTTAAAGAAGAACGCGGTCACAGCATTCATACAGAAATTCATAATGAGAAGCTACAACGCGCCTGCAAAATGTTAAAGGAAACTGACGAAACCACTGCGCAAATTGCCAAAATTTGCGGTTATCCTTCTCTTCAATATCTGTATGCGGTATTTAAAAAGCACTATGGCAAAACACCCATTGAGTATAGAGAAAATGCCAAACCCAATGCTGTCGAAGTGGATTTGGACCTACTATTGGAAGGATAGCCTCTTCTGCGTTTACCTGCCCGACTTGCTCGGGCTTTTTTGTAAGTGAAACAGAAGATAAACGAAAAATCGCAAGTTGGCAGACGGTAAACGTAACCCTGGATATTTGAATTATTAGCCGCCTTTCAGGTTAAATCTGTTGTTAGATTAACAGTAACTTAACAACAGGTGACATAAAGCGCCTATTGTTCGCGCCATCCATCAAGGCGCAGCACCACTTAGGGAAAGAATGTATGAAGCAACTTATCGGCGCTATTGGCATATGCTTGTTGAGCAATATGGCGTGGAGTAAAGGCATGGCGGCATTTGAATGGTTTGAGTATAAAGGCAATGATAAGCAATTTACCGAAAAACTGCCTGAGAACGGGTTTCGCAATCCTATTTTGGCGGGTTTTTATCCTGATCCCAGTATTACCAGAAAAGGCGACGATTACTATCTGGTAACCTCTTCCTTTGCGTATACCCCAGGATTGCCGATTTTTCATAGTAAAGACTTAGTGCATTGGGAGCAGGTGGGGCATGCGCTATCCCGTCCGTCGCAAGTAGAGTTTGCGGGTTTAGGGCTATCCAGAGGCATTTTCGCGCCGACGCTACGCTATCATGAAGGAACCTTTTATCTTATTACCACTGCGGTAGATGCTGGCGGCAACTTTATCATTACAGCTAAAGACCCGGCAGGACCCTGGTCTGATCCTATCTGGCTGCCTGAAGTTGGCGGTATCGATCCGGATATCTTTTTCGACGGCAATGGTAAAGCCTATATCACCCACAACGATGAACCGCCTGGCACGCCTTTATATGAAGGTCATCGCGCACTGTGGATGTGGGAGCTGAACCTTGATGAAATGAAAGTGGTGAAAGGATCACGCAAGCTGCTGGTAAATGGCGGCGTAGACTTGTCGGCAAAACCGGTGTGGATTGAAGGTCCGCATATTTATAAAATCAACGGCTGGTATTATCTTATCAGCGCAGAAGGCGGAACCAGCGTCAATCATTCCGTAGTGGTGTTTCGCACCCGCAGCCTCGACAGTCCTTTTGTGCCCTATAAAAATAACCCCATTCTTACTCAACGAGACGTCAAGAATACCCGCGTTACCTCAACCGGGCATGCCGATCTTATTCAAACGCCCGACGGCAATTGGTGGAGCGTTTTTCTGGCAACCCGGCCTTACCAGGAAAACCTTTATAACACCGGCCGAGAAACCTACCTGCTACCTGTTACCTGGAAAGATGGCTGGCCACATTATCTTGAATCAAAGGCGCCCGTGCCTGTCACTCTGGCCGGGCCCATCGGCATGCAAGCTGGCACCCAATGGCCGCTTACAGGCAACGGCACCTGGCGAGACAATTTCGATACTACTAAGTTAAAACCGCAGTGGCTGGGGCTGAACACGTTCAACCGTGATTGGCTGACGCTCGCAGATGGAAAGCTGCAAATGGCTCCTATCACCACCACAATCACCGACCCAGCACAGTCTGCATTTATCGGGCGGCGACAGCAGCATCAGACATTTACCGCCACTACGCAGGTTCAGGTGCCAGAAGACGGCATTGCGGCGGGATTATTGGTCTTACAAAATCGGCAGGCTAACTACTTTTTTGCTGTACGTAAAGAGGGGCAATCCTGGCAAGGCTTTGTTGAAAAAGTGGTTGCTGGCAACGCGCAAAATGTCGCTTCAGTTGCGTTAAATGTAAGCGCAGGAGAACTCCTTCAACTTAAAGTAGAAGGGAACAAAGGTAGTTTGCAGTTCTTTATTCATCAAGACGGCGATCATCAAGACAAGTGGAGCCCAGTGGGGGACGCTCAGGACGCCAGCATTTTAAGTACAGAAAAAGCGGGTGGTTTTGTGGGTGCAATGGTTGGTCTGCATGTTCGGGAGCAAGCAGAGTGATAAATGCGTTTCGCATAGTTGTACTTTTATTGCTGGCTTTCTCGGCTTCGGCGAACGCTTCAAATTACTTAACCGCACCCGGCGAGGGCGCATTTGCACTTGTATCGCAAGAGGGTGCAGCGGCGCCACTCATTATTGATGTCGAAGCATCAGCCGGTTTACGTCGCGCAGTCACAGATTTGCAAAATGATATCCAGCGCGTGACAGGGCTCCAGCCTCTCATTGAGAGCACCTTGCCACAAAATGCGCAACAGGTTGTTATTATCGGCGAACTGGGCCGCAGTAAATTGCTGGCTCAATTAATAGCCGCTGGTAAACTGAACGTGGAGGGGATCGCGCAAAAATGGGATGGCTATCTAATTCAACATTTACGTCACCCTTTTGAGGGCGTTGAACAGGCGTGGATTATCGCCGGTGCAGATAAACGAGGCGCCATATATGGCAGTTATGATATTAGCGAGACCATAGGGGTGTCGCCCTGGTACTGGTGGGCGGATGTGCCGGTGATACAAAAGGACAACTTGTATCTTGCAGCCGATACGCGGATTGAAGATTTCCCGCGGGTAAAATACCGCGGCATATTCCTTAACGACGAAGCTCCGGCTCTGACATCGTGGAGTCAGGAGAAATTCGGCGGTTACAATGCTGCATTTTACGAACATGTCTTTGAGTTGCTGTTACGTTTAAAGGGCAATTTTCTTTGGCCCGCCATGTGGAATAATGCCTTTGCTGATGACGATCCGCAAAACGCGGTGTTGGCAGACGAGATGGGTATTGTGATGAGCACCTCCCATCACGAACCGATGATGCGCGCCGATAAAGAATGGAACCGTTACGGTGAAGGAAAGTGGGAATATTCTACCAATCCCGATAACTTAGCTGCGTTTTGGGAAGAGGGCGCGAAACGTTACCAACATAGGGAAGGCGTTTTTACTCTGGGAATGCGCGGGCAGGAAGATACGCCCATGAGTGAAGGTGAAAATGTCGCCCTGCTGGAAAAAGTAGTCGCTGATCAACGGGCCATTCTGGCGAAAACCTTCACCGATCGACCTTTGGCTGACGTGCCTCAGGTGTGGACACTATATAAAGAAGTGCAAGGATTTTATGAGCGGGGCATGCGAGTGCCGGAAGATGTCACGCTGCTATGGTCAGATGACAATTTTGGTAATATTCGGCGGTTGCCCACGAAAGAGGAAAGAAGCCGTAAAGGCGGCGCGGGGGTTTACTATCATTTTGATTATGTGGGTGGACCGCGCTCGTATCGCTGGATAAACACGGTGCCGCTAGGAAAAGTTTACGAGCAGATGAGCCAGGCTTACGAATACGGCGCGCGCACCATCTGGGTAACCAATGTCGGCGACTTAAAGCCCATGGAATTGCCTATCGACTTTTTTCTAAGCATGGCCTGGAATCCCACTCGCTTTAATGGCGACTCTCCAAAAGCCTTCACTGAACAATGGGCTGCACAGCAATTTGGTAGTGACAACGCAAGTACAGTCAGCAGTTTATTAAATACCTATACCTTGCATAATGGGCGGCGCAAACCAGAAGCGCTGGAACCTGACACTTACAGTATTGATAACTATAACGAGGCATCGCGAGTTGCCGCCGATCTACAAGCCGCCAGTGCTATTGCCGCAGAACTTCAGCAGTCGTTGTCGGCGCAGTATCAAAGCTCGTTCTTTCAACTGGTTGGTTATCCGCTGTGGGCTTCGCAGGCGGTCTTCGAGCTTAACCGCCATCAGGCGCTCAACGCGCGTTACGCCGCACAGCAAAGAGCGCTTACCAATGATATGGCAACCGCAACACAGGGCTGGTTCAAGCGTGATGCCGAACTTACTGCGCGTTATCATCAGCTTAAGGAAGGGCGCTGGAACGGCATGATGTCTCAGCCTCACATAGGTTATGTAAACTGGCGCAATCCACCTGCCAATATTCCTCCGGTACTGCATACCAAAGCGCTGGCACAACCGGCAGTGGCAGATATGGGCGTGACGGTAGCAGGTGCGCAGACATATTGGCCAGCCAACGAATATTCTGATGAAGCGTTGCAGCTGGATCGATTTACCTTTTTTGGTGAATCATCCCGTTCTATTACCATTTATAATCGTCAGAGCAAGCCGTTTACTTATCGTGCCTCGACTAGCGCGCCGTGGGTTCAGTTATCAGAACAAACGGGAAGCGTAACAGATAGCAAGAATCTGGCAGTATCAATAGATTGGGCAGCGCTACCAGCAGGAGTCAGCAAGGCTCAAGTTTCTATTACTGGCACTGGATGGGGCGGTGCAACAGTCAACGTCGTTGCTGAAAAGCCCGAAACTAATGCTATTCAATCCGCTGGCGGATTTGTCGAAGCTGATGGCTATATCTCTATGCCTGCCAGCGATGGTCGCGTAAAACAGAATACGGACGCCTCTCAGTGG
Organism: Alteromonas pelagimontana; assembly: GCF_002499975.2. Taxonomy (NCBI): domain Bacteria; kingdom Pseudomonadati; phylum Pseudomonadota; class Gammaproteobacteria; order Alteromonadales; family Alteromonadaceae; genus Alteromonas; species Alteromonas pelagimontana. The sequence continues at coordinate 2,574,566 of NZ_CP052766.1, forward strand.
CAGCGTATCGAGTTACTGGGAAGAACCGGTAGCGCTATGCGCGCCTGGCAGGCTGCTGATAAAGCACTATCAGGTACAGAGGCTGCACGTCCCTACTTGGAATTTCCGCTGACATTTTTTTCCACGGGTGAGCATACGGTAGATTTTTACCTCTCCCCCAGCTTTGGCGTGACTCCCGATAATCACCTGCGTTTTGCTTTTGCGCTGGATAATCATGCGGCTGTAACGTTACAAGGAGCAGTAGATAAAAAAGATTGGGCCAAAGGGGTGCTGGATAATGTGCGTAAGGTAACAGCGACCATGAAAGTTGCCCGGCCGGGAAAACATGTGCTACGAATATACCTGCAGGATATGGGCGTGGTGCTGCAAAAAATTGTTATTCACACCGATGAAATTAAACCCAGCTATTTAGGGCCTCCGCCCAGCCGCTGGGTGGTGAAAGCCAAGTAATATCAGCCTATTAGAAACTGCTCTCCGCTTTCTGCCTCAGCCACAGCAGAGAAAGCAACTGTGCGACTGTTGTAAAATTTATGTTATTCTACACACCTATGGCGTTATCTTGTTTTGCAACTGATTAACGTTGCTGTTGGTCTGAGTTATCTGCATTATTCTCTCATCGCGATTATATTTGTATTTAATTAAGGAGAATCATGTGGCGAAAGTGAATGTAAATCGGTCTGTTGTTGCAGCGGCCGTGTCTGCCATCATGCTTTGTGCTTGTCAGCCGGCACCGTCAGATTCAGCAAAGGATAAAGGCGCAACGACGCCTGCACCCAAAGCAACAGAAGCTATGGCAAAAAACAATTCTGAGCAAGTGCGCTCTGGAAAAGCAGAGCCTCTGGTAACCGATATTTATACCGCCGACCCGTCTGCTCACGTGTTTGACGGCAAGCTATATATTTATCCTTCCCACGATGTCGAAGCGGGAATTCCCCAAAACGACAACGGCGATCATTTTGATATGCGTGACTACCACATTTTGTCGATGGACGAAGTCGGCGGCGAAGTTACAGATCATGGCGTGGCGCTTTCAGTAAAAGATATTCCCTGGGCGGGGCGTCAGTTATGGGCGCCAGATGCTGCCTTTAAAGATGGAAAATATTATCTTTATTTTCCTTTAAAAGACAAACAAGACATATTCCGCATCGGCGTGGCAACCAGCGATAATCCGGCTGGTCCGTTTACTCCTGAACCTCAGCCGATAGAAGGCAGCTTCAGTATAGATCCTGCCGTTTATGCCGACGATGATGGTAGTTATTATATGTATTTCGGCGGCATATGGGGTGGTCAGCTACAGCGGTATGAAGGTGATGAGTATTCGCCGGAAGATACCTACCCCGCGGACGATGCGCCAGCGGTGAGTCCTCGGGTAGCTAAACTCAGTGATGATATGCTTTCGTTTGCCGAACCGGTGAGAGAAATTGAACTGCTGGATGAAAACGGCGATCCTCTACTCACCGGCGATAACGATCGCCGTTTTTTCGAAGCTGCCTGGGTACATAAATATGATGGTAAATATTACTTCTCATATTCTACCGGCGATACCCACAAGATTGTCTACGCCACGGGCGATAACCCCTACGGGCCTTTCACCTATCAGGGTGTAATACTAAAGCCGGTAGAAGGCTGGACCAATCATCATTCTATCGTGCAATTTAACGGCAAGTGGTATTTGTTTTATCACGATAGTTCGCTGTCTGGTGGGCAAACACATTTGCGTAGTGTAAAAATGACCGAGCTTAAATATCGTAAAGACGGATCTATTATTCCTATAGACCCATACATGGAGCAGGAGTAACCCATGGAAAACGTAGTACAGGGTTCGGCAACAACACCGGCCAACGATGCCACACATAACACAGGTTTTATTGTGTTTATCAGCATTGTAGCGACCATTGGCGGTTTTTTATTTGGTTTTGATAGTGGTGTAATTAATGGCACTGTTGATGGCTTACAAGCTGCTTTTAATTCCGAGAGCGTAGGAACGGGATTTAACGTTTCCAGTATGTTACTAGGCTGTGCTGTCGGAGCCTTTTTTGCCGGGCGTTTAGCCGATTACTATGGTCGCCGGGCGTTACTAATGATAGCCGCTGTGCTGTTTATCATCAGCGCCTGGGGCTCAGGTATAGCTGAGTCATCAGGTGAGTTTGTCATCTACCGCATCCTCGGTGGCTTAGCTGTCGGCGCTGCGTCAGTCATGGCACCCGCCTACATTGCTGAAGTTTCGCCAGCTAAATATCGCGGTATGCTGACGTCTATCCAGCAAATCGCGATTATCAGCGGCTTGTTTTGCGCCTTTTTAAGTAATTATTTGTTAGCGGGTTCTGCTGAAGGTTCAACAAATCCGCTTTGGTTAAACTATGAAGCCTGGCGCTGGATGTTTTGGATAGAACTTATCCCTGCATTTTTATTTTTCGCAATGTTATTTTTTATTCCTGAAAGTCCTCGCTTTCTGATGGTAAAAAATAAAGGAGAAAAAGCGCGTAATGTTCTCGTTCGTCTGTATGGTCACAGTGTGGGCGAACAAAAAATTGGCGAAATTAAATCGTCGTTGGCTGAGGATCATCAACCGCGCTTCTCCGATTTAATCGAAAAAACCAGTGGCAAAATTCGGCCGATTGTCTGGGTCGGAGTTGGCTTGGCGACGTTTCAACAGTTGGTGGGTATTAATGTAGTCTTTTACTATGGTGCGGTGCTTTGGCAGGCGGTGGGATTCTCAGAATCCGATGCTTTGTTAATCAACGTAATCAGCGGGGCAATTAGTATCGGCGCGTGTGTTCTGGCGCTACTGATTATCGATAAAGTGGGAAGAAAGCCGCTATTGAAGTGGGGCTCGGTAGGCATGACCGTTGCTCTAGTCATGCTGGTAGTGGCTTTCGTAAATGCTGATCAAGATCCCAGCGGACGCCTGATACTCGGTGACTGGGGACCTGTGGCATTAATATGCGCCAACTTTTACGTATTTTTCTTCAACATGTCTTGGGGCCCGGTAATGTGGGTCATGCTGGGCGAGATGTTTCCTAATCAAATTCGCGGTTCAGGACTGGCCGTCAGTGGTCTGGTGCAATGGATAACCAACTTTGCGATTACCTGGACATTCCCAATGATGCTGGCCAGTATTGGGCTGGCGGGTGCATACGGTTTCTATGCTCTATGTGCGTTCCTGTCGATTGTCTTTGTTTCGAAATTAATTTACGAAACTAAAGGCAGAGAGCTGGAAGATATGCAGGGATAACGGCATTAGCAATAAAGTCACTATTGTTTTCTCTAAAAGGCGCTACGGCGCCTTTTTGTTATTTTGTATTCCTGTTACTTAATATTGCCTATTCTTTAACATTTAACGTGGTGGTGTATAGTGGGTAACTTGTATACAAGATGCTGGATTATCATCAATGACTTTATCAGGATACGGAATGACGCCACGACGAAGCGGACTTGCTTTACTTATCTTGCTTGTGTTTCTGATGACATTGGCAGGCTGTGCCGGAAACGATGAAGCCGATGCTGCTACAGATCTTGCGGCAAGAGAACGTATTTCCTTCAATGAAGGCTGGCGTTTTTATAAATATGCTGATTCAAAGCAGGCAGATGGTCTGATATACGATGTGCGTCCTGAAGTGGAAAGCTTTAACGATACAAAGGAAGCCGATAGTAAACCTACAGATGCGGTAGAAGTTAACGCAATCGCCAATGTCTTAAAACCCTGGATAATGCCGACAGGCAATGATTTCATCATTGATCCTGCAAAGCGGCACGTACGGCCACCTGGAAACCCAGGGGCAAAATTTCCTTTTGTTCAGGCAAGCTTTGATGACAGCGAGTGGGAAGCGATAACGCTACCCCATGACTGGGGCATCAAAGGGCCGTTTTTTGAAGGCGATGATCCTGAAGTCGGTGGTGGCATGGGTCGCCTGCCCAGCGATGGCGTCGCCTGGTACCGAAAATCGTTTTCTTTAAGCGAAGACGATAAAGATAAACAGATTTATCTGGATGTTGATGGTGCGATGTCTTACGCCATGGTGTGGTTAAACGGGCATCTTGTGGGCGGCTGGCCATATGGTTACAGCTCCTGGAGGCTTGATCTGACGCCATATATTCGTGCCGGTGGCGATAATCAATTGGCAATTCGTTTGGATAATCCGCCTAGTTCTTCTCGTTGGTATCCTGGTGGTGGAATCTATCGCAATGTGTGGTTGGTAAAAACGGAGCAGGTCCATGTTAAGCACTGGGGCAGTGTGGTGACCACTGAGAATGTCAGCAATGGGTCTGCCGATATTAAGCTGGCAGTGAAGTTGCAGAACAGCAGTAGCGCCAACGTTCAAGTGAAAGTGACTAACGATGTTTACGAGCTTAACGAAACGGGCAAATTAAACGGCCATCAAATCATTTCTTTTGCGCCACAAACTGTCAGCATCAGCAAAAACGCTGACGCTAGCATCGCCAGTCAAATAACCTTAAAACAACCTAAACTATGGGGGCCGCGCCCCACGCAAACACCAAACCGATACGCGGTTATTACCAAGGTTTGGCAAAATGGAGAGCTAAAAGATTCTTATCAAACCAATTTTGGTATCCGCAGCTTGCGTTTCGATCCCAGTAGCGGCGTCCACGTCAACGGCGAGCTTATTCCTTTACAAGGGGTTAACCAGCACCATGATTTAGGTGCGTTGGGAGCGGCGTTTAATGTACGAGCGGCGGAAAGGCAGCTGGAAATTCTGCGTGATATGGGCGTGAATACTATCCGTGTCGCGCATAATCCGCCGGCGCCGGAGTTGCTGGAACTCACCGACAGAATGGGGATTTTGGTTACCGATGAATCTTTTGATTCCTGGTATAAGAAGAAAACGCCGCTGGATTTCCATCTTATTTTTGAAGATTGGCATGAACAGGATCTTAGAGCGTTAGTGCGCCGGGATCGTAATCATCCATCGGTGATCATGTGGTTTATCGGCAATGAGGTAGGCGAGCAGTATACAGACGAAGAGGGAGCTAAGATCGCGCGTGAGCTTAGCCGCATTGTAAAGGAAGAAGACTCTACTCGCCCGGTCACAGCGTCAATGAACTGGGCGAAAGCAGACATGCCTTTTCCTGCTGCCCTTGATGTTATCAGCCTGAATTATCAAGGCGAAGGCATTCGGCAGTTACCCGAATTTGAAGGCACCGAGCGAATTCGGACGCCTCCTTCTTATCCGGCTTTTCATAAAGCCCACCCAGACAAAGTGATACTTTCCAGTGAAACTGCTTCGGCTTTTAGTAGCCGAGGCATTTATCTTTTTCCGGTCACTGATGAATTTAGCGCCCCTGTGCGGGATGGGCGAGGAGGCGACTCCAGCATTCATCAGGTTAGCTCGTACGAATTACATGCGGTAGATTTTGGGTCTTCAGCAGACAAAGTTTTTAAATATATGGATATGTATCCTTTTGTCGCGGGGCAGTTTGTCTGGAACGGCTTTGACTATCTTGGGGAGCCCACGCCTTATTACTCTGCACGAAGTTCGTATTCTGGAATGATTGATCTGGCGGGGTTTAAAAAAGACAGATTCTATCTGTATCAAAGTAAGTGGCGGCCGAATTTTCCCATGGTGCACATTCTACCGCATTGGAACTGGCCGGAGCGGCTCGGTAAAGTTACGCCAATTCATATTTTTACGTCTGGCGATGAAGTGGAACTGTTTATTAATGGCAAATCCCAAGGCAAAAAGAAAAAAGGTCAGTACGAGTACCGACTACGGTTTGACAATGTGGTGTATGAACCTGGCACGGTAAAAGCTGTAGCTTACAAAGCGGGTAAGCCATGGGCGCAGGAAACTGTTGTCACTACTGGCGCGGCCACTGGCTTGTCGGTTGAAGCCGACAGAACGAAAATTGCTGGGGATGGTGAAGATTTGGCGTTTGTCACGGTGAAGGTAACAGATAACAACGGTAATACGGTTCCCACCGCGAGAAATAAGGTTTCCTTTTCAGTCTCAGATAACGCTGAAATTGTTGCTACAGATAATGGCGATTCAACCAACTTTACCCCGTTTCCTTCTTCTTCGCGCGAAGCGTTTAGCGGCAAAGTGTTGGCTATTATCAAAGCTAAAAAACGACAGAGTGGTGAAATTATAGTGACTGCCAGCGCTGAAGGATTAACCGCTGGTACCGAGGTAATCCAAATCAGGTGATCACAACAGGGCATAACGCAGAATGCGTTATTGCCTTCCATGCTAATAATTTGCATTTCAGCAGGCAATGAAAGTTCGCCAGCGGTTTAATTATTGCGCTATTATAAACGCTGCGGGAACGGAAAAACATTTCGCCGGTAGGTTATTGCGAATTTTGCATGGAGGTAAAAAATGCTGAGAAAATGTAAATTGCTGAAAGTGGGAGTTATGCTGGCAGCAATGGTGCTAACAGTAGCAGCCTGCTCCCCTACTTCAAGCTCACTCGATCAACTGGCAATTAATATAGCAACAAAGAACATCCAAACACCTGCTGACACCTGGTTTGCGCATGGCAGCCTTCACAGTGAAACAGCACTGGCATGGCAAAAAGCATCGTATCAGAGTAAGCGTGCAACCTGCGCTGATTATTTGCAAGCAATGATTCAAAAAAATATGCTCAAGGCGCAGCCGTTTAATACTCTTCAAAGTATTGACGAACTTAAGCCTTACGCTGAGACTCTCGTGCAGGTGCTGGACAAGCAATTAGCTGTGAATGGTGATTTGCAGCAGAATGAAGAAAAGTTTTCTGACGTTAAGATTGCAACACAAATTGAAGAAGCGGCTCGTAAGCTGGGGTGGCTATCTGAGACATTTGAATAGCGGGCGTTCTCCCAACAAGCTAAAAATTCACCTTTTTTTGTCACACATATTTCGGCTCCCGTTTCTTATTAATATGGTTTCGGAAAAGGTGGATTAGTATAATATTATGAATAAACTCGTAGCGCACATCACGCTCCAATCGCGTCAATGCAAATTTTGGGGGCTAATAGTGGCACTACTCGTTACAGCTTTTACTGCCTCCGCGGAAGAAAATTTTTCCCAGCAGGTCAGCGGTGAAGGGAGGCCGGTTATTCTGATTCCTGGTCTTATGTCTAATGGCACTGTTTGGAATAGCGTACAGGAAACGCTGACGGCAAACTATGAGGTGCATGTGCTTTCCCTGGCTGGATTTGCGGGTACACCGGCGGCGAAAAATCCGTCACTTGAACATACCATGCAAGAAATCGGCGAATATATAAAGAAAAACCAGCTACATGAGCCGGTAATTATCGGTCACAGCCTCGGTGGATTTATCGGCTTTTGGCTGGCAGTAAACTACGGCGAGCGCATTGGTAAAGTGATCAGCGTTGACGGTTTACCCTATTTAGCGCCGGTCTTTACCCGTAGTTCAGCAACAACAGTGGCGATGATGCAAGGCCAGGCCAGCATGTTGCGCCAGCAATATCGGTATTTCAATGGCGAGCAACTCGAGCAGCAGGCGCAGGCGAACATTTCTATACAGGCCACGGCAAAGCAGGATCAGCAAAAGGTTCTCGCGATGGCCAGGCACTCCCACCCGGAAACTGTAGGAGAGGCGATATATACTCTACTGACGACAGATTTGCGCAACGACCTCAAAACTGTTACTGCACCAATCCTGCTGTTGGGTGCAGTGGGCGCGTTTACTAACGTTTCGCAGCAGAACGCTGCTGAGGCGCTGTACCAACAGCAACTGGAAAAGGCGCCTAATGCTACGCTAATCATGAATCGGGAATCCCGTCATTTTATTATGTTTGATCAGCCCAATTGGTTGGCGCGCCAAATTATCCATTTTATTGAGGATTGATAAAAATGGACGCGATATCAACCACCATTGACGTAGATGTTTTGGCAGCAAAAGGTGGCGATATCAAGGCATTTGAGCGCCTTGTTTTTGCCACAAGTGCAACTATCAGTAGTATTGCGCTGGCTATTGTCAAAGATTTAGACGCCAGTGAAGAAGTGACGCAGCAGGTGTATATCAGTTGCTGGAAGAATTTATCGACGTTAAAAAATAACGCCAGCTTCCTGCCGTGGCTTCGACAATCGACCCGCTATGCGGCACTTAATTATCTACGGGATAATCGCACAAAAGAGAAAGCGTGTAGGGCCGAGGCGGACGAATTTTTTGCTCAATTTGTTGACGCATCTTCAAACATTGAATGCAGTTATCAGCGGAAAGAGCAGCAAATAATTATTCGCAAGCTCTTGAATACATTGCCCGAAGAAACTCGGGAAGTTTTGCTGCTTTACTACCGCGAGGAGCAATCAACAGTGCAGGTGGCAAGTCTGTTGTCGTTGTCAGAAGCGGCTGTGCGGCAAAAGCTCTCCCGCGCGCGAAGCAGATTGAAGGAACAGTTACTGTCGAAATACGGAAAAGTCATTGTTACTACTACGCCTACGATAGCGTTTACATCCATGGCGTTGGGATCGCTTTCGGTGAGCGCACCCGCAAAAGCGGCGGTAACTGCCAGCGGTGCTGGCAGCTTGGGGAAAGTAAGCGTGATAGGAAGTGTAAAATGGCTGTTTAGTGGCGCAACACTTGGGGCGGCAATTGGGGGGCTGGCTATCTGTTTAGGTTATAGAGTGGCACTAACTGCTATGACAGATGAAAAGGCTAAAGTGCGTCTTACTCGAGTAAGAAATTATACACTTTTGTGGCTGGTATTGAGCGCCGCACTGCTTGGTGCCGCTTATGAACTTACCAGCGGCTGGCTGGCACCAGTCTTTGCTTATTCTCTTTTTGCCATCGGGCTGGTATACCTAACGCGTTTAAATCAGCAAATTATCTTTGCAAACACGGTGGATAAATTCGCCTGCACAACTATGAAAAAGCGAGGGGTGCGGGCACAAAAAGTTTTCACCCGCAGTGGGCTTTATGGCGGGCTGCTAGCGGGCATGATGGGAGTAATTATAGGTTTGATAAATAGCGGAAGAATGATTCTTTAGCAAAAGCGGCTTATATCTGTGGGGCACAAAAGCCCCCGCAGATCTTTAAGTTAATCCCGTCGAGGTGGTTAAATGACGAATGCTTCCTCTTCAAAAAAATCAGGATGCATTCGTTTTACGCCATCTAAAACATTTAGAATTTCGTGTAAATGCGTGGTCATAGCTTGACGAGCCGCATTGATATCTTTGTTACGAATGGCTTTTACAATAGCCCGATGTTGCGACAACACACTGTCGTACTGCCCGCCAAATTCCTTTAAGCTTAAATTTCTGACTCGATCCATGTGCGCTTTCTCGTACTGAATCAAGCTTGCAGCGCGTTGGAACTGCGAGTAGTCGGCTAGCAACTGGTGAAAATTATCATCTAATTTTTGAAAGGCGAGGGCATCATGCTTATTCGCTGCCAGCTCCTGTTTATGGATGAGGCTTTCGCAGTCAATTACCAGTTCTTCATTACCAAACTCTGCACAATAACTCACAATCGCGACTTCAAGTGCTTCACGAATAAATCGGGCTTCGAGAATTTTTGAAATACTGAGTTTGGACACAAAAGTGCCCCGTTGCGGTCTCACTTCAGCAAAACCTAAAGCAACCAGTTTGGCAATGGTTTCGCGAATAGGCGTGCGGCTGACTCCAAATTTCATAGCCAGAGTATTCTCAGACATGCCAGAGCCTGGTTCGATAGACATGTTCACAATCTCGTCACGAAGATGTTGAAACACTTGCTCTGAAGTCGATTGTGTATAAGAGATCTGGATTGCCATGTTTGCTAATTTTCGGATACATAATGCTGTAGTTATCAATACAACCGTCAGTATAGATGATTCCTTCCACATCCTGTTAATTAAATTGATTGGATGTTCAAATGCCTATGTCGGTTACCGTCCGCCACGTTGTGACAACAGTAGAGCTGACGCTGCAGGTCAGACTTGCGATGCGTGTTGAGTAAGGAAAGCTGAACCTGCTTTTAAGCCTGTGGCTTCTATTGCGTAAATAAGCCGTGCAAATGGCAGGCAGCAACCTGGCCGATTAAACCTTCGCCTAAATTCACATCGCGATTATGTTTTTTATCAAATCATCAAAAAATTGTTAATAGCTATGGAAAGGGGTGTTTCACATGGTTATAGTGGCGGCAGCTTGAGGTTGTATACAAGTATTCATGTTGCAGTGGAACAATTAACGACATAGCGAAACGCTTGATGCGTAGACGGGATCAGGCGTTGGGTTAAGAGGTAATTTATGACAACGAAGAGAAAGTTTACGCTGAGCAAAAAAGGCTTGTTGATGCTAGCCATTGCCACAGCAACAGCGGGCGCTTATGGACAGGAGCAAGCCGAAGATGAATCCGAGCAGGTAGAACGTGCGCCCGCCCAAACAGAGGTTATTGAAGTTCGCGGTTACCGCGGCAGTTTATTTAATTCCAGTGCTGCCAAGCGAGAGTCGCAAGGCTTTGTGGACGAAGTCTTTGCCGATGATATTGGTAAAATGCCCAGCCAGAATCTGGCGGAATCATTAAGCCGTATTCCCGGAGTAAAAATAAACCGGGATGTGACGGGTGAAGGCCAGCAGATATCCGTACGGGGGTTAGGCCCCAGTTTTACCAAAATTGCTTTAAATGGAAATTCCATCGCCATTGCCTCGGACGGCAGCCTGGGTTCGGGAAACCGTAATCGCGAAGTCGATTTGGATATTTTCCCTACCGAATTGTTCAGCAGCCTCGCGGTATCTAAAACTGCGACAGCCAGTCAGTTGGAAGGTGGTGTTTCAGGTTTTGTTAATATGCGCACCGCCAGGCCATTTGACGCTGGCGAAGATGGCTTTAAGTATTCGTTAGAAGGGGCTTATGGGGATCTTCGCGAAGAAATTAATCCACGCTATTCCTTCATGTATAAGAAGACCGGGGAAGAATTTGGGGTATTAATAGGTGTCGCTGGTGCCAATACAAAATCGCGGGTTGATGGTTATGAAGCGGTATCATTGTTCACCGATGGCTGTACCGCGCAGTGGGATAATCCCGAGCATTCAGCTTCTAGCTGTGTGGACGGTAGTCAGGGGCTTAATCACTTTTTCTGGAGCCCTGAAGCCACAGCAGACTATGCTGCCGCCCATCCCGGCGTAAATGTTGGCGATGCGGTTGATCCGGTAGCCACCTCCGGCTTGGATGCTGAAACATTGGATACCGCGTTGTTGCCGTACCTGGGCCGGCCCATGTTTACCTATGGTGATCGGGATCGCGTTTCCGGATTGGTATCGTTTCAGTATCGTCCTGGCGATAATCTGGATATGGCGTTGGATATCATGTACGCCGATGCTTCTAAAGACTTTGTAAGAACCGAAGCTATGTGGTGGGGGCGGCGCAACTATCTGCATCAAGGCGCCGCTATCATTCCTGAAGATGTCACCGTGGACAGTAACGGCTACGTTCAGTCCGGCACATTCTATAATTCACACATCTGGGTGGGGTCTCACGATTACCAGGAAGATCTCTCTTTTCTAAGCGTAATGCCTAATGTGGAATGGCAAGCTACGTCGTTATTAAATGTAAAAGCGTCTGCCAGTTTTACCAAATCAGAATTTGACCGCGATGAACCCTACGCGTTGTACATGTCGCCCAGCGGCACTATGACCTTTGAAAACGGCGAAGTCCCCAGTTTCAATTTCAGTGAAGATCCAGCCAGTCCTGATATTGGTTGGACATGGCAACAGGAATATGACCAAAACGGTGATGGTGAAATTGCTGCTGATGAAAAGTTTGGCGATATGTTCCGCATTCAGCGCAATCATCGCGAAACTGAGACAAAAGGTTTACACCTGGATTTTGAATATGGCGAAGCGCCAGATTATAACGGTTTTAAATTTGGCATCGCCTGGGATGAAAATTCCAGCAATATGCGAAGCTTTGGAGGAACGGCAGAGTTTACCGAAAACAACGTGATTGGCTCAGATGCCTATAACAACTTTGCCGATTATCTTGGCCCGTCACTGGTGAATGATTTGGGCAACAGTATAAGCGGGTACAGCGGGTATACTGGCATTGCACAGATCGATTGGGCACGGTTAAAAGAAGCGACAGACTATAATAACTTTGATGCTATTGAACAGGCGGGCGATCAGTTTGGCCAGACGGTGGGCGATATCACTGAAGAAGTATTAGGGCTTTATCTTGAAGCCAATGCAGAAACGGAGATTGCAGACAGAAACTTGCGCATGAACATGGGCGTGCGCTGGGTGTCGACGGATCAGAACGTGGCAACCACAGAAAGCGAAACCAACGCCAGCTATGACAAGCTGTTGCCTTCATTCAGTGTCGTCTATGACGTGGCTGAAGATGTAAAATTACGCGCTAGCGCATCGCGCAGCCTCACACGCGCCAATCCTTCGGATATGTTTCCCAATGCCTCATGGGGCGGATCGGGAATTGAATCGGTTAACGCCGGTAATCCTTATTTATCGCCTTTTGAAGCTACAAACTTTGATATTGGTGGCGAGTGGTACTTCTCCGATCTCGGCTATGTCGGGTTAACCTACTTTGAAAAAGAAGTCACAGGGTTTACCCGTTCAGACAGTGTAACGGTTCCATTTACCGAGCTGCCTACTTACGGTATGGATATTACCAGTATTGGCGCAGACCGGGAGCAGGCATTGTTGGAATGCGGTGGTCCCAGCCAATGTACAACGGTAGTGAATACGCGTAACAACATTGACGGCTCAACAACATTAAGCGGTTTTGAAGCAGTATGGGTAATGCCGCTGGATTTTATTGTGGAAGGCATGGGCTTTAACGCCAGTGCCACCACGATTAAACAGGACGCCAGCGACGAAGAGGCCATTATTACCGGCATTTCTGAATGGAGCTACAACGCGACAGCCTTTTATGAAAACGAGGCGTTTCAAACCCGCTTAACCCTGTATCACCAAGACGGCGCGGCCAGCTATTACAGCCAGGGCAAGGAAGTTTTTTCTTTCGATCGAACTCAGGTAGATTTGTCAGCCAGTTATCAGTTGCCAGTAAGTTATGACATGACGGTAACGTTCGATGCGTATAACCTGACTAACGAACCCGTAGGTAACTGGCACGAATACTCTGGCATTGCCTTTGATGCATTTTATCCGGGGACGACTTATACACTTGGTTTACGCGGCGCATTTTAATAACAATATAACAGCAGTCGGGTCAACGGAGGCTGGCTCGGCTACTGTTGGAGAGATGTATGAAACTGGTTCTAATACTCGCAGGGTGGCTATTTGCGCTGACGGTGCAAGCTTCCTCTATTATGCAGGGCGAAGATGGCTATCGCTTATGGCTCAAATACGATCCTATTGATAACGCGGATGTACAGCAGGCTTATCGACAGCACGCCGCCAACTGGTTTGTTGCCGGAAACTCAGCGACTACCCAGGTGATAAAAGATGAGCTGGATTTCGCATTAAAAGGTTTGCTTGGTGAAGCGAGCGCGACAGATGCCGAGTCGGCAGGCCTTATTGTTGCCGCTGGCGACAATGCCACGGTATATCGACAAAAACTAAAAATTGAAACTGCAGATTTAGGTGATGAAGGCTACCTGATCCAACAGGTTCGCTGGCAAAATAAGCCGCGATTGGTCGTGCTGGCGAATACCGATGTGGGAGCATTGTACGGCACCTTTCATTTACTGCGATTGATGCAAACCCAGCAAAACCTTGAGAATGTTGCGCTACGCAGCGCACCGAAAACACAATTACGGGTATTGAACCACTGGGATAATCTAGATCGTCACGTCGAACGCGGCTATGCAGGGCAATCCATCTGGGATTGGCACAAACTGCCTGATTACCGCTATCAGCGCTATTTTGATTACGCTCGCGCCAATGCGTCGGTCGGTATTAATGGTACTGTGCTTAATAATGTTAACGCCGATCCTCTCATTCTCACTTCGCAATATTTAGATAAGGTAAAAGCACTGGCTGACATTTTCCGTCCTTACGGCATCAAAGTGTATCTGTCTGTGAAGTTCAGTTCGCCACAGTTAATCGGCGGTCTCAAATCTTCAGATCCTCTAGATAAAAAAGTGCAAGCGTGGTGGAAGAACAAGGCAGATGAAATTTATCAGGCCATTCCCGATTTCGGCGGCTTTCTGGTAAAAGCCAATTCTGAAGGCCAGCCTGGGCCCGGCGATTTTGGTCGTACTCATGCACAAGGCGCAAACATGCTGGCACAAGCGCTGGCGCCTCACGGTGGCGTTGTCATGTGGCGGGCGTTTGTTTATGCCAACGAAAAGAATGAAGAGCGCTCAAAGCAGGCATATTCTGAATTCAAACCCCTGGACGGCAAGTTTGATGACAACGTGTTGGTGCAGGTAAAAAACGGTCCGATAGATTTTCAGCCGCGTGAACCTGTCAACGCGCTATTTGGTGCGACTCCTCAAACTCCTTTGATGATGGAGTTTCAGATTACGATGGAGTATCTGGGGTTCAGTACTCACTTCGTATATTTAGGGCCGATGTATGAAGAGGTGTTGAAAACCGATACTTTTGCCAAAGGGAAAGGATCTACCGTTGCCAGCGTCATCGATGGCGAGCTTTACGATTACCCGATTACAGGCATGGCGGGCGTTGCCAATATCGGCACGGATCGCAACTGGACAGGGCATATTATGTTGCAATCCAACTGGTATGTTTTCGGCCGTATGGCCTGGAATCCGTCAATCAGCAGCGCTACCGTGGCGGACGAATGGGTGCGTATGACACTCAGCAACGATAATGAAGTGGTAACTAAAGTTAAGGATATGATGATGGCAAGTCACGAGGCAACAGTAAACTATATGACGCCACTCGGGCTGCACCACATTATGGGAGCAGGACACCATTACGGGCCTGCGCCGTGGGTAGATTCTTTGGGGCGGGCTGATTGGAATTCGGTTTACTATCACCAGGCAAACAGCAAAGGGATTGGCTTTGACCGCTCGCCTTCCGGAGTAAATGCTGTCGAACAATATTTTTCACCGTTAAAAGAAGAATACGCTAACCCTGCCACCACACCAGAAAAGTACCTGCTATGGTTCCATCATCTGCCGTGGGAATACAACGTAGCTTCCAGCGGCCGTACGCTGTGGAGCGAAATTGTGCATCGGTATTATCAAGGCGCGAATACGGTGAAAGAAATGGCGAATACCTGGGATAGCCTTGAAGGGAAAATCGACCCTTGGCAGTTCCATCAGGTGCAAATGGCTATGACCATTCAGCAGAAAGAAGCTATCTGGTGGCGCAATGCCTGTGTACTGTACTTTCAGCAGTTTGCCGAGCTTCCTATACCTGAAGGTTTGGAAAAACCTGAACAATCGCTGGAATATTATCAGTCGCTCTCTTTTCCTCATGCACCAGGACAAGGGTAATCATTGGCGATGATACGTTGCCGAAGCATCGCAACAGATAAACCTGCAAGCCGAACTCCCTTGGCTGGAAAACTATGCTTCCTAATGACGAGCATTTTATTTCTGCTATTCCCCGGTAGCGCCAGCGCGGTAACTCAATTGAATGTGATTACCGCGCTGAGTAGCAACGACCCGATGTATAAAGGGCTGGAGGAGTTTAAGCGGCTGGTGGAGCAGAACAGCCAGCGCTCAATAGAAATCCGCCTGTTTCTGGGGTCGCAGCTCGGTAATGATGACGACATGCTTGAACAAGCCATGCTTGGTGCGAATGTAGCGGTGTTGGCAGACGCCGGTAGGCTTTCTATTTATCAGCATGAGTTGGGCATATTAAGCGCGCCTTATCTGGTGAGAGATGCTAACGAGCTAAAAACGCTGGTGACGTCGCCGTTATTTGCGAACTGGGCAGAGACATTGGCCCGGGAAGACGAACTGCATATCTTTTCGTTTAACTGGTGGCAGGGCGCCCGTCATCTGTTAACGCAAAAGAAAGTTACCGAACCTGCTGATCTAGACAGTGTGCGAATGCGAACGATTGGTATGCCAGTCTGGATAGAAACTATCAGGGCTATGGGCGCAACTCCTACGCCGCTAAGTTGGTCAGAAGTTTACAGTGGGTTGCAGCAAAAAGTGATAGATGCCGCCGAAGCCCAGTTCACTGGAATGTGGGGCGCGCGACTTTACGAAGTTGTCAGCCATGTTACGAAAACTGGCCATATCCAGCTACTTTCCGGTTTGGTTGGCAGCAAGAAGTGGTTTGACGCGCTTACTCCAAAACAGCAAAAAGTGGTTACTCAGGCTGCTATAAAGGCTGGTGACCACGCCAGCGATCTTGTCAGACACGCGGAAGCTTCTATCGTACTAGAGCTGAAGGAAAAAGGCGTGGAGGTGACTGATATTGATACCAACGCTTTTGAACAGGCGACGCGTTCAGTTTATCCGAAGCTGGGTTACGCAAAGCTACACCAACAGGTGCAGGCGTATTTGCAGGAGCCCGGCAGATGAAGTGGCTGGACAAGTTTGAACGGCTGATATGTGTTTGCTTATTAGCCGCCATTGTACTGCTGGTATTTTTGGCCGCAGTTATGCGAACAGTGGGAATACCTGTCATATGGTCGGTTGAAGTAGCACAACTGTTATTTGTCTGGCTGGCGATGTTGGCGGCAAACCAAACTTTCCGCCACTCTGAGCACGCCAGTGTAGATATTCTTATGCGGCGATTAACGCCTGCTCGCCAACAAGTGTTATTGCAAATTTTTGATGTGGCCATGATTGCGATATTACTGGTAGTGGCTTATTACGGCTTTACTTTGTTTGCGATAAATCCGAAGCGAACGCTGGGAAGTACTGACATTCCCTATCAGTATGTCACGCTGGCCTTACCGGTTGGCGCAATACTGATGATTTCCACGCTTATCCAGCGCTTAATAGCACCTAAACATCATAAACCCGAAGAGTCCGGCTTATGATGATGCTGATGTTGTTTCTGCTGCTGCTATTACTGGGAATGCCGCTGGCTTTCTGTCTGCTTATCGCCGGTTTTAGCTACTTTGCCATGGCTGATAGCCTGCCGTTGATGGTGGGTGTGCAGCGTATGGTGGCCAGTTCACAAAACTTTCCTCTGTTAGCGGTGCCATTTTTTATTCTCGCTGGCCATGTTATGAACCACTCAGGTATTACCGAGCGGCTTATTCGCTTTTCCAATTTGTTGGTTGCCTGGATAGCGGGTGGGCTGGCCCACGTTACTATTATTCTTAGCGCGTTAATGGGAGGCGTCTCGGGTTCCGCCATTGCTGATGCTGCCATGCAGGCAAGAATTCTGGGCCAGCCAATGCAGGACTCGGGATTGAGCAGAGGTTTCAGCGCCGCCATTATTGCTGTTAGCGCGTTAATTACGGCATGCATTCCGCCGAGTATTGGTCTTATTCTTTATGGATATGTCGGCAATGTGTCGATTGGGCAGCTGTTTATTGCCGGAATTGTGCCGGGTATCTTGCTTATGTTTATACTGATGTTTACCGTGTACCGCCAGGTTAAGAGGCATTATCCCAATCAGGCGGCGGGTCAAAAACGCCCCGGGGGGCGAGAAATCCTGCGCTCGATGAACGACTGTAAATGGGCGCTGCTATTCCCGGTGATTCTAATTGTTACCATTCGGTTCGGCATATTTACTCCTTCCGAAGCAGGCGCTTTTGCTGTGATTTACGCCTGCGCTATCGGATTATTTGTTTACCGGGATTTGCATTGGCAAACGATCGTTACCTCTCTTAAAGACAGCGTAAATGACATTGGCATGATCATGCTGATTATTCTGGCTTCAGGCGTGGTGGGTTACGTGGTGGCTTATGAACAATTGCCGGTAAGCCTGGCCCAGAGCGTCACAGCACTAACTGAACAACCTTTACTGGTGATGTTCACCTGTCTGCTGCTGTTATTATTCGTCGGTATGTTAATGGAGGGCACAGTTACCGTACTGTTGCTCACACCTATTCTGGTGCCAGTTATTGAAGCTGTGGGCATTGACCCGGTCCATTTCGGTATTCTGATGATGATCATGGTGACGTTTGGCGGCACAACTCCACCGGTGGGAATAGCCATGTACACCGTGTGTAACATTATGAAATGCCCCACGGATTCGTATGTAAAGGACGCATGGCCTTTTTTTATTGCAGTGCTGATAGCGATTACAATAATGGCAGTATTTCCGCCGCTGGTCATGTTTCTGCCGCATCTACTTTACTAATTCATCTCCTAAGGAGCTAACTGATGAAAATTACTCAAGCAAAGGTCATCGTCTGTTCGCCGGGACGTAATTTTGTCACTCTTAAAGTGATGACTGATCAAGGCGTGTACGGCATTGGCGACGCGACGTTAAATGGCCGGGAAAAGTCAGTTGTCAGCTACCTTGAAGATTACGTTATTCCAGCGTTAATAGGCCGGGACCCGCAGCAAATAGAAGATATTTGGCAGTATCTTTATCGGGGGGCGTACTGGCGTCGCGGTCCCATTGGTATGACCGCCATTGCCGCTGTTGATATGGCATTGTGGGATATTAAAGGCAAAATCGCGGGATTGCCGTTATATCAGGTGTTAGGCGGGCGTAGCAGAGATAAAATAATGACTTACACTCATGCCAACGGCAGCGACATCGCCGCTACGCTGGATGAAGTGGGCAAAGCGATAGATGAGGGTTACCAGGCGGTGCGTGTACAATCTGGCATTCCTGGTATCGCCAGCACTTACGGTGTAGCAAAAAAAGGCCATAACTATGAGCCAGCTGATTCCGATTTACCCACTGAAACTGTGTGGTCCACTGAAAAGTATCTGAATTTTGTGCCCAAATTATTTCAGGCTGTGCGGGATAAATATGGTGATGATATCCATTTACTGCACGATGTACATCATCGTTTGACACCAATTGAAGCGGCCCGACTGGGGAAATCGCTGGAGCCCTTTCATCTGTTTTGGATGGAGGACGCCGTTCCTGCAGAGAATCAAGAGAGCTTCAGGCTTATTCGTGAACACACTACCACGCCGTTAGCGGTGGGCGAAGTATTTAACTCTATCCACGACTGTCGGGAATTAATACAAAAGCAGTATATTGATTACATTCGCGCGACCATTGTTCACGCTGGTGGCATAACCCAAATGCGCAGAATTGCTGATTTTGCCAGTCTGTATAATGTGCGTACGGGCTTTCATGGTGCTACGGACTTATCGCCCGTGTGTATGGGCTGCGCACTGCATTTTGATTATTGGGTGCCCAACTTTGGCATTCAGGAGCATATGCCCCATAGCGACGAAATGGAATCGGTATTCCAGTTTGATTATCACTTTGAAAAAGGATTTTTTACGCCGGGTGAAGCGCCTGGGCACGGTGTCGATATAGACGAGAAGCTCGCGGCACAATATCCCTACAAACGCGCCAGTTTGCCGGTTAATCGACTTGAAGACGGAACCTTGTGGCACTGGTAGTGCCACAATCAGCCCGACTACATTGCTAACAATGTTGCAGTTAATTCATTTAAATCTTTTACCGAAATATCCGGCTCACGGCCCAGCGGATACATCATTTTCCCCGGGCGCTCCACAAATGCGGTTTGCATACCTACTGCTTTCGCCCCAGTCACATCCCAGCCGTGAGCTGCCACCATTAGACCTTGCTGGGCCGAAATCTTCATTTTCTTCAATGCGGCTTCGTAAACTTGCGGGTAAGGTTTGTATATGCGTAAGTGTTCAACACTCATTACCGAGTTGAAATAAGGAGCAATTCCAGCGTTGGCTAGCTGCTGTTCAAGCCCGTGCTGTGAGGAATTGGAAAGCGCCACCAGAACAAAACCTTTTTCAGCCAGCTTAATCAGACTTTCTTTTACGTCAGCATGAGGGGGAATAGAAGTCATCGGGCCGGTAATTTTGTTTGTCGCTTCCTCCATGGAGAGTTGAATGCCCTGACTGTGCGCGACCATTACCAGAGCAGCTGCTCCAATTTCGGTAAAGTTGTGAAAGCCGCCGCTCGCGCAATCCACCAGCGAATGGTGTAATAAAGTGGAGAACCATACCGGTACCAGATCTTCGTTATTTCCTAATGCATCGGCAATGGCAGATTTTACCTGCGACATATCCAGCATGGTTTCATTTACATCAAAATAGACGACAGAGGGGACTGTTAGTAAGGGCATGAGGGCTCCGGTAAAAACTTCACACGTCTGAATTTTTACCGGATTACCCGAGCTTCGGGTCACAAAAAAGTAGCGGCCCCAGTTTTTGTAATTAAGTTAATAGGAGGCGGAAAGCAGAACTGCCGTCTAGAATCGAAAACGTACACCTGCCGACATAATATCAATATCGTCAAATTTCTCATACATCACCTCAAAGGCGACAGAACGGGTGCTGCTGTAACTTAAGCCTGCGCCCATACCAAACTGCCATTCATCCTGGCTAAACCGAGAGTCATCAGTAGATGCCTTTAACTTCAAATTGCCGTAAGAAGGCTGAGCAAACAGGACAAAGTTTTTGCTTAATTGATAAATGCCCCGCAGGCTGAACGCGGCAAAATGATCTGCCTCAACGACAACTTTCTGATCATCGACGGTGATGGTGTCGTCACCAAAACCATAGCCGTAACGCGCTTCAGGCATCACGCTGAAGTCGGAATTACCGATGGAATAAAGATAGCCAACGCTTAACGCCATGGCTTTTACACTAAACTCATCGTTTTGCTCAACGACTTCTGCAGTAGGCGTGCTGCTATTGTCAGAGAAGTTCATATAAGACACACCAAAATTCCAGTCGGCGCTGGCGGTATTACAGAAGAAGCCGGTAAACGACACGGCGAGTATTGCTTTCAATATTTTCATTATTTTCTCATTAATGCGGATTAGTATAACGCCACTATGGGCGATGAAACAAAACCAGAAATTCTATTTTGGAGGGAAAACTAGCGATATTCGGAGGGGGAGTCAATTGATCAGGTGATAAAAAGCCTGCAGAGCAGGCTTTTTATCCAGGGGCATTAAGATAACGATCGATTAGAACAACATGTAGGCCACGCTGAACTTAATGCTACGCGGCATAATATAACGGCCATTCGGAGACTCCGGATTTCTTGGATCACCTTCGGTTATGCCAAGTTCATCTGTGAGATTATCCACCGATAACTGTAGTTTAATACTTTCGGTGGGTTCCAGGGTTACGCCCAAATCAATTTTTTCGTATCCTTCCAGTACAACGGTATTTTCGTTATTACCCCAGCGATCATCCACTGCTGATACTGTGCCATAAACCGTGGCATACATACCATTGACATCGAAGGAATAGCTTGGGGTTACCCGTACTTGCCAGCCGGGCTGACGCTGTGCTTCATTACCTTCGTTAGTGGCACTGGCGGTAATCTCGGTTTCCTGAATGGTACCGTTAAGGTTCACTGAAAAACCGGAATCGTGGCTATAGTGTCCGTCTAATTCTATACCATAGGCTTCATTGGTGAGAATTTCTGCAGGCTCGCCTGGACGGCGGACAAACGTATCTCCCTTAACTTCGTTAGCGAACGCGGTGGCAAAGAATTGAATGCTGTCATTCATGTACTTATAGCCCAGCTCGCCTTGTGTTACCTCTTTAATTAATTCAGTGCCTGCGTTGAAAGCATCCCAGTTATCGCGGAAATCATCAAAATAGGGCATCTTATAGCCACGGTTTACGCGCGCGAACACACCGCTAAAGTCGTTAAGTGCGTAATTTACCCCGGCTGTCCAGGAGGTTTTATCCATGTCATCGCTTACTGCTTTATCAATAGTGCCATCCAAACCTTCATCTACGCTGTAATTGACTTCATGATTTTCACGACGCAAACCTAAATCCACGGTGAGATCATCAGTGGCATACCAGGAGGTAGTGGCATAAAAAGCAGTTGTCGAAGCATCACCTACGGAATCAATATCATAGTTCCCGCCACAGCCTTCAGGCGCTGTGTTACAGGCAATCCCCGCAAGCATTTCGCCGCCTGGCGCAAGCACATAATAGGCCTGATTATTAATGCTCCACCAGTCTTCGGCTTTAGTGGTTGCCGTATACACGCCGACAGATGCGTCGAAATTATCGAACTGCCTGGATACAGCGATATCATTAGTGAAAGCTTCAACATCCTTCAGCACCACCCAGCGACCAATTTGCTGGATATCGGTATCTGCATCATAAACGGCGTTTGTAACCGCTCCGGTTGCAGTTGTTCCGTTATCAGCAACGGCGCCAACAGTGGTAGCCGAACCTTCTGGAACAAAACCTAACGTATTTGCTTTGCCTTTGGTCAGGTTAAAACGATCAACTAATTGCCAGCCACCGCCTAAATCCAGTTTCAGGCTACCGCCACTCACACTGCCGTCCCAGCCACGACCATCACCAAAATCGAAGCTTTCGGTGGTGTCGTTGGGGCCAT
Source organism: Alteromonas pelagimontana (assembly GCF_002499975.2). Classification (NCBI taxonomy): domain Bacteria; kingdom Pseudomonadati; phylum Pseudomonadota; class Gammaproteobacteria; order Alteromonadales; family Alteromonadaceae; genus Alteromonas; species Alteromonas pelagimontana. Next base: position 2,596,855 of record NZ_CP052766.1, read on the forward strand.
AAGTGATCGTCGCCTGACGATTTAACGGACCAATTTGCGTGTATTCAGCATCAATGCCATCAACATTTAATGGCGTTGGCAGGTACCAGGCACCGTGATCGTCAGTTTGGCGAGTGTAAAGGTTCAACTCGCCATTTTTAAATTCTTTAGTAATGTTAATGGTAAACTGATTGCCTTCTTCAGAGTTAAATCCAGCATCACGAATACCCGGAGAACTTTTGATATAGCCGCCAACCATATAGTACAAATCGTCAGCGAGCGCACCGCTTAACACCAGGTCTACTCTATTCAAGCCATAGTCAGAGGTGGTGTACTTAGCAACGGCTTCGGTGTTTTCTCCGCCACGTTTTAAGCGGAAGTTGGTTGTTAAACCCGGTTGCCCGTTACTCACAACCGGGTTAGGGCCGCCGCGCAATGCTTCAACGGTTTCAATGGTTTCATCAATCCGGAACATTTGCGAGTTTTCCAGGAACGAGAGCGTTGAAGCGGGATAAATAGGCGAACCTTCAAGACTAATGGTCAAAAATGGCGCATCACCGCCGCCGGGAAAGCCGCGCACAAATACGTTTGCGCCAGATTCACCACCCGAACTTTCAACCCACACACCCGGAATCGCCTTGAATAAATCGGCAGTCGATTTTGGCGCCAGTTTTTCAATGTCGCCGGCATCAATATTGGTTACGGCAAAGCTGGCATCTATCTTACGAATTCCGGCTCCGCCCGGCGTACCGCTCACAACAATGACTTCAGTATTATCTTTAGAGGGTTTGTTATTGGTATTTTCTTGTGCAAAGGCGGTTTGACTTCCCAATGCGAGGGCAATAGCGCCAGTTAGCAGGCTTTTTGAAAACAACGTATTCATGGTGTGTGCTCCTGAATAGTGAAGAATGAAGTTGTTAACCGAGAGGCAACTTTTGGTTAAATATTGTTAACTGTCGTTCGGTATGCGACAAAATAGATCGGGTTGCAATCGATTGCAACTAGAAAATGCAAACGATTGCAAAAAATCGATCTGTTTGTAAATTGGTTGTATGCTCCAATTAACATAGATGATGGCGAATGAAATTTCCTCTGAAAACTGGGATAATGCGTGTAGCCAGTTCACTGGTTTTCTTTTAAGTAAAAAGCCGAGACGAGAGTAGTAAAAATATTGAGAAAAGAATCTAAGCTGACGTTGGCAGGTTTGGCGGAGCTAGCGGGTGTGTCTACCTCCACCGCATCAAGAGCGTTAAAAGATAATCCGCTGATTAAAAAAGAAACCAGAGCCAGAATTCAGGCATTGGCAAAAGCGCACAATTATAGTGTTAATGCTGCTGCAAGCCGGCTTCGTACGCAGAAAACCAACGTCATCGCTGTCATTCTCAATTTGATCGAGCATACCGAGCAGAGCATCACCGACCCGTTTTTGTTAAAGGTGGTGGGGGAGTTAAATCAGGCGCTAAACGCCAAAGGCTACGAGTTGCTGCTTTCCAATTCCTTTATGGCCACCGATGACTGGGCAAATTATTTCATTAGTAGCCAGCGCGCGGATGGACTGATTGTAGTCGGGCAGGGCAAAAGCACCGACAAAATAGATGCCGCAGCAAGAAGTGGTGTACCGCTGGTAGTCTGGGGCGACCCCACAACCCAAAGTTCATACCCGATTGTTGGAGGCGACAATCGCTTCGGCGGATATGTCGCAACCCGCCATCTTATTGCAGGCGGTTGCAGTCGCATCGTATTTTTGGGCGACCCGGAGCACGCGGAAATGAGTGAGCGGCACGCCGGTTACAAGAAAGCGCACGCAGAAGCAGGACTTAGCTTCAATGCTGCACTGACGTTTCCTATCGATATCACCAGTACTGCCGCCTACAACTGCATTAACCATGTGGTGCGAGAAAAAGGGTTAATATTTGATGGCATCGTCGCAGTAAGTGATATGGTGGCGTTAGGCGCGTTAAAAGCGCTGAAAGAGCGCTACGTGGGTATTCCGGCAGATGTCAGTATTGTAGGGTACGATGATATTGCCCTGGCAGAGCTGATGCATCCTTCTCTTACCACTGTGAGGCAAAACACTAAATTGGCTGCGGAAAAAATGGTTGAACAGTTGATTTGCCAGTTTAACAGCGAAGAGACTTGCTCGCAGGTGGTCGAAATTGCGTTAATAGAACGCCGCTCTTCTCACCCTACTTCTTGATTTTGCAAACGATTGCATTTTTTCAAACAGCACGCTAGACTCCAGCCTGATTTAATTTAACAGGGTGTTTACACATGCCGCGCTTGCTTATTGTTGCTGCTATTGCTGCCAGCTATTTTGTCTTTGCTATTTTGCTCAACAGCGTCGGTACCGTCATTCTGCAGTCCATTAACACCTTTGATATCAGCAAGCCCGAAGCCAGTGTGTTGGAAGGATTTAAAGATCTTTCCATTGCCGGTGTGTCTTTTCTTATTGCTTCATTCATCCCTCGAATCGGCTATAAAATCGCTATGTTGATTGGTTTAGCGATGGTGGGAATTCTCTGCGCTCTAACACCGTCTATAGCCAGTTTTTGGGTCATCAAGTTGCTATTCGCCGGTGTAGGCACTGCTTTTGCGTTAGTGAAAGTATCAGTCTACGCCATTATCGGACAAGTCACAGACTCGACAAAAAGCCACTCTTCATTAATGAACACCATTGAAGGCATTTTTATGCTTGGCGTGCTGTCGGGTTATTGGATATTCAGTGCGTTCATTGATCCTCTGAATACCGCTTCAGCAAGTTGGTTGAACGTTTATTATTTTCTCGCCTTGCTGCTTCTCGCCGCGCTGCTCTTGGTGATGGCAGCTCCTATAACTACGCCCGCGAAAGAAGAGTTGCCAGGTCAGGCACTGGGCGATTTTGTTGCCATGATTAAATTGGCTTATCAACCACTGGTGCTAATTTTTGTCCTTTCCATATTCTTGTATGTGTTGATAGAGCAGGGCATTGGCTCCTGGCTACCCACCTTCAACCGTGAGGTTCTGGGGTTGCCGGTCAATATCAGTATTCAGATCACCAGCATTTTTGCTGTTTCTCTGGCTATCGGTCGCCTCGGTGCCGGCGCTATTTTAACTAAAGTTCACTGGTACCCGTTCTTAAATAGCTGTCTTGTGCTGATGGCGCTGATTATGTTGTTGAGTTTACCACTGGCGACAAGAGTTCCTGAAGGCACTGTTTTATCACTATTTGATGCACCTTTGGCAGCATTTCTGGTGCCGATGATAGGATTGATGATGGCGCCTATTTATCCGGTGATTAATTCGGTGATGTTAAGTTCGTTACCCCGTCCGCAACATGCACCGATGACAGGGTTAATTGTAGTATTTTCAGCTTTGGGTGGTACCACGGGCTCAATTATTACCGGTTATGTTTTTGAAGCACTGGGAGGGCAGACGGCTTTTTATTTTTCGTTGATTCCCATTGTGTTAATTCTGGTCACTCTCTTTTTCTTCAAACGGTCGTCGCATTCAATGACCCGCCCAGCGAATTAAAGGCTTATTATGTCTGAACCACAATCTGCATGGCAGGCGTCCCTGCCTTTCTACACGAGTAAACTGTTTCGGGATGTTCAATTAAGCGGCATATTCAAAGACAGCAAAACCTTTGCTGACGCCAGTCCCAAACTCAGTTGGCAATCGGCCATTAACGCTTATCTTAGTGAATCAGCGCAGGCTAATTTTTCGCTGGCGGAATTTATTCTCCGTTTTTTTACCATTCCTGAACCTATTAGTCTGACATCTGACGTGCGGTGTGAATCGGTAAGCGAATATATTGAAGTGATGTGGAGCACCCTGACCCGCCAGCCTGATGAAGACAATAACAGTAGCCTGATCCCGCTTGCTGAACCTTATATTGTACCTGGGGGGCGCTTTCGGGAAATTTATTACTGGGACACGTATTTTACCGCACTGGGTTTAAAAGAAAGCGGGCACGAAAAATTAATAACCTCAATGCTCAACAATTTTCTAACCGTTCAACAATCGGTAGGCTGCATTCCGAACGGAAATCGCGCCTATTATCATACCCGTAGTCAGCCGCCGGTGATGGGACTACTGGCTCAACTGGTGCTGGAGGACAATGCTACTGCCGACCTGAAAGCGCGCTGTCTGCACGGATTACATCAGGAATATCAATTCTGGATGGATGGTGCCGAGGCGCTGACGGATGTTCAGCCGGCTTTTCGTCGCGTGGTGAAAATGCCTGATGGCAGCGTGTTAAATCGTTATTATGACGACGTTGCTACGCCAAGACCGGAATCGTACCGCGAAGATATTGAAGCTGCGGCAATTCATCAGCAAGAATCGCAAGCCCTGTTTTTTCGGGATCTTAGAGCTGCATGTGAATCTGGTTGGGATTTCAGTTCACGCTGGTTTGAAGACCCGGCTGATTTAAACACCATTCAAACCACCCAGATTGTTCCGGTGGATGTAAACTCGCTGTTAGTAATGCTGGAGCGACAACTGGCGCGCCTTTATCAGGAATCTGGCGATGATAGTCAGGCTGCCAGGTTTAGCCAAAAAGCAGAACAACGTATTCACGCGCTACACCGTTATATGTGGTGTGAAAAAGACGGTTTGTTTAAAGATTACAACTGGCAAAAAGCGCACCAGACCTCAGTGAAATCGCTGGCAACGGTCTTACCTTTGTTTGCGGAAATTGCAGGTGAAGAGCAGGCGCAAACCATCGCCGGACATCTGGAGTCTTCATTTCTCAAAGCTGGCGGTTTGGTTACCACGCTGAACACAACCGGCCAACAGTGGGATTCGCCTAACGGATGGGCACCGCTACAATGGTTTGCAGTAGCGGGCTTACGCAATTACGGCTATCACATGTTGGCGCGCGAGGTGATGGAGCGATGGCTAAATTGCGTTGAACATTATTTCGCGGCGCATCATGTGATGCTGGAGAAATACAATGTGTGTAACATCGAAACGGCCGCCGGTGGTGGAGAATACGATGTGCAGCTCGGCTTTGGCTGGACCAACGGTGTGACGAGAATGTTCTATTCATTGCTAACAGGAAGCCGATGAAAAACAGGCATTGCGAGACAATGTATGCATATAGCGAATACCATTAGTCCACTGCGAATAACAAGAATGCTTTCTCATTCGAGCCGTAAAATCTTTCCTGATGGCTCTGCTGGCGCACTGCAGCTCCAGCAGTTTCGCAAACTTGTTTAAAGGCCATACCTGTTTCGCCCTGCACTACGAGAGTGAACACAATCAATTATTGATCGATTAGGTAGTATAAGTCCGCGCTGAATGATCACACATCAATGTAAATTAGTATACGACAGGCCGAATAACTGCTTCAGCCTGAAGGCAATGTTTCGACCTCGCCAAATACCGCTTCTTTTATTGCGCGGGTAACATTTCTCCTGGCTCTGGTATCAATGCCTCAAGATCAGTTTAACGATGGCGGCAGGTGAACTTTTTAGCCTGAGTCTTACGTATGAACCTATTAAAAGTAATGTTATTCAGCGTCAGGCCTTGCAGCTAAATCGGCGCGATTCAATGATTAAATTAAGGATGGTGAACGCGTGAAATATCAATCATTTACGAATCTAGATGTTGGCAGCAAACGGTATAAGGCTGTTGGCTTTGATAAGATCAGTGAACAATATGATTTAGAGCGCTTGCCTTTCTGTATCAAGATTTTGCTGGAAAATCTTCTTCGTCATGAAGGCGAAGAGTTTGTGCGTGGCGAAGATATTGAACAGGTGGCGAAGTGGAACACTAGTGAAAAAATACAACATGAAATTTCATTTGTCCCTGCGCGGGTTATTTTACAGGATTTCACGGGTGTTCCAGCCATTGTAGATTTGGCAGCAATGCGGAACGCTGTAAACAATTTGGGTGGAGATGCTCAGTCTATCAATCCGCTTAATCCTGTTGAATTAGTTATTGATCATTCTGTGATGGTGGATTATTTCGCTGAAGAAAATGCGTTAACTAAAAATACCGATATTGAAATAGAGCGTAATCGGGAAAGATACCAATTTCTGAAATGGGGGCAATCCTCTTTCGATAATTTTAAAGTGGTACCGCCAGGTCGGGGCATCGTCCATCAGGTAAATCTGGAATATCTGGCGCGTTGCGCATTTGTGAAAGAAGAAGGGGATGATCTTCTGGTATATCCCGATACGCTGGTAGGCACGGATTCTCATACTACGATGATCAATGGGCTCGGTGTTCTCGGCTGGGGCGTTGGCGGCATTGAGGCGGAAGCGGCGATGTTGGGGCAGCCAGTTACTATGCTGTTACCTGAAGTAGTAGGCTTTCGGTTGTCAGGTAAATTATCACCCGGAATTACCGCGACCGACATGGTTCTCACCATCACTGAACAGTTAAGAAATCATGGCGTGGTGGGTAAGTTCGTCGAATTTTACGGTCCCGGCATGAAGTATTTAACAACAGCTGATCGTGCCACGATAGCGAATATGGCGCCGGAATATGGTGCAACGTGCGGTATCTTTCCTCTGGACTCAGTGGCGCTGGATTATTTAACGTTAACCGGGCGCAGCGACGAGCAGATTGCCTTAGTTGAAGCATACGCGAAGAGCGCTGGGTTATGGCACGATGCTAACTCAAAGGACGCGGAATACCACGAGAGCCTCGATCTTGATTTATCTGACGTCGTGCCATCACTGGCAGGACCAAAACGGCCGCAGGATCGCATTGCCTTAGACAAGGCGGCGGCTGCATTTACTGCTTGGCATCAATTACAAGTCGATACAACTGACGCGAAAGGTGAGGCGCGTTTTGTTTCTGAAGGTGGAGACATGGCAGAGGTTGATGAAGAGCATAATTCTTTTGTCGACTTTAGAGGCAGCAAGTTTAATTTGCAGGACGGCGCTATTGTTATTGCTGCTATTACCAGTTGTACCAATACCTCGAATCCCTCTGTTCTGATTGGCGCAGGTTTGGTGGCAAAAAAGGCCGTCGAGCTTGGATTGGTATCGAAGCCATGGGTGAAAACCTCTTTAGCACCGGGTTCTCAGGTGGTCACGCAATATTTAGAAGACGCCGGTTTAATGGAACCGCTGGAGAAACTTGGGTTTAATTTAGTTGGGTATGGTTGCACAACTTGTATCGGTAACTCCGGACCACTGCCTGATGCCGTCAGCAAAGCTATTCGCGATGCCAACCTAACTGTAACGTCAGTGTTGTCGGGCAACCGCAACTTTGAAGGGCGTATTCATCCCGATGTCGCCGCCAATTATCTTGCCTCACCGCCGCTGGTGGTGGCATACGCATTAGCCGGTAATATGAAAGTAGATATTACTAAAGAGCCCTTAGCGAAGAATAAAGACGGCAAGCCTGTATATTTAAAAGATATATGGCCGACGAATGAGGAAATCCAATCCTTAATCAACCAGTTTGTATCGGGAGATTTGTTTAAACAGAAATACGCAGACATCTTCAAAGGCAATGACGTCTGGAGAAATCTTGAGGTTTCGACTGCGTCGGTTTACGACTGGCCAGAGTCCACTTACATTAAACAACCGCCGTTTTTTGAGAAAATGAAGAAGGAGCCTTCAGCCTTAACCGCTATCGAGAATGCACGGTGCCTGGTGAAAGTGGGAGATTCAATCACAACCGATCATATTTCTCCGGCGGGGGCAATTGCGCCCGATAGCCCGGCAGGACAATATCTGCAAGAGCATGGTATTGAACCCCCACATTTTAATTCCTATGGTTCTCGTCGGGGTAATCACGAAGTCATGATGCGAGGCACTTTTGCTAATGTACGATTAAAAAACCAGCTGGCGCCTGGCACCACAGGCAGTGCTACCACGCACTATCCGAGCGGTGACAGGATGTCAATTTTCCATGCGGCAATGCGTTATAAAAAAGATGGCGTATCGGCGGTGGTGATCGGAGGTAAGGAATACGGGACGGGTTCAAGCCGTGACTGGGCGGCTAAAGGGCCTTCGCTGCTGGGAGTAAAGGCAGTGATAGCAGAGAGCTACGAACGCATTCATCGTTCCAACCTGATTGGAATGGGGATATTACCGCTGCAATTCAAACCTGGCGAAAACGCTGACTCTTTGGGCATTCAGGGGGACGAGCGCTTCTCCGTTTCAGTCGTCGGACGAGGGCAAAAAGACGTACAGGTTACAGTAACTACTGACGACGGTGAAACCCGACACTTTATGGCCGATGTGCGTATCGATACCGCTAACGAATTCACTTACTTTGAACACGGCGGAATCTTGCACTATGTGATCCGTGACTACCTGCAAAAAGCCAGCTAGGCCGTAGCGGATTATTATGAGAAAGCCAGCCGGTGCTTTGCACCCGCTGGCTTCTTAGCTTTTGAGCTGCGCTAATTGTGTTCGAGCTAACCCTACTAAACCTTCACGAAATTGGCTTGTCAAGAGTGGGATAGTAAGGCTCGGGTACGCATGTCATAGCTGACTCGAACTAGGAAGCGCAACGATGCAGGCCTAAACAAAGTGCTGTTGAGGCGTGCACTGCTTATCCAGAATTCAGGCTAATTAGTATCAAATATACCGACGTCTTTCCGCGAGTATTCCCAGAATGATAAACGCCATGACAAACCCGATACCTTGAAGATACCACGGCAAGTATTTAATAATGTGAAGTACAAATGGCGCGCCGTACAAGGTGAGGGCACCATAGCCAAATGCACAGAGCAGCACAAATAAGGTAGTGCGGATGATAAAATGGCAAGGAGCCAACAGTAATTTGAAATGTTTGTTAATGATATCGCCGTATACCACCAAAATGGTCGCCATGAGCATTAAACTCATAGGGGTATAGTATTCGGATAACCAGCGGCTTAACTGACCGAGTAAATCTATCATTTATACTTCTCTCACAGCTAGTAACACCACCTGTACAACCCACTCAGCGCACTTTTTCTGAGCGGTTATCGATTGATACGGAGCGGTATTATCACCATAGAACATGGTAATTTATATTTAAATTCTGCGAGGCAATTTTAAAACGTTATGATTGAGGCGTCAGTAGGAAATGCGCATGTTTATCGCCAGCCACGTATGACTGGCGATAAGGTATACTCGGAAGATTACCCGGCAATCAATGCTGAAGTGGCTTTATAACCCTGCTTAAGCGTTTCCAGTTTGTCGTTGGTGACATCCCGCTCGACAAAACGGTGTTCAACGCCCGCCTGCTTTGACTGAGCAAAAATAGGCGCAAAATCAATTGTACCTGTTCCTACATCGGCGAAATTTCCAGCTTTGTCCATATCTTTTACATGCCAAAGTTTAAAGCGGCCGGGGTACTGTTTGAAATAGGCTAAAGGATCTTGTTTAGCTTTAACAACCCAGAAAATATCCATCTCCATTGCCATTAAATCGGCCTGGACGTCATTTAATAAAACGTCATAGGGAAGCTGCCCGTCAGTCTTTTTGAATTCAAAATCGTGGTTATGATAGGCCAGTGTCAAACCTTGCTTCTTACACGCTTCGCCCCATTTGTTGCAGTCTTGCGCCAGCTTCTTGTAAACATCAATGGAATTGCCGCGTTGCTCTTCTGTTAAATAAGGAATGACGACATACTTGTGGCCTACCTCAAGAGCAGTATCAATGACTTTGTTCACACCATCTTGACGGAAGGTGTCCAGAGGAATATGAGCTGAAGGTGCGCTCATCCCTTCGCCTTCCACCAGCTTACGGATCTCTTTGGGGGAATGGTTAAAATAACCGGCAAATTCCAGCTCTTTATAACCTACAGCAGAAACCAGCTTAAGGGTGGCAGGCACGCTTACACCCATCATATCCCGCAGCGTGTATAGCTGGAGACCAACTTTTGCAGATGATTGCGCCGCAAATGCAATGGATGAAGGTAAAGCTAACAGGCTAAGCCCCGCAGCGCCCACTTTTATAAATTGTCTTCGGTTGCATCCTGCAGTTGCCTTAGCGGATGTTTTGTTGAAACTGCCAGTCATTGTTTTTCTCCGTTCGTTAGTTTCGCTCGCTGTCATACCCTGTAAGCCAGCATGCTGTTGCTACACCTTCAGATAGCCCTTGGCGCAGGGCCAGTGCTGGCTCGCGCTATTAGCTCATAAGGCATAATCACTTTGGGTGCTCGTTTTATTTTGCCATCAAGCACATCAATTAATAAGTTAACCGCGGTATGACCAAATTCCTCTGCCGGCTGGGCAATAGTTGTCAACGGCGGATCGCTAAACGCTGAAAAGGCTATGTCATCGAAACCGGCCACTGAGATATCGTCAGGTATTTTTAAACCGGCTTGCTTAAATCCTTGCATGGCGCCTATAGCAGTTTCATCATTTTCGCAGAAAACGGCAGTGGGCCGCGTATTATGTGCCAGTATATGCTTAGCTGCTTCATGACCAGACTGCAACGTAAAGTCGCCCGCAAACAGTAGAGCATCATCAAAAGCAATGCCTGCCTCAGCCAGTGCATCACGATAACCTGCAAGCCTTTCCTGGGTAAGGGGGCTCGATTTCGGACCTTTAATTAAGGCGATGCATTTATGGCCCAGACTAATGAGATGTCGCGTCATAGCCCGGGCAGCAGTGCGATTATCCAGCGTGACCACGGGGCACAAGCTGGTATCAAGCACTTCGCAGGCATTTACCATCGGCAGCAGCTCACGATCTTTGAGCATTGAACTATCGAAAGGGTTGTGAGCGCGCAGCTGTATGAGACCATCGGCCTGCGAGGTTTGCACCATTTTGGCATAGCCAGCTTCAATTTCTTCATTTCCCAGGGTGTTGCCCAGCAAAAGGGAGTATCCGCGCTCGGCAGCAGCTTCCTGCATGCCGCTAATCACTCTGGCGAAAAAAACATTGGCGACCGTAGGCACCAATACAACGAGGTTTTGAGTTTTGCCAGAGCGAAACTTTACGGCCATCAAGTTAGGTTTATAGCCCACTTCACTAATTGCAGACATCACGCGGCTACGCGTTTTTGGTGACACCCGTTCGGGCTGCTGCAGTGTTCGTGAAACTGTTGCAACTGATACACCCGCTAAACCCGCTACTTCCCTGATATTAGGCACCCGCTGCCTCAAACAAAAAACTCTTCATTATTAATTTCATGTAACCGATAACATTGTATTACGAAAGAATTACCTATTTAATTAGAAAAATCCAGTGGTAAAATAGAAAATTACACAAATAAACAACAATGTATTTCAGGTTTTATTACATTTACGATAGTTTACCTGCATTAGAGACGAAACTAATTGACACAGTTAAATGTAATCCGTTACATTTTTACAGAACTTACATATTTATAACATTGCGGATTATATTGCCAGCAGGCGGGAGAATAGAATGGCAAGAATGGAAAAAATACGCATCGGCATGGTAGGTGGCGGTGAAGGCGCATTTATCGGCGCTGTTCATCGGCACGCAGCGGCGTTAGATGGCCAATACGAGCTGGTTTGTGGCGCCTTTAGCCGAGACGCTGGAAATAACCAACGTACTGGTGACAGCTTGTCGTTGGATGCTGCGCGTGTGTATGCATCATGGGAAACGCTTCTGGAAAAGGAATTGAAGTTACCTGAACAAGAGCGCATGGAAGTGCTGGTTATTGTCACCCCTAACCATCTTCATGTTCCTATCTCCATTGCTGCAATGGAAGCTGGTTTTCACGTTTTCTGCGAAAAACCGGCAGCGCTGAATCTGGCCGAAGCAAAAAGCCTGAAATCTCACCTGGATAACAATAATGTGCTGTATGGTCTGGCGCATACTTACATCGGCTATCCGATGGTTTGGCAGGCTCGGCAGATGGTGTTGAATGGCCAGTTGGGCAACGTTCGAAAAGTTTACGTGGAATATCCTCAGGGCTGGCTGACTGCTAGCGAAGAAACCTCAAATAAGCAGGCCTCCTGGCGCACCGATCCCTCGCAATCAGGCGGTAGTGGCTGTATGGGTGATATTGGCACCCACGCGTTTGGTCTGCTGGAATTTATTCTTTCACAAAAAGTCACGCACTTATGCGCGGATCTCAATACTGTGGTGGAAGGTCGCAGGCTTGATGATGACGGTGCTGCTCTGATACGCACAGAGAAAGGGGCGAGTGGCGTACTGATAGCCAGCCAGGTTTGCGCGGGCGAAGAAAACGCGTTGAAAATCCGGGTTTATGGAGACAAAGGCGGGCTTGAGTGGCAACAGATGGAGCCAAACTCTGTCATTTATCGCCCGCTTGGCGAGCCTTATCGGGTTTATCGTGCAGGGGGCGGTCAGCCAGGACTTTATGATGAAGCTGCAGCACGTTGCCGAACGCCAGGCGGTCATCCTGAAGGTTATCTGGAAGCCATGGCTAATCTTTACACTGCTTTTGCTAAGGCAGTGCGTGCAAAACAGACAGGAACGGCAGAAGGTGTGCCGGGCTTAACCTCAGGTATACGGGGTATGGCGTTTATTGATGCAATGCTGAGTAGCAGCAAAAGTGAAACGAAATGGCAAGCTATTCCGGACACTGAGTGATTCAGGAACAATTAATAAGCCATCTTTTTCACCACAGATTTTAGGAGAAACAACATGACAGCAATAAAGGGCCCAGCTATTTTTCTCGCGCAGTTTGCTGGCGATTCTGCCCCATTCAATAGCCTTGAAGGTATGGCAAAATGGGCAAGTTCTCTGGGCTACAAAGGGCTTCAGGTTCCTACCAACGATCCCGCAATTTTTGATTTGGAAAAAGCGGCGCAAAGCCAGCAGTATTGTGATGACATCAAGGCCATGTGTGCAGAAGCTGGTGTACAGATCACCGAGCTTTCAACTCACCTGCAGGGTCAGCTTGTGGCGGTGCATCCTGCCTACGATGAACTGTTCGATAACTTCGCACCTGCGCATTTGCACGGTGATGCAAAAGCTCGTACAGAATGGGCTGTTAACCAACTGAAGCTAGCAGCAAAGGCGAGCCAGCGCCTGGGTTTAACCGCTCATGCTACGTTTTCAGGCGCGTTGATGTGGCATTTGGTTTATCCATGGCCGCAGCGTCCGGCTGGGCTGGTAGAGCAGGGTTTCGCTGAATTAGCCAAGCGTTGGAAGCCGATACTGGATGTGTTCGATGAGGCTGGCGTTGATCTTTGCTACGAAATTCATGCTGGCGAAGATTTACATGACGGCGCCTCTTTCGAGCGTTTTCTAGCCGCGGTGGATAATCATCCGCGCGCTAATCTGTTGTTTGACCCAAGTCATTTCGTTTTACAGCAAATGGATTATCTGGATTTTATTGACAGATATCACGACCGTATCAAGATGTTTCACGTTAAAGACGCAGAATTTAATGCGAACGGCCGTTCCGGCGTCTATGGCGGTTACATGGACTGGATCGATCGGCCAGGGCGTTTTCGCTCATTAGGCGATGGCCAGGTCGATTTTAAAAGCATATTCAGTAAGCTAACCCAGTATGGGTTTAATGGCTGGGCGGTACTGGAGTGGGAATGTTGTATAAAAGATTCAGCACAAGGCGCCGCTGAAGGCGCGCCCTTTATCGCCGAGCATATCATCCAACGAGCTACAACAACGTTCGATGATTTTGCTGGAGCCAATAGCAGTGAAACACGCAATCGCCGAATTCTGGGATTGGATAAGTAGGTAGGTGCGGCGGCAATGCCAAGAGATTGCCGCCAAGCAAGGAGGATAACAATGAATACAATAACTCTGCGCCTAAGCGTAATGATGTTTCTCCAGTTTTTTATTTGGGGAGGCTGGTTTGTTACTTTGGGTACGTACCTTGGAAGCAATCTATCAGCTACTGGCGGTCAGATTGGTATGGCATTTTCTACCCAATCCTGGGGGGCAATTATCGCGCCTTTCATTGTCGGTTTAATTGCGGACAGATTTTTTAACGCAGAACGTATTTTAGGTGTATTGCACCTGATAGGTGCTGTGCTTATGTACTGCATGTACCAGGCGACTGATTTTGATGCATTTTATCCTTATGTTTTAGGTTATATGATTGTCTTTATGCCGACACTGGCGCTGGTTAATTCGGTGTCGTTCGAGCAGTTGACTAACCCGTCCAAGCAGTTCGGGAAAATCAGAGTGTGGGGTACCATCGGTTGGATTGTCGCGGGGTTGATGATCAGCTATGTGTTCTCTTGGGATGCACAACAAGCCATCCAGGAAGGAATGTTGCGTAACACCTTTATGCTTTGTGCCATTGCTTCGCTTGCTCTGGGAATCTTCAGCTTTACGTTACCTAAAACGCCTCCTAAAGGTGCGGGCGCAGGCACCGGATTACGGGAAGTTCTGGGAATAGACGCACTGGCACTGCTAAAAAGCCGTAACTTTCTGATCTTCTTTCTTTCCTCGGTACTCATTTGTATTCCTCTGGCATTTTATTACCAGAACGCTAACCCGTTTTTAACCGAAATTGGTGTGGAAAACGCAACGGGTAAAATGACGCTGGGACAGGTGTCAGAAGTTTTATTTATGCTGGCGCTTCCGGTATTTTTAAATCGATTCGGCATTAAGAAAACGCTGTTGCTGGGGATGCTGGCGTGGGTGTTGCGATATGTCTTTTTTGCCTACGGTAATGCTGACAGCGGCATAGTATTGCTTCTTATCGGCATTGCATTACATGGCGTGTGCTACGATTTCTTCTTCGTTTCCGGGCAAATTTATACCGATGCCAAAGCCGGAGCAAAAATAAAGAGCGCCGCGCAGGGGCTCATTACCCTGGCAACCTATGGTGTAGGTATGTTGATTGGTTTCTGGGTAGCAGGTCAGATTACTGAAGCGTACTCTACCGAGAGTGGTCATATCTGGACTAATGTATGGTTATTCCCTGCCGCTTTCGCTTTAGTGGTGCTGGTTATATTCGCGCTGCTATTTAAAGATGAGAAGGTATCAACCGATGGTTAATTCTCGTAGGAACCTCTTAAAAGGTTTAGCATACTCTGGGGTGGGGCTGGCGGCTTTTGGTGGCACCGCACTGGCACAAGCTGACGCGAGTAAAGGCCCGTTGAAAATAAAAGGGAACATAAATCATTCAGTGGCCCGCTGGACCTTCGGTGATTTATCTATCGAAGCGTTGTGTAAGTTGGTCAAGCGCATTGGTTTTTCTGCTATTGACCTTGTCGGGCCTGAAGATTGGCCCGTGCTGAAACGTTACAATATCGACTCGTCAATGTGTAACGGCGCTGAGTTGAATCTGGAAGATGGATGGTGTGACAAGCGCTTTCATCAAAAGCTTACCGAGCGGTATCTTAAACATATTGATTTGGTAGCTGATGCCGGGTATCGCAACCTTATTTGCTTTAGTGGAAGCAAGAGAGGCATGTCGCGGGAAGAAGGGCTTGAAAATGCGGTTGAAGGCTTGGGCCAAGTAATTCCCCATGCGGAAAAACGAGGCGTAATTTTACAGATGGAATTGCTTAACAGTCGGGTAGATCATCCTGATTACATGGCCGACATTTCTTCCTGGGGCGTTGAGTTGTGCAAGCGATTAAAGACAGACAACTTTAAGTTGTTGTACGACATCTATCATATGCAAATTGACGAAGGTGATATCATTCGCACTATTCGCGAAAACCATCAATATTTCGGCCACTATCACACTGGCGGTGTGCCGGGGCGTCATGAAATTGATAATTCACAAGAACTGTATTATCCCGCGATTGCCAAAGCTATCAGGGATACCGGATTTACGGGGTATCTGGCCCAGGAATTCATTCCGACACCAGAAAACAAAACAGGCAGAGCGCAATCGCTTCGTAATGCGATCGCCATCTGTGATGTCTGACCATAAAAGAATAGAAAACGCTTTGCCTAAGAAGTGTTGAAGGGGACTAAACATGGCAAATAATACTTACGACGCGATTGTTATCGGCTCTGGCATTAGCGGCGGCTGGGCTGCCAAAGAGCTAACTGAAAAGGGCCTTAAGGTACTGATGCTGGAACGTGGTCGAGATATCGAGCACGTGAAAGATTACGTCAATGCGCACAAAGAAGCCTGGGACTATCCACACCGCGATTTAGCCACGCAAGAAATGAAAGAGGATTATCCGGTGCTGTCGCGGGATTATCCATTAAACGAATCAACGTTTGGAATGTGGGCTAATGAAAAAGAGTCGCCGTACGTTGAAGAAAAACCGTTTAACTGGTTCCGTGGCTATCATGTCGGAGGACGTTCATTACTGTGGGGGCGCCAGAGCTACCGCCTGAATCCAGAAGATTTCATGGCGAACGAGAAAGAAGGCATTGCTGTAGACTGGCCTGTGCGTTACGAGGACGTTGCGCCTTGGTACGATTATGTTGAAAAGTTCGCTGGCATTTCTGGTTCACGCGACGGACTTGACGTGTTACCTGATGGTCACTTTATGCCACCGATACCATTGAACGTGGTAGAAAAGGATGTTTCGGCGCGAATTAAAAAAGCATTTAAAGGAAGCCGCCATTTAATTCATTCTCGCGCGGCTAATATTACTCAGCCAATGAATGACATTCGCGTTGGGTGTCAGTTTAGAAACAAGTGTTGGCTTGGCTGCCCGTTTGGCGGATATTTTAGTACCCAGTCTTCTACGTTACCAGCTGCAGTGAAGACCGGAAATCTGACTGTGCGGCCGTTTTCGATTGTGACACAGGTGCTCTACGATAAAGACAAAAAGCGTGCTACAGGCGTAGAAATCATCGATGCCGAAACCAATCAGACCTACGAATTTAAGAGCAAAATTGTGTTTGTAAATGCGTCTGCACTGAATTCTGCGTGGGTATTGATGAACTCTGCCACTGATGTCTGGGATGGCGGTTTAGGTAGCAGTAGTGGCGAGCTTGGCCATAACGTTATGGACCACCATTTCCGCGTGGGTGCATCTGCAATTGTCGAAGGATTCGACGACAAGTATTATTCTGGACGTCGTCCTGCCGGTTTTTATATTCCGCGTTTCCGTAACTGGGGCGGCGATAACCGCGATTATGTTCGGGGCTTTGGTTATCAAGGCTCAGCCAGTCGTGAAGGTTGGCGTCGTAACATCGCCGAGCTGGGACTGGGGGCGGATTTAAAAGATGCCATGTCTGAGCCTGGCACCTGGCAAATTGGAATGACTGCTTTCGGTGAAATGCTACCGGATCACAGAAACCGGATTTCGCTGAACCATAAAGTCAAAGACAAATGGGGTCTGCCTGTTCTTGCTATGGATGTAACAATCCGTGAAAACGAAATGCGCATGCGTAAAGACATGAAGCAGGATGCCATTGATATGTTCGAAGCTGCAGGTCTGAAAAATGTTCAGGGTTATGACGGCGAGTATAGACCTGGTATGGGTATTCACGAAATGGGAACGGCACGTATGGGTCGAGATCCGAAAACCTCTGTGCTAAATAAGCACAATCAGGTATGGGATGCTCCCAATGTATTTGTGACTGACGGGGCATTTATGACATCAGCATCTTGTGTAAATCCGTCTCTGACTTACATGGCGATGACTGCGCGCGCTGCAGATTTCGCGGTGAAAGAACTGAAAAAAGGAAACATTTAACCATGAATCGTCGTGAACTGTTAAAGCTCATCACCGCCGCCACAGGCGTGGCGTTTGTCAGCAGCAACGCGTTAGCCTATGACATTTTGCCGAAAATGGAACTTTCAGACACTGGTTTCAATAAGGACGATGTCGCGTTTTTTAACGAGATTGGTGAAACCATTATTCCCAAGACGGATACTCCGGGAGCAAAAGACGCGCAAGTGGGTAGCATGATGGCGGTACTGGTGGCTGATTGCTACACCAAAGACCAGCAAGAAGTGTTTCGTAAAGGAATGAAGTCGCTGAAAGCAAAGTCACAGGATAAATACGGAAAGGATTTTCTGTTGCTGTCCAAAGAGCAGCGCCTGGAGCTACTAACTGCGCTGGATAAAGAAGCTCGCGAATACAATATTGAACGTGAACTGTACGGCGTTGGCACTGGATTACCCAGCAGCCGCGGTCCTGAATCTAAAGATCCGGTACCGCACTACTTTTCGCTGATGAAACAACTCGTACTGTTTAGCTTCTTTACTTCTTCAGTTGGCGCCACAAAAGTGATGCGTTATGAGGCCGTGCCCGGACGCTACAACGGTGATATGGAATATAAAAAAGGTGATAAAGCCTGGGCAACGTCCTAATCGTTGCCATTGCACTCACGGACTAATTAATGAGGAACTGTCGTGATTATGAAATTAAACAGGCCTTTCACAGCATTGATGCTGGGTTTGGCAGCATCAACAATGACCTGCTCTGCCATGGCAGACGATAAACTTACCCCCGAACAACAGGCGGCCAAAACTGAAGTGTGGGAGCCAGTGCCAGCAATGGTGAAGGCACCAGAAGGGCAGGCGCCTTCGGATGCCGTGATATTATTTGATGGTAAAGATCTTTCCGCCTGGGAAGCCCTTGAAGGCGGAAAGGCTCAATGGAAAGTGAATGGCGATTCCTTTACGGTAGAGCCAGGCACAGGTGATATTAAATCCAAGCAGTCTTTTTGCGACATTCAGTTGCATGTGGAATGGAAAACGCCGACGGATGTTGAAGGACTGGAAAGTCAGCAGCGCAACAACAGCGGCATCTTTTTGCAGCAACGCTATGAAATTCAGGTATTGGATTCCTACAATAATAAAACCTATCCCAATGGTCAGGCTGGCAGCGTCTACAAGCAAACGATACCGCTGGTAAACGCTTCTCATCCGCCGGGGGAATGGCAGACTTACGACATTATTTATAATGCGCCTCGGTTTGAAGGTAAGAAATTGCAGACCCCCGGCTATGTCACCGTACTGCACAATGGTGTGTTAGTGCAAAATCATACTGAAATTCAGGGTAAAACAGAATGGATTGGCAAACCTTCTTATGAAGCTCACGGCTGTGCACCACTGCAATTGCAGGATCATGGCAATAAAGTCAGTTTCCGCAATATTTGGGTTCGGGAAATTAAACCATTAGACTAGCTTTCTCCCGTTAGTGTTTTTAAGGGCCTGTTCAGGCCCTTTTTTATGTTTTGTGGAAAGCATCAATTCTGATAGGCTGGCGGCCTTTTCACCTTTACTGTGAATTTTCGTGTATGACAGGAGAAATTGCTGCTCTCACTGTGGCGTTATGCTGGGCAATAGCAGCCAGAATGTTCCGCGAACTGGGCCGTACCTTTTCGCCACTGGCGTTAAACTTATGGAAGGGCATGGTGGCAATAGCCTTCCTAATGGCAATAACTCAATGGTTTTTGCCAGCCGTTTCTCTTCCCAACGAGGCCATCTACTGGTTACTTTTTAGTGGCGTTATTGGCATCGGCATTGGTGATACCTGCTTCTTTCAGGCATTAAATAAAATAGGCGATACACAGTCGGTGTTGGTTACCGAAACCCTTGCGCCTATCTTTACTGCCTTACTGGCCATGGCGTGGATAGGAGAATGGCTTTCCTGGCAACAGTGGATTGGCATTGCTGTGGTGCTATTTTCGGTAGATATGGTGGTGAAAGTGCGCCGCCGTACCGAACTGCATCTGTTTGCCATATCCGGTTATCTTTATGCGGCAGCGGCGGCTATTTGTCAGGCTGTTGGCGCTGTAATTAGCCGCGATATCCTTACCCGTTATTCCATTGATGCTTTTAATGCCAGCCAAATCCGGCTGTTAGGTGGCCTGGGCATCATCGTGCTGCTGATGCTGGTGTTGCGCCAGAAATGGGTACCGACGTCGGACAAGCCGCTGAAGTTATGGCGTCTGTTCGCGTTAGCCACATTACTGGGAACCGCAGCAGCATTGTATTTACAGATGGTAGCTTTTGCCAACGCAAAAGCCGGGGTGGTGCAAACACTTATCGCCACCAGTGCCGTAATGTCACTGCTAGTGGCCTGGGTATTGCGAGAAAAACTTAATGTTAAAACTGTTATCTGGTCGCTATTCGCATTGGTTGGAGTTGGAATACTGATGGCTGCAGGTGAATTTTCACCCGCTGTCTGAGATGTAGCTGATTATACTAATCCTCACTGATGTGATCAGCTGAGCGAGCACGCATCAATGCGGATTAGTATTTTGCTTGTGCAATTGGGCATCCCCCTATATAATGCGCGCCCTTACAGCCAACCTAACTTTAGTTCCTTGTCTCTATACAGTCTGGCTGTACTGTCGAGGCTACAACCGTAAGGAGCGTTTAATGCGTCATTACGAAATCGTTTTTATGGTTCACCCTGATCAGAGTGAACAAGTACCAGGTATGATCGAGCGTTATACCACAATTTTGAAGCAAGACGGTGGTCAAATTCATCGTTTAGAAGACTGGGGTCGTCGTCAACTGGCTTACCCAATTGAAAAGCTTCACAAAGCCCATTACGTTCTTATCAACACTGAAGCGACTGCTGAAGCTGTTGAAGAGCTGGAAACTGCTTTCCGCTTTAACGATGTTATCCTGCGTAATCTGGTTATGCGTACGAAAGGCGCTGTTACCGAAGCTTCTCCTATGACTAAAGAAGAGCGTCGTGAACGTCGTGAAGATTCTGCACCTCGCACCGAGCGTAGCGATCGTACAGAACGTACCGAAAGAAATTCTGAAACCACTGAAGATAACGCGTAAGGAGAACCATCATGGCTCGTTTTTTCAGACGTCGTAAGTTCTGCCGTTTTTCTGCAGAAGGTGTGACTGAAATTGATTATAAAGATATCGCTACGTTAAAAAACTATATAACTGAAAGCGGTAAAATTGTCCCTAGCCGTATTACTGGTACCAGTGCTAAATATCAGCGTCAGCTGTCTAGTGCTATTAAGCGTGCACGTTTTCTTGCATTGCTTCCGTACACTGATTCACACAAGTAACTGGCCAGAGAGAAGGGGTAGCTTAGATGAATATCATCTTACTAGATAAAGTCGCTAATCTTGGCGGTTTAGGTGACCAGGTTAATGTTAAGTCTGGTTTCGCGCGTAACTTCCTTTTCCCACAAGGAAAAGCGGTTCCTGCAACTAAAGAAAACGTTGAAAAATTTGAACAGCGTCGTGCTGAACTTGAACAGAAAATTTCTGATCAGTTAAATGCAGCTCAAGCGCGCGCTGACAAAATCAACGAATTAGGTGAAGTGACTATCGCTGCACCTGCAGGTGAAGAAGGTAAGTTATTTGGTTCTGTTGGTACTCGCGATATCGCTGATGCAATCACTGCAGCTGGCGTTGAAGTCACCAAAGCAGAAGTTAAATTGCCTACCGGTACGTTGCGTGAAACAGGCGAATACGACATCGACCTGCAGTTCCATTCTGACGTAATGACATCGGTTAAAGTTGTCATTATCGCAGAAGCGTAAGAATCTTTAGGTTCAAAAGAAAGCCGCTACAGAATTCTGCAGCGGCTTTTTTGTTTTCCACCGATAACACAAACTGATTGCTTTATCCTGCAAACTGCGCTTTTCGCTGACACTTTTGCCGCCACTCGTCATCCAGTACCGTAAGCTCTGCTATTAAAGCAGCTTGTCTGACGCTGTCTTCGTTATATATACACTGTACCAGGCTTTGCACTGATACCGTTTTGTCTTGTCGTTTCAACAGTGATACCGCATCGTTGATATGAATTACACCTGCCGTAAGCACCCGATAATACCAACCGGTAGCACCGTTTATGCCAACAAATCTATCAAGATTCTTTATTCCGAAACGGTGGGATATTTTATTACAAGGCGCGCGGGGGGCGCTGACTTGTAAAACTACCTCTCCAAACTGATAGATGTCACCGATAAAGACAGTGTCATCATTCATACCTTCAACGAAAATGTTCTCGCCAATAGTGCCTGGCTCGAAGCGAGTTTCAGGGTACGCTGCGCTGAGGGTCTCGTAACCCGCGCGCCCATATTGATGAAGTACTTTTTCCGGGCCGCCATGCAATTTCTTATTTCCCTGCTCATCTTCTTCTGTGCAATCCGCTTTAACTGTGATGGCATCTATCGGTTGCTTAACGATGCTGCTAGGGGCTCCGCGAGGACCGAAAGGTTGAGGTTTTCCTGCAAACAGGGCGTTGACTTTCATGCTAAGCTCCGGCTAAAGAAGAGCGGGTATGATGCCATCAACAGATTAAATAAAAAAAGTTTTTCTTTATTTAAACCTTCATTGAATACGCTACGACTAATTTGATAACCGAGACAAAGCCCACAGGGTCAGCAGGCAGAAACGAAAGATGGAGACAGCGCAAAACGCCGTGGTAGATGCCAGGGAAGCATTTAATCATGCTCGTGAAATGACGCTTATACAGGCTGCGCAGCTAGGGGATAAGCACGCTTACCGTTCGTTGTACGAACAATATGTTGGAAGGGTGTACGCCCTTTGCTATCGCCTGACCGGCGATCGAAGCCTGGCAGAAGATGCGACTCAGGAAGTGTTTATTCAGTTGTGGCGTAAGCTCGATAATTATAATCAACAAAGCAAGTTTACTACCTGGCTGCATAGCGTGACGGCGAACGTCACTATCAGCTATATGCGCCGGCAGAAAGGGTGGTTTAAGCGCATATTCAGTATTGACGACAACCCTGTCGAGCACGAAGAAACGTCAGCCTCGTCGGATTCCGTGGATCTGGAAAGCCTTATTTTACGCCTGCCAGAACGAGCGCGAATGGTATTTGTGCTGCACGCCATTGAAGGATATCGACATGAAGATATCGCGCAAATGTTAAATATGGCAGTGGGCTCCAGTAAGGCGCAATTTCATCGGGCAAAGCAATTAATGAAATCGTGGATGGGTTATGAAAACCAATAATTTTGAAACCGAATTGCAAAAGCAGCTTGAGTCGTTACCTAAAGAAAAGCCACCACAACGTGATTTGTGGAAAGGCGTGGAGTTAGGGTTGGAAGCGCCCCATCATGCAGCTGCCAGACGCAGCTCGGGGAGTTCGTTCAAATGGATAGGTATTGCCGCAAGTTTCGCTCTGGTTGTTTTAGTCGGCTGGTTTGGACTGCAAGAAAATGCTCCGCACCAAAGCGATAAGGTAATTAGCGGTGAAGCTTTGGTGCAAGCGTTAAGCCAGCAGCATGAGGATCAGAAACAGGCGCTGCTAGTAAAGTTTGAAGGCCATGAAGCGTTTACCCAAAACTGGCAGCAGCAGTTGACTGAACTGGATGAGGCCGCTGGTGCTATTAAAGCAGCGTTGAAACAGGACCCGGACAACACGGCGTTGCTGCAAATGTTGCAGAACGTTTATCAACAACAAATCTTGCTGATTGAGCGAGTCCATGCGCCTAAATGGCAGCAGATATAAGCAAAAGGTGATAACTATGATATTAAGTAAACGAAGATTGTCCCGCCAACTGGCTTGTTGCTGGCTTCTGGTGCTGAGTGTAAACGCGCTGAGCTTCTCCGCGTTAGCAAAACAAGCGGTTGATGAAACCATGGTCACCGAAAACTCTCCCAACGTGGAAATAGAACATGTTAACGGCACTGCCATCATTAAAGGTTGGGATAAACAGGAAATTAAGATCACTGGAGAACTGGGAGATAACACGGAAGATTTTACTTTTTCCAAAGATGGCAATGATGTTCTCATTAAAGTGGATGTAAAGCGTTTCCAAGATGACTGGAAAAATAGCAGTATTGATAAAGGTGACCGGCTTACCATTTATCTTCCTGTCGCCAGCCGCGTAAGCTATACCGCAGTGCATGCCGACCTGGAGATTAGCGAAATTAATAACGACACTCGTGTTGAATTGATTAATGGTGACATTAAGGCAAATACACTGTCGGGACGCGTGAAGCTGGAGACAGTGAACGGTGATGTATCGTTAACCGATATTCAAGGGGTGCTGGTAGTAGAGAGTGTAAACGGTGATATTGAAGGAAACCACCAAGGTAATAAAGATGCTCGGTTGGTGACGGTCAATGGCGATATCAGGATCAACACCAATAGCCCTGAAGTGCGCGTAGAAAGTGTCAACGGCAACATGGATATCACACTGGCGAAGGTTCGCGAGCTTGATATTGTTACGGTAAATGGCGAGGTAAATGTCAAGCTGGAACTGGCAGAAAACGGCGACGTGAGTGCAACGTCAGTAGGTGGTGGTTTACAACTGTCGTTTCAAAAAAATGTCTCTGCACGTTTTGATGTGGAAGCTCATGCTGGCGGCGAAATTATCAATCGCATTAGTTCGGATAAAATGCGTTCAGCTAAATACGGACCGAACAAATGGCTGGAATTTACGCAACATGGCGGCGCGGGACGGGTGGAAATTTCCACTGTGCATGGAAAAGTTGATTTAAGCGTTTATTAAACCAAACCATGGTGATCACTATCTCTACGGATTGGTACTGTTAGCCCTTCAGCCGCCGACACTGACAAATAAATTAGCCGTTAGGCGGCCACTTGAAGGGCTTGCGGCGAGGTCTCCACGCCCTTTTACTAAGCCAGAGTGAAGCAGTGATGCCGGGTATATCACCAGACGATTAGCTCGGTATGCAATACTTCCCATCAATGTGTAGGCGTTGTCGGACCCGGTAAAGTAACCGGTTTTTGCCTCCCCCGCCTGAGTTGCATCCTGCTTTCTGGCTTCCCGAAAGTGAGGCCATCGGGCTTCACTGATATTTTCAAAGCCGGAACTGTGGCGATAAAAGCCGGTGCCGCTGAATTCCCCGGTGTTTACATAAAGCATGACGGCAAAGTCTCCATCTTTCACCGAATCAAAATGAGGAATGCGCTGCAACGGTGTAAGCGCAGCGGGGGCGGTTGTGGCGACGCTATAAAAGCCATTATAAACATGATAATGAGAAGTAGGCGGGCGTTGATAAGTTTGCGAAATTGCGCCGGCACAAGCTTGCATTATGGCTTTGGTCGTCTCTGTGGGCATGGCCGCGCGTATACCGGGATAATAAGTACCACCTTCACCATCGTATTGAGCGGTGTAGGCTTCGTGTTGAAGAGCAGTTAAGTCAGTCAAAAAATCATCAACCAATATCACCCGCGTGCGCTCCTGACCGATTTTCATCACATGCCAGAGGGCAGCAGAATTTATAAAGGGTAATGCCGGTTGCGCGTTTCTTTCAGGCATAGAACTACCCATTACATTGCATCCGGTTGCCAGCGCAGCGTGATCAGCGAATTCGCTGGAATATCTGTTGTGACAGACTGGCCGTTTGCATTGACGCCAGCAGAGACCGGCGCGTTATTGGCATTACTTAGTATAACAACAATACTCTTATCTGGATTTTTAAACGCTACCTGATAAACACCGTCCAATGCATCGGCCTGCGAGCCGATACGCACAGCGCCGCGTTTGATAAACCGGCTTAACTGCCCAATCAGGTAATACTCGGGGGTTCGATACCACTGTTTGCTGGTACCTTTTTCTTGAATCAACAGCGTCGGCCCAACTTTTCCCAGCGCGTCATACGGGCTGTTGTTTGCCAGTTCAACATCCTGATTTAACATGGTTACCCAGCCGATATAAGCCGTAGACCAATGCTGAAAGTGTCGAATCACTGACTGCAAGCCACGGTTGGGATTACCCCCACCGATTCCCCATACACTTCCTTCGGTAAAGATGACATCTTTGTCTGGGTGAGCGTGGTGAACTTTTGCCATGGCTGAAGAATCGCCATCGTAGTGATGAAACGCCACGCCATCAAGATAATTTGATTTACCTGCTTTTTTTAACGCATCTATTTGAGCGATGGCTTCGTCAGCGTAAACAAAGTTATGATCCAGCGTCCAAAGTTTAATGCTTATTTCCTCGCCAAATTTTCCGCCGATGTTATGAAAGTTTTCATATAGCTTTTCCAGCATCTTGCGCTCAAGCGCCCCGCTGATTTTCATACCCGGGTATGCTTCGGGTTCAAAAGCGCGCTCATTTTGCAAAGTGAGGGCATAGATGGGAATGCCAGCTTGTTGGTACGCTTCCACGGTTTTACGCATGTAGTCTGCCCAGGCATCAAGTGCAGATTCTTTTATCGCGCCGCCGCGCACCATTGAATTTCCTTCACGCATCCAGGCAGGCGGGCTCCAGGGGCTGGCCACAAAGCGTACAGGGTTATTACTGTCTTCACCTACTTTGATAGCCATTTTCAAAGTATCAATGATGCCCAGAGATTCATGCCGCTCAAGACTTACCTTACTTTGCGGCGTATCCTGAAAGCTATACCAGCCATCAGCAGGCGCGGGTTTGGGTGACGCCATTGTGCCGTTAGAAAAATCAGAAGTGCCAATAGTGATACGAAAAAGGTTCATGCCGATACCATCTGTAGGATGGATGAGCGCGCGCAGCACTTCATATTGCTCCTGCGGCGTCTTGTTCTTTCGAATATTGTAAACAGTCGCATGTTCCAGTGAGGAACCAACGCCCAAAACGGTTTGGTAAGTTTGTGCCGCATCAACAGTAACCCCATAGTCGGGCTCTTGGCTGGCGCCTTTTTGCCATTCCAGCGCAGGTTGTTCGCTAAGTTGATAAGGGATCTCTTTATCAGACCAGGGATCAGTAAACCATTGCGCTGCATTGGGCTGATATTCACTGCTTATCCATACTGAGGCTGGTGAATTGCCGACTGCACTGGCAGATGCACACAACACGGAAATAAAAGACGCGATTTTTAGTCTTCGGTAAACCATAGCCGCTTGTTCCTTACCACATTTATACTTTTAAAGAGAGGGTACGCGCTGAGGCGTACCCTAATAGGTACTGCCATTAATTAGCAGCAAATTCCATCCAATTGAAGTTCCAGGCGCCGCCGATAGCTTTTAGCGTCAGGGTATTTTCTCCGGCAGCAAGCGTCATCGTTGCAGTTATCGTTTTCCAGTTTTGCCAGTCGCCAGTGTCGGCAACGGCAACAGTGGCAATCTGTACGCCGCCCAGCAGAACCGCAAATCCTTCTGTACCGCCAGAGCTTGAGACTCTAAAGGAGACAACATATTCGCCTTCCTGTTTCACATCGACATTATAGGTAAGGGTATCGCCAGCGTCAGTGTAACCCACGTTTTGACCACCACCTTCATCTAAGGTATCTTCAACTTGAAAGCCAGTCTGGGCGCTGAAGTGTTCTGCTTCGATGCGGCCAGGAATTTCCGCGAGGAAAACTTCTGTTGCTACTTCATTAGAAAAGTAGCTTTCTTCGCCGTTATCTGCCGACACGACATAATAATAAGTTACACCTTCAGCAGTGGTACTATCCAGGTACATTTCTGCATCGAGATCTTTTGTCAGCAACATGTAGTCCGTACCAGAAGATGTTGTGCGATACACGTTGTAGGTAGCGTCATCAACGGGTAACCACACCAGGCTTACACCTTCATCGGTGACATCAATGGACAGTTGTTCAGGCGCACTCGGAAATTGAAATATATCGGCGTCTTCGGCACTGGTGAGTGCAGATTTTACCCATTCATTAACTTCGTAATCCACCGTACCCATAGATGAAAAGTAAGCTTCAATTTCTTCTTTACTGGCAGTGTTTAGGTCAATTTGTGCCATTGCAGCGGCACTCACCTCTTCGCCGTTAATCGGTGGCGCTGGAAGTAGATAAATTTCCGCCCAGGCATTAGTGGAATTGATGTCGGTAAACGTTCCGCTCAGCCGGTAGCTGGTGCCACCGGTTAATTCTACTTTTTGATAAACCCCGCCATTGGCGAGACCGCCAGCCGGAGCGCTAATCCGCAGAATATTTTCCTCCTCAACCGCTACACCAACTTCTACATTGAGCGAATCATCTTCAGGAGAAGAACTGGTCGCGCTCCATTCGATCCAGTCGCCTGGGGTATCAAAGCCACCGTTAGCCAGGATATTTTCTTCACTGTCTAATGCAGTCAATGCCAGGTTATCAAAGGTAACTTCCAATCCTTCGTCTAACGTGCCCGTTTTCACAATAAGATAGTAAGCGGCATCTTCATCTGTTGGCGTTACTATTGTGGCAGGGGTTTCACAAGCGTTATCCAACGTCGTATTCCAGCCATCGCATGTCCAGGTGCTGGCTTTTGCCAGCAGACGCTCGCCCTTATTGGTAACGTAACCCCAGGTGCCATTCCCTTGTCCGCCATTGGTGGTTAATACTTTGTAAGACCACGCCGTTACTGCCCAGCCTAGCTCGTTATAGGTGTCAAAGGTAGCACGGGTGACAGGGCCGCCAAGTTCGCCAAGGCCCGTCCATGGCTGCATTTCACCAATCAAAAAAGGCGTATTCAACGCATTGATTCTGTCGCGCCATTCACACACACCGGTAGTACCTGTCTGACCACAGGTCAGCCAATCCCGATGTACGTTATAACCAATCTCTCCCCAACCAAATATGCCCGGGTAAAAGTGCATTTCAAAGGCGACATTCTGCATGCCGTTATCTTGCGGATCGCCATAAGCATCAATTCCGCTATTGTGACCAGGTAAAATAACAATGTGCTCTTGGTCGACTTCACGGATGGCGTCGTACAGTGTTTTTACATTGGCAGCGAGAGTTTCTGCGTCGGTTCCCCAGGGTTCATTCAGTACGCCATATCCTGCAATGGCAGGATTGCCTTGATAATGATCAGCAATTTGCTGCCATAACCAGCGAGTACGTTCCTGATTAGCTTCAACCTCGTCGCCATCCCAGTACTGGTTCAGCCCCGCGCAACCACTGTGATGTTCCCAGCCTTGACGGCCTGCGGCGCCATGCAAATCCAGCACTACCCACATGTTGCGGGCGCTGGCTTGTTCAACGGCATAGTCGAGATAGTGCCAAGCGTCTTCGCGTAGGGTCATGGGGTTATTTTCGTCTTCAAGCATATCGTAAGGGAAGGGGACGCGGATGAGATTAAATCCGGCGTCAGCCATGATGTCCCAGTCGCGATCGGTAATATAATTGTCGCGATAGACATCCAACAGACGCTCTTTTTCCGCTTCACCAAAGCGTTCGGTAAGCGTGGCTTCCAATGTGCATTGATCAACAATGCCTTCACCCACTGGATTGTCGCTGTTATCCAGCATCCACATTTCCATCATCAGCCAGTTGCCTAAATTCACACCGCGAAGTGACACCACTTCGCCTTCGGCATTCACCCAGTGTTCTTTGTCCTGATGAAGCAGACTGTACTGCTCTTCTCCCGCTTTAGGTGTGGGAGGGGCAAAGTCGTAAACTGTCTCACCATTATGTTTATCAGCATCACTGTCTTCATCTAAAGAACATCCTGTGATGGTAACAGCGAGACAGCTTGCCAGCAGCAGCTGGCTAAGCTTTCCATTCTTTATGGTCGTTATATTTGTTTTGATTTTCACCGGAAATCTCCAAAAAAGTAACCAGGCTATACAGTCCTGTGGCAATACAATTGCAACATTTAGTTAACCAAAATTTTCTCATAAAGAAGTGCCGGATTAAGCAAAAAGACTCAATTC
This sequence comes from Alteromonas pelagimontana, assembly GCF_002499975.2. Taxonomy (NCBI): domain Bacteria; kingdom Pseudomonadati; phylum Pseudomonadota; class Gammaproteobacteria; order Alteromonadales; family Alteromonadaceae; genus Alteromonas; species Alteromonas pelagimontana. The sequence goes on from NZ_CP052766.1 coordinate 2,626,097, forward strand.
GAACGTTCGAATAGCGATAAGAACGTGGAATACTGGGGGATTAGCGCGAAAACCAGAGCAGAGATTCCTATAATCGTTTTGTCGATGAGAGTCTTCCCGACGCTATCGCTTTAGCCCTTCCAGCAGAGATGCCCGCAGCTCCCGCATTAGCAAAGCATCTATTTTGTCTAGACTTCCTCTCGCATGAGCGGGAATATGAGCGCTTGAGGTTGCTTTATCGGCAAACAGGTAATGATGGAAAATGTGTTGCCAATGCCGCTTTTCCTCAGTGTTGAGCTGGCCCACTGTCATTAGGGCATATTTTAGCGCTTTTAGTGGTGAGTCGACATAATCCGGACTTTCCCGCCACCAATAATTGACCAGTATGTTGAAGGTGCTTAACGCTTCGACTTGATGCCACCAGAGGGTAGGAACAAAAATGGCGTCACCTGGCGAAAGTTCGGCGACAATGGCTTTTTTTTGCGCCTCAGCGTAGCGCGGAAATTTTTCTATATTCGGTTCATTGATATCAACCAGGCTGATGGCCTGTCCAGAAAGCGTAAAATCTAACGGGCCGACGTACAGGTTTTCCAACTGCTCTGGAGGAAACAGCGTAAACCGGCGTCTGCCGGCTACACAACAAGCAATATTTGAAGGCAAATCGTTGTGAGGTGCCACGCGCGTTTGATTCCCAATCCATAAGCCGTTGAGTGGGTTCGGTTTGGGTAATGCCAGGGGAGCATTATCATCGGTGAAGCCGGGCAAACAGGATTCCAACTGTGTTCCGCCTACAAAAATAGCGGGCGGCGCGGCTTGCTGCGCAACATCATCAATTTTTTTTAAAATGATATCCAGTTGGGCGGCGACTTTTTCAAAGTTGAAGCCGGTAAAATCGCTGTTATAGAAAAACCGTCCGCGAATTTCTGGTGGCCCAAAGAATAATCCTAAAGGCGTGCCTTGGTAATACTGCAATAAGTACGCTGCCGATTGAGCAATAGAACCTTGGGTTTTCTGTACTGCAGGCCAGTGCGATACCAGCCCACGCAGTACTAACGGCGTATGGCGGTTAAAAACATCGGGTGGAATTTTGCCTGGCGAGGAAACCGTCCATTCCTCACAGGAAACAGGGCGTGTCATTTAGGTTCCACTTTCCCGCTTTATCTTCCGGGTAATTAAATCTGCAAAATTTACCATGCTGGCCACGGTCATATAGATAGGCTGAAGTATGCCTTTCTGGTGAAGATCCGAAACAGCATTGGCTGTCAGTTGCGCAAGGTTATCTTCATTGATGGTATAGAATCCGGCGAGACGCTGCGTTTGCTGATTTGGCATCTCAATATCTAAAAAGAAAGATTCAAGCAAATCGTGTTTGACTAAAGCATCTATGAATATGCGGGTTTCGGTTTCGCGTTCGCGAAGGGTACTGAGCAACGAAGAGATATGTTCCAGATAATCTGAGGTGCCGCCGTGAGGCAGAAATAGTGGCTCGCCCTGCGTTTTGCTTACCTTAGGGCTATCAAGATCAATAAGAATAACGGGTTCAGGTCTAATTTCACCGTCGACTTCCAGCGACTTCATCCCAATCATAAACGGTTGACGTTCTATCATTAGCGGAATATAGCTGGCATCCCAGCTATCGTTCTGAAGGTACAGGTTTTCATTGTCTTCGAGACCCAACAAGGCTACGGCAGAAAACTCTGACGTTTGCGGATCTTTACGAAAAACAATGGGGTATTCATGCTGCAGACTTTTAAATTCAAAAGGAAACACTAACGCCATCATGGTGTGTTCGTTTAGCTGTGCGTTGTGCTCACGGATAACTCTTAAATCTTTATGGGTGACGTTGTTAAGCAATTCTGGATTTGCCACTGTGACTCCTGCCTGAATGAAAAGAAAATTGCTCTGTACCAAGGTATCGGTACAGAGCAGTTTTTCTACGTTAACGGTTAAAACTGATAACGTACACCTACATTATAGCGAGGCGCCGTTTGGCGCAGGTTAATCAGCATTTGCTCATGACGCCCGTGCTGACGCTGATACTCGTTGGTGAGATTAATTCCTTCTGCAAAGACCGTCAGATTCTCTGTTACGTTGTAGCTCATGTTAATATCCCACTGGCCATAGGCTTCGGTGTAGACAGGGTTATCACCACTACCATCGCCGATATAAGCAAGGAATTCGTCACGCCAATTGTAGGCTACACGAATAGAATAGCGATCATCTTCGTAAAAGGCGATAAAGTTAGCGGAATCGCTTAAGCCGTAAAGCGCAAACTGCGGCTCCAGCGAGGCATTATCATAGTACAGATCGCCGTCTACAATGGTTCCGTTAACATTCACACCAAAGCCCGTATCCCAGAACATGTGCTGCACTGTAAGCTCCCAGCCATGTACTGACGCTTCACGCTGGTTGTAAGGAATGGTAATTTCAAAATTCGCCAGCTCATCTTCTGCTGTAGCGTCAATGACTACATCGCCGTTATCATTCAGGTAAACGTTAGGATCGGAGTCAAGATAGTTTTCCAGAATGTACTGTCTTATTTCATCGTTACCTTGTGCACCTGCTGCGCGGGCGGCGTCAGCGCGTGGGCCTTGCGCCGGGTTGCGTAAGTCAAACGCCGTTTCCATCACTGTGCGCCGGCCAATAAAATTGTCTACGTCTTTATTGAACCATCCCACTGCCGCATAGCTTGCCTCATCATAGTACCATTCCAGCGACAAATCATAGTTGTCAGATTCCAGCGGTAAAAGCCCTGGATCCCCCCGCGAGCCATTGCCCTGAATGGCAGTAATTTGTCCGCCTAAGGTTTTTCCTCCCTGCATATCGGTATAACTGGGGCGCGATATCGTTTTACTGTAAGACGCTCTGGCAACCAGATCCTCAGTTAACTCGATACGAAAGTCGATACTTGGCAGCACATTGTTGTAGTCACCGCTTTCATCAGTAAAGACGGAATCTCCTGTAGGTTGCAAAACCAGTTCATTGGTACTGCTCCAGGAAATTCCGTCGTAATTAGGAACAAGCGCAGAAGCTTGAGTTTCGGTCTTCTCGTAGCGGACGCCAGTGGTTAGATTAGCAGGCATATTACCGATATCGAACTGCCAGTTAACTTGAACGTACGCCGCTTGCATCTTTTCTTCGGTGATCCGGTTAGTAGAATAATTAGTTCCACCACAGAATACTTGCCCGCAAGGCCACTCAACCTCGTTGCCGGTGTAAAAGTTCTCAGCGGTAAACTGGGCGATGGTGTCAAAATCCCAATCGATATAGTACGGTTCCATATCCGGGTCAGCATGGCCGGGAAGGTTGTCGAACATGGCGGGCAAATCCGTCTGTGTAAACCAGGAATCTTCCCAGTCATCAGGTTCACCCACACCGCTCCACGTACCACGAGTTGCACTGGCGTAGCGGGAATTATTTTTAACTTCTGTTTGCGAAAGACCAAAATCGATGCTTTCAATAACGCCGGAGTCAAAAACCCAGGTGCCATCAATTTGAGCCTGCTCAATTTCCGAACGCTCATAGTTGTTACCAAAGTTACTACCCGCGCCAATCATATCTTCTGGTTCAAAGCCTTCTACGCCTTCAGGATACCCGATGCTAAGCACGGGCAACACTTGCGAGAAATCCACCGTGCTACGAATGCGGTTTTCAGAAATCATCGCCAGGCTTCCCCATGAGCCATAAGGGCTGTTGGGTTCGTGCTTCGCGCTGGCGTCATGATAATCCAGCGTGAGATTAAGATTGTCGTTAACCTGATATTCCAGATTCAGACCCAGGGAGTTATTGGTGTTCTTAGTGGCGGAATATCCACGTCCGGAGTTTATTCCTATTCCTGAACCGCGCTCGGCATCTGCGCTGTAGTTATCGGTATCCTGGTACTGAATAGGATAGGCGACGTTTTCGCTGTTCGGATCAGACCAGACCATAGTGGCATTGCGATAATCAAAGGAGAACCACGTCGACATGTCGGTCAGTTCTCGCTGAATGCGATTTTCAGAGTAGGTATAATCCACTCGCGCTTTGAGTTTATCAGTAGCCTGATATTCCAGGGTTAATTGCCCGTTCTTACGGGTCCTGGAGGCTTCATTGAACTGATAAACCAGGTTCTGCGGAACGGCATATGTAACGCCTTCGGCCGGCTTATTTAAGTAAGAACCATCCGGATCTTCGGCGGGAAGTGCGCCCCAGCCACCTTCATCCTCACCAGAAACAAATGCGCGCCAGCCTGAACCGACTGTAGCATTACTGTTACCGCTGTCACGTTTTTGATAGCTTCCGGTTAGGGAGATTCCTAAGCGATCATCCAAAAATGTATTGGAGTACAGCCCGGAGAGTTCCGGTGTCCACGCGTCACCTTTTTGGTTGGAACGATCATGCACTGCCTTTACGCCAAGACTGGCCTGTTCGCCAGGATTAGCTAACGGCCGAGGTGTAATAATGTTAATAGTTCCGCCTAATCCGCCGGTAGCAATGGAAGCGCGGCCGGTTTTATAAACTTCTACAGCGCTTACTCCCTCAGAAGCCAAATCGGCGAAATCAAATGAACGTGTAGGGGTTGGCATCTGCCGACCGTTCAGCAACACCAGGTTATTATCAGAGCCAAAACCACGAATGGTAACCCGGCTTCCTTCACCATCAGAGCGGTCTATGGAAACGCCGGTAATACGCTGTAGCGACTCTGCTAAGTTAGTGTCTGGAAATTTGCCAATGTCTTCTGCAGATATTGCCTCAACTACGCCATCACTACTGCGCTTAATGTCCATGGCTTTAATCATACTGCCACGAATTCCCTGTACTTGTATGACTTCAAGTTCTTTATCTGCGCTTGTGGAATCCTGCGCGTACGCGGGGGTAAATAGGGTCGTACCTAAAATCAGCGATACGCTTATGGCGAGCTGATTTTTAAAAAATGGTGGGGTTCTCATTATTGTGCTCTCCCTTGTGTCCAGTAATAAATGCATTTTTTACACTTTTCATTAACAATTTTGAAAAGGTTGATGAAGCCTACGCCGGAAGTTACGATAAATCGTTTTTATCTAATCAAAATCCGTGATTAGAACGTTCGAATCACGGATAAGAACGTTTTGTCTGTGTAGAAGGTCCAATAAATCAGGAACATACCAAGTATACTGGATAAATCGTTCTGCTATTAATTATGCTGGGTCAAGCGTAAACACATCTGTTTAGCTAGCCAAACCAGCACTAAAATTAGCGAAAGGCAATGCGAGAAGAGTGGTTTTTATTCAGAATTCATCCAGAGCCTAATGAACAAGATGCCGCAATATAGGAAGCGCGTTTTCCTGTGAGCCAGCGATAACGCTGCGTATTCATCGGCAGATATTTTCTGTGGGCTAGTTTGAAACGCCCTTAGCTTATTCTTCTCCCTTCGGGCGCGGCCAGCAAGGGCGCGGCCAGCAGGGCACGGCTTTTTCAGCTTTATAGCTGCGCAAATTGCGTTCGATTTAGGCCCATCCAACCTTCACGAAACTGGCTTGTTAAAAGTGGAATAATTCTCGCGCTGCATGAGCACATATCAATTCGGATTAGTATGACCTTGCTTGCCAGAGTAGCAAGCAAGGTCATTGTGCTATTGACAGGAAATAGTAGCGCTATCTGCAGTGTCAGGAGCCAGCGAAATATCAGCAACAGAAATACTGGCGCTTCCACTGGTAGAGAGTACGAAGGGAGCCGACACATTGGCTAACGCTAAACCATCATCCGCAAGACACTGTAAGTCGATAGTGACAGTTTGCCATTTTTCCAGAGGCAGGCGCCTGATGATGTCGCCCAACTGAACAGCACCTTTACAGTTTTCTCCACACCGCATCCCTACATGCATTATGGCAGAAGGAGGCTGCTCAACTTTTACTGAAAAGCGCAGAGAGGTTTCAGAGTTCAGGTAGGGAGAAAGATTCTGCGGTTCGTTCCAACCCAAGTATGCGACGGCTTTGCTGTAACCTTTCCAGGTGAGTTTGCGTGCGTCTTCCTGCACATTTTTGTTTTCGGTGCGTAATTGCAGGTTATCGCTGCCCTGTGTAGAAACCATGCTGGTGGCAACGGGGACAGCCCAACTGGCTTCGTCACCAAGAAAGAACGCCAAACCAGAAACGGGAACACCATCAAAAAGAGGATAAACTGCGTTTTCATCTCGCGTCCATTGTAGAGTGGGAACCTCATTAAGATTATCCCGTAGGGAGTCATCAGATTGGTACGTTAACCCGTAGCCATAGGGAAAAAGCGGGTCGTAGTCGCTATCGCCTTTGTTCAGCACCACTTGCGCGTCGGATTTTGGCCAGGAATAGGCTAACTTTCCGGTGAAGTCATAGCGTGGCGTGCCATCAACCTCAGCGAGAATAACATCAGCAATTCCCGCGCCTTCAGTGCCCGGTAACCACGCCACAACAAAGGCATCTGACGCATTTAGTTCCGGGTTAATCCAAAGCGGGCGGCCTGTTAGAAACACAGAAACTACCGGAATCCCCTGGCTCTTCAGTTTACTCAGCAAGGCTAAATCACGTTTATTTCCTTGTTGAAATTCAATACCTTTTATATCACCGGCACCTTCTGCATAAGGTGTTTCACCGAATACTACAACAGCGACGTCAGGTTTATCGCTGTAACTGCCATCGACGCTAAGCTGAGTACTTCCACCGGCTGCGCTAACAGCATCGGCGATTCCCTGATAAATAGACGTCCCCACCGGGAAATCTTTATTTAAATTGCCCGTGCCTTGCCAGGAAAGGGTCCAGCCACCGGTTTGGCGGCCAATGCTGTCAGCAGCGCTGCCTGCAACCAGAATCTTTTGTTGTGGATTTAGCGGCAGCAAGTGCTCTTGATTTTTTAGTAACACAAGAGATTTTCGTACCGCGCTTCTGGCAATATTTCGGTGCTTGTTGCTGCCAATAATATTGTTGTCACCTACTATGGCGCGCGCTGAGGGCTTAGGCGCTGAAAACAGATGAGCACGCATTTTTACCCGCAGGATCCGAGTAACGGCATCATCAATTCGCTCTTGGGCAATAATGCCTTTTTCCACCTGGGCAACGGTGTTGTTAAACATTGCCTTCCAGTTAGTCGGCACCATAACAATGTCAACACCGGCATTAATGGCTGCTGCGCAGTTGCTGTTACTGCAGCCTTTCACTTGCCCGTGCCCATCCCAATCGCCTACCACCAAACCGTCGAACCCCATGCGATGTTTAAGAACATCAGTCAGTAATTGTTGGTTTCCATGCATCTTTTGTCCGTGCCAACTGTTAAATGAGGCCATAATTGTTTGCACGCCTGCATCCAAAGCACTCACGTATCCCTGCGCATGAATATTGATCAACTCTTGTTCAGAAGCCTGGTTATTTCCCTGATCGATACCGGCTTCTGTGCCACCATCTCCCAGAAAATGCTTTGCTGTGGCGATGGCCTTGCCGTCGGTAAAGAAATTTTTGTCAGGTGAACCTTGGATTCCCGTTACCATTGCTTTGGCATAGGCTTTCACAATAGCAGGGTCTTCAGAATACCCTTCGTAAGTCCGGCCCCAGCGATCATCCCGTACTACTGCAACAGTCGGCGCAAACAACCAGTCGATACCTGTTGCCTTCACGGCGTTAGCGGTAGCGGCTCCAATTTTTTGCATCAGTTCAGGGTCGTTCATTGCCCCTAATCCAATATTGTGCGGAAATATAGTCGCGCCGATGACGTTGTTGTGCCCGTGGACAGCATCTGTTCCCCACATGGTGGGAATAGTCGAGCCGTCGAGCGAATCGTCAACAGAAGCCTGATACATTTTATCAGCCAGCGCTACCCAATCTTCTATTTGGGCAAATTTATCATTATTAGGAAAAGCGCCGCCGCCATTTAAAAAAGATCCAAAGCCATATTTGCGCATATCTTCTACAGTGAAGTCGCGAATTTCCGGTTGAATCATCTGCGCGACTTTCTGCTCTACGCTCATTCCGCTTACTATCTCGGCAATACGTACTTCCATAGCGTCATCCCGGGCGAGTGGAGACGTGAGAGTTGGCCACTTTTCCGGATAAACTTTCGCACTTAAGGCGCTGGAATTTTTAGATGAAGAGGCTTCAGAATGAAAAGTATCGTTGCAACCAGCAAGAAAGATGGTAGCCACCGCACTTAAGCTCACCGAAAGCCTGAGCATTCTTTGGTTCAAATGTAGATCCTGTTATTTTTATGTTAGGAAAACCGAGGGGGAAAGTTTACTCAACTCCTTTGTACGTGTCGTCTATAGGTACTGCAGAAGAGCTAATTCGAACGTTCTAATAAGGAATAGAACCTTAAAACGCTTTTTATCTAATGGGATAGGTCAGATGGGGGACAATGGGCGAAGGGCTCTTCACTTTAAAGCGATCGGAAAAATAGTGGAAAGGTGACTAAAAGGCCGTTGATTTATGACGGGGCTATCGTTTACCATCTTAACGACTCGTTAACGATCAGTACATAAAAGCCTTGCAGAGTTGAAAATGGACAAGACGCTATTCAATTTCCACGATTTCACGCTGCTATTGATAGCATTTGAATGCGCTGTGGCTGCTATTTACATCGGATTTAATAAGCCGCTAAAACGGCAAAACAGCCTGCTTCTTGTGGCTTTTTTCGTCATTCATACATTTATTGCGTTGCACGAGCTTATTCTTTGGGGTCATACCTTCCGCTACTGGGTATTAGATTTTTCGCCGAATATTTTCTTTCTGCTTAATAGTTTCTACGTGCTGGATACGCCCTTACTATATTTGTTTATATGCTCTCTGGTAAACCCGGTTTTCCGCCTTAAACCCGTACATGCGCTACACCTCATTCCGGCTTTAATTATGGCTGGTTTTTTGTACACACACTTTTATTCGCTGAGTATAGACGAACGTATCATTCAGGTACGTACTTATTCTTTCGCCGATCTTAATTATACGGCGATGGATTTTGCCATGAAGCTGTACCGCTTGATTTTCGTCGGCTTAGCAATCCGTTTAATTCTACATTCCTTTCCCGCTTTACACAGAATTCATGCACCTGAATGGTTAGGTAAAGCGGCGAGTGCCTTCGCTGTAGTTTTGGTATGGGAGCTTATGTTGAGTGGGATCAAGCTATACCATGCGTTGTTTACCTTACCTAACTACGACATTGTAGAAATTGTCGGGCTTACTGATTACTACCTGTTGTTTTTGCTACTCAATCTTATTCTATTTTGGTCTGCTTCAAGCTTAATAAAAAAGGAGCAGCCGAAGCCTGTGGATAAGGAGCCAGTGAACCTAAGTTATGTAGAAAAGCTGGAGCGTAGCATGGCCGTAGAAAAGTTGTATTTAAACCAGAACCTGTCCTTTGAGCGATTGGCTGAAAATCTGGATATTCCAGTGAAAGACCTTTCCCACACCATCAATCGCCATTACAACGTGAATTTTTACGAATATTTAAACGGGTATCGGATTCAGGAAGCTCGCCGTTTACTTGAAGATCCGACCCAAAGCCACCGAAGTATTACCGATATTTTTTACGACGCCGGCTTTAACAGTAAATCTGTATATAACACGCTGTTCAAAAAGAAATTCAGCCTCACTCCCAGCCAATATAGAAAACAATTTGCCAGCCGTCAGCTGCATTCCGACGCGGTAAGTTGACAGAGCATATGGAGAGGTCGGGGTTACACACACCACTGTTTGTGACACAAACCGACGGCAGTTGCTCATGTCACTTTAATCCTATAGCCATTGATTTTAGCGGAAATGTTCCTATATCTTTACTACTGCAGTGATCGTTGTATTGCTTTTATTTCAGGCTTTCCACTGTAATGTTCCAAATGTTGCTTCCATTCTAAACATGCTCTTCGCTGTCTGTGATGGTCATCTGAACTCGCTCCCCGTGGGGCTGAAGGCGAGGTTTTCCCATTGAAGTACGAAGGTACCGGGACCTAACAATAGGAAGTTATAGCAGAAAGTTCCGAGGTTCTGAGGGAACCTAATTCGCGTATTGTTTTCCAACAGAAAGATGAAAAGGTTACTGCTGTATTATATTTCCACCGCATTACAGCTTTCAGGAACAGGCCCTAACAAAACGGGGGCACACGAATAAGAATCGACAGCTACCCGAAGGAACAAAGGAATTAAAGGAGTATCACAGAATGAAAAAAATTTTTATAACAGCAAAAATCAGGCGATTGTTTGCCATAGTAGCGGGTAGTTTAATGATGGGCTCGCTACTGTTTAGTTGTGCAATAAAAGAGCCCTCTCAAGTAGAAGGGACATGGATAATTACTGACGCTGTCTTTCCTGGGGTAAGTGCATTATCTAAAGAAGACGCCATAAAATGGTTTGGACAATCCTACCAGTATGGCAGTGATAACGTGGTACTGGATCAAATCGAATGTGGTAAAGCCAGTTATCAGAAAATGCATATGTCTGATGATGTATTTTTGCAGCAATATCGAGTGCCGCTGCAGAAACTCGGGATCGCAGATGATGAAGTCGCAGCCTATAAAGTAAGTTGTGACACAGATGTACCATTGCCGGGGCAGCTGGTTCTAATGAGCTCAGAAAAGGAAGCGTTCACTGTGTGGGACGGTGTATTTTTCAAAATGGAAAAAGCTGAAACCGTTAAACCTTAATGCTTCCAGTGACGCGCAGCGTTAGGCTGACTTCAAAAAGCCCCTGTCAATGAGCTTTGCGGTGGCATTTTGATTACGACCCTTTTTCTTTGCCTCTTTGAGCAGGCTTTCGCATTGCTGACTCACTTGCATGACATCCGTTCGACGGGTAATTTCGACCAAGCCACAACAAAAGCCTAACGAATAGGTCGCGGAAAGCCCATCTATTTCCTGGCTGGCAAGATATCGGCGGACATCATTAATTTTAGCTTCGGCTTCTTCCAAAACCGCGTCGTCCAGCATCAGGATAAATTTTTCGCCGCCAAAGCGCCCGAAAACATCGTCTTGACGAAGCTGGTACTTGATATGTTTGGCGATAAAGATTAACGCTTTATCTCCAGCATCATGACCATACAATTCGTTAATTTTCTTAAAGTTATCAATATCAATGATCGCTACGCAGGCCGAATCGTTTTGCCTGTTCATGCTGTTTAGCCGGCGTCGAATCATTTCACACGCATGCCAGCGATTGTTTACACTGGTCAGATTATCCAGCCGGGAGAAGCTTTCTATCTTCTTCTTTTGCATAAACAAGCGCCAGAAAGAAATAGAGGCGACAACAGCAAAAACTGAAGTGAAAAGCGCAAGTATGGTCATGTTATGGGATTGCGCCTTATCTAACCCAGATTTAATTTTTAGAAAGGAGAGCTGCTGATCATCGAGCTCTTTCGTGATAGCTGAGAATTCCTTCCACGCGACAATGCTGGCATCGGGTGTCTCATTCAGCTTAACAAGCTTCTTAAATATCGCTAAGGCTTTATCTTGATGACCTTCGAGTTCTGCCAGACCGGCTTCAACTTCCAGCACCTGCTTTTCATAGCGTGCGCCTTTCTCAAACGAGCCACGCGCAGCAAGCATCGACTGAAAAGCACCCCTGGCTTCATCAGTCTGATTTAACGCTATGGTCGCTTGGGCAAGCAGGTAATAAGCAGTGTATAAGCATCCCGGAAATTGGTGGTCCGTTCGATTTAAATATTCGATTACCTCTAACGCATAAGACTTTGCCTGCTGATAGTCCGCTTTATCAAGATACACTTTTGCGGTAAATGATAGCCCAGCGAGAATAGAAGGTATGCGATTATTTTCTCGTGCCAGTGAAATAATTTTGCTGGTGTTTTTTAGCGATTTATCAAACTGCCCAAGCTTAATTTCACTTCGTACCTGACATAGGTCGCCTTCTATTCGTAAATCGATATTGTCAGGCAAGTAGTTTTTGTATCGCTGACAAAAAACGACAGATTTGTGGTAGTCGCCAGCGAAATAGAAGGCATTGGCCATATCGAGATAAATCGCGATAAGCGGGTAATCGTACATGGTTTCCATCTGCACGATATGAGGCGGATTTTCTACGCCCTGCATTGTTAGAACGGCAGTGTAATAATATCCATTGTCTATCTGGGTCGAAACTGTCGCTGAAGTGGCCCAACGTTCAATGCGGGACCAGTTATTCTCTTTGGCTACGGCTCGATAGGCCGCCAGTTCTTCAAGTTTAACGGCAGCAGATTTGTTGCTGTGCCAGCTATCAAAAATAGCTTTTTCGTAATAAATTTGCGGAAAATTCTGCTTTAATTTTGCGACCTCAGCATCTTGTAGAATATATAAATTGCCGTCTTCACCAGTATTGGATAAAACGGTATTGAAGAAATATTTTCCTAAAGCCGTAGTGGTATCGAAAACAGCGGATTGCAGGAGAGCGTCATGTCGAGCAGGATAATCCAGACGTAACAGCCGCGAACGTTCTATTTGATATTCGTCGACGACGCCAGCGCAGACGGGGGCGCTCAAAAGGATGGAAAACAGCGATGTTAAGAGAAGATTACGCATAGGGATCACTGACGACTTTAGCCGATCCTTTAGCTATAGTTATGTGTTTAATAACGTGAAAAGCTGGAATATACCCCCATTTGTCTTACGGAAAAAGGTTTAATTGCAGCCAAAAAAGCAGCAATTTCGACATCCAACTGATGCTCGTCGAATTTAGGGCGCAGTGAATTTCATGTTAGAGGGAAATAGCGCATAATAGGCGGCTCTTAAGAGGACGGGTTTTTATGTCGGTGAAAGTTGTTTCTTCTACAAAAGATAAAAATGTCGAAAAATTGAAGGTTCCGCCTCACAGCATTGAGGCGGAACAGTCTGTGCTCGGTAGCATGCTTATCGATCCTGACAGTTGGGATAAAGTCGCCGAGCTGGTAACAGATTCTGATTTTTATAATCGCTCGCATCAGATTATTTTCCGGTCGATCCTGCGTTTGCTTAGCAAAAACCTGCCCATCGATCTTATTACTGTTTCTGAAGAGCTCGAAAACCATAATGAACTTGATGAAGCTGGTGGCTTTGCCTATTTAGGTGAGCTTGCAAAGAATACCCCCAGTTCCGCTAACGTCTCGTCCTATGCTCGTATAATCAGTGAACGCGCTATTACTCGAGAGCTAATCGGTGTTGCTCACGAAATTGCAGAAGTGGGCTATAACCCGGAAGGGCGCAATAGCGCAGATATTCTCGATTTAGCCGAAAGTAAAGTATTTGAAATTGCTGAAAAACGAACCGGTGAAAATGAAGGACCGCGCAATGTCGATGCCGTGCTGGGTAAAACCATTGATCGGCTCGAAGCATTAATAAAAACCAATAAAGAAGTCACTGGTGTTACAACAGGTTTTACCGACCTGGACAAGAAAACCAGTGGCTTGCAACCTTCCGATTTAATTATTGTGGCTGCACGTCCTTCCATGGGAAAAACGACTTTTGCCATGAACTTGTGTGAAAACGCTATGATGGCAGAAGACAAACCCGTATTGGTGTTTAGTCTTGAAATGCCCTCTGAGCAGATCATGATGCGGATGTTGGCCTCGCTAAGTCGTGTGGATCAGACCAAAATTCGTACCGCTCAACTAGGGGATGAAGATTGGGCCCGAATTTCCAATACTATGGCAATGCTGAAGACCAAAGACAATTTGTTTATCGACGATTCTTCCGGATTAACGCCGATGGATGTTCGAAGCCGGGCAAGAAAGCTGGCTCGAGACAAAGGCGGAATTAGCCTTATCATGGTGGATTATCTACAGTTGATGCGCGTGCCATCGCTAAGCGACAACCGCACTTTGGAAATTGCCGAAATCTCCCGTTCCTTGAAGGCATTAGCAAAAGAATTAGAGGTGCCTGTTGTCGCGTTGTCACAGTTAAATCGGGGGTTGGAACAACGCGCTGATAAACGGCCGATAAACTCTGATTTGCGGGAATCTGGCTCGATTGAGCAGGATGCGGACTTGATCATGTTTATTTATCGCGATGAGGTATATCACGAGAATAGTGAGGATAAGGGAGTTGCAGAAATCATTATTGGTAAGCAACGGAATGGTCCAATAGGTACGTCGCGGTTAACCTTTCAAGGACAGTTTTCACGCTTTGACAACTATGCTGGGCCAGCAATGTCTGATGACTACTAATACTAATCCACCTTGACGTATGCTCACTCAGCGCGAAAACTTTCCAACTTTTGACAAGCCAATTTCGTGAAGGTTATTTAAACAACCAACAAAAAAGGCGCCACATCAATGCGGCGCCTTTTCTATTTGGTTAGGACGAATCTTAGTTGCGTTCTTCCGGAACTTCAACAATCGCTGTTACGCGAATCATTATACGACGGTTAACCCGGTGAGCTTGGGCACTACCAGAAGTATCCAGTAATTGTGACTCACCGAAACCTTCGGTTTCAAGACGTGAAGGATCGATGTCATACATATCTACCAATACATCTTTGAATGCTTCAGCACGACGCTTTGACAAATCCATGTTGTACTCTTCAGTACCCGGCGCAGAGGCATGGCCCTCAATTACCGCCTGAGTTTTGCCATAACGCTTAAAGAATTGCACAAAATCTTGAATTTCTTCAGAACGAGGATCAGTGACTTCTGCGCTTTCACTAGCGAATAAAACGCGAAGAGTATGAGTCACTTCTTTTTGATCGAAAACAGTACAACCGTCTCCGTCTACTTTATCGTTTTGAGGCGTGTTCGGACACATATCTTTTTCATCGTTAACGCCATCACTGTCGCTGTCTTTAGTCACAGGACAACCTTGCGCATTAACTTGAGTGCCGGCAGGTGTGTCAGGACACTGATCAACGCTGTTCATTACGCCGTCACCATCTGTGTCATTATTACAACCATTTGCGTCTACAGTCATACCAGCAGGAGTATTAGCACACTGATCACGCGCATCGATTACGCCATCGCCATCGCTGTCCTGAGAAACCGAGCTGCTACTAGACGAAGCACCAAACGGAATAGCCACACCCAATTTCACGCTGTAATCGTTGTAATCTTCGCCAAAGTCATGGTAAGCCGCGATTTCAGTCACCAATTTCACGTTTTCACTGATGTTCCAGTGTTTACCCAGACCAATGTTACCTAGGTTGTAATTTTGATCGACGATTTGACGTTTAATACCACCAAACATATACATTACGTCATTTGGCAGAAAATACATGGCGTCCGCGCCAAACATAATGGTTGAGCCGCTGCTATCTGTCTGTTGATAATCTAATTCAAGGAAAGAAAGTTCACCACGAAGGGCCCAGTTATCATCAAAGCGCCACCCCATCTCTGCACCAACACCCGCACCATCATCAAAAATGCCTTCAGAGGAAGGTTTGGTTTCTTCGGTATTGTAATAAATACCGTTAAACCCTATCCACTTATCCTTGGTCGTGCTTTCCTGAGCAAATGCATTTGAAGACATTACCGCAAGCGCAAGGGCTGCGTATTTAAAAGTTTTTTTCATAGTCACGTCCTGTATCGTTGAGTGATTGATCAATATATGATAACCGATTGAAGCAAATACTATGCCGAAATAAAGTATATGCTACCAAAGTTAATCGGTTTTACCTTCTAATCCTTGGATAGTCGCGACAATGCGCCGACTGCCACCTTGATTGCGATGTTCGCCTAAAACAATGCCTTGCCAGGTACCAAGCTGCAATTTTCCCTGGTGAATAGGAATAGTCACTTCACAACCTAAAAGGCTGGACTTAATATGCGCAGGCATATCATCACTTCCCTCATAGGTATGCGTAAAGTAGGATGAATCCTCTCTAACAGTATGGTTAAACCAGGATTCCAGATCAGTTTTGACGGAAGGATCAGCATTTTCGTTGATAGTTAAACTCGCGCTGGTGTGCTGCAACCACAAGTGCAATGTCCCTACTTCAAGCTTTCGAATTTGCGGAAGTTCTCTCACAATGACATCAGTAATCAAATGAAAGCCGCGAGGAAAGGGCGCAAGGGTAATTTTTTCTGAATACCAGAAGCTATTTGTCAAAACAGATTTCCAGATGCGCCAGACCTGCATCACACATAAAAGGTAAAATAAGCTTCGGGCCATCTACCTGATGGCTAATAGTATGTTGTTTTCCAGATACGACGATGGGCGTTGCCATTCCAAACTCATAACCTTTTTCAGATAAGTCGCGTTTGGCGTTACCGCATATCATATTGGTGATTTCTCCCACCATATCACCAACTTCAGCGTCTATCTTTTCTGGCCTCTCACCGACCATGCGCTCCATTATGGTCAGGGCTAGAGACTCATCAAACGTTATTGAGAGAGAGCCCTTAACAGTTGGGCCCACCATTCCAATTAAACCTGATATGTCACCTTTGGCGATATCGTCTTGTTTGCGTTTCGGCTTGCCCGGTTTTAGCGATGTTTGCGCCATCGTCTCCAGGACGTTGAGAAATCCACCTATGAAAGGATTAACGAAATCAGCATTCATGTATATGCTCCTTCGACTCAGAAGATTCTGCTAACTGACAGTCGGCACAAAGGCCATGGGCCTCAATGGTTTGCTTTGACACCCGAAAACCATGCTGTTTCGCTTGCTTGTCTAATGTATCTTTCAGCCCAGCCGATTGTATTTCGGCCACATCACCGCAACTGTCGCAAATGAGGAACTGTACTGGGTGATGGCTTCCAAAGTGATGACAAGCGACAAATGCGTTGGTAGATTCCAGTCGATGAATAAATCCGAATTCAAGCAGAAAATCCAGTGCTCTATACACAGTAGCGGGTTTTGCGCCGGATTCTGTTTCTTTTAAACTATCGAGCAACTCATAAGCCCCCATAGGACCATGTTTGCCCAGCAAGATTTCATAAACCTTTTCTCGGAGCGGAGTAAATCGGGCCCCACGTTGTTCGCAATATGCTCGCGCTTTGCCGATTAACGTTAAATTGTTCATTCGTTTTTAACCATTACGTCTGTAATATTTTCATTGCTTTGCAACAGAGATGTCACGTACTGCTTTATTCTACCGTTTGCCTTGCAGATAATGTTAAGCTCTCAGTGTGATACATATGATTAATCAGTTCATCTTCAAGAAGAAAGCGTTCTTCGAGTGTCTCGCCTAATTTAGTGAGATCCGCGTCAAATTCACTTGCCTGTTTTGGCGTAACCGCTTCCGCATTTTTATCACTAAAGGACAACGCCCGGTCGGTGGTTTCCGCCAATTTCGGATATATCCGCTTTTTCAATGCTGAACCGGATTCATCATCACTTACCAGCATCTCATAAACCTCAAAGTGTCCTGCT
Source organism: Alteromonas pelagimontana (assembly GCF_002499975.2). Classification (NCBI taxonomy): domain Bacteria; kingdom Pseudomonadati; phylum Pseudomonadota; class Gammaproteobacteria; order Alteromonadales; family Alteromonadaceae; genus Alteromonas; species Alteromonas pelagimontana. The sequence goes on from NZ_CP052766.1 coordinate 2,643,307, forward strand.
GACAAGTAATCCATAAGGTCATTACAAAACTCACTGATTTTGTTAGCTTCAGGTAAGGCTAAGTTAGTAGGAACGTTCAGTCCGGCCAGCTGACAATATTTAATTAGCAGGTTCTGACGGGCTTGCAACCAGTTATCAATGGTGGCTGATCTCCCGCCCCATCTGTTTATCACTTTTTCCAGCTGGTTCAACATTTTTGGCATCCCCTGCACAATGGCAGTTTAAAGTATGTTCGTGAGGTTACTTAGGACCTGCAACTGCTGCGCAACTGAACAGCAAGGGCCAATAGGTCCTAGTATAACACTGCATAATCTCTTCACAAACTAACCTTGCACATAGGCAAAGGAAACCTTTTTCTATGTAAAGTTGTGTAAAACCTCATTTTCCTTCTAATATATGGCTGCAAAAGCAGTCACGTAAGCAACAACAATGATGAAAAATATAACGCCCTCACAACTGGCGGGGGCCGCCGGTCAATGGCTTATCTTTGCCAAAGATAAAGTGTTGGTGGAAGCCGGTACCACATCTATTCCCCACAAACCATGGCAGGAGCTGGATTTTCTGCATCATTATGCTTCGGAAGTTCGAGTTTTGCCTCCCTTGGTTGCAACGACGCAAGGTGCTGCCTTACCGGTTTATCTGATAGATATAGGTGCTGAAAATATTGAACAGCCAAAATGGGAAGCGGTTCCTCTACGCACAATACTGATGGCCGGTTCTGATGATGCATTCAGTATCGCAGGCAGGGCGTGGCAGTATATCCATTTTCTACGCACTCATCGCTTTTGCGGTCAATGTGGCGCAGTGACAGAACAGGTAGACTGGGAAATGGCGGTGCACTGTCACGATTGCCACCATCGCAGTTATCCCCGTATATCGCCCTGTATCATTGTAGCGATATATCACCAGGACAGTATTTTACTGGCAAAAAGCGTGCGTCATAAGAATGTAAATCTGTATTCGACCTTAGCCGGCTTTGTGGAAAGCGGTGAAACGTTAGAACATGCTGTGCATCGTGAAGTCATGGAAGAGGTCGGAGTAAAGATAAAAAATCTTTCCTATTTTGGCAGTCAGCCCTGGCCATTTCCTCACTCGCTGATGGCGGGCTACTTAGCAGAGTACGAAAGCGGCGATATCGTTATTGATGATAATGAAATTATTGATGCAAAATGGTTTAAGCTGAGCGACCTGCCGCCAACACCGCCGACTTTATCAATCGCCGGACAATTAATAGAAGCTGTTATAAAGCGAAAATAAAAGACCCTGCCGAAGGAGGGTATAATCAGTTCTTCGGTCTCTTTAACGAGTTTCTTTTAATTTGCAGGTCTATTTGTAGCAAACACTTACACACATAACAAGCGTTCATTTATCAATCGACTCATAAATTGTAAGCGATTCCAAAATAATCCAGCAAAACTAGGTGAATAAGAGCCCGTGACAGAAAAATAATTGATATACTCGCTGACGTATTAAAAGCCATATAATTTGCTGTAGAGGATCTATGTCTGAAAATTCTGTCGGTGCCAGTCAGGCTATACTAAAAAACGATCGCTATTTACGTGCGTTGTTAAAACAACCAGTAGATATCACCCCGGTGTGGATGATGCGCCAGGCAGGTCGTTATCTGCCAGAATATAAGGCTACGCGCGCCGAAGCTGGCGACTTCATGTCGCTATGTAAAAATGCTGAACTGGCCTGTGAAGTAACGCTACAGCCCTTGCGCCGTTTTCCCCTTGACGCTGCTATTTTGTTTTCAGATATTTTGACGATTCCCGATGCGATGGGATTAGGTCTTTATTTTGAGACCGGGGAAGGTCCCAGGTTCAAAAATCCGATTAGCTGCAAAGCTGATGTAGATAAACTGGGGGCGCCGGATCCTGAAGGTGAGCTTCAATATGTCATGAACGCCGTCAGAACTATTCGAAGGGAACTTAAAGGTGAAGTTCCGCTCATCGGTTTCTCCGGCAGTCCATGGACGCTGGCGACTTATATGGTGGAAGGGGGTTCCAGTAAAGCGTTTACTAAAATAAAGAAAATGGCATTTGCTGAGCCCAAAACCTTGCATGCGCTGCTATCCGTTCTGGCTGATTCTGTAACATCCTACTTGAACGCCCAGATCGCTGCGGGCGCACAGTCTGTGATGATTTTCGACACCTGGGGCGGCGTGCTGTCACCGCGAGACTACAAAGACTTTTCGCTGCAATATATGGCGCGTATCGTTGATGGGTTGACGCGGGAAAATGAAGGTCGCAAAGTGCCAGTAACTTTGTTTACCAAAAATGGCGGCATGTGGCTCGAAGCAATTGCCGATACTGGCTGTGACGCAGTGGGACTCGACTGGACTATTGATATTGCCGAAGCAAGAAAGAGAATAGGAGATAAAGTTGCTTTACAAGGCAACATGGATCCGTCAATGTTATATGCTTCTCGCGCTAGAATAGAACAAGAAGTCGCAACCATCCTGCAAGGTTACGGCCAGGGGAGCGGACACGTATTCAATTTAGGTCATGGCATACATCTGGATGTTCCGCCGGAACACGCCGGTGTATTTGTCGACGCAGTTCACCGACTCAGCCAGCCATATCACAAATAATTGAGAGCTGCTTAAGATGAAATCCTGGGTATTGATCCCGCTTGTTGTTTTTATTGCTGTTGCCGGTTATCAGTTTGGTTATTACCGGGCAAAGCTGGAAAACAGCGATGTGGACAAATTGCGCATTTCAGAAGTTATGGAAAAGGGCGAAGCGAGCTTTATGAACGTCGTTCAAGCGCCGTTGCAGGCGGCGGAACTGCCACAAGATATGGATACCGTTGCCCCAGCTCCACCCACAGTGAACACGACGTTATCTACCGACTCAACTGGCGAGCATATTACCGCCGATCCTCTTGCAAATGCGGCGGTAGCCGAACAACCTTCTTTAATTAAATCGGTTGAAGTATTACACGAAGCTGCCAAGGCTGAGCGTGAGCAAAGGCTTTCCCGCAAAGCCTTTGCAGATACTTTTGACGAGAGCCAACTTGATTTGGTAGCAGCTACGCAGATTACTGATTTCTTTGAGTTACACCCGAAAGGTGAGAAGCTTTATTTACACTCTGTACAGTGTGACGGTAGCGAATGTCAGCTAATCGGGCAATTTGAAGGAAATCATGAAGATTTTGATGCTATTGTCGTTGAAATGAAGACGAGTGACTGGTGGAAGTATAGTGGCATTTCCAGTAATACCACTAGTGATGGTGCGATTACACATTTTATCCTGCATCTTACCGGCGAAGGGCAACAAGCTGGGTTAGGCGTCTCTGGGTAGTCCTTTTTCGATAACGCGGGTCAGGCGCAAGGTTTGCCGGCTCGTCGTTTGTTTATTCGTGGCTTGTTTTTGATGTTGCTGCGTTAGTGCCCATTCAATATGTAGACGTACAATTTCATTTGCCTTAACTGCCGCTTTTTTCAACGAGGCAATTATCTGTTCATCATACGACGCGTTTCCCATAGCCACAGCAATGTTCCGCTGCCATTTGGCCCACCCGATACGCCGTATGGGAGAGCCTTCAGTATTGCGAAGAAAAGTTTCTTCATCCCACTCCATTAAGGTAACAAGTGATTGTCCGTGAAGCATTTCGCGCGGATGAAAATCCTCTTGCTCCGTAATGCTGGCAAACCGATTCCAGGGGCAAACCAGCTGGCAGTCGTCACAGCCATAAATACGGTTGCCCATCAATGGCCGCAATTTTTCCGGAATTTCCCCATCGTGTTCTATGGTCAGATAGGAAATGCATTTTCTGGCGTCCACGGTGTAAGGCGCAACAATGGCCTGAGTAGGGCAAATAGTCATACAAGCCGTGCAGCTTCCGCAACCTTCTTCAACGGGACTATCTACCGGTAACGGCAAATTAATAAACAGTTCCCCTAAGAAAAACCACGAACCGCTTTGGCGATTCAGAGTCAGTGAATGCTTACCGGTCCAGCCCAGCCCGGCTTTTTCAGCAATAGCATGTTCCAGAACCGGAGCAGAATCGACGAAGGGGCGAAACTCTGTAGTGCTGAGGGCTGAGGTGATTTTGTCGCCAAGTTGTTTTAGTTTTTTGCGCAGCACTTTGTGATAATCACGCCCCAATGCATAGCGACTGATATAGGCAATGCTATCATTTCCCAGATGGCGGGCAAAAGAGGCGTCGGGCGGAAGGTAATCCATGCTTACACTAATCACTCGCAAAGTACCGGGAACGAGTTCGGCGGGACGCGCACGCTTAGTACCATGTGCCGCCATAAAATGCATATCGCCGTGAAAGCCGTTCTCCAGCCATTGATTCAGATACACTTCATGCTTACTGAGATCAATATCGCTGATACCAACTTGCTGAAAGCCTAGCGCCTTGCCCCAAGCCTTGATATCGTCTACTAATCGTATTAAATCTAATGAACTAATCTTGGACATGCTCAGATGCTGGATACTCAACTCACCACAAGTTTATCATACAAACTGTTTCGCGCCGATCAGGTTCGGGAAAATGAACGTCTGGCTGCAGAGAAAAGTGGCTGCAATATGTTTACGCTGATGCTGCGAGCTGGTGAGGCAGTGTTTCGTCAGTGCCAGTTGTTGTTGCCTCATGCTGAACGCTATCTCGTGCTGGTGGGGCATGGTAATAACGCTGGCGACGGCTACATTGCCGCACTGCAGGCTAAGAAGGCGGGTAAACAGGTGCATGTCTGTGCTGTCGAACCACAGCGTAAGTTAGAAGGCGATGCTGGCGAAGCACAAAAGCGCTGGCGCGAGGGCGGTGGTCAGGTGGAAGCGTTCAGCGCCGCTGTACTGGAAGATGCCAGCCTGGTGATCGATGCATTATTAGGTACCGGAATCAGCAGCAGTATTCGCAATGAATTTGCAGACATCATTGATGCCGTCAATGCAGCTGAGAAACCGGTGGTCAGTGTTGATGTGCCGTCAGGATTGGACGCCAACACCGGGCAGTCTCTGGGGCGTTGCGTAGAAGCCAGTGTGACGGTGACTTTTGTGGGAATCAAACCGGGACTGACCACAGGGGCAGGCAAACAATCCTGCGGTACACTGGTCTATGAAGATTTAGGAATTGGTAGAGCCTTCAGTGAGCTGGCCCGCTCCAGCGCGACACTACTGGATATCGAGCAATTCAGGAGCATGGGTCCAAGAGACGTGCATAGCCATAAAGGAACGTATGGACGTCTGTTATGCGTTGGGGGAAACAAGGGGACTGCAGGGGCGATTCGGTTGAGCAGCGAAGCGGCGTTACGCAGTGGTGCTGGAATGGTAAGAGTGTTTGTTCATGAAGGTTCTACCGTACAGGTGAGCGCAGGGCGACCAGAATTAATGGTAACGGACGAAAAACTGGAAGAGGCGCTTAAATGGGCAACCTGTGTGGTGATAGGGCCGGGTCTGGGGCAGGATGAGTGGGGGGAGCAGGTGTTCACCACCGTAATGAAACATTGTCAGGCGCATCCCAAACCTATGGTTATTGATGCCGATGCTTTGAATTTGCTGGGGAAGCAATCAACTGCGTACACAATTAACGATTGTATTCTCACGCCACATGCGGGAGAGGCAGCGCGGTTACTAGGGGTTTCAGTGGAAGATGTGGAATCAGAAAGGTTCAATTATGCCCGCCAATGTTCTCAGCGTTACCACGCCACCTGCGTACTGAAAGGAGCCGGTACTATCATTGATAATGAAAGCAAAACCTGGGTATGCCGACACGGCAATCCGGGTATGGCAACGGCGGGCAGTGGCGATGTGTTGAGCGGTATTCTGGGAGCGCTGTTGGCCCAGGGGCTGGATAAAGACACAGCTTCTACCTACGGCGTCACGCTACATGGTAAAGCCGGTGACGAAGTCGCTCGCCTTCATGGACAACGTGGTATGATTGCCAGCGACTTATTTGACTCAGTTCGTGTACTCATCAATCAGTAACGCTGGTTGAAAGTATTGTCAGCGGAATTATACGATTATGTCTTATCCCCAAAGTTCTTTTTTTGCAGCATCGCCGGAAGATACTGCGCGCCTGGCCGAAGATTTGTCTTCGGCGTTAACTCAGCTACTCCCGGCAGGCGTAGTAATTTTTTTGGAAGGCGAACTGGGCGCAGGTAAAACTACCTTCAGCCGTTATTTTATTCAGTCGCTGGGCCACACCGGCAACGTGAAAAGCCCTACTTATACACTGGTTGAACCTTACGAATTAGAAGGGGTCGTAGTTTATCATTTTGATCTTTATCGTCTCTCTGATCCGGAAGAACTGGAATATATGGGGGTAAGAGATTATTTTCGAGATAACGCCATATGCCTGGTCGAATGGCCAGAAAAGGGGGGGCAGAGCTTGGCAAAAGCAGATTTAGTGATTAGTATAAGTTCAATGCGAGAAGGACGTCGGTTTACTATAGAGGCCTTGAGTACAAAGGGCACGAAGTTACTTCAGTTGTGTAAGCGGGTTTAACGTCAAATAAAACTGAATTATTAAAATAAAAAATTACACGACGCAATCCATAAAGGCGAAGTATGTTGCGCTATACCATCTCCACAGTTTGTTTGTGGCTTTTTGCAGTCAGTGCGTTTGCCGCACAAAATCATATTGGTGGGTTACGGATTTCGCCATCAGCAGATAATACACGAATTGTGCTGGATTTAGCGCAGGCGCCTGAATTTACCTACTTTTCCCTGACTAATCCCCACCGTCTTGTCATCGATCTTGCCGCTACTGATGATAGCGCCGATCTCAGTACCGATGATGACACCGGTAAACTTGTGCGGCGAATACGGTATTCCACGCCCAAAAATAGTCAGTCAGCGAGACTGGTTATTGATTTAACCAGAGACGCTAAGCCAAATATTTTCGCTATTCCTCCCGATGGGCCTTATGGTCATCGGCTGGTCGTTGATCTCGCGGATTCAAGCCCCTCAGGTTCTTCAGAATCCAGCTCTGGCGTATTGATTGATAGCGTAAATAATAAACGAGACCGGGACATTATTATAGCCATAGATGCTGGTCATGGCGGCAATGATCCTGGATCGATTGGCCCTGCAGGTACCTATGAAAAGCGAATTACGTTAAGTATCGCAAAAGAGCTGGAAGCGTTGGTAAACGCTGAAAAGGGTATGCGAGCGGTCATGATTCGCTCAGGTGATTATTATATTTATCCAACCAAGCGCCCCGAAATTGCGCGGCAAAAGAAAGCAGACCTGCTCATTTCCATTCATGCTGACGCGTTTAGCCAGCCGGAGCCCCGAGGCGGCTCCGTCTGGGTTTTATCTATGCGACGGGCGGATTCTGAACTTGGTCGCTGGCTGGAAAAGACTGAGCGGCACTCAGAACTTTTAGGTGGTGCGGCTGAAGTAATTTCCGATAATGCCAGCGAGCGCTATCTCGCTGAAACCATTTTAGGACTTTCAATGGATCATTCTATGTCCGCCAGTTACGCGCTCAGCCAGAATGTACTCTCAGAAATGCGTACCGTTACGCCTCTGCACAAACGTGCGCCTCAGGCGGCCAGCTTTGCCGTACTCACTGCGCCGGATATTCCGTCGATTCTCGTCGAAGTCGGTTTTATCTCCAATCCGCAGGAAGAGAAAAATTTAAACTGGAGCACCCACCGCCAGCGTCTGGCCAGAGCAATGTTTAATGCCGCCAAAAGCTACTTCATGCAAGTCCCTCCGGATGGTACACTGTGGGCCTCGCTTAAAGAGCGAAATCGCACCCACAGAGTGCGCAGTGGGGAATCGTTGTCATTGCTGGCACAGCGTTATAATGTAAAAGTCAGCAGCATTAAAGAAGCGAATAATCTGCGTACTGATGTGGTGAGAATCGGCCAGGTGCTGACAATACCCAGTACCTGACCACGAATTCCAGGTCCCATCACCAATTACAGGATTCTGCTTTGGCCATACAACTCTTGCCGCCGCGACTGGCGAACCAGATAGCTGCTGGTGAAGTTGTCGAACGCCCAGCCTCTGTAGTCAAAGAACTTCTTGAGAATAGTTTAGACGCCGGGGCAACAAAAATTGAGCTGGATATAGAGAAAGGCGGTCACAAACGTATCCGTCTGCGAGACAACGGCGCGGGTATTGTTAAAGATGAGCTTGAACTTGCGCTTAGTCGCCATGCCACCAGTAAAATAGCAACATTAAATGATCTTGACCGCATTCTCTCGCTGGGTTTCCGGGGCGAAGCCCTCGCCAGTATCAGTTCAGTCAGCCGGCTGGTATTAACCTCAAAGCCCGTTGCCCAGGAGCAAGCCTGGCAGGCGTGCTGCGAAGGCCGGGAAATGTCTGTGGTTGTAAGTCCAGCAGCCCATCCTGATGGCACCACTATTGATGTGGCTGACTTATTTTACAATACCCCGGCAAGACGAAAATTTCTTCGTACGGAAAAAACTGAATTTCAGCATATAGAAGATGTCGTCAAGCGCATAGCGCTTAGCCATCCTCACGTTACCTGCGTTTTGCGTCATAACGGTAAGCCTGTAAAGCGGTTTCCCGGCGTCAGTCAGGATAATTACCCGCAGCGTATTGCTGCTGTTGTGGGTCAGCGGTTTATCGATAACGCAGTGTATATTGCGATTGAGCATCAGGGGATGAAAATCCAGGCTTGGCTTGGCAATGAAAATGCCATGCGCAGCAGCACTGATTGTCAATTTAGTTTTGTCAATGGCAGAGGAATGCGGGATAAATTAATTCTGCATGCTATTCGACAGGCATATGAGAGCGTTTTAGGGGTGCTGGAGCAACCTTCTTTCGTTTTCTATTTTGACATTGACCCCTACGAAGTGGATGTAAATGTGCATCCCGCCAAGCATGAAGTTCGCTTCCAGCAAAGCCGTCTTGTGCACGATTTTATTTGTAAGGCTGTTTGTGATGCGTTGGCTCCTGAACATTCCGATTTTGCCGAAAAAGCCAGGCCGGCGCCTCAGCATGATTATATTCGACCTCTGCAATCCGTTCGGCCTGTTGAGGAGAAAATCGCCGACAGGCAGAGCGCGTATCGTGCAGAAGGAACATTTAAGACTACCAGTGCATCGCCTGCAACGAGAAATGAAAAACAATACCAACAAAATTATCTGTCGTTGATGTCGGCGAATTCCGACATCGCTCAACCAGAAATAGAAAGTGCCAACGCGCTACAGCTTTCTGCAGATTGGCGAATTTATCATGATAAAGTTGATTGCTGGCTGATTAGCATAGCGCCTATACTGACACAGTGGCTAATAAACATTCTAAGTGCGGCGAGTACTTCTCAGCCTTTACTGATGCCGGTAGCCGTAAAGGCTGAAAATGTCTGCGAAGCCACATTGAGTACTTTACAACAAGCACATTTTGAAGTTGGTAAGGTAGCCGGTAAGTATCGCCTACAGCAAGTGCCAGCAGGATGCCGTCACTTACCCTGGATGACATTATTTCCTGCAATGTTAAATGCTGAAGTAGATAGTGTTGCTGCTCTTTGTCAGCATCTTGAAGCCACTCATGTCACCTGGCCTGAAGGCGTAAAAGCTACGGTATGGGAGTGGTTAGAGACACAATCGGCAGAGCAACGCTGGGAGTGGGTTAAAAAAACAGGCAAAACCCGCTCTCTCCAAGAACTGGTTGACTGGTGGTGAGGTTATGACACCTGAAGGCAAAGATACGTTACCTGTAATAGCCTTAATGGGCCCTACCGCGTCGGGAAAAACCGGTTTGGCTCTGTCACTGGCGCAGCACATTGATTGTGAAATTATCAGCGTAGATTCTGCTTTGGTATACCGCGGTTTAAACATTGGTACGGCTAAGCCTACATCAGAGGAAATGTCTGCGGTGAGGCACTGGCTCGTTGATATTATTGACCCGGCAGAGAGTTATTCAGTAGCGCAATTTTGTACTGATGCAATTAGGCTTATTGCCGACATTCAGGCGCGCAATAAAGTGCCGGTGCTCGTAGGGGGCACAATGATGTACTTTAATGCCTTGATAAATGGCATTTCGCCCTTACCTAAGTCAGACGAAGTCGTTAGAGAGCAGATAAGTCGGGAAGCTGGCGAGAAAGGATGGACAGCGCTTCACCAGGAACTGGGTCGGATTGATCCCATCAGTGCTGCGCGAATCCATCCGAATGATCCGCAAAGATTGCTACGAGCACTGGAAGTGTACCGCAGCTCTGGAAAAACACTGACTCACTGGCAATCGCAGCAAAACACAGTATGTCCCTTTGAAATCACGCAATTTGCCATTGCACCAGAGGATCGGGCGGTATTACATAAACGTATTGCCACGCGCTTCGATCTAATGCTGGAAGCGGGATTTATTGACGAAGTAAAAAAACTTTATCGTCGTGGTGATCTTCATGAAGATTTACCTTCTATACGTTCTGTAGGCTACAGACAAGCGTGGCAGTATCTGGATGACCAGTTGAGCTATGCACAGATGCGAGAGAAAGGTATTATAGCAACCCGTCAATTGGCCAAGCGGCAGTTAACGTGGTTACGGGGTTGGCAGTCTCTGTGCTGGCTAGAGACCTTTGCTAAAGATAATTTGACTAAAGTATTAGCAAAAGTCACACTTTGAAGGTTCGAGTGTGGTATACATTAAGGCGCGGTGGCATCCTGGTTCGGGTTTGTCATGGGAAATAATAAAAACTAAGGATATCAAATGGCTAAAGGGCAATCACTACAAGACCCATTTCTTAATGCGTTACGCAAGGAACGTATACCTGTGTCCATTTATCTCGTCAATGGCATTAAGTTACAAGGGCAGGTTGAATCTTTCGACCAGTTTGTCATTTTGTTAAAAAACACGGTAAGCCAAATGGTTTACAAACATGCTATCTCGACGGTCGTACCGTCGCGTGCAATCACAATGCCCACCACCCAAGGGGACGCTGAAAATAATAAAGGTGAATAATATCAAAGGTATCGCGTTTGTTTGACCGTTACGAAGCCGGTGAACAGGCTGTCCTTGTTCATGTGAATTTTGCTGACGAGAGCAGCAAAGAAGATCTGGCCGAACTGGAACTATTAGTTTCTTCTGCAGGTGTGAATGCGGTAGATGTGCTTACGACATCGCGCAGTGCTCCCCATGCTAAATATTTTGTTGGTTCCGGTAAAGCTGAAGAAATCGCAGCCTCTGTTAAGGCGCATGATGCCAATGTAGTTATCTTTAATCATGCGCTTTCGCCTTCTCAGGAGCGAAATTTAGAAGCTATTTGCAAATGTAGGGTTCTAGACCGCACCGGTCTTATCCTAGACATCTTTGCGCAACGTGCACGTACACACGAAGGTAAGCTTCAGGTAGAGCTTGCGCAGTTGCGTCACATTTCAACTCGATTAATCCGCGGATGGACTCACCTTGAAAGACAAAAAGGTGGAATTGGTCTGCGGGGGCCTGGCGAAACCCAGCTTGAAACCGACCGCCGTTTGCTCCGGGGCCGGATTAAGTCTATCCTTCGCCGTCTGGAAAAAGTACAAAAACAACGGGAGCAAGGGCGTAGATCCCGTAAGCGCGCAGAAATTCCGACTGTATCATTAGTCGGGTACACCAACGCAGGTAAGTCGACACTGTTTAATCAAATTACCAATGCTCATGTGTATGCTGCGGACCAGCTTTTTGCTACATTGGATCCAACATTGCGAAAGCTTGATTTGCAAGATGTTGGGCCAGCAATACTGGCAGATACTGTAGGTTTTATCCGCCATTTGCCTCATGATTTGGTAGCCGCATTTAAAGCTACATTGCAAGAAACTCAGGAAGCGGATTTGTTGCTTCACGTAGTAGATGTGGCGGATGCAAATTATCTTGCCACCATGGATGAAGTTAATACGGTTTTGGAAGAAATCGAGGCTGACGATATTCAGCAACTCATTATCTGTAACAAGATTGATAAACTCGAAGAAGTCGAGTCACGTATAGATAGAGATGAAGAAGGTACTCCTATACGAGTATGGCTTTCAGCTCAGACTGGTGAAGGTACTGATCTGCTTACGCAGGCGTTAACAGATTGTCTGGCAAAGAGCATGGTCAGTTATACTTTACGCATACCGCCTGCACAAAGCCGATTGCGTGGAGTTTTATACGAATTAAACTGTATTGCCAATGAAATGTATGATGCAGACGGAGACTGGGTGGTGGATGTGAAAATGCCCACCGCAGATTGGAACCGTCTGGAAAAAAGGCTAGATGAAGGGCTGTCTGGCTATATTATAAATCATTAGTCAACGCGCATTTAATGCGACGACAACGGTAATTTACTCATCAATAACCACTTATGGAGTAACAGCATGGCTTGGAATGAGCCGGGTGGCAAAAATAATGACCCCTGGAAGAACCGGGGCGGTCGCGATCAGGGGCCCCCAGATTTGGACGATGTGTTCAAGAATTTATTCGGCAAATTTGGCAAAATGGGCGGCGGTAAAGGCGGCTCAGGCAAAAGCGTTGGCAAGTTTGGTATTCTCTTGGTTATCGGTTTACTGGTAGTTATCTGGATCATAAGTGGTTTCTATACTATTCGTGAAGCTGAGCGTGGTGTGGTATTACGTTTTGGTGAGTATTACCAGCAAGTCGAACCGGGCTTGCGCTGGAAGCCAACATTTATTGATTCGGTTATTCCGGTGGATGTGCAATCTATTCGCGATCAGGCATCTTCTGGCTCTATGTTAACTGAAGACGAAAACGTAGTAAGAGTGCAGATGGAAATGCAGTACCGAGTCGTAGATCCTTACCGTTGGACTTACGCGGTAGCGGATCCACAAACCAGCTTGAGCCAAGCGCTTGATAGCGCTATTCGTTACGTCGTTGGTCACTCTACCATGGATAACGTGCTTACCGATGGTCGTGAAGCGACGCGCCAGCGTGTATGGGAAGAGTTGCAGGCAATTTTAGAACCTTATGATTTAGGTGTGTCTATCATTGATATGAACTTTCGTGATGCCCGTCCGCCGGAAGAGGTAAAAGATGCTTTTGACGACGCGATTGCCGCGCAGGAGGATGAGCAACGTTTTATTCGTGAAGCTGAAGCCTATGCCCGAGAAATTGAACCTCGCGCCCGTGGACAGGCAAACCGAATGAACGAAGAAGCACAGGCTTATAAAGAGCAGATAATTTTGGAAGCTCAGGGTGAAGTAGCCCGATTTGAAGAGTTATTACCGCAATATAATAAAGCCCCTCAAGTTACCCGTGATCGTATTTATCTGGAAACGATGGAAAGCATCTTCTCGCGCACCAGCAAAATACTGGTCGACACCAAAAACGGTAATAACATGATGTATTTGCCTCTCGATAAGATGATGGACAAACAAAATAGTACAGCGCCAGTGCGCTCAAGAAGTACACTTGAAGGTCTGCAAAATCCGATAGAAATTGAAAGCCCGAATTCCACAACCAATAGTCCGGGATTACGCAATGATAGCTTTCGTGACGGTAGGAGGTAAGCCATGAAAAATCTAATAATTGCTGTAATTGTTGTGCTTGCATTATTGGCTACAGGATCGCTGTTTGTTGTTCGGGAAGGCGAGCGAGCAATCGTCATTCAGTTCGGTAAAGTACAGCGAGACGATGAATCAGGTGAGACACGGGTTTTTGATCCAGGTTTGCATTTTAAATTACCATTCATTGATTCGGTTAAACATTTTGATGCCCGCATCCAAACTTTAGATGATGCGCCTGACAGATTCGTTACCACCGAGAAGAAAGACCTTATCGTTGATTCCTATGTAAAATGGAAAATTAATGACTTTGCACGTTATTATCTGTCTACTGGCGGTAATAGACTGCAAGCTGAAGCGCTACTTAAGCAGAAGGTAAACAACGGGCTAAGGTCTGAATTCGGTAATCGCACAATTAATCAGATTGTTTCTGGCGAACGTTCGGCATTAATGAGCCAAGCTATGGAGCAAGCTTCTACTTCTTCCAGTGAATTGGGTATAGAAATTGTCGACGTGCGTGTTAAGCAGATAAACTTGCCAACGGAGGTGAGCAACTCTATTTTCCAACGTATGCGTGCAGAACGCGCAGGTGTGGCGAGAGAGCATCGCTCAGAAGGTAAGGAACAAGCCGAAGTGCTACGTGCAGACATTGATGCAAAAGTTACCGTAATGCTTGCCGATGCTGAACGCAACGCACGTCAGGTACGTGGTGAAGGTGATGCAATTGCTGCCGAGATATATGCTGACACTTATTCTAAGAGTCCAGATTTCTTTAGTTTCCTTCGCAGTATGGATGCCTACAGAGCTAGCTTTAACAATAAGCAAGATGTGCTTGTGGTGTCTCCGGAAACAGAGTTCTTCCGCTTTATGAATGGACAGAACGGCAAAGGCAATTAGTCGTGTAGCCACTTTCGTATTAATACGAAGAGATAAGCAACGCCGGCGCTGTAGTTAATTGCGGTCGCGCAAAGCACAAAAATCCGATGTTCATACGAGCATCGGATTTTTTATGTACAGAACGTTATTAGTTTACGTGGGGCGAGTTCGAAGCTGCGCCATTAGGACGTCATTGAATCTCTGATAACAACTAATCCGCATTAATTAAGAGGATTTCTCTATCTCTGAGCTGATCACACATTTGTTTGGATTTACATACGGCCTTCAGCACTCGTTCGTTAATCTATTTTCGCTGCGGATTAGTATTCCTGCTGTCAGGTACAGATAACTTCCTGAAAGCAGAAATGCGATAAAGAGCGCTGTAGTATTGTGGCAGATGACTGAGAATAAGTAACTGATATTAAACGATTTACATTACTCATTTCCGCTTACTCATCTCGGCCCTTAGCGCCGAATTTGTCTTCATCTACAATGTAACTGCTGGCGCAAAATCGCTTAGGTGTAAAAAGTGAATGTTTTATAAAACTGCTTATTTATTTCGAATTGCAAAGCCTTATTGGACAAGGCATTTAAGTAAAGCTCTATTGAGAAACAGATAAATTCCACCCATGGCAGCCATTTACTTAGATTATCTAGAGTTAATGGGCGATCCTGCTCCATAAGGTGCCAACAGGACAAATTTTCAGGTAAACTGCGCTGGCACTAACGAATATACAGAAAACTTTCTGCAACGAGAAAAAAATGAATCTTCGTCATCAGAGCGAAGCCGTGGCAAGAAAGTCATAAAACGACAGAGGAACAAAACGTGTCTCACAACAATCAGGATTCTGCTTCACAAAGCGGAAACGGTGGCTTATTCTCGCGATTTCTGGCCACCGTAGAATGGCTGGGTAACTTATTGCCTCACCCCGTCACCTTATTCGCATTGCTTTCGCTTTTTATCGTGTTGCTAAGCGGTGTGCTCGGCTACTTCGACGTGGCAGTAGCGGATCCAAGACCGGAAGGCGCTAAAGGGCGCGCGGCAGATGGATGGATTGAGGTAATCTCACTGATGAGTGCGGAGGGTCTGCAACGCATCGTTACCGGTCTGGTCACCAACTTTACAGGATTTGCCCCTTTAGGCACGGTATTGGTTGCTCTACTCGGTGTGTCTGTTGCGGAACATTCAGGGTTGCTTTCCACCGCAATGCGAGCGCTGGTAATGAACGCATCTAAAAGATCTGTGACGTTTACCATCGTTTTTGCGGGAATTATTTCGAATACCGCTTCTGAACTAGGCTATGTGGTATTGATTCCTTTAGCAGCAATGATATTTCATTCTCTGGGTCGTCATCCGTTAGCGGGTCTTGCTGCAGCATTCGCTGGCGTATCCGCCGGCTATAGCGCCAATCTCCTGCTAGGGACTGTGGACCCTTTGCTCTCAGGCATTACTGAAGCCGCTGCTCACATGGTTGATCCGGAGTACTCGGTAGGACCAGAGGTAAACTGGTATTTCATGTTCATCAGCACATTTGTTATTGCCATTATGGGCGCTATGGTGACTGAAAAAGTCGTTGAGCCCAGACTCGGCAAATACGATGAATCAGGTGCATCAACCACATTGGAAAAGCAATCAATGCAACCGCCTTCAGCAAATGAAAAGCGAGCGCTGCTTTGGGCTGGCGTTGCTTTCGCTGCGGTGTGCGCGTTATTGGCGTTAACCGTCGTGCCTGAAAACGGTATATTACGTAATCCAGAAACAGGAGAAGTGGCGGGTTCGCCTTTCTTAAAAGGGATTGTCGCGTTTATATTTATCACATTTGCTGTGCCCGGGTTTGTGTATGGGAAATTAGCCGGCACCATGAAAAATGACCGTGACGTCATTGACGCAATGTCTAAAAGTATGGGAGCGATGGGGTTGTATATCACCCTGGTGTTCTTCGCTGCTCAGTTCGTGGCGTTTTTTAATTGGACAAATTTGGGTACCGTACTTGCTGTAAAAGGTGCCACTCTGCTGAAAGCGATGGGACTAGACGGCCCTGAAGTGTTCATTATCTTTATTTTAATGTGCGGCATAGTCAATCTTTCATTAGGAAGTGCGTCAGCGCAGTGGGCGGTAACAGCGCCAATTTTCGTGCCTATGTTGATGCTTATCGGATTTGCCCCGGAAGTGATTCAGGCTGCATACAGAATCGGCGATTCTGTCACCAATGTAATTTCTCCTATGATGAGCTATTTCGGTTTGATTCTGGCGATGGCAGCTCGTTATCAGAAGAACATTGGAATGGGGACGTTAATCGCGACCATGCTACCTTACTCCTTAGTGTTTATGGTGGGATGGACAGTCCTTTTTTATGTATGGGTGTTCTTCTTTGGTATGCCAGTGGGTCCCGGAGCTGCAACTTACTACCAGCCCTAATACCAGTACAGCGGTGCATGCGCACCGTCTCCGCACCAGCGTGACTTTCCAATTCAATTTTTCAATTGAGGTAATCTTGATTAAGTAAGCGATTCCACTGCACTAGCCAGTGCATTGGTTCATGAGCTTGCTATAATCCCAGCAACAAAAACAAATAATTAGCGAAAGGTTGGGTTAATATGAAGTACAAAAGCAACGCCGGATTTTCACACTCACAGTCGGATAAACTGGGTGTGCTGATTACCAACCTGGGCACGCCGGAAAGCCCCACCTCAGGGGCGCTGAGGCCATATCTAAAACAGTTTCTTTCAGACCCTCGCGTGGTCGAAGTTCCTAAATTTATCTGGTGGGGAATATTGAATCTGGTGATCCTTAATATTCGTCCTAAGCGATCAGCTAAAGCTTATGCGTCAGTCTGGACCGACGACGGTTCTCCTCTCATGCACATCACCAAAGCGCAATGTCAGGCCCTGGCTGCGCGTTGTGCCCAAACTTACGGTGATGATGTGGTGGTTGATTTTGCGATGCGTTACGGAAATCCGGCGGTGGATGATGTTATAGAACGCATGCTGGCAAAAGGTGTGAGAAAGCTTATTGTGCTGCCATTGTATCCTCAGTATTGCGCTTCAACCACGGCCTCCACATTCGATGCTGTGGCAGCCGACTTCACCAAACGACGCTGGATTCCCGAATTACGCTTTGTTACCCATTATCATGATGATCCCGGGTATATCCAAGCGCTGGCTAACAAAGTACGTGCACATTGGGATGAACGCGGCAAAGCTGACATGTTAGTAATGTCGTACCATGGCATTCCCAAACGATATCTGCTCAACGGGGACCCTTACCATTGCGAATGTCATAAAACCTCGCGCTTGTTAGCCGAGGCACTTGGTTTGCAGGAAACTCAATACATGACAACTTTCCAGTCACGGTTTGGTCGCGAAGAGTGGTTACAGCCTTACACCGATTTTACGATGAAAGCACTTCCCGGTAAGGGAGTGAAATCAGTGCAGGTGGTGTGTCCGGGGTTTTCTGCAGATTGTCTGGAAACCATTGAAGAAATTGGCGAGGAAAACAGAGAATATTTTATGGCGGCAGGCGGGGAGCGCTACGAGTATATTGAAGCGTTAAACAGCGATCCTGAGCATATTGAAGTAATGTTTAATTTAGTTGAGCAAAATCTTAGTGGCTGGCGTATAGAAAAGAATATGATAACGCGCCAGAGACTGGCGCAAGCACTGGGAGCCACTGAGTGACATCAACCTCGTCTCAAGCCAATGCGCCTAAGGAGCTGCTACAGGCGCAGCGTTGGGCGAACACATTAGATTCTGCATTCAAACTACCCTTCATTCCCTTTCGTGTAGGTATGGATTCTATCGTTGGTCTCGTTCCCGGTTTAGGCGATGCGGTTATGTTACTTGCGTCACTTCGAATTGTCTGGCTAGGTAAGAAGATGGGTATGCCGAAGGCGCTGGTGACCAGCATGGTGCGAAAGTCCATGATTGACTTCGGCATTGGCTTTGTTCCTTTTGTGGGGGACATTGCCGACTTTTTCTATAAAGCTAATCGCGCAAATGTGCGGACGATGGAAAAATGGTGGGTAGCCCAGAATAAAAATTCTGTGGATAGCGCTACTCAGGGAAAGCTCAAAGCCTGGGAAGCGGGATTGTCTGACGCCTAAACAGGCCGATTTCTTTCGCTGTTCTTTGCCATTTACTCTTAGCCCATCTACCCTTCTTTTTCAACTAATCGTTTTACTGCGTTTTCCCGTAGCCTATTACAACAATTTTCAGGTGTTAAGCTGGGCCACGTTTTTCCCGACGCTATGCACCCCAACAAAGGAGCAGCACTCAGGATGAAAGCCTCTGATCTGTTTGTAAAAGCGCTGGAAGCTGAGGGTGTCGAATATATCTTTGGTATTCCGGGTGAAGAAAATTTAGATTTATTGGAATCCTTACGCTCGTCCTCTATCAAGCTTATTCTGACCCGGCACGAACAGGGCGCAGGTTTTATGGCCGCTACTTATGGTCGGCTTACGGGAAAAGTGGGTGTGTGTTTATCGACCTTGGGTCCCGGTGCCACTAATCTTGTCACTCCTGCGGCATACGCACAGCTTGGGGCTATGCCGATGATGATGATCACAGGCCAAAAGCCCATTAAAACCAGCAAGCAAGGCCGCTTTCAGGTTATTGATGTAGTCGATATGATGCGGCCAATCACCAAATACACAACGCAGGTGGTGAGCGGCGACCGCATTCCTTCAATTGTGCGCGAAGCCTTTCGCATTGCCCATGAAGAACGTCCTGGCGCAGTGCATATTGAGCTTCCTGAAGATATTGCCGACGAAGAAACGACGATGCCCTTGCTCAAGCCCAGCTTATCGCGCCGCCCTATAGCCGAATATAAGGCCATTAACGCGGCCGTGGATATGATTGAAAAGGCCACCTCTCCCATATTACTGATTGGTGCTGGCGCAAATCGCAAATTAACGGCGAAAATGCTGCGGGAGTTTGTGGATGAAACACGTATACCGTTTATTACTACGCAAATGGGCAAAGGCGTGCTTAATGAAAGCGACCCACTGTTTGCGGGAAATACCGCGCTGTCAGATGGTGATTTCGTCCACCGCGCAATAGCTCGAGCAGATCTTATCATTAACGTCGGGCACGACGTGGTAGAAAAGCCGCCGTTTTTCATGCATCACGATGGCAAAAAAGTGATTCATATTAACTTTGAACCCGCAGCGGTGGATCCGGTCTATTTTCCCCAGTTAGAAGTGGTAGGCGATATTGCCAATAGTATCTGGCAGATAAAAGAAGGCGTTGACCCACAATCCGGTTGGAAACTCGATTTTTATAAAGACGTACATGAAGCTTACGTATCTCATCGCGATGAAGCTGAAAATGACGATCGCTTTCCCATACTGCCCGAACGTTTTGTAAAAGATGTACGTAAAGTTATGCCAGAAGACGGCATTGTTACTTTAGATAACGGCGTGTACAAGATTTGGTTCGCACGTAATTATCCCGCTTATGCGCCCAACACCATTTTGTTGGACAATGCGCTGGCGACAATGGGGGCTGGGTTGCCGTCGGCGATGGCGGCAAAGCTGGTACATCCTGATAAGCCTGTTCTGAGTGTGTGTGGGGACGGCGGGTTCATGATGAACAGCCAGGAACTGGAAACTGCTGTCCGGCTAAAGCTGGATATAGTAGTGGTGATATTACGGGACGACGCTTACGGCATGATTAAATGGAAGCAGGCGCACATGCAAATGGACGACTTTGGGTTGGATTATGGTAATCCCGATTTTGTGAAATATGCCGAAAGCTACGGTGCAAAAGGATGGCGAATTGATCAAACCAATGGATTAATTCCTTGTTTGGAAAATTGTCTGCAGACACCGGGAGTCCATGTTATTGACTGTCCGGTTGATTACAGCATGAACGACGAAACGTTGAATCGGACCATACGCGAATTAAGCAATAGACTCTAAGGAGCTCCTATGTTGAAGGAAAGTTATCCCTATTATCTGGCGAATGAACCTGTTTTCGCCAATCAGGATCTGGAAGTTACCAATAAATATTCTGGCGAGGTCGCGACGAGAGTAGCCAAAGCCGACGCCGCTACCATCGATAAAGCGATAGCCGCTGCTGAAAATGCGCAAAAAGCAATGACCGCGATGGCGCCATATCAGCGTAAAGCGGTGCTGGATCATTGCGTAAAACGCTTTACTGAACGTGCTGACGAGCTGGCAAAAGCATTATGCATAGAAGCAGGTAAACCGATAAAAGATGCGAAAGGCGAAGTAGGGCGGTTAATTGATACCTTTCGAATTGCCTCCGAAGAAAGCGTAAGAATTAATGGTGAGGTCATTAACCTGAGAATATCTGAGCGAACAGACGGCTATCAGGGAATGACCAAGAAGGTTCCCATCGGCCCTTGCTCGTTCATTTCTCCGTTTAACTTTCCATTAAACTTGGCCGCGCACAAGGTCGCTCCTGCTATAGCCGCAGGCTGTACTTTTGTGCTTAAACCGGCTTCCCGCACGCCCATTGGGGCGCTCATTATTGGTGAAGTACTGGCGGAAACCGATTTGCCAAAAGGCGCATTTTCCATTCTTCCCTGTAGCCGCGATGGCGCAGATTTGTTTACTACCGATGAGCGGTTAAAGCTATTAAGTTTTACCGGATCGCCGGATGTAGGTTGGGCGTTAAAAGCAAAAGCCGGTAAAAAGCCAGTGGTACTTGAGCTAGGCGGTAACGCAGCCTGTATTGTAGATGAAGACGCCGATCTTAAAGATGCTATCGACCGCATCATCGTGGGTGCCTATTATCAGTCCGGACAAAGCTGCATCAGCGTGCAGCGTTTACTGGTTCACAAAAATATTTATGATGATTTCAAGCAGCAATATGTCAAACGGGTTGCTGAACTGGTATCTGGCGATCCACTGAAGGAAGATACTTTCATCGGGCCCATGATTGCAGAGTCTGAAGCAGAGAGGCTGGACAACTGGATTCAGGCGGCAGTGAAAGCGGGGGCTAATCTGTTATGCGGAGGAAAACGTAAAGGAGCGATGCTGGAAGCCACAGTATTGGAAAATGTGCCTGCAGATGCCGATGTGAATGCTGAAGAGGCGTTCGGACCGGTATCGGTATTGTCCTCATTTGACGACTACGATACTGCGCTGGTAGAAGCGAATAATAGTCGGTACGGCTTACAAGCTGGCGTATTTACGCGGGATCTTTATAAAGCTCAAAAAGCTTGGGATGTACTGGAAGTCGGCGGGGTCATCA
The DNA here is from genome assembly GCF_002499975.2 of Alteromonas pelagimontana. Classification (NCBI taxonomy): domain Bacteria; kingdom Pseudomonadati; phylum Pseudomonadota; class Gammaproteobacteria; order Alteromonadales; family Alteromonadaceae; genus Alteromonas; species Alteromonas pelagimontana. Next base: position 2,664,806 of record NZ_CP052766.1, read on the forward strand.
TTGGCGATGTACCGAGTTGGCGGGTCGACAATATGCCTTACGGCGGCGTGAAAGATTCCGGCCTAGGTCGTGAAGGGATCCGCTATGCTATCGAAGATATGACTGAAACACGGCTGTTGGTGATTCGTACGCCATAGTAACTAACTTTATTTGGCATAAAGTTCAAGGACTGCAAGCGGAATTACATCAAGAGCCTTTTCGTGCGTCGCAGCCAGATTGACTCTTGGCGCGGCGCCAGCTTCGTAGGCTTGTAGCCAGCGGGCTGCGCACAGGCACCATTTATCTCCGGGTTTGAGCCCGGCGAAAGACAAGTCCGGCCGCGGCGTTATTAAATCATTTCCCTGATTGATAGAAAAATCCAAAAATGGTTCATCAACAATCGCGCACACACTGTGGTTGCCGACATCAGAAGCGGGAACATAACAAAAACCTTCCCGTGTAAAACCGGAATTGCCGCAACATAACTGTAGCGGTTTACCGTAGACATTCTTTGCATTTGCCATTCTGTGCTCCTGCTAATATTCCTGAAGGGTTTATACTAACTCACTCTTCGTGGGCTTGCTCTTCAATCATGGCCTGCAATGTTGCCAGGGAATCGGCTTCATTTGCCGGTTTATCCCAACGAATTCGATAAAACCGAGGGAAGCGCATTGCGACGCCTGACTTATGCCGGGTTGAGGGATGTACAGCATCAAACGCAATTTCCACCACAAGCTGCTTTTCTACTTCACGTACTGGACCGAACCTACCGATGCTGTGCCGACGAACCCAATTGTCGAGCTTTTTAAGCTCTTCATCGGTAAAGCCAGAGTACGCTTTACCTACCGGCAATAGCGTATCTTCCTGCCAAGCGCCGAAGGTAAAATCCGAATAGTAGCTCGACCTTTTCCCGTGCCCACGCTGGGCATACATAATAACTGCGTCAATATGTTTAGGATCGCGCTTCCACTTAAACCACAACCCTTTTGGCCTTCCTGGTACATAAGCGCTGTCCTTGCGCTTTAGCATCAAGCCCTCTACCGACGTATTTTCAGAAGCATGCTGATGTAAAGCCAGTAGCGCTTCCTGATTTTCTACCGATAAGGTTTCAGATATATGCACTCTTTCTGAATGACCGGCTTCCAACCATTGACGAAGATGAGCGTATCTTTGCGTTAACGGCTCGGAGAGTAGCGAGTCTTTTCCGACCTGTAGAATATCATAAGCGATTAAACCGGCCGGTAATGATGTCATCAGCTTTCGGCTCGGCTTTTTCTTATTGAGGCGTTGCTGTAAGGCATTAAAGGTATCCACCTGATCGCCGTGCATTACCAAAAGCTCGCCATCTAGCACTACGTGACCATCGATAGTGTCGAGTAAGTCTGGAAAGGACGAGCTGATATCGTCACCGGTGCGACTAAACAGGGCCTTTCCGTGAGGTGTACTGACTAGCTGAACCCTTATACCATCATACTTATATTCTACCTGCCATTCGTCAGGCTTAAGTGTGTTGAGAAGGCTATCCTCAACAGGATGCGATAGCATGACCGGATGAAACGTTACCTGCTCGGTCATATCCGGCTTATCGGCTTTTCCTTCAAGCCAGTTGAGCAAAGGAAGGTACGGCGGTTCAACACCATGCCACAAGGCTTCTATTTCAGTAACATTGACGTTGCCAAAGGTCGCCAACACTTGCTTGATACTGCGCGCTGACATACCTATACGCAGACCGCGGGTGCCCAGTTTGATTAACGCCCAGCGTTGTTGCGCGGTCATAATGTTGAGATAGTGCGTTAACAGAGGCTTCACTTCATGTCGTTGCGCATGCTGAAATTGCGACACGATTTCTGAAAGAGCCGGTAGCGGCGTTTTGGCAGCTTGTTCGCTGGCGGGCCACAAATGCGCGACAGTCTCGCTCATCTCCCCAACATAATCGTAACTCAGTTCAAAAAGAACTGGATCAATACGTTCCAGCATAAGCTGCTTTACTGCATTGCGTTTGAAAAAATCAAACCGTAACGTGCCCGCGATGGCGGCAATTGCCCAACCTCGATCTGGATCAGGAGTGTTATTTAAGTAATCTAACACCAGCGCCACTTTGGCGTTGTGACTGCTAGTAAAATAGAGTTGTTCCAGTAAATTACTGAATGCTTCCATTACCCCGTTTCTTCCTCATCATCGTACCCAAGCAAAGATAACGCTTTTGCAGCAAATCCCATTTTGGTAGCTTGGTGCACCAGCGCATCTTCACGCCCGTGAGTTACCCAGACTTCAGATGGTGCCACTTCCTCTAGTGTGCGTACCAGTTCAGGCCAGTCGCAGTGATCGGAAATGATTAACGGCAGTTCCGCCTGACGCTGACGTGCCCGCGCGCGGACCTGCATCCAGCCAGAGGCCATAACAGTGCGTACCTGGGGAAGCGAACGAGACCAACGATCAGCAAGTGCTGAAGGTGGGGCCAGAACAATTTCTCCTGCCAGAGAAGATTTATCCTCGACATCACTTACCGCGATAAGCTCTCCTAAATCAAGGTCGTACCGCTGGTAGAGCTCGCAAAGTTTAATTAACGCGCCGTGGAGGTAAATTGGCTTATGGTAACCCGCTTGTCTTAAACCCAGAATCACGCGTTGGCATTTTCCCAATGCATATGTACCCACTAAGTGGCAACGATCGGGAAAAACTGATAGCGAAGCCAGCAGTTTATCGATCTCATGAGTAATAGGAGGGTGGGTAAATACTGGTAAGCCAAACGTGGCTTCTGTAATAAAGACATCGCATGGCACAACTTCAAACGGTAGGCAGGTGGGATCATGGCGTCGTTTGTAATCGCCAGACACCACTAACGTGCTGCCGCGGTATTCCAGTCTTACCTGACACGATCCGAGAATATGTCCGGCGGGAAAGAGCGTCATACTAACCGGATCATCACTTTTGCCTAACATTATCGGCTCATACAACGCTACAGCCTTTGTGGATTGCGCCATATCCTCGCCGTATCTGGTGCGCATAATATCCAGCGTAGGTGAACTTGCAAAAACGTGAGTATGTCCCGCTCTCGCGTGATCGGCATGTCCATGAGTAATAACTGCATTTTGTACTGGCTGCATAGGGTCGATATAAATATCCGCCGGTTTGCAGTACAAGCCTTCAGGCTCTACCGTCATCCAGAGTTTTGGGTGCAAAAGCGCTCTCCAAGACAATTATAAAGTCGGCTGCGCAGTGCAGGTAAGACTTTCAACATACAATACATCGCGGGCTCTTTCTTGGCTTGGGCAAACCAAATAATTGCGCCTGTTCAGAAAAGTGGTTATCAGTCCTATACGGGATTTATCAGATTTTGGTTGCTTGGCGGCAGTAAGTGCGGCGGTAGCCACGGATTAAATTCCTAATTAACCTCTGCGAACTGAGCGACTTTTGAAGTTGATGCCAAGCAGAATATTCTCAACTTCCTTTGCGGTACGGTAATCTGGACAACAGGAAGCCACGTAATATTGGTAAAACAGAGAACGGATTAGGTTATTCTTCCACAAATATTTTCCCGATGGTTCAATGACAAAGGCTGGCAGCTTCGCGATTATCAGTTAAAAATGTTGAAGCACGCACCGAATCACGCCGCTACGCTGCTTATTGCGCCTACCGGCGCAGGTAAAACCTTATCCGGTTTTTTGCCATCACTGGTATCACTGTTTAACTCTCCCAGGCAAGGTTTGCACACCTTGTATATCTCCCCGCTTAAAGCGCTTACGCAGGATATACATCGCAACTTAGAAGTTCCTGTCGCGGATATGAACTTACCGGTTACTATTGAAACCCGTACCGGCGATACCCCTTCCTACAAGCGTCAGCGCCAGCGCAAGAAGCCGCCCAATATTCTTCTTACTACGCCTGAGTCATTAATGCTTTTGCTCTCTTATGCTGATGCGCCTGAGATTTTTGGTCACCTGCAAACGATAATTATTGATGAAGTGCATAGCTTGGTGGCAAATAAGCGCGGTGATTTCACCACCCTGGCATTATCCCGCTTACATGCCCTTTCACCCAATGCCAATCGTATTGGACTTTCCGCCACCGTTGCCCAGCCAGAGGCGCTGGCTGCGTGGTTAGGCAAGACCGGCGAACCCGCCAGTATAATAAAAGTGGATGCTCCCGTAGCGCCTGCCGTAACCATGCTCAAAAGTGAAGCGCGCATGCCGTTCGGGGGATTTATGGCACGTTATGCGATTCCTGAAGTCTATGCAGCAGTTGAAAAATCCCGTACCACATTAGTTTTTGTAAATACGCGCGCTCAGGCAGAGCTGGTGTTTCAAATGTTATGGGAAGAGAACCGAGCTGCATTACCTATAGCGCTATATCACGGTTCTCTTAGCAAGGAGCAACGCCGCCGCACCGAAAGTTTCATGAGTGCGGGTAAGCTGCGCGCGGTGGTCTGTACTTCTGCGCTGGAGCTGGGAATCGACTGGGGGGATGTGGATCTGGTTATTCAAATTGGGGCCCCGAAAGGAGTGAGCCGACTACTGCAAAGGATTGGCCGCGCCAATCACCGGCTTGATGAGCCCAGCCAGGCTTTACTTGTCCCCGCTAATCGGTTTGAAGCGCTGGAGTGTCAAGCGGCCATGGACGCCATCGCACAAGGCCTGTTGGATGGTGAAGCGCCAATCGCTGGCGCCATGGACATTTTGCCGCAATTTATCGTTAATTGTGCATGCAGTGCTCCTGCCATGCCTGATGAAATTTATGCCCAGGTACTTGATGCGCCGCCCTATCAAGGGATTTCTCGGCAAGAGTTTGACAAGCTTTGGCAATTTACCGTCGATGGAGGCTACGCCTTGCGTGCCTATGAACGATACCGGCGATTGGTAAAAAATGAAGAGGGCGCTTTTTATCCTGCCTCGAAAAGAATAATCCAGCGGCATCGCCAGAATATAGGAACTATTGTAGAAGCGGGGCGACTAAAAGTTAAGCGCATCCGCAGAGGCAATCAGGGTAAGATTATCGGTGAAGTTGAAGAGCATTTCGCCCAACAACTTGTTCAGGGCGATACCTTTTTTTTCGCCGGTGAAGTACTGAAGTTTGAAGCTATTCGAGACATGCAGCTACATGCGCGACCTTCAAAGGGCGGGGAGCCAAAAATCCCCAGCTATGCTGGCGGCCAGATGCCTCTATCCACATTTCTGGCAGAAGGGGTAAGGCATATATTGGATACACCTGAAAACTGGGATTCCCTGCCTGCGCAGGTACTGGAGTGGCTGACATTGCAGTCTGCATTTTCTCGCTTACCCGATAAGAAGCATGTGCTTATCGAACAGTTTCCCTATCGCAAAATGAACTATACGTTGTATTACACTTTTGAGGGGCGAAAAGCCAATCAAACGTTGGGCATGTTGTTAACGAGACGGATGGAAAAACTGCATCTGAAGCCTCTGAGTTTCAGTGTAACAGATTACGGGCTATCGATTTGTAGTGTGGAAAAAATCAGCGTTACGCAATTAGATGAACTCTTTCAACCCGATATTCTTGGAGACGAACTGGAAAACTGGATGCTCCATGCACCAATGTTAAAGCGGTCATTCCGTCAGGTGGCGGTGGTAAGTGGACTGGCTGAACAAAACTACCACAGCACCCACAAAACCATGAAGCAGGTGACGTTTTCAACGGACCTCATTTACGACACCTTACGCGAATACGACCCTGACCATATTCTGCTGGCGGTAACGCGAGCCGATGCGGAGCGGGAGTTACTGGACCTGAAGCGTTTGGCCGATATGCTAATTCGATTTGCAAATAATACCGTGCTGATAGATTTACCGAAAGTCTCTCCAATGGCTATTCCTATTGTGCTGGATGTGCGTAGTGAACAAATTAAAGGAGCCGGCGCACATGCGTTGATGGAACAAGCAGATTTGTATGCTGAAGCGGAATCTTTAATGGATGATGTCAGGGCCATACTGGCAGGAAATGTGGCGTCTTAACCTGGTTGTAAGGAGGTTAACATGGCAGTAAATGAGAGTTGGCTGGCGGCGAAGTTAAAAGCCCGAGCGGTACTGCCGCTGGCTTTCGCGGGCGAAACATGGTTAATGGACGGGCGCTGCGCTTTATATCATCCGGCTAAACGAACCCTCGTGGTGTCTGATTTGCATCTGGAAAAAGGCAGTTTTCTCAGCAGTTTTGCCCACCCTTTACCCCGTTTAGATACCCGTGCCACTCTTACGCGGCTAGCGTCGCTCCTTGATGATTACCAGCCCACAGCCGTAATCTGCCTCGGCGACAGCTTTCACGATAAGCTCAGCGTTAACCGTATGAGCAGTGCGGACATAACAATTTTGCTTGATCTTGTGAACAACAGTCCTTGCTGGAACTGGGTACTGGGAAATCATGATCCTCATATTCCCGATACGATTCCCGGGGAACGCGTAGCGGAAATAATCTGGCCGAACCTGCGGCTGTGCCATGAACCTTTAGCCAAACCGTCACCCAAACCGCAGTTGCTCGGACACTTCCACCCAAAATGCAAAATTGCTGTTAATCGGCAGCGGTACCAGGGCCGGTGTTTTCTAAAATCTTCTCGCTATCTTGTCTTACCCGCATTTGGACAATATACAGGCGGCCTGAATGTAAATCATGAGGCGCTGCTGGAATTGGTACCGAAGAAAGAGCGTGAGTGCTTCATGGTATTTGAAGGCGCCGTTTATGCGGGTGGAGGATAACTAAAACCTGTACTAAGACACAGTAGTCGAGGGCAACTACAACCGGTAGTCTGGTCTCATTGTAGAGCAACCTTTAATCTTAATGCTTACGGAAAGAAAGTGCCCAATTTGCGAAGGGGCAAGTATATGCATGCGCGCGTTAGCAAACGACAAATCTGCACGTTGCAAAGGTTGCGGTAACGCGATTCAAGTACACGCAGGTTGGCTGTTTGCCCTTTGTTTTGCGATAAGCGCAACATGTTATCTTTGTTTTGAACTACGTTTTTACGTCTTAGGTTCAGGCCTGTTTTTCTTGATGATTACACTAATTACGGGGCGAGACATTTTAGCTGTTCGCTGGATGCCCCTTGCTAAGGCTAAGCGGGGAACCGGGCTGGTGTAGTAGAAGATGGAAGGGGAAAAGCCCGGGCAGAAAGTGAGAACAATAGTTTTCAGACAATCATTTCTGCCAATGACCCATTACCGAGGCATTACACTTTTCAGAAAGTTAAACAAGCGCCACCTTTAGAAGTTGGCGCTTGTAACCTAACTGATCAGAATTTAGAGAGGTCAGTTATTCCCGATTCAGATCAAACAGGAAGAGCAACTGGGACAGAGAGCTAGTCGCGCCAGCGCTTAGTGAGGTCGTCGTATGCGTCGATGCGACGGTCGCGGAAATACGGCCATATCCTTTTAACTTTTTCCGTTCTGGTTAAATCCAATTCGACTGACAGAGTTTGTTCTTCCGAATCGGTCGCCTGAGCTAAAATTTCACCTTGAGGACCAGTAATAAAGCTTTGACCCCAAAACTGGATCCCCGCGTCTCCCTCAATTGGCGATGCTTCAAACCCCGTACGGTTAGCCACTATCACTGGTACCGAATTAGCGACTGCATGAGAACGCTGAATAGTTTGCCACGCATTAAACTGGCGGTCGCGCTCTGATTCGGTATCAGTTAAATCCCAGCCAATAGCGGTTGGATAAAATAACAAATCGGCGCCAGCCATTGCCATAAGTCTTGCTGCTTCCGGGTACCACTGATCCCAGCACACCAGCACGCCCAACTTCCCTACGCTGGTATCAATGGGCGTAAAGCCGGTATCTCCCGGTGTAAAATAGAATTTTTCGTAAAATCCGGGATCATCAGGAATATGCATTTTCCGGTATTTACCCGCAATTTCCCGGCTACGATCAAACACCACCGCGGTATTATGGTAAAGGCCTGAGCCGCGTTTCTCAAAGAGTGACGTTACCAGAACGATATTGTGCTTTTCTGCAACTTCACCAAAAAAAGCAGTGGCATCACCGGGAATGGGCTCTGCAAGGTCGAAGGCATTAGTGTCTTCCTGCTGACAAAAATACAGCGTGCTGTGAAGCTCTTGTAACAAGATACATTCGCAACCCTCTTCAGCTAGCTTCGCAATTTGTTTGGCACTTTTATTCCAGTTTGTCGCTTTATCATTATTGGCGACGGATTGCTGGACAACACCAACTTTAAGGGTTTTCGGTCGCATAAATAGACACTCCTTTTTTCAGTTGTGCTAACACACTTTCTTTTAACGTATGTTGTGGCACCTGCATGGAAATACAATGCAAACTACCGAACTGTTTTACTAAGGTAGCGCAATTTATTGGCACCACACTGTGATGAGGAAATGCCCGTTGAACAATGGCAATGGCCTCACCATCTTCAGGTTGTTCATATACCGGCAACAGTACAGCCCGATTACAGATCAGAAAGTTGGCGTATGATGCAGGTAATCTTTCACCATCATCGTTAAACAGTTCGGGTAGCGGCAAACGAAACTGTTCGTGATCAGGAAACGCCTTTTCACACTCCTCGCAAAGTGCAGATAAGCCAGCATAATGACTATCATCAGGACGGTTATCCGCCGTCTGAATTACCAGGCCTTTATCAGGCGTAAAACGCACCAGAGTATCAACATGGCCGTCTGTATCATCGCCCTCAAGATGCCCTTGATGAAACACGGTAACTTGCTGACACCCAAGCACATCTTTGAATGTTTCAGTGTATTGCTCCAGCGTCTTATCACCGTTTCGTTTCGGGTTCAGCAGGCATTGTGCGGTGGTAATAAGATGGCCCTCGCCATTTATTTCCAAGGCACCGCCTTCCGCCACCACAGGGCTGGTGCGCATGGGAGCGGTACACAGCTGAGCCAGATAACGCTGATTTACCCGATTATCCTCCGTGGCGTCAAACTTCTCACCCCACCCGTTAAAGCGAAATTCAACGGGTTGTCCCAAGGGTTCGCCGTGGTTATCGCCGCGGCAGGTAAGAAACCCGTAGTCACGCATCCAGGTGTCATTGTAGGTAGCGGGAATAAGCATGATTGCCGCATCAGCAGGAAGCTGCTGTTTTAGCTCATCGATATCATCAGGATGACAAAGCATTATCACTCCTGCATTAAACTGATTAACAGCATTCACGATTTGCAGATACGTAGCGCGTGCCTTCTCCAGCCAAGGCGCCCAGTCAGTCTTGGCGTGGGGCCATGCCAGCATTACGGCATCAATTTCTTCCCATTCGGGGATCAGGGGTCGCGTTGAATTCATAGCGTTACTCAAAAACAGGGTTGACAGCAATTATAGCGACCTCTGCCAGACTCTCCAATCGCTTGCGAACACTCATTTCATTAATTCTTATTTTTGTTCCTGGTTTGTTCATTTTAAGATTACCAGTCAGGCGCACAAAGTGACATGCACAAGATATCGCTATCCCTGCAGAAAGCCGATAGATAAACAAAAAGGCAGAGCAAGCTGAATTCAATGCGTAACCCGTCGTCAATGAGTCGCCGGAACTGAAAGATAATGATAAAATCCGCTTTTGAAGTGGAAGCGCCAGCGTTTATTAATTGCTCAACTGCACGTTTCCAAATTGGATATGTTATAATCAGGGGGCAGCGTGAGTGGGGAAGTCAAGAGCGATATTTCCACTACACTCGCCTGCGGTAAGACTAAGGAGTGTCTATACGAGTCTCCTTCGCAGCAGAGTTTGTAATACCTCTGTTTGTGCTGATAGATAATTTAATTAATTTTTCATGGTGAGTGTAAGGCTGGACCTTCTGCGTAAAAATGCCCTAGAGCTGTACCATGATGTAGTGTCGGAATAGGTTAATGTTAGCAAAAGAAGCCGTTGTTGTGCGTGGCGCACTTGATCCTGCTATTTCTAAAGAAGCGTTACTGGTCAGGCATGCTCTGGAAGCTAAAGGCTTAGAAACGCCAATGATTAATACAGGCTTGTCTGATGAAGATAAGCGTTCTCGCATTGAAGCGGCAATGAGCGACATCATGGACACGTTGGGGCTGGATAGACGTGACGATAGTCTGTCTGACACGCCTAAACGTATTGCGAAAATGTATGTGGACGAAATTTTCTCTGGATTAGATTATCGGAAATTCCCTAAAATCACCCAGATCGAAAATAAAATGCAGTTAGATCAGCCTGTGCAGGTGTCAGATATCAGTCTTGTCAGTACCTGCGAACATCATTTTGTGACTATTGACGGAACTGCCTCTGTTTCCTATATCCCCAAACATACGGTTCTAGGCTTATCGAAAATTAATCGCCTGGTAGGTTTTTTTGCGCAACGGCCACAGGTGCAGGAGAGACTGACTCAGCAGGTGATGGTAGCTATTCAAACGTTAACGGGAAGCGATGATGTAGCAGTGAGTATTAATGCCACTCATTATTGCGTGAAAGCGCGCGGGATAAGAGATACCCATTCCTACACCAGAACGTCAGCATTAGGTGGGAAATTTACCACCGATGCCGATTTAAGAAGAGAGTTTTTTATGCGATAACAGCAAAAGCGTATTTCGTGTGCTGTTTCACCCATAAGTATCGGATAGAAAAGATGCGCGCCGGTTAACTTATTGCGTTATCTGGCGCAGCAACAGAAACAACCAGATTAATCTGATCTCCAATCCCATCTGCGGGCACGATTTCCAGATTGGCCCCACATTCACTACATTTTGTGTATTGCTCTTTATACATATTCCGAATGCAGTCATGTTCAATTTCATTTATATGATTGCAATGCGGGCACATGTATTCATGTTGCTCATTCGCATTCATGATGTTTCCTATGGTTAACGTGATCGCTATTACCAATCCCTTGTAATCTACTAACGCGATCAATCCAATATTGCCATTTCCCTCACACAGAAAGCTTCTAACGAGCTATGGATAACGCCTGTGTCTCGGTCCGACCTAATAACTATAGCCGAGTTTCGAAAAATGAGTTTCTTATAAAAACTATTTAGCTAACGTTATACGGTTACAGGAAGAAAAAGTTTGGAGAAGTCGGACGATTTAGTCCGAAACCTACCAAGGAAAGATTTTTAGGAGAGGACGCGAATAAGGTTAAGCTACGAGTTATCCTAACCTTTCTTCGGGCGCGACTTTTTTAGTCGTTTGAGCTGCGCCAATTGCGTTCGATTTTGCCCACTAAACCTTTACGAAACTGGCTTACCAAAAGTTGGAAAATTCTCGCGCTGAGAGAGCACATTTAAGATGGATTACTATTACTGCAAAGCAGCCATGATAATATGGACAAGTCTTGTCCATAAAGAAAGTGCGTGGCAGTATTCTCCTATTCTCAATATAGTGGCTGCGGACAAATGTCAGTTCTGTAATTATGAACCTCTTAGAGTTGATAACACATGTTTGCTAAAACTAATTTTGCTCCTGCTGGTAGCTTTCAAGGTTGGTATATATGGCGTTAACGGATGATTATTACGCTGTGGTAGAAGCTGGTGGCACTAAATTTATCTGCGCCATTATAGATAAAGACAGAAATATTCATGCTCAAGTCAGAATTGCCACTACGTCACCTGATGAAACGCTGGCACGGGTTATTGATTTCTTCCAGACGCATATCGCTGCTGGTTATATCTTCAAGCGATTGGGTATTGCCAGTTTTGGGCCGTTGGACTTAAACCGAACGTCTGCCACTTTCGGCAGTATTACAAAAACGCCGAAATCGAGCTGGATTAATACACCCCTGGCAAGACGTCTGAGCCAGGCGTTGGCCTGTCAGGTAGCCGTTGATACAGATGTAAATGCCGCGGCACTGGCTGAATATAAGTGGGGAGCGGCGCAGGGAGCGTCAGTAGCAATATATATCACTGTGGGAACCGGCGTAGGCGGCGGTGTGGTTATTGACGGGAAGCCGCTTCACGGTGTGGTTCACCCCGAAATTGGGCATATGCTTGTCGTTGCTCCAGCAGGACAAAAAGGAATCTGTCCGTTTCATCAAGACTGTGTTGAGGGACTGGCTTCGGGGCCGGCATTGGAAAAAATCTGGGGGCAGCCTTCCGACACCTTGCCAGATGATCATGAGGGGTGGGGGAGTCTGGCAGATGTTATGGCACAGATGTGCCATAACCTGATGGTATGCTACAGCGCGCAAAAAATCATAATCGGCGGCGGGGTTATGCAAAGAACTGGGCTGATCGAAAAAATTATAGTGAAATGCGAGCGTTCACTGCACGAATACATAATGTTTCCAGATAATTTATCGTTAGCCAATATAATTTGCGCGCCAGGTCTGGGAACATATTCCGGTTTGTTAGGCGCGTTAGCGTTGATAGATCATCAATCGGCTTAACGCGCGACCAAATTGACGGTTAACTCTCCATTTACGCTGGATGCGTTTGGTGCATCTCGTAAAGCTCCAGCGGCAATCCATCAGGATCGGCAAAAAAGGTAAATTTTTTGCCAGTGTAAGGATCTATGCGAACGGCTTCACATTCCACCCGGTGCGACTTTAACCTTTCTATGACACTCTCAATATTCCTTACCCGAAACGCCAAATGGCGTAAGCCTTGAGCTTCGGGACGGGATAAACGAGGAGGACTGCCGGGAAACGAAAATAATTCGATTTGCGTTCCATCGGGTAAGCCAAGGTCGCACTTAAAGGATTCCCGCGCTTCCCGGTAATTTTCAGCAATAAGCTGGAAACCCAGTATTTCGGTATAAAAGTGCTTTGACTGAGGGTAATCTTTGCAAATTATTGCGACATGGTGAATGCCTTCAAGCATGCAATTCTCCTAAGGTAATTCCTGGCCTCTGGCGGTTTCCAGCAGCGCATACCAGTGCCCTCGTTCGAGGATAAGATCTTTAACTTGTGCGCAGGCTTCTATACGTTTCACATTAGTTGTTCCAATAACGGGTTGAATGCCAGCAGGATGGCGAGTCAACCAACCCAGTACAATAGCTTCCTTAGAAACACCATAATCTGCGGCCAGCTTGCTCACCAAAGCGGCAGTGGCGTTGGCTGCTTCATCTTCTGTCGCCGCACCAGTGTACTTGCCTTGCGCCAGACTTCCCCAAGCCTGAAGTTGCACGCCATGCTGCATACAATATTCAAGAGTACCAGGCGCATAGCCACTATCGCGATTGTACACACTGCCAGTGGTGATGCCGTCTTCCACCCAGTCACGAAACCCTAAGCTCATTTCGAGTTGATTAGCAACAATAGGAGTATTCAACGCGCTTTGCAAAAATTGGATTTGCTGGCTGTGCATATTCGAAACACCAACGTGCTTAATTTTGCCGGCTTGAATCAGTGACATCAGCACATCGGCAACTTCTTCCAGCTCCATTAACGGATCCGGTCGATGAAGTAAAAGTATATCCAGACATTCAATATTAAGACGCGAAAGACTTCCTTCGACACTTTGTTGTATCCAGTCAGCTGAGAAATCGTAGCGCTTTGGTCCTTTCTCATCTTCAAAGCGTATTGCACATTTAGACTGGATGATCATCTTATCGCGTAGGGAGGGAGCATCTGCTAATACCTTCCCAAACGCCGTTTCAGCCTTATTGAACGTATAAATATCTGCATGATCGAAAACATTGATACCCAAACCCAGCGCCTTCTCGATTATGGCTTGGGCTTGCTTTATCTCTGCTTGTGTAACAGGGTTTTGGTCCCATTTTCCGCCGAGCCCCATGCAACCATAGATTAACCGGCTGGCGTGAGGAAAGTATTTATTTAACATACGAGTATTTAACCTGAAACTAAATATAAAACAAAATCCAAGCCTATCATGGACCTAAAATTTTCTGCAGTATTTCTAACAGTTTTAAACAAGAGTCTCGCATTTCTACTATTGGGTGCACCGAGAGCAAACGACTTATGGTGGCTGAGATTCACCAGCAGAATCTTAATATTTAAAAATGTGCGAAGGAGTCAGTTGTGAAAAGTTTTCCGTTTGTAAGTGTGTTTATTGCTGTTTGTTGCCTTATCATGCTCTCTTGTACGGGAAAGCCAGAACAAGTTACACCGGTCAGCCCGTTTAATATCAAAAAGTATCTGGGGAAATGGTATGAAATTGCTCGATTTCCCCATAGTTTTGAAGAAGGCTTAAGCCATGTTACCGCCACCTATTCAGTGCGAAAAGATGGTGGCATTGATGTACTAAACAAGGGCTTTAACGATGATGCCCAAAAGTGGGAAGAAGCAAAGGGTGAAGCGTACTTTGTCGAAGATGAAAACACCGGTTATTTAAAGGTTTCCTTTTTTGGCCCTTTTTATGCCAGCTATATTATCGTTGCGCTTGATCAAGCGGATTATCAATATGCCTTGGTAACGGGCCCCGATAAGGAATATCTATGGGTGCTTTCCCGTACGCCTGAACTGGATGAAAAGATTGTAGATAAACTGTTGAAAAAGGCTCAAAGCCTTGGCTATGACTTAGGCAAAATAATCTATGTGGACCAATCTGCAATGCCGTCCGCTATGCAAGATAAACCTAACGCCTAAACCCGTGATACAATTTATTCTTCTGATAATGAGATGACAGGATGAATTGTGTTAGAAGAAAGAGTCATGGCGCGTGCGGGTGGGGCGTGTGAACTGTGTGGCAGTGCTAATGATTTAGCTGTTTATCTGGTGCCTTCCTCACCCTCCGAGGATTCAGATACTGCCATTCTGGCTTGTGGTGACTGTCGAAGCCAGTTAAATAATGAAACTGAAATTGACATGAACCATTGGCGGTGTTTAAACGATGCTATGTGGTCTCAAGTCCCGGCAGTGCAGGTTGTATCCTGGCGAATGCTGCACAAACTAAGTGGTGAAACCTGGGCACAGGATTTGCTGGATATGATGTATCTTGACGACGCCACCAGACAGTGGGCGGAAGCGGGAACTGCTAATCTGGACTGTGAGCCGACGCTGGACGTTAATGGAACATCACTCATGCCAGGAGATAACGTACATCTGATTAAAGATCTCAATGTTAAAGGTGCCAACTTTACCGCAAAGCGCGGAACGGTGGTGCGAAACATCAGCTTGAGTGATAATCCGGCGCACATTGAAGGAAAAGTAAACGGTACCCGCATCGTTATTATTGCTGCGTATACCAAGAAATCCTGACGCGTTGCCTCAACAGGACAAAGCTGAAAAGGACAGAAGACCTCCCATGTTTAGTGCGGGGTCTTTCGATTTGAGGCATAATAACGCCGTTTTCAACGCAAGCGAAAGGGCGAATATTCATGCAAAAAATCACACTGCGTACTCCAGACGATTGGCATCTGCATTTCAGAGATGATGACATGCTCGCAGAAACAGTGCCCGCAACTGCGCGGTGCTTTGCTCGCGCTATTGTCATGCCGAATCTGGTACCGCCTGTAACCACAGCTTCGCTGGCGATGGAATATAAAGCTCGAATTCTTGCAGCTCGACCTGTTAACAGCACCTTTGAACCGCTTATGACACTGTATCTGACGAATCAGACTTCTCCTGATATGGTTCGCGAAGCCAAACAAGCCGGTGTGGTTGCGTGCAAGCTGTATCCAGCTGGCGCTACCACGAATTCTGCGGCTGCGGTTACCGGTATAGAATCGCTTTACCCGGTGTTTGAAACCATGCAGGAAGTCGGCATGTTATTGTTGGTGCACGGGGAAGTGACAGAAAGCCATGTGGACATTTTCGATCGAGAAAAGATTTTCATCGATACTCATTTAGGCCCAATTACAGAAGCGTTCCCTGATCTCAAAGTGGTGTTTGAGCATATCACCACAGCTGAGGCAGCTGATTTTGTTAATGCTGCTTCTGCAAATGTCGCCGCCACTATTACGCCGCAACATTTACTTCTCAATCGTAACGATTTACTGGTCGGGGGCGTGCGTCCGCATAATTATTGCTTACCTGTACTTAAGCGCAATTCTCATCAACAGGCGTTACGAGAAGTCGTGGCGAGCGCATCGCCAAAATTTTTCCTGGGGACGGATTCTGCCCCACATGCAAGACATAAAAAAGAAAACGCGTGCGGGTGCGCAGGTTGCTATAGCGCCTGGAGCGCAATCGAATTATATGCCGAAGTCTTCGATCAACTGGGTATACTTGACAGACTGGAAGGTTTCGCAAGTGACTTCGGAGCGAACTTTTACGGTCTACCTAAAAATGAAGGAACCATTACGTTAGTGGAGCAACCTTGGCAGGTTCCTGAACTGGTAACACTGGCAGATGGTACGGAAATGGTGCCTTTTTATGCAGGAAAAACGTTGCGCTGGAAATTGGAAAGCGTGCTCAGCTAATGCGCTTCCTAACGGCCTTGATGCTTTTTTGCATGTTAGAAGCATTTTCTGGCAAAGGCCAGGCTGTAGAAGATACAATTGACGTAGTGAGTTCGCCGCTACCTGTTTTTGCTGAAGTGAACAGTAACGGCCAGTTGACCGGCTATTCGGTGGAGCTGGCCCGCGCGATTTTGCAGCAGGCGGGCCTGCGCGGAGAATTTCGTGCGATGCCTTTGGCTCGCGTGTTGTTGCGGATGCAGAAACATCCCGCCACGCTAGCGACAGCCATCGCGCGGACACCGGAACGAGAAGACAAATTTTACTGGATAACGGCAATTACCGCTAATCCAGCCACACTTTTTATCAAAGCATCGTCATCTTTAAACAGTCATAAGGAAATGGCGCTAAGCGATATAAAAACTGTGGCGGTGGTGCGCGACGACTTTCGAGAAGATATTTTAAAAGAAAACCGCGTTGAGAGCATTATGCGCGTTAGCACCTGGAAGCAGGGTGTTGAAGCAGTATTAAAAGAAAGGGTAGAAGGTCTATTTTTCTCACAAATGGGGCTGGCGTTAGTTTGTGAGAGAAGCCATCTTAACTGCCAATCTCTGGTGCCGGTGAATGTGCAGAAGGCGTCACTGAGCTATCTGGCGCTTCCAAAGACTGCGGAAAATCAAGCGTTAGCGACGCGCTTAATTGAAGCCGCTGCACAATACAAGCTGTCTACCGGTTTTCAGAAACTTGTTGCCGGGGCATTGCTCCAGCTAAAGCGTTTTGGTCTGGAAGTATCTGAACGTGATGGCGTGCTTGAAATTATAGGACGTTATCAGGTACTTAAGAGTGAAGACTTATGGGTAATTGCCGACTTAGCCCCGTATTTTGCGGAACTGAATAGTCGTGGTGAAATAGAAGGTTACGCCGCTAGATTGGTACGCGAAATACTGGCTGAAGCGGATCTCCAGCAGGAGTTGCTTGCCGCGCCCTGGGAAAGAATTTTGCGTGAATCTAAAAATAAACCAAACGTATTGGCTTTCGCCGTGGCTCGAACAGCGGAAAGAGAAAACCTCTTTCACTGGATAACGCCGTTAACTCAAAACATGCACGGCCTTTATGGGCAGGAAAATATTCGGTATAAGCGGTTGTCTGAAATTCCTAAAGAAAAACTGATTGCTGTCCTAAAGCAGGATTATCGCAGCAAGCTGGTACAGGAAGCATGGCTGAAGCGACAAGAGTTTGAAAGCTGGAATGCAGCCACAGATGCTGTGCTAAAAGGGGCGGTGGATTATATTTTTGCTTCCGATGGCGCAGTACAATTTAGCTGCCAACAAATGGCAATCTTTTGTGCCAGTATTCAACTGGTAATGGATTTTAAACGAATCACTACTTATCTCGTAGTGTCCAAGCAAGGAACTAATCCGTTATTAGTGGAAAAATTACGTCAAGCTGCGGTAAAGGTTAAGCATTCCGACTCATATAAACAGTGGTCATCGGTATGGAGCCGTGACATGAACAACGAATTTGCGGTTCCACTTCATATTGAAAATGGTGTCGTTAAATTATGGAAATCTACAGAGTAAACCATGACAGCATTTTCAACATTAAGTATCAACAGCGCTATTCTTTCTTCGCTTGATCAGCAATCTTTAACCATGATGACGCCTGTTCAGTGTGCAACATTGCCAGACTCTCTGGCTGGCAAAGATATTCTGGCGCAAGCGCAAACAGGAAGCGGCAAGACAGTCGCTTTTGCAGTGGCAGCGCTCAATAAAATCGATCTTACCCGGCTGGAGCCACAGGTTTTAATTCTTTGCCCTACAAGAGAACTGGCAGACCAGGTTGCAGAGCAGATCCGGCGGGTAGGGCGGCAGATGCCAAACCTTAAAGTGGTGGCATTGTGCGGCGGCCAGTCTATTGGCCCTCAGATCAAGTCATTACAGTTTGGTTGTCATGTTATTGTCGGTACCCCCGGACGGTTGATGGATCACTTAGGTAAACGGCGGTTAGCTTTATCCTCCGTAAAATGGCGCGTGCTGGATGAAGCAGATCGCATGCTGGATATGGGATTCGCTGATGATGTTGCCGCGCTCTTCGGCCAAACTGATAAAAACGCCCAAACGTTGTTGTTCTCCGCCACCTATACATCCGAGATTGAAGCTTTAGCGAAAACCTATCTTTCCAATCCGGTGGTGTATAAGCAGGAAGCGCGGGCGGAAACCCAGCCTGATATTGAACAAATGGTTTATCGGGTGACGCCGGGTACGCGTAAGCTGGCGCTGAAGGCGGTGTTGACTCACTATCAGCCGAAGAAGGCAATTGTGTTTTGTAACACTCGCCTTCAGGTGAACGAAGCTGTGCAGGACTTACAAGCGTCAGGATTTACTGCGGGCATGCTTCAAGGCGAAATGACGCAGCCTCAACGCACTGAGGTGCTGGTTCAGTTTGCCAGTGACGCCTTGCCCGTGCTGGTAGCTACCGATGTGGCAGCGCGGGGGTTGGATATTGCCGATGTGGATTGTGTAATTAACTTTGCGGTAAGCGAAGAGCCGGAAGTTCATATCCACCGAATTGGCCGCACGGCACGCGCTGGTGCTTCTGGCAAAGCATTTACGTTGTGTAGCGAAGAAGAGCAGTCTTTTTTGCTAAAAATTCAGCTTCTAATGGGCAAGGATATTAACAGTGTAGGAGCTCAAAGTTTACGTTTTCATGCGAATCGCATAGTCGAACCTGAGTATGTATGTATTGCTGCGGGGGCTGGCAAAAAGCAGAAACTGCGCCCGGGGGACTTTTTAGGATCGTTGACGCAAGATGCACAAATTCCGGGTGATGATATAGGTAAAATTACGGTACAGAGCGCTCAAAGTTACATTGCAATAAAATTGCGAAGCGTGAAGCGGGCTATGCGCCATTTCAGGGAAGGAAAAATCAAAGGAAAACGTGTAAAGGCCCGTAAAGTTGAATAGAAACGTTAGTCGCTGAAATTTAAGGAAGGCTATGTCCATGCAAGGCGAGACTGAATTAATTACGTTGCTTAACCAGCTAAACCCAAAGCTGGACCCGAAGCATTACGTTTTTGTCAGTGTAGAAGATTCGGCTTTTTCAGCCTTTGGGGTTCCTGAAGTGCGAGGGTGGTTTCGTGAGTCTGAGGGTATAACGCTAATTTGCGAGCAACATTTTGCGGAGAGTAATAACTGGCAGTACGCAGGAGTATTTCAGTGCATTACCTGCCATGTTCACTCCAGCCTTAACGCTGTAGGTATGACCGCAGCAATTTCTGCGGCTTTAGCTCGCCGAGAGATAAGCGCCAACGTTGTTGCAGCCTATTTTCACGATCATATTTTTGTTCCTATGGAAAAGGCTGAACAAGCGGTAAAAGCAATGCAAAGCGTTTCTGCAGGCCAACCATAGACACTTATACTTTACTGAAACTTTTTTTCCGTTCTGAATGTTATCTGCTACTTAGTTCCACAGCCCCCTGCACGTGCAGAGGGTTGCGGATTATCTACACTACCAGATTTTTACCCGATCTTCTGGCGGAAGATAGAGTTTATCTTCGGGTTTAACCTCGAACGCTTGGTAAAATTCCGGCACGTTGCGCACAGCGCCATTGGCGCGGAAATGGGAAGGAGAATGAGGGTTGGTCTGCACCAAGGTGCGCAGTGACTCATCCCGATATTTATTCGCCCACACCTGGCCAAAACCAATAAATACGCGCTGGTCCCCCGTAAAGCCATCCATGACCGGAGAATCTTTGCCTTCTAGTGACATGTGGTAAGCCTTCAGGGCAATGCTGATCCCGCCAAGATCACCAATATTTTCGCCCAGGGTGTATTCGCCGTTCACAAATAGCTCGGGCAGCGCTTCAAATTCATCATATTGCTTAACTAGTTTACCGGTTCTTGCTTCAAACTCTTTTTTATCCGCTTCTGTCCACCAGTTACGCAACATGCCATCACCATCAAAGGTAGCGCCAGAGTCGTCAAAACCATGACCAATTTCATGTCCAATTACCGCACCAATACCGCCATAGTTGACGGCATCCTCAGCTTCCATGTCAAAAAATGGCGGTTGCAGTATTGCCGCAGGGAAGACAATTTCGTTATGCGCAGGACTATAATAAGCATTCACTGTTTGTGGCGTCATACCCCACTCATGATCCCAAACTGGACCCCCTTGCTTTTTCAACATTTCCTCATACGCTACATCGGCAGAGCGTTTCATGTTGCCGAACAAATCATCATCATCCACTGTCATTGCGGTATAGTCTTTCCACTCATCGGGATAACCGATTTTCACCGTAAATTTTGACAGCTTATCTAATGCCTGAGCCCGTGTTTCATCGGTCATCCAGTCCAGGTCTTCGATGCTGTCTTTATAGGCGAGGAGAAGGTTATTTACCATTTCCAACATTCGAGCTTTGGCTTCAGGCGGAAAATGCTTTTTCACATACACTTTGCCAATTATCTCGCCAACATGATCATTAAGCAGGCTAACAGCGCGGCGCCACTGCGGCTTCTGTTCTTTTACCCCTTGCAACACTTTGCTGTAAAACTCAAAGTTCGCTTCATCGAGTTCGGAAGTCAGGCGAGTGGCAGTTGCATTCAGCAGGTTCCATTTAAGAAACAGCTTCCATTTCTCAAGAGGCATTTCTGTGATCAAGCCGTCCAGTTGCTTAAGATAGTCGGTTTGCATCAACACCAAGCCGTCAAGATCTGTCAGCTCTGCTTGTGCCATAAAAGCAGACCAATCAAAGTCCGGCATAATGGTATCAAGTTCATCAAGCGGTACATTGTTATAATTTGACGCCCAATCGCGCGTATCTTCTTTTTTCATATGAAGCTTGGCGATATCGGTTTCTAACGTCATTAACGTATTGGCACTTTCCTGAGGCTTTTCGAAACCGGCTAAAGTAAACATTTTTTCTATATGCTTAAGATAGGCGTCGCGAATCTCTTGGGAGGTCTTACCATCTTTAAAGTAGTATTCTTTGTCAGGTAAACCCAATCCCGATTGCCAGGCAAAAATCATATAGGTTTCAGGAGACTTAAAATCGGCATATTGTCCGATTTGAATGGGCGAGCCAAAACCGTAACGATTGGCATAAGCAAAATAAGAGGCAAGTTCTGAATAATCCGCAATGGCATCAATCATAGCAAGCTCAGACTTCAGCGGCGCAATACCTAAGGCATCACGTTTTTCCGTATCCATATACGACTGATAAAAATCCCCAACCTTCTGCTCATCGCTGCCATCTTTGAAATCGCCTTCTGCGGAAGATTTAACAATGGCCATGACATCGGCCTGGGCCTCGTCGTTAAGAATAACGAAGCCGCCGTAGCTAGACTTATCGGCAGGAATTTCTATTTTATCCATCCATCCGCCGTTTACGTAGCGGAAGAAATCGTCACCAGGACGAACCGACAAATCCATATTTTCTTTTATGATCCCAGATTTAAGCTGCTTTTGTTGCTGTTGAGTAATTGCTGATGTCTGCGATTCACTTTGTGTGTTTTCTGCTGTTTGGGGACTACAAGCCGTTAGCGCCAGAATTACGCTAATGCTAAGTAAAGATTTTTGCATACTGATTCCTGTGTATGTGCGTTTAGGCTACGCATCTTCGGGATAGAGGTGCCTGATTCAGGCAGGTCGTCTTTTTTTAATATCACGGGTTTGCCGCTAACAAAACTATTTATATAAAAAATACATAAGTTGTAACAACTTCCTCTTCTGCCGTGCAACAGGAGTTAGTGGTACGCCAGTTAGCTACGTTAACTTCCAAGGCGCGGCAATGCGGTGGCGCCCGTATGCATCTGGGTGATATCATTACGGCAGAGAAATGAAGTTAAAGCCTGACTACGAAAAGAGCAGGCGACGCCCGAAGATCTCGCCCCTTACCTCATTGGTAGTCAGCCAGAATACTCGTTGTCTATCTACGCCATCGGGTTCTAAACAAACCTGCTGTGGCACGCGGCTAACTGTTATTAAACGATGAGCAATAACTATGTTTTCATTTTTTGAACGGCTTACCAAGCCGTTTCCGCAAGAATTACCTACCCAGCCCCCCAAGGGCCTGGTGGCCTTTTGTCGTTATTACAGCCAGGGAATGTGGGGCATCATTGCGGTGGTGTCGCTGCTAAGTGCTGTGGTCGCTATTCTGGAAGTGGCGCTGTTTGGATTTTTGGGCCAAATGGTCGATTGGTTCTCCAATCACGACAGAGCAACGTTTCTCGCAGAAGAAAAATGGACGCTGCTGGGGATGGGGCTGGTGGTCGTGGTGCTTATTCCCGGTGCTATTTTTCTGCGCTCGCTATTTAATCGTCAGTCGCTAATGGGAAATTATCCTATGCGAATACGGTGGCAGGCTCACCGCTATTTACTAGGGCAAAGTTTAAGCTTCTTCCAAAATGAGTTTGCCGGTCGGGTGGCGACAAAGGTAATGCAAACGGCACTGTCGGTACGCGAGACGGTGATGAAAATGCTCGATTTAATGGTATACATCAGCGTGTACTTTATCTCGATGATAGTCCTGTTATTTAGCACAGACTGGCGGCTGGCGGTGCCGTTGCTTGTGTGGTTTGTCGTTTATATTCTGATTTTGCGGGTGCTGGTGCCAAAGTTAAAAAATGTGTCCCAGCGTCAGGCTGATGCTCGTTCCATGATGACGGGGCGTATTGTTGATAGCTATACCAACATTACCACGGTGAAGCTCTTCTCTCATAGCCAACGTGAAGCGGACTACGCAAAGGAAAGTATGGACGGCTTCTTGCGAACGGTTTACCCGCAAATGCGTCTGGTGACAATATTAGAAATATGCGTAGAAATGGCGAATGCGCTTTTAATATTCTCAGTGGGGGCATTATCCGTTTATCTTTGGTTGCACAATATTGTTTCGCCTGGCGATATCGCCGTGGCAATAAGCTTGTGCTTGCGCCTCAACGGTATGTCTCACTGGATTATGTGGGAAGTATCAGCATTATTTGAAAATCTTGGAACAGTACAAGATGGTATCAATACCTTGGCCCAGCCCGTGGAAGTGGAAGATCGAGACAAACCTGAAGCGCTGGAAGTTAAAGGCGGGAGAATTCATTTCGACGATGTCCGTTTTTCTTATATGGGGCACGATAATTTTCCCATCAATGTATTTAATAATTTAACTGTTGATATTCGACCGGGCGAAAAGGTTGGTCTGGTGGGCAGATCAGGGGCTGGAAAATCTACATTAGTTAACCTGCTCATGCGCTTTTACGATACCAACAGTGGTCACATTCGCATTGATGGTCAGGATATCCGCAGTGTGCCTCAGGAGCAGTTGCGTTCGATGATCAGTATGGTGACGCAAGATACGTCGCTCATGCACCGTTCAGTGAGAGACAACATTATTTACGGCCGGACCAATGCCTCTGAAGAAGAAATGATAGCGGCAGCGAAACAGGCCGAAGCCCATGATTTCATTTTGTCGTTGTCTGATAATGAGGGCCGCACCGGTTACGATGCTCACGTGGGAGAGCGGGGAGTTAAGCTATCAGGAGGGCAGCGCCAGCGAATTGCAATTGCAAGAGTACTGCTAAAAGATGCACCCATTTTAATCCTCGATGAAGCGACATCAGCATTGGATTCTGAAGTAGAGGCGGCGATTCAGGATTGTCTGAATTCGGTAATGGAAAAGAAAACTGTATTGGCAATTGCACACCGTCTTTCCACTATTGCACAAATGGATCGGCTACTAGTGTTGGATAAAGGAAACATTGTCGAGCAAGGAACCCACGCTGAGCTGGTATCAAAGAATGGCATATATGCTAAGCTGTGGGCGCACCAAACAGGTGGCTTTATTGGCGTGGAATGAAAAGTGTAAAAGCATGTAGTAAGGGATGAAAAGAGGCAGATGCTAACATTTTTCATTGTCGGAAGAAGAGCGTTTTGTTGAACGGTTGGCGCCAACAGCGTTCCTCGTGAGGGCATAAAGACAAAGCGCTTGTATCTGCTTGACGGATGAGTATAATACGCCTCCCTCCCTTGCTATTCCGCACTTTCCTCAAGAAAAGCCGCTAATTTGCTAAGGGTGGTGTAGATGAAATTTGTCAGTTTTGACACCTCAGGGGTGTAGTTCGAATTGGTAGAACAGCGGTCTCCAAAACCGATGGTTGGGGGTTCGAGTCCCTCCACCCCTGCCAGATATTACTCTACGGTTGTGTGCGTAGGGATAAACGACGCAGTATTGCTAGGATCGTGACATGAGCGAAAAGACAGAAAGTTCGTCCAACCCGTTGGACATGTTTAAGTGGCTGGTAGTGATAGCCTTATTGGCAGGACTGATTACTGCTAATCATATGTTCGGCGAAATCTCTGTGCTTTACCGCGCACTGGTAGCTGTAGCGGTGGTCGTCATCGCCGGTCTTATTGCCGCGACAACGACTAAAGGTAGCGCTTTTCTGAGTTTTGCCAAAGAATCCCGTATGGAAGTGCGCAAGGTTATCTGGCCATCACGTCAGGAAACCAACCAAACTACATTAATTGTTATGGCCGCTACTTTGGTTATGGCACTCATTCTTTGGGGTCTGGACGGAATTATTGTTCGCCTGGTAAGTTTTATCACTGGAATAGGAGCATAACGTATGTCTGAAGAAATTAAGAAAAGATGGTATATCGTTCAGGCTTATTCTCAGTATGAGTCACGTGTCAAAAAGACCTTGCTTGAATACATCAAGATGCACAACATGGAAGAACACTTTGGTCAGGTATTGGTACCTACAGAAGAAGTGGTCGAAATGCGAGCGGGGCAGAAACGCAAATCCGAGCGAAAGTTTTTTCCAGGCTATGTATTAGTCGAAATGGCGATGAATGAAGATTCATGGCACTTGGTTAAAAGCGTTCCGCGTGTGCTTGGCTTCATTGGTGGCACCTCTGATCGCCCCATGCCGATTTCTCAGAAGGAAGCAGATGCTATCCTTAATCGTCTGGAAGAGTCGGTCGATAAGCCGAAGCCAAAAACGTTGTTCGAACCAGGCGAAGTTATTCGTGTTACCGATGGTCCTTTTGCCGATTTCAACGGTGTTGTAGAAGAAGTAGATTACGAAAAGAGCCGTGTAAAAGTCTCGGTTCTGATTTTTGGCCGCTCTACGCCGGTAGATCTGGAGTTTGGACAGGTCGAAAAAGGGTAGTTTCTTTACCAGCATGTCGAGTGCTGACGTACCGTGTTCCACAAAGAAGCGGCCTCCAAGTCGCTTTTTTTTTGCGTTAAACTAAGCCTTCATGCCTTCAGAGAATAAATCGTTATCTGCGATAAATAAGAACAAACTTCTACCAAAGGGTTGCCCTAAACGATTATTTGTTGTACATTACGCGCCCTTTTAAATGGAACGGGAAGCCGTTAGAGCAAATATTCTCAGTATTTGCGAGGCGTTAGACCCACAACAGAGAGCATTAAAATGGCTAAAAAAGTAAGTGGCTTAATAAAGCTTCAGGTTGCAGCTGGTGCTGCAAACCCTAGTCCTCCGGTTGGTCCAGCATTGGGTCAGCATGGTGTGAATATCATGGAATTCTGTAAGGCTTTCAATGCAAGAACTGAAAGTCTTGAAAAAGGCGCTCCAGTACCAGTTGAAATTACTGTTTACGAAGATCGCTCTTTCACATTCGAAACAAAAACTCCACCTGCTTCTTATTTGCTGAAAAAAGCAGCCGGTATCAAGAGTGGTTCAGGCCGTCCTAACACTGATAAAGTGGGTACTGTTACCCGTGCTCAATTGGAAGAAATTGCCAAGACTAAAGAGCCGGATCTGACTGCAGCTGATCTTGACGCTGCTGTTCGTACAATTGCGGGTTCTGCTCGCAGCATGGGCTTGAACGTAGAGGGTTAATCGAATGGCTAAACTGACTAAACGTATGCGTACTATTCGCGAAAAAGTTGACGCGACTAAAGAGTACGAAATTTCTGAAGCGGTTGCGCTTTTAAAAGAATTAGCTACCGCTAAGTTCGCTGAAAGCGTAGACGTTGCTATCAATCTAGGTATTGATGCTAAAAAATCTGACCAAAACGTACGTGGTGCAACTGTACTGCCTAACGGTACTGGTAAAGACGTTCGTGTAGCTGTGTTCACTCAAGGTGCGAATGCAGAAGCAGCGAAAGCAGCCGGTGCTGACATCGTCGGTATGGAAGACTTAGCTGAGCAAGTTAAGAAAGGCGAAATGAACTTTGACGTAGTTGTTGCCAGCCCTGACGCAATGCGTGTGGTTGGTCAATTAGGTCAGATTTTAGGTCCTCGTGGTCTTATGCCTAACCCTAAAACCGGTACTGTTACGCCTGACGTAGCTACTGCGGTTAAAAATGCTAAAGCCGGTCAGGTGAGATACCGTAACGATAAGAACGGTATCATTCACGCCAGCATTGGTAAGATTGCTTTCGAAGCAGACAAAATTAAAGAAAATCTGGAATCTTTGCTGGAAGCGTTGAAGAAAGCTAAGCCTTCTTCAGCAAAAGGCACTTATATCAAGAAAGTCAGCCTGAGCACTACAATGGGTGCTGGTGTTGCTCTTGATAAAGCAAGTGTTGGCCAGTAAGGCTTTTTAAGTCAGTAAAAATACTGATTTTCTCTTAAAGGTTATGGGTTGGAGCTGTAAACAGTATTTGCTGATTATCAGCTCCCGTCCAAGACCGCAGGTGCGATACAGTAAAAGAAGTAAGAGACCTTTTACATTCAATGTATTGCTTAATAAGACAACCTGCGCAGACGGTGCTTTCGACTCAGACTCTCTGGGGTAACGAACACCGTAGAGCGGTACGACCAGTATGATGCTGGCTGTATCAATCTGTGAACCCTGATGGAATTACTGTCATTGGTAATGAAATCAGATACAAAGAGGTGAACTCAGTGGCACTAGGTTTAGCAGCTAAAAAAGAGATCGTAGCAGAAGTTTCTGACGTTGCGTCTCGCGCTCTATCCATTGCCGTCGCTGAATACCGTGGGATGGAAGTTGCAGAACTGACTGACCTGCGTATAAAAGCTCGTGAGCAAGGCGTTTACCTAAAGGTAATACGTAACACTCTGGCTAAACGCGCATTGGCAGACAGCAAATTTGCAGACTTGGATAGTGCCTTAACTGGTCCGCTTATCTACGGCTTTTCTATTGATGCACCGGGTGGTGCAGCACGTCTTTTTAAAGACTATGGAAAGCAGAACAATAAGCTAAAGGTAACAGCGCTTTCAATAGGTAGCGGCTTGCTGGGTCCAGAAAAACTGGATGCGGTTGCCTCACTTCCGACTCGCGACGAAGCCCTTGCAAGACTACTTGCAACCTTCAAAGCACCGGTTGGCAAATTCGTTCAAACTATCAACGAAGTGCCTTCCAAATTTGTGCGCGTATTGGCGGCGATCAAAGACACCAAATAATTGGCGTTTTTGGCATTTTGATTTTTTTAATATTTTAACCCCGGGAGTTTAGAGAAATGGCTCTATCCAAAGAAGATATCTTGAACGCGATCGCTGAAATGCCAGTTATGGAACTGGTTGAGCTGATCGAAGCTGCTGAAGAAAAATTCAATGTTTCTGCTGCCGCTGCTGTTGCAGTTGCAGGCCCAGCTGCTGGCGGCGAAGCTGCTGCAGTTGAAGAACAAACTGAATTTGACGTTGTAATGACTTCTTTCGGCGCTAACAAAGTTGCAGTTATCAAAGCAGTACGTGCTGCTACAGGTCTTGGCTTGAAAGAAGCCAAAGAACTGGTTGAATCTGCACCTAAAGCTATCAAAGAAGGCGTAGCTAAAGAAGAAGCTGAAGCACTGAAGAAAGAGCTTGAAGAAGCTGGTGCAGCAGTTGAAGTTAAGTAATCTAGTTTGATTAGATTACCTGCCTGAAACGGCAAGGCTGGTGGTTAATATTAACCACCAGCCTTTTTGCGCTGTAGGGAATACAGTTTCTAGCCCTTTACTGTAAGTCGTCAGGCGCAATTCGGGTCACCATTAAAAAGCAGAAAAGCAACAAGTTAACTAATAATTGGTTAAATTTTGTTGTATGCTGGTGAACTTGCCCGAAAAAAGGGTCGCGGAAGTTTGTTGTCTGGATTTTTTCGGACAGCAGGTTGGGTCATAAATCAGCAGGCTGAGGAACCCATGGTTTACTCTTATAGCGAAAAGAAACGTATCCGTAAGGATTTTGGCAAACGCCCACAGGTACTGGAAATTCCATACCTCCTTTCAATTCAGCTAGATTCTTTCAAAAAATTTATTGAGATCGATGCCGATGGTCAATATGGTTTGGAAGCAGCATTTCGTTCCGTATTTCCGATTAAAAGTTACTCAGGCAACTCAGAGCTTCAATACGTAAGCTACCGTCTGGGTGAGCCCGTTTTTGACGTCAAAGAGTGTCAAATCCGTGGCGTCACTTATTCTGCTCCGTTAAGAGTAAAGCTGCGTTTAGTCTTATTCGATAAAGAAGCCGCCCCAGGTACCGTAAAAGATATAAAAGAACAAGAAGTGTACATGGGTGAAATACCATTGATGACCGAGAACGGAACGTTCGTCATTAATGGTACAGAGCGCGTTATCGTGTCACAGTTGCACCGTTCACCTGGTGTATTCTACGATCACGATAAAGGTAAAACGCACTCATCGGGTAAGGTGTTGTACAACGCGCGGGTCATTCCCTACCGTGGTTCTTGGTTAGACTTTGAGTTTGATCCAAAAGATAACCTGTTTGTACGTATTGACCGTCGTCGTAAGCTGCCCGCTACTATTATTTTGCGTGCGCTGGAAATGACTACCGAAGAAGTTCTTGATGTCTTCTTTGAGAAAGTTCAAGTGCGTATTGCTGATGATCGACTGATGATGGAAATCGTTCCCGATCGTCTACGTGGTGAAACTGCCCAGTTTGAGATTTTAGATGGCGAAGGCAACGTGCTGGTAGAAACCGGCCGTCGTATTTCTGCGCGTCATACTCGCGCATTGGAAAAAGCCAATATCACTGAATTGGAAGTTCCAGCTGAATATCTCATTGGCCGTGTGTTCGCGCGCTCCTATGTGAACGAAGAAACCGGCGAAGTCATTGTTAATGCTAATGACGAACTCACTCTCGAAATGTTAGCTGAACTAAGTAAAGCAGGCATTAAAGAGTTTGAGACGTTATATATTAACGAACTGGATCACGGTTCCTATATATCCGATACCTTACGTATTGATAGCAGCTCAAATCGTCTGGAAGCGCTGGTAGAAATCTACCGTATGATGCGCCCTGGCGAGCCACCGACTAAAGACGCAGCGGAAACGTTGTTTGAAAACCTTTTCTTTGCTGAAGAGCGTTACGATCTGTCTTCTGTTGGACGTATGAAGTTCAACCGCCGTCTTGGCCGTGAAGAGTTGACAGGTTCAGGTACACTGAGTAAAGAAGATATCATCGCTGTAATGAAGCGTTTGATTCTTATCCGTGATGGTAAGGATGAAGTGGATGATATCGATCACTTAGGTAACCGTCGTATCCGTTCTGTGGGTGAAATGGCAGAAAATCAGTTCCGTGTAGGACTGGTACGTGTTGAGCGTGCAGTAAAAGAGCGTTTGAGTCTCGGTGATCTAGACAATATCATGCCGCAGGATCTGATTAACGCTAAGCCGATTTCCGCTGCTGTTAAAGAGTTCTTTGGCTCTTCACAGTTGTCACAGTTTATGGACCAGAACAACCCTTTGTCAGAAGTGACGCACAAACGTCGTATTTCTGCTTTAGGTCCAGGCGGTCTGACTCGTGAACGCGCAGGTTTTGAAGTCCGGGACGTACATCCGACTCACTATGGTCGCTTATGTCCTATTGAAACACCTGAAGGTCCAAACATTGGTTTGATCAACTCGTTAGCGAGTTTCGCTCGTACCAATGATTTCGGTTTCCTTGAAACGCCGTTCCGTCGCATTGTCGATGGTGTAGTTACCGACGAAATCGACTATCTTTCGGCAATTGAAGAAGGCCAGTTCGTTATCGCCCAGGCAAATATTGCTTTGGACGAAAACGGTGCGTTAGTTGACGACTTGATACCTTCGCGTCACCGTGGCGAGACCACGCTAATGCCTAAAGAAGATATCAAATATATGGATGTGTCGCCTCAGCAAATCGTTTCGATTGCTGCGAGCATCATTCCATTCCTTGAGCACGATGATGCTAACCGGGCTCTGATGGGCTCGAACATGCAACGTCAGGCGGTTCCTACGTTACGTGCTGACAAACCACTCGTTGGAACAGGCATGGAGAAAACCGTCGCGGTTGACTCTGGTGTTACTGTTGTTGCAAAACGTGGTGGTACGGTTGATTACGTTGACGCCAGCCGAATCGTTATCAAGGTTGATGAAGATGAAATGCTGCCTGGTGAAGCCGGTATCGATATTTATAACCTGACCAAATACACGCGTTCAAACCAGAACACTTGTATTAATCAGCGTCCTACTTGTAACGTTGGCGATCCAATCGTTGCGGGTGATGTGTTGGCAGACGGACCATCCACTGATTTAGGCGAATTAGCGCTAGGTCAGAACATGCGTATCGCGTTCATGCCTTGGAATGGTTATAACTTCGAAGACTCGATTCTGATTTCAGAACGTGTTGTTCAAGAAGACCGCTTTACTACCATTCATATCCAGGAACTGAGCTGTATTGCTCGTGACACTAAGTTAGGTCCAGAAGAAATCAGTTCTGATATTCCTAATGTCGGTGAATCGGCACTTAGCAAACTGGATGAATCTGGTGTTGTTTATATTGGCGCAGAAGTAAAAGGCGGCGATATTCTCGTAGGTAAAGTGACACCTAAAGGTGAAACCCAGCTTACGCCAGAAGAAAAACTGTTAAGAGCCATATTTGGTGAAAAAGCGTCAGACGTAAAAGATACGTCTTTACGTGTACCAAATAGTGTTCACGGTACTGTTATCGACGTTCAGGTCTTCACTCGTGATGGCGTTGAGAAAGATAAACGTGCACTTGAAATCGAAGATATGCAACTTCGTCAGGTTAAGAAAGATTTGTCTGATGAGTTTAGCATTCTTGCCGATGGTACTTTCTCTCGCGCTCGTAACGTATTGTTGCGTGCCGGTGTTGAAGAAGCCAAATTAGACAGTACACCGCGCGAAAAATGGTTTGAATTGACGTTGAAAGATGAAGACGTACAAAACGAACTGGATCAAATCGCCGAGCAGTACACGGAAATTAAAGAAGCCTTCGATAAAAAATTCGAAGTCAAGCGTCGTAAAATTACTCAAGGTGATGATCTGGCTCCAGGTGTCCTTAAAATTGTTAAGGTTTATCTGGCAGTTAAACGTCATATCCAGCCGGGTGATAAAATGGCCGGTCGTCACGGGAACAAAGGTGTTATTTCCACCATTCAGCCCGTTGAAGATATGCCGTACGACGAAAACGGCACACCAGTCGATATCGTACTGAATCCCTTGGGTGTACCTTCGCGGATGAACATCGGTCAGATCCTTGAAACTCACCTGGGCATGGCTGCTCACGGACTCGGTGTCAAGATTGATCGCATGATCAAAGAGCAGGAAGAAATGGCGAAACTTCGCAGCTTCCTTCAAGAAGTCTACACCTTGGGGGAGAACCATCAGGAAGTGGATCTGGATACCTTTACAGACGATGAGGTCAAACGTCTGGCAGAAAACCTGCGCAAAGGTGTTCCGGTGGCAACTCCTGTATTTGACGGTGCCCGTGAAGAAGAAATTAAAGCGATGTTGAAACTGGCTGATTTACCGGAAAGCGGTCAAATCACCTTGTTCGACGGTCGAACAGGCCGTGCTTTTGAACGTCCGGTTACAGTTGGCTATATGTATATGCTAAAACTGAACCACTTGGTAGACGACAAAATGCATGCTCGTTCTACAGGTTCATATAGTCTGGTTACTCAGCAGCCTCTGGGCGGTAAAGCTCAGTTTGGTGGTCAACGCTTCGGTGAGATGGAAGTGTGGGCACTGGAAGCATACGGCGCTGCGTATACACTGCAGGAAATGCTGACAGTGAAATCAGATGACGTGAACGGCCGTACGAAGATGTATAAAAACATCGTTGATGGCGATCACAGAATGGAACCTGGGATGCCAGAGTCCTTCAACGTATTACTTAAAGAAATTCGCTCGTTGGGTATCAACATCGAGTTGGAAGAAAAGTAAAACGCGTTTATTGCCATATATTGATATAGATGACCCGGCGTCATGCCGGGTTCTAGAGACTGACTCCGCTGGGAGAGTAATGTGAAAGACTTATTAAAGTTTCTAAAGCAACAAAACAAGACTGAAGAGTTCGATAACATTCGAATTGGTCTTGCTTCACCAGACATGATTCGTTCGTGGTCTTTTGGTGAGGTGAAAAAGCCAGAAACAATTAACTACCGTACCTTCAAGCCAGAGCGTGATGGGTTATTCTGTGCGCGTATCTTCGGCCCGGTGAAAGACTACGAGTGCTTGTGCGGTAAGTACAAGCGCTTGAAGCACCGTGGTGTAATCTGTGAGAAGTGCGGCGTTGAAGTAACGCTGACGAAAGTTCGTCGTGAGCGTATGGGTCACATTGAGCTGGCAAGTCCAGTAGCACATATCTGGTTCCTTAAATCATTGCCATCTCGCATTGGTTTGATGCTGGATATGACACTGCGCGATATCGAACGGGTATTATATTTCGAGTCGTTTGTAGTTACAGAGCCAGGAATGACCACGCTTGAGCGTAGCCAGTTATTGACTGAAGAAGAATATCTGGATGCGTTGGAAGAAAACGGTGATGAGTTTGAAGCAAAAATGGGTGCTGAAGCAGTTTTTGACTTGCTGAAAGCCCTTGATGTAGAAGCTGATGTCGCTGCTATGCGCGAAGAGTTACCGTCTATAAACTCTGAGACTAAGCGTAAGAAAATTACCAAGCGTTTGAAGTTGCTGGAATCATTCCAACAATCTGGTAACAAGCCAGAATGGATGATCTTAACAGTGCTGCCTGTGTTACCACCAGACTTACGTCCATTGGTACCACTTGATGGCGGCCGTTTTGCGACTTCAGATCTTAACGATTTGTACCGTCGGGTTATCAACCGTAACAACCGACTGAAACGTCTTCTGGATTTGGCAGCGCCTGATATTATCGTGCGTAACGAAAAACGTATGCTACAGGAAGCAGTAGACGCATTATTAGACAACGGTCGTCGTGGCCGTGCCATTACAGGCTCTAACAAGCGCCCGCTTAAATCTTTGGCCGATATGATCAAAGGTAAGCAAGGACGATTCCGTCAGAACCTGCTTGGTAAGCGTGTTGATTACTCCGGCCGTTCGGTTATTACTGTTGGTCCTACATTGCGTTTACACCAATGCGGTTTGCCGAAGAAAATGGCGCTTGAGTTATTTAAGCCATTTATTTACGGCAAATTGGAAGGCCGTGGTCTTGCGACGACCATCAAAGCAGCTAAAAAGTTAGTTGAACGTGAAGCACCGGAAGTATGGGACGTTCTGGACGAAGTTATTCGCGAACATCCGGTCTTACTGAACCGGGCACCGACTCTGCACAGATTGGGTATTCAGGCCTTCGAACCTACCCTAATCGAAGGTAAAGCGATTCAGTTACACCCATTGGTGTGTGCTGCGTATAACGCTGACTTCGACGGCGACCAGATGGCTGTTCACGTGCCATTGACTATTGAAGCACAGCTTGAAGCTCGTGCATTAATGATGTCAACGAACAACATTTTGTCACCAGCGAATGGTGAACCTATCATCGTACCTTCACAGGACGTTGTTTTGGGCTTGTATTACCTGACGCGCGATAAAGTAAACGGTAAAGGTGAAGGGATGGTTTTTACCAGCCCGCACGAAGCTGAAAAAGCTTATCGTACTGATAACGCAGAACTGCATGCTCGCGTAAAAGTACGAATTGCTGAATATGATGTTGCAGAAGATGGCACTAAAACAGAACGGGTCACACTGACAGAAACTACAGTTGGTCGTGCAATCTTTTCTTTGATACTGCCTAAGGGTCTGCCGTTCTCCATCATTAACCAGGCGATGGGTAAGAAGCAGATCTCAAGACTGCTAAACGCCTGTTACCGTACGTTGGGTCTAAAAGACACTGTTATTGCGGCTGACCAAATCATGTATACCGGTTTTCACTATGCGATGATCGCAGGTGCATCAGTTGGTATTGACGACATGGTTATTCCTGAAGCGAAGAAAGAAATTATCGACGCAGCTGAAGCTGAAGTTATCGAAATTCAGGAACAGTTCCAAAGCGGTTTGGTTACAGCTGGTGAGCGTTATAATAAAGTTATTGATATCTGGTCAAATGCCAACGAAAAAGTTGCCAAGGCCATGATGGATAACTTGAAAACAGACATTGTTATTAATGCGAAAGGCGAAGAAGAAGAGCAGTCCTCATTTAACTCTGTTTATATGATGGCCGACTCCGGTGCTCGTGGTAGTGCTGCCCAGATTCGTCAGCTAGCAGGTATGCGAGGTCTGATGGCGAAACCAGATGGTTCGATTATCGAAACGCCAATTACCGCTAACTTCCGTGAAGGTCTAAACGTACTTCAGTACTTTATTTCTACTCACGGTGCGCGAAAAGGTTTGGCCGATACTGCATTGAAGACAGCTAACTCCGGCTATCTGACTCGTCGTCTGGTAGATGTTGCGCAGGATCTGGTTATCACTAACAGCGACTGTGGCACCTTTGAAGGTGTTAAAATGTCTCCGCTGATTGAAGGTGGCGATGTTGTAGAACCGTTGCGTGAGCGAGTGCTGGGTCGTGTGGTTGCAGAAGATGTACTGAAACCCGGTAGCACTGAAGTTCTGATTGCACGTAACGTTCTGCTGGACGAAGCATTGGTAGATGAGCTGGAAGCGAATTCTATTGATCAAATTATGGTTCGTTCAGTGATCACCTGTGACAACGACTTTGGTGTTTGTGCTAACTGTTATGGTCGTGACCTCGCTCGTGGACACATGGTTGCTAAAGGTGAGTCTGTGGGTGTTATCGCTGCACAGTCAATCGGTGAACCAGGTACACAGCTTACCATGCGTACGTTCCACATTGGTGGTGCGGCATCGCGGGCATCGGCAGAAAACAGCGTACAGGTTAAGACCTCAGGTAGCTTAAAACTGCATAATGCAAAGTTTGTTCGCAATGTAGATAACAAGGTTGTTATCGTATCGCGTTCAACTGAACTGACGATGATTGATAGCCATGGCCGTGAGAAAGAGCGCTACAAAGTGCCTTACGGCGCAATTCTATCTGTGGATGATGGTGCAGAAGTCAATGCTGGTGATATCGTTGCCAACTGGGATCCGCATAGTCACCCGATCATCACCGAACGTGCAGCGAAACTTAGCTTCTCTGATGTTGATGATTCCAATACAGAAATGCAGCAGGACGAATTGACTGGCTTAACCCGTATTGTGGTTAAAGACTTGTCTAAGGTTAATGCTAAAGAGCCTAAACTGATCCTAGAAAGCGAAGAGTTTGGCCTTCAGGAAATTCGTTTACCTAGCTACACCACCATCGAAGCTGCTGACGGTAAGCAGGTAAGCGAAGGTGATGTACTGGCACGTATTCCACAGGAAAGCTCGAAGACGCGGGATATCACCGGTGGTCTGCCACGTGTTGCTGACCTGTTCGAAGCGCGTAAGCCTAAAGAACCTGCAATATTGGCAGAGATTTCCGGTAGCATTGGCTTTGGTAAAGAAACCAAAGGTAAGAAGCGTCTGGTGATCACGCCTAAAGAAGGTGATGCTTACGAAGAGATGATTCCTAAATG
Organism: Alteromonas pelagimontana; assembly: GCF_002499975.2. Taxonomy (NCBI): domain Bacteria; kingdom Pseudomonadati; phylum Pseudomonadota; class Gammaproteobacteria; order Alteromonadales; family Alteromonadaceae; genus Alteromonas; species Alteromonas pelagimontana. Next base: position 2,700,752 of record NZ_CP052766.1, read on the forward strand.
GCGTCAGCTTAACGTGTTCGAAGGTGAGTACGTTGAAAAAGGTGAAGTTATTGCAGATGGTCCTGAATCTCCACACGATATTTTACGTCTGCGTGGGATCAGCGCAGTATCTAACTATATTGTGAATGAAGTACAGGAAGTTTACCGTCTACAAGGTGTAAAAATTAACGATAAGCACATCGAAGTGGTTATCCGCCAGATGTTGCGTAAGTGTTTGATCACCTATCCAGGCGACAGTCAGTTCCTTGAAGGGGAGCAGGTTGAAGTGTCTGCAGTGAAAATTGCAAACCGAGAGCTTGAGAAGGCTGGTAAATTGGGCGCAGGCTATGAAACTCAGTTATTGGGGATCACCAAAGCGTCGCTGTCTACAGAGTCGTTCATTTCAGCAGCCTCGTTCCAGGAAACAACACGGGTTCTTACCGAAGCCGCTGTACAGGGCAAAGAAGACGATTTACGCGGCTTGAAAGAGAACGTTATTGTTGGTCGTCTGATTCCTGCCGGTACTGGATTTGCGTATCATGAACGTCGTATGCAGAAGCGCCTTGAAGCGATTGAAGAAATGTCTGTATCTGCCGCCGAAGCAGAGCAGGCGCTTACCGAAGCACTGAACGCTGAAGTAAGTGGTGAGTCGTCTTCTGACGAGTAACCTCTTTAGCAGGTTGTAGCAACAACCTGCTAAAACTCAGCTGCGAGGATAAAGGAGAACCTGTTATTCAAGTGGTTATCCTTTGTACACCTTGACAGTGAGCGCTTTGATCATTAGAATTCCGCGACCCGATTTTTGGACAGTCTTAAAAGACAGCAAAACGAGGGCGCGGTTTTTTGTATTAAAGCAGTCTTAATTCTGACGAGCACAGAATTACGCGACAATACATAAAGTCGCAATGAATCGACCCGAACCATGGTATCGGGTTTTTGTAGTTTTTAATCAGGAGCTAGTTAATGGCAACAGTTAACCAGTTAGTGCGCAAGCCACGCAGAAAGCCCGTTGAGAAAAGCAACGTTGCTGCCCTGCAGGCGTGTCCGCAAAGACGTGGTGTATGTACTCGCGTATATACTACTACGCCAAAGAAACCAAACTCAGCACTACGTAAAGTATGTCGTGTTCGCTTAACTAACGGTTTTGAAGTTTCTTCATACATCGGTGGTGAAGGTCACAACCTGCAAGAGCACAGTGTTGTACTTATTCGTGGTGGTCGTGTTAAAGACTTACCAGGTGTTCGTTATCACACAGTTCGCGGTACTCTTGACTGCGCAGGTGTAAACGATCGTAGACAAGCCCGTTCTAAGTACGGTGCAAAGCGGCCTAAATCTTAACGGTTCTCCGTTAGTAAGGCCAAACTGAAGTATTAGAGTTTTGGGTTATCCCTGAATTCCACGGAGAATTAAGATGCCAAGAAGAAGAGTTGTAGGTCAACGTAAAATCCTACCAGAGCCAAAATTTGGTTCTACGCTGCTTGCAAAATTTATGAATGTCGTAATGCTCGACGGCAAGAAATCAGTTGCTGAAAAGATCGTTTACGGTGCGCTTGATATTGTTGCTGAAAAAACCGGCAAAGCACACATAGATGTATTTGAAGATGCACTGGACAACATTCGTCCTACTGTCGAGGTTAAATCTCGTCGTGTAGGTGGTTCCACTTATCAGGTTCCAGTAGAAGTTCGCCCGGTTCGTCGTAATGCTCTAGGTATGCGTTGGATGGTTGATGCGGCCCGTAAACGTGGCGAGAAATCCATGGCTCAACGCCTCGCAGCTGAAATGTTAGATGCAGCTGATAACAAAGGTTCTGCGGTTAAGAAGCGTGAAGACGTTCACCGTATGGCTGAAGCGAACAAAGCTTTCGCTCATTACCGCTGGTAATTTGTTGTCAATCAACGCTATAACCTGAGAGAGACGTATGCCTCGTAAGACCCCAATCGAACGTTATCGTAATATTGGTATTGTAGCGCACGTAGACGCGGGTAAAACCACGACTACGGAGCGAGTTCTATTTTACACAGGATTATCACACAAGATTGGTGAAGTTCATGATGGTGCGGCTACTATGGACTGGATGGAACAGGAGCAGGAGCGCGGAATTACTATTACTTCCGCGGCCACTACCTGTTTTTGGTCGGGTATGGAGCAGCAATTTGAACAACACCGTGTCAACATTATTGATACTCCGGGGCACGTAGACTTCACAATTGAAGTTGAGCGATCGCTACGGGTATTAGATGGTGCAGTGGTGGTATTTTGTGGGTCGAGCGGGGTTGAGCCTCAATCAGAAACAGTCTGGCGACAGGCTGATAAATATCACGTACCCCGCATGGTCTTTGTAAATAAAATGGACCGTGCGGGTGCGGATTTTGAACGCGTCATTGCGCAAATTCGCAAACGTTTAGGCGCAACCTGTATTCCGATTCAACTGAATATTGGTGCCGAAGAAGAATTCCGTGGTGTCATCGATTTAATTAAGATGAAGGCCATCGACTGGAATATGGAAGATATGGGTATGACATTTACCTATCAAGATATTCCGGCTGAATTACAAAGCAAAGCAGAAAAGTACCGAATCCAAATGGTTGAAGCGGCAGCAGAAGCTTCTGAAGCGTTGATGGAAAAATATCTCGAAGGAGAAGAACTCTCTGAAGAGGAAATTCGTCAGGGCCTGCGAATTCGTACGTTGAATAACGAAATTGTCTTGGCCACCTGTGGCAGCGCTTTTAAAAATAAAGGTGTACAGGCCGTGCTGGATGCTGTTGTTCAATTTTTGCCGTCTCCTGTTGACGTGCCAGCCATTGACGGTGTGTTGGACGATAAAGATGAGACACCTGCAGAACGTCACGCTGACGACAGCGAGCCGTTTTCTGCACTGGCATTTAAAATAGCCACAGACCCGTTCGTGGGTACACTTACATTTTTCCGTTGCTATTCGGGTGTGGTTAACACCGGAGACACTGTGTATAACCCGGTGAAAGGTAAACGCGAGCGCTTTGGTCGTATCGTGCAAATGCACTCTAAAGATCGTGAAGAAATTAAGGAAGTTCGTGCTGGAGATATTGCAGCAGCAATCGGACTGAAAGATGTGACCACGGGTGATACGTTATGCGATCCTAATCACATAATCACCCTTGAACGCATGGAATTTCCTGAACCGGTAATTTCCATAGCGGTAGAGCCGAAGTCTCAGGCTGATCAAGAAAAGATGGGCATTGCGTTATCTAAACTTGCCGCAGAAGATCCGTCTTTTAAAGTGAAAACCGACGATGAAACCGGTCAGACGATTATTTCAGGTATGGGTGAACTGCACCTGGATATCATTGTCGACCGTATGAAGCGGGAATTTAAAGTCGAATGTAAAGTAGGTAAGCCTCAGGTTGCCTATCGTGAGACTATCCGTAAGAAAGTTGAAGTTGAAGGTAAGTTTGTTCGTCAATCAGGTGGCCGAGGGCAATTTGGTCATGTCTGGTTACGTATCGAGCCACAGGAAGAAGGTGCAGGCTACGAATTCGTTAACGCGATAGTAGGTGGTGTGGTACCTAAGGAATTCATTCCTGCGGTTGATAAGGGAATTCAGGAGCAATTGCAAAATGGTGTGGTCGCTGGTTATCCGGTCCTTGATGTAAAAGTGACGTTGTTTGACGGCTCCTATCATGATGTTGACTCTTCTGAAATGGCGTTTAAGATCGCCGGTTCTATGGGATTCAAAAAGGGCGCCGCAGAAGCGAATCCGGTATTGCTTGAACCCATGATGAAAGTTGAAGTGACAACTCCGGAAGACTGGATGGGTGATGTGGTTGGAGATCTCAACCGTCGCCGTGGCATGATCGAAGGTATGGAAGAAGGCATAGCTGGCGTTAAAATCGTTCGAGCTAAAGTACCGCTTTCTGAAATGTTTGGATATGCTACTGACTTGCGTTCAGCTACGCAGGGCAGAGCCTCATATTCTATGGAGTTCTTCAATTATTCTGAAGCGCCTAGCAACGTTGCACGTGCAATTATTGAAGCTAGAATTTAAATCTAAATGAAGGTTCGGTCCGGTCTATATTGGATCGGACTTTTAACTTAGGAAACGAGAAAAATGGCAAAAGAAAAGTTTGAACGTAAAAAGCCCCATGTGAACGTGGGTACAATCGGCCACGTTGACCACGGTAAAACCACTCTGACTGCAGCAATCACTACTGTCCTTTCAAAGACTTATGGTGGTTCTGCACGCGCATTTGACCAAATCGATAACGCGCCTGAAGAAAAAGCCCGTGGTATCACAATTTCTACGTCACACGTAGAATATGATACTCCCACTCGTCACTATGCCCACGTTGACTGCCCTGGACACGCTGATTATGTTAAAAACATGATTACCGGTGCGGCACAGATGGATGGTGCTATTCTGGTGGTTGCTGCGACTGATGGTCCTATGCCACAGACACGTGAGCATATCTTGTTAGGTCGTCAGGTAGGTGTTCCTTTTATCATCGTATTCATGAACAAATGCGACATGGTAGATGATGAAGAACTGCTTGAGCTGGTAGAAATGGAAGTTCGCGAACTGCTAAGCGAATATGAATTCCCAGGCGACGACTTGCCAGTTATTCAGGGTTCTGCGTTAAAAGCACTGGAAGGTGAAGAGAAGTGGGAAGCCAAAATCATCGAATTAGGTGAAGCACTGGATTCTTATATTCCTGAGCCAGAGCGTGCAATCGACAAGCCGTTCATTTTGCCAATCGAAGACGTATTCTCAATTTCTGGCCGTGGTACTGTTGTAACCGGTCGTGTTGAGCAAGGTATTGTTAAAGTTGGTGAGACAGTAGAAATCGTCGGTATCCGCGAAACCCAAACTACTACCTGTACCGGCGTTGAAATGTTCCGTAAACTGCTTGACGAAGGTCGTGCCGGTGAAAACGTTGGTGTGTTGTTACGTGGTACTAAGCGTGATGACGTAGAGCGTGGACAGGTTCTTTGTAAGCCTGGCTCTATCAAGCCGCACACTAAGTTTGAAGCAGAAGTTTATGTTCTGTCTAAAGACGAAGGTGGCCGTCATACTCCATTCTTTAAAGGCTACCGTCCTCAGTTTTACTTCCGTACTACTGACGTAACCGGTGCTGTAGAATTGCCTGAAGGCGTAGAAATGGTAATGCCTGGTGACAACCTGAAGTTCGTTGTCGAACTGATTGCACCTATCGCGATGGACGAAGGTCTGCGCTTTGCAATCCGTGAAGGTGGTCGTACTGTAGGTGCTGGTGTTGTAGCGAAAATCGTTGAGTAATCAACTCGCTTAACTCAAGTATCGAAAAAAAAGGTCGCGTAAGCGGCCTTTTTTAATGTCAGAAGTTATTATCTTATTGAGCAAAGGAGAAGTTTTCGCTCATAAGCGCGAGCCCTCCACAATCCCCTTACCTTAATATACCTCATCGACCTGTAATACTAATTCGCATTGATGTGTGATCAGCTCAGACATAGAGGATCTCTCTAATCAAGGAACATTGGTGAAGGAATGCACCGGCCTTTCATACCATGTTATGCAGAGTAGATGGATTCCTCTACCTCCCTTTGGACGCTGCCGGCAAGGAGCGGCGTTTTCAGCTTTTGGGCTGCGCCAATAGTGTTCGATTTAGTCCCACTAAACCTTCATGAAACTGGCTTGTCAAAAGTTGAAAACTTCTCGCGCTGAGTGAGCACACATTAATGCGTAATAGCATGACACTGCTATTCGCTCCAGAGCAAGAGCATGAATGAATAAAAATTCAGCAGTCTCAAGGACTAAGCAAAATTTCTCATCCGAAATGCCGTAAAATTATCCCTGATGGCTCTGCTGGAGCATCCATGCTCCAGAAGTTCGGCTAAGAAGCCTTCACTTATCGCTTAAAAATCATTCGCGGTCTCTCCCTGCTATTCGCTCAGCGAAAAGACGTTACTTCCGCAGCCCTTATCAAAGGCTGCTGATCATCCAACCCGTCAGGAAGCGTTTCTAAGGAATACAGATTTCTCCTTCTGGCTCTGTATTTAATGTAGAGCCGTCTTCCAATGTGATTTTAAACATGAACCAGTACGTATTGTTGCTTTGCACAGTAGCATCGGAAAAGCTGTCGGAGTTGCTAACTCGCGGGCTTAGCCGGCCTCTGCCGCTGAGTTGATTTGCGGTATTACGATAAAACTGAATGCCCTGAATGGGAGGAAAGTTCTGCAGATCCCAGAATATGTTTACCACCCCGTCAGCAAATATGGTGGTAAGATTAGTGATCGGCAATACATAACTTACCCACGTGGGCTCGGGGCCAAAAGCATCACCTACAGCATCAACAAACTCAATCCAGTAATAGTAGCTCTCGCCCGGCTGTACAGAGGTATCTGTCCAGCTAGTATCGGCAATGCCAGGGCTGTCAATAAGCTGTCTAAGGTCGACGTAGGGGGTGAGTTCATTCGTCCGCGCGGACTGGCGAAAAATATTAATCTGTACGATATCAATGTAGTCAATTAGTCAGCTAAACGTCGCCGGGCCTTCATCGCTGTTAACTACCACATCGTCGCCCATCACATTACCGCGCCCACCGTTGGCCATTAACAAAGTTGTCACGAGTTTTATCGAGTGGGATTTGCAAGTAAGGTTGCTGTAGTGCGCTTACCTCAGCAGAGGTTTGGCGTTCACGCTGGCCTGATACTGTGCGGACTATATTTATCTTCCTTTTTCGCCCTCAGTGTCCGTGTAGAAGGTAGTGGAGTTAATGGGGTTACCATTTAAATTGCTCCCGTTTCGATAGACGTTGAAAGTGGTTTTAGGTGCATCATCAACCGAGGATCGGCAGCTCACTGGGTTGCCTTGTTCTGCAGGAACAACAATTAACCCTTGATCCAGTCGCTCCAGATCACGATTGCAACCAGTTAAAGCAATTACCGCGACAAAAGCCGCTCCCAAACGCGTTGATATGATATAAGCCCTACAACTGACGATGCTGAAAAAGAGAGAGTTTCCGTTCATCTATATGTCCTCTTTGACGGGTAGTATTGGCATTTTAGCTACGCGAGGCTGGCTCACGCGATGTGGTTTTAATGTAGCTTTTCCAATTTTCACTGCCACTAAAAACGTGCAATAAGTTCAGAACTGAACATTTATAATTTTTAATAATTGTTTTCAGCTACGGTGGAGACTTCTAAAAATCTACAGAGGGAAGCAGGAGGTCTTTAGCTAAAGCAAATTAAATATACAAAACCCTTCTATCATGGGCAGTCTGCACTATATTAATAACGATGCTATTAATAATGGTAAGTGGAGTTGGGTCGTCACTGTGTGGTCAGCTCAAGTTTGCATTAGCACCAATTGTCGCAACGTTCACAAAACAGGAATATTTATGCAGTCGGTAACCATTGTATTACTAGGTATAGTAGGGATGCTTTTGGGATGGTTTTTCTATTCCAAATTTATTGCCGCCAAAATCTTTAGTTTAAACGATAAATTCGTAACTCCAGCCCATGAACTGAATGATGGTACAGACTATGTACCCACTAACAAAATTGTTCTTTGGGGACACCACTTTACTTCAGTTGCCGGCGCAGCACCTATTGTCGGCCCAGCAATTGCGGTTTATTGGGGCTGGGTTCCTGCAGTGCTATGGGTTGTATTTGGTACCATCTTCTTCGCCGGCGTGCATGACATGGGCGCACTCTGGGCCAGTGCCCGGCACAAAGGTCAGTCAATGGGTGCGTTATCTGCAAGTGTCATTGGTAAGCGCTCTCGATCTTTGTTTATGGTAGTAATATTCCTTGTGTTGCTAATGGTTAATGCGGTGTTTGGTGTTGTCATTGCTAACTCTTTTGTGGCACAGCCTAACGCGGTATTTCCAGCATGGACAGCGATAGCGGTTGCGCTGGTGATCGGGCAGCTAATTAAGCGACAGTTTAGTCTCATTCCCATGTGTATTGTGGGAATAATAGTGCTTTACGCCTCGGTATACGCGGGGAGTTATATTCCTCTTAGCTTACCGGAGACGATGTTTGGGCTTACTGATAAAGCCAATTGGATCATTATTCTCTTTATTTATGCTGCGATTGCATCTTTATTACCTGTCTGGATGCTGTTGCAACCCAGGGACTTTATCAACGGCATGCAGCTATTGGTGGGGCTCTTTCTACTGTACGGCGCCGTGTTCTTCGCTATGCCGGACATCACGGCCCCTGCGTTTAATACCCAGACGGCGGTAGACACCCCGAGTCTTATTCCTTTGCTGTTCGTTACTATTGCCTGTGGCGCGGTATCGGGTTTTCACGGGATTGTCGCCTCGGGTACAAGTTCTAAGCAGCTAAACAAAGAAACTGACGCGCGTTTTGTTGGCTACCTCGGTGCAGTAGGTGAAGGTTGTTTGGCGCTGATAACTATTGTTGCGGTAAGTGGAGTCGCGCTGGCGGCGTCGCCTGAAGAATGGCACGAAGTTTACAGCCATCTTGGCGCCGGTAGCGTAAATGCATTTATTACCGGAGGCGCAAACCTTATTCAGGCCGGATGGGGATTACCCGTAGAATTTTCTTCTACCATACTTGCAGTGATGGTGGTGCTATTTGCTGGCACTACAATGGATTCGGGCGTCCGCTTGCAACGTTACATTATTCAGGAATGGGGCGAAATCTATAATCTTAATATTCTTAAGAGCGGCGTTATCGCTACGCTTGTAGCAGTCGCAACCTGTCTGCTATTGGCTTTCGGTGCCGGAGGGTCTTCCGGTGGCGGTGGTATGATAATTTGGCCGTTGTTCGGGTCCACTAATCAAATACTAGCCAGTATGACACTGTTAGTCATTTCCGTGATGCTGATTAAGATGAACCGCCCAGCCATCTACACGCTTATACCAATGACATTTGTACTGGTGATGGCGTTTTTTGCCGGTATCATTAAATTGAAAGAGTATTTTCTGGCAGAGAATTATCTTCTGGTTTTTCTGGATGCGGTGGTACTGATTGTCAGCGTAATGGTGATGTTAGAGGCTTGGTCTGTAATCTCACGCTTTAGACGTGAACAGAAGGCCAGTGTGTAATCCTACTGTTAGCTTGAATGATAAGCACTGCCCAAGATTGGCGGTGCTTACTGCCCTTGCTTAGTGATAATTGCTCACGGTAAAAGGCGGTGAATTTATAGAAAATCGTATCTACTCGAGAAGCGTTAGTAGACGCCTCTCTATTGAACCGCAACATAACGACAATCAGATACAAAAAGTAAGACGTGAGAGTAAGCTTTGATAATCTGTCTTGTAGTCTGTTTTCATCGCTTCATAATAGACAAGCAACTTAACAGCATATTTCTGGTAGAGGTAAATGGTTTTACTTTTTGGATACGTCATTGCCGCACTTGGCTTTTCCTTCCTGTGCTCAATTGCCGAGGCTGTAATTTTAAGTGTGTCTCCCGCGTCCATCGCCGTGATGGAAAAAGAAGGCCATCCGAGCGGTAAGATCCTCCGGACTCTCGTTGACGATATAAATAAACCGCTTTCCGCAATTCTCACACTCAACACTATTGCTCATACAATGGGCGCAGCCGGCGCCGGTGCGCAAGCGGCTATGATTTTCGGTGATGCCTATTTAGGTTTAATTTCAGCCATCCTTACTTTGTTGATTCTTGTGTTTTCTGAAATCATTCCAAAAACGTTGGGCGCTGAGTATTGGCGAACACTTGCACCGATAACCGCATATTTTCTGAAATACCTCACCTTGCTCCTCTATCCAGTGATAAAGATTCTGGAAAAGCTCACCGCTGGCTTTAGAAAAGAAAAGCCCGTTCGAGGTTTCAACCGCAGTGAACTGCAGGCGATGGTTGAGCTTTCCGATCAGGAAGGTCAACTAGCGCAACAAGAGGCAGCCTTTTTATTGAGCCTTCTGCACCTGCATGAATTTAAAGTTAAAGATGCGATGACTCATCGAACATCAATTTTCTCAGTGTCTGAGGATATTACGGTGGAAACTTTCTTCCACAATCATGCCCATATTGAATACTCACGAATCCCGATCTATGAAAAGGACCAGCGCGAGAATATCACCGGTTATGCTATGCGTTCAGAGTTGCTTGTTGCTCAAGCGCGGGGCGATAGCGATAAATCACTCTGGGAATTCCGGAAACCTATGGTAACGCTGCTGGGCTCGATGCCCCTTTCCAGCACTTTCGATCATTTTATTCAGAAGGAAGTTCATATTCTGCTGGTAGTAGATGAATACGGTGGTTTGGAAGGCATCATTACGCTGGAAGATCTACTGGAAAAGCTTCTCGGTGTGGATATCTTAGACGAAAAAGATGCCACTGTTAGTATGAAGCGATTAGGCAGAATGGTCGCTCGACGAAAGGCCAGGATGTTAGGGAAAAACGTACCGGATGCGACGCTTCATTCCAAAAAGTCAGGATCAAAGTAATCATAAGCTCTCTGTTTAACCCCAGCCCGGAATTTCGTACGTCATAGCTGACTATGACTAGAAAGCGCAACGATGCCAGGCGCAAAAAGATCGTTATTGAGCGGCGCGGATTATCCCGAGTTGGGGTTATTTATTGGCATACGGCATAGATATGACCACGCAGACACCGGTATTATCTGGCAAATTGGAAAGATGAATGCTCCCTTTGTGAAAAACAGCAATCATATTGGCAATAAACAACCCTAAGCCCAGATGGGGATGCGCAGCATTTTGGTGGCGGTTTTGATTGGGCCGAATTGACACCATGGACTGCAGAAGCTGCGTCTTCATTCCTTCCGGTAACAAGGGGCCCGGATTGGTCACGCTTACTTTGAAACTCTTGGCATCGCGCCAGAGGTGCAGCGAGATTTCGTCGTTTTCTTCGCTGAATTCAACGGCATTGGCAATTATTTTATCCAGCATTTGCGCAAAAAGTTCTGGTGAGCCATTTACTTGCAACCTTTCCGCCGATACCTTTAACTGAAACTGGCGTGCTGGATAAGCGTATTCGTATCCTCCCACACAGCCAGTTACTACGGCGATAGCATCGAACAGTTCGACTTCTTCCTGGGCAATGGCATGTTCAAGACGGGTGGCTTCACTCATACTATTTAAAATCGTGCTCAGACGACTAATACCAGCTTGCGCTCGTTCCACAAATACCTCCTGTTGCTCAGCACTGTCCGTTTGCTTGATCATATCCAGCGATGATCGCACCACTGCAATAGGAGTACGTAGTTCGTGAGAAAGTCGTGAGGCCATATTTTCCAGGTAGGAATTATACTGTTGTAATCGCCCGAGCACCTCGCTGAAAGAACGCGATAAGTCGCCGATTTCATCCCGCTGCCTGGCCAGCGGAATTGCCGCCACTATTTTGCCGTTGTCGTCAATTATGGCTTCGGTGTCATCGCGCAATTTGCGAATGCGGGATGAAATTCGGTGAGCAAAAAGCAATAGCGCTGCAGTACCCAGTAGCATCACCGCCAATATGACATGAAACAGTTGTTCTAAAGCCTGGTTACGCAAAGTTCTAATGCCGTTGGTGGTTTGTTCAACTACTACCGCGCCCATTACTTGTTTATCAATATAAATGGGGTATGCTGCAGACAAAATTACTGCTTTATTATCTGAAGTAAGGCGCCATAGAGAATCCGGATTGCCGTTTAACGCGGAAGAAATATCCAGCCCGCCGAGGGCATAAGCGTTCTCCATTTCATCCACAAATTCTGCGGGAGGACGAGTGAGTATGTGGTAATACAGAGGCAACAGCCAGCGGGTTTCTATCCAGCGCCAATAGGAATTTGATGAATTTTCCTGCTGTCGAGAACGCAGACCTGAGGCAGACCGAATATCGCCCGCTTTGGCTAGTACCCTTTTATGTTTGTCTACCACCCAAACCCGGGAATCCGCGTACTTTAGTCCAGCAAGAATTTGCTCTATTTCCGGTGATGGCGTGACCACCGTACCCAGGCCATCTGTACGATTTGGATTCGCTGTGCCTACTGCATATTGCTTAGTTCGCAAAGTAGCGTCATCAACATCCGCTATCGCAAATGCTAATGAGCCTGATGTCATAGCCAGCGGAAAGCGCAACTCAATATTGTAGCCTTCGGGGGTGAGTGTCCAGCGACCTTGAATTCTCAGCTCGTTTTCTAATGCTCGGTATTCGGTGGCATCGCTGGATAAGCGATACGCGTTTACCCATCCGGGTTGATACGGGGCAATAACATAGCGCTCCAACTCACCCGAGTCTGGCTGAAGACCAATAAGCAGGTGATCACTCTGGTCGATACTTAAGCTATTTGGCCGCCGCCAGACAACGCGATCATCAGTGACATTAAACATCGCATAAAGATACTGATCATAGCGTCCTACCATATGAGTAAACGATAATGTGACAAGAGGCCGGGGAAACGTGTTGCCGAACCAGGTTACTACCTGTTCATCATCGTATTCGCGGGCGAGATGCTGAACCGAATTCCAATCCTTAAGTTTTCCATCTAACTGAATAGGAGAAGTCATAAAAGGCGCATATAAATCGGTGCCAGGCCTGACATCCTTTAGATAAGAGGATTGGTTATCAAACAGTGCAGGGCGCTCATGCAGCGCAGTGGCAACGGCGCGAGCCGTACCAATCATGGTTTGCTCCTGCCCAATTCGCAAATACTGTTCAAGTTCCCAAACGTATTTATAACCCAACCACGGAATGGTAAACAAAAACAGCGACAAAAACAGTAGCTGCAGGCGAAGCGACAAGCGTAAACGAAACAAATTCACACCTGCCAGCGATAGCCCATACCGTAAACGGTATCGATGTGGTCGAAGGTGTCGTCAAGCTGAATAAATTTTTTACGCATGCGTTTTATATGCGACGTTATGGTGGTGTCATCCACTACCATGCGTGACTCGTCCATCAACTGTTGGCGACTTTTTACGTGGCCAGGGCGTTTAATCAGCGCGTGGAGCATCCAAAATTCTGTCACTGTCAGGGCAACGGGGCTTTCTTTCCAGCTAACCGTCATACGATTCACATCTACGGCAAGATGCCCTAACCGAATTTGTTCGCTTTGCTGTTTGGGCACAGCCAACAAGTCGGTACGTCGGAAAAGTGCAGCTATTCGAGCAAGGAGATGGGCCATGCTGATATCTTTTGTCAGATAATCATCAGCGCCCATGCGTAACCCGCTGATGGTGTCTACATCGTTATCTCTGGCGGTAAAAAAGATAATGGGCAATGACTGTGAACGTTGGCGCAACTGCTGACACAGCATAAAGCCACCTTCCATTTCATCGTTCAGTCCTATATCTATGATGGCCAAATCCGGTAGTGACTGGGCAAATGCGGCTGTCGCCAAAGGTCTGCTTGCGTAAGCGTTTACCTGATATCCCTGAGCTCTAAGCGCGACTGTGTAGTTATCCCGAATGGCAGCGTCGTCTTCTACCAGTGCAATTGTTCTTGGCATGTTTTACCTTATTGTTATTAGCTGTCAGCACTATACTTGAGACCAGGAAACTATGCCTGAGTTGGACAAAAAATCCCTGATTTAGCCACTATTTTGCCACATTTGCATCTGCTTTGAAGGAAACAAAAATACCCAGTGCAAGCTCATGCGGGACAGGCGCTGATCATTGACTCCTTCAAAATGCGGATGGGTATTATAATTGGGATATCTTGCCAGCTCCAGGTCATCTTTTGTCGTATTCCATCGTTAAATTGCCCTAGTTCTCTTACTGTTTTGCCATTGTCATTTTGTTTAATAGCGTTACGTTACAACAGATATTTTCTGCTACACGATAACTAAACTTCTTTAGGAGATACAAAATGAAAGCAACTCAACGTTCTACAATAATTGCATTGCCCGCGGCCATAGTTTTGACCCTTACGCCTTCCTGGGCATTTGCTAAAAACTCAGAGCAGGATAAAGCGGTAGCTATAGGTTTGGGCTCTGGTGCGGCAGTCGGCGCTGTTATTGCAGGTCCTATTGGTGCGGCGGTCGGTGGAATTTTAGGTGCAATGATGGGTAACGACACCGCCCAAAAAGACCAGCTCAAAGGAAAAACGCTGGCGTTATCTGCCAATGAGCAGGCGCTTTCAGCTACTCAACAGGAACTCTTTGCCATGCGCGATGCGCTGCAAGCGATGGAACAAGAGGCGAAAGCTACCAATGTGGCTTTTATCCAGGACACAAACCGGGAAGTCATGGCGGTTGAAAGCAACATTCAATTCACCACCGGTTCAGCGACAATCGAACAAACCTACTTTGATCAACTGGATTTGGTGGCAGAAGCATTAAAGCTTCACAAACAACTGCAAGTTCGCTTAATTGGTCATGCCGATAACCGGGGTGCTTCCCAGTTCAATCAGGCGCTGTCAATGCAACGAGCGTTGCAGGTTCAGAACTATTTAATTGAGAAGGGCGTAAATAATGAGCAAATTCTCACCGTTGCTGTAGGGGAAAAAGAAAGCGCAGGCGACTCAATGGAAAAGGCATTTTTCGACCGTAAAGTGGTAATGCAAATAGCCGATGGCGAAGCGGTATTAACGGCCAATCGGTAACTTTTTGATGAAACATTGCCGCATTGGCTTCAAGGTGCGCTCTGCGGCATTTTATTAACTTCAGGTAACATGTCTCTTCAATTTCTCCGCCGCCTTTTCCCAAGCTCCCGAATATGTTCCGGATCGGTAAGTTATTTATCTCTGTATCAGAAGCATTAAACCCGATTCCCACCCGCGGGGGTTGAAATAAAAGAAATTGGCAACACTTTAACTTCAGATAAAGTACGTCACGAGTTTAGCAGTCTCCTTACCGGTTCCTAAGCGTATTTAAATCGCTCTGATGTATATACTAATCAATTCCATTTACTCTCAATGATGACAGGCATAAGCATGAATGCGTTGAATATTTCCGGACTAACAAAAATATATAAAAGCGGTACGCAGGCGTTGCGCGGCCTGAATCTTCAAGTTGAAGAAGGCGATTTTTTTGCCTTACTCGGCCCCAATGGAGCAGGCAAATCCACGACCATTGGCATCATTAGCTCTTTGGTCAATCAGACTGAGGGGACGGTCAAAGTGTTTGACCACGATCTTGATGCAGAAAAGGAAGCGGCTAAATCCTGCATTGGCTTGGTGCCACAGGAATTCAATTTCAATCAGTTTGAAACGGTATTACAAATTGTGCTTAACCAAGCCGGGTACTATGGAGTGCCGCGCGGTTTGGCAAAAGAAAGGGCTAAAAAATATTTAAGCCAACTAGATCTTTGGGAAAAGCGTGATGCTGCGGCCAGAGAATTATCTGGCGGTATGAAGCGCCGGCTGATGATAGCGCGAGCGTTAATGCATGAGCCTAAACTTTTGATTTTGGACGAGCCTACCGCTGGCGTGGATATCGAAATCCGCCGCTCTATGTGGACATTCTTAAAAGAAATTAACGCTCAGGGGATCACGATAATTTTGACCACGCATTATTTGGAAGAAGCAGAAATGTTGTGCCGCAATATCGCAATTATCGACAAAGGCATCATCGTTGAAAACACCAGTATGAAAGCGCTGTTGTCAAAATTGAATATCGAAACCTTTATTCTGGATCTTGCCGATAATTCTCCTACTCCCACGTTAGCAGGTTTTACGCATCGCATGACAGATCCCCATACGCTGGAAGTGGATGTTGAAAAAGCAGAAGGATTAAATCCGGTGTTTGCCCAGCTTAGCGAACAGGGGGTGCAGGTGCTGAGCATGCGCAATAAGTCGAATCGTTTAGAAGAACTGTTTGTTAATCTGGTAGAATCCGGCAGACAGCAGCAAAAGGACGCATAGAAAATGCATAATAAAAATAACTGGATTGCGCTTAATACTATCTGGATTAAAGAATGCACTCGCTTTTTGCGAATTTGGGTGCAAACCTTGGTGCCGCCAGCCATAACCATGAGTTTATATTTTGTCATTTTCGGCAGCCTTATCGGCGATCGTATTGGACAAATGGGCGGCTTTACCTACATGGAATTCATAGTGCCCGGCCTTATCATGATGTCAGTGATCACGAATTCTTACTCCAATGTCTCCTCTTCATTTTTTAGTGCCAAGTTTCAACGGAATGTGGAAGAGCTGCTGGTGGCGCCGGTGCCCACCTCCGTTATTATTGCCGGGTACGTGGGTGGCGGAGTAGCCAGAGCGATTCTTATCGGTATTATTGTTACCGCGGTTTCAATGTTCTTTGTTGATATTAAAATTCACAATCTGGGCGTCATTATTATTACGTTGCTGCTGACATCCAGTTTATTTGCCACTGCAGGCCTGGTTAATGCGATATTTGCAAAGACGTTTGATGATATCAGTCTGGTGCCTACCTTTGTGCTAACACCGCTAACCTACTTGGGTGGCGTATTTTATTCGCTAACATTGTTACCGGAGTTTTGGCAGATCGTAAGTAAAGCGAACCCCATTGTGTATATGGTAAACGGATTTCGCTATGGCTTCTTGGGCGTCTCAGATGTCAACGTGACGGTATCCGTGAGCTTGTTGATTGCGTTTAATGTGGCGCTGTACCTTGTTGCTCACATGCTGTTAAAGGCAGGAAGAGGGATACGCAGCTAGTATGAAAGAAGCAACGGGCAATTCGCGGGATGTGTCTACCAATCAAACTGGCGTTCATGAAAAACTGGATGCCTTAGTCGCGCGTTATCAGCAAAATAAAAACCAACGCCCGGTAAGTGAGCATACGCTTTCTGCCTTTAATGATGCGGTAGCATGGCTGGGAGACTGGACCGGAGATATTATTCTTGACTCCTGTTGTGGCGTCGGAGAAAGCACAGCCACCATTGCCAGGCAGTATCCAGAATGTAAGGTGATTGGATTAGACAAATCTGCAGCCAGAGTCGATAAACACGAACATTATCGCAAAGCAACAGACAATTACCGGGTCATCCGCGCCGATGTAAATGATTTTTGGCGGCTCGCTTCGAAGGCGCAGTGGCCGATAAAAAAGCACTATTTGCTATATCCAAACCCTTATCCCAAAAGTGCTCAGGTGCAAAAGCGATGGCACGCCAGCGCTGCAATGGTGGATATGATGGCGCTGACGCCCCATATCGAAGTGAGAAGTAACTGGCTAATTTATCTGCTTGAATTCGCGCAAGCTGCAAAACATTACGGCCTGATTACCCATTTAACCGAAGTCACTACCGCACAACCCATCACTCCCTTTGAACGGAAGTATCGCGCCAGTGGGCAGGTATGTTGGCAACTGGCGTGTGAGCCAGAGGAAGCGCAGGAATAAGCTTTGGTCGGCGCTAGTGAGGCGTGGGCGCAGGACGAGGCTTGCTGAACACAAATCCTTGTGCATAACGAATTGGTAATTGCCTTACCTTATCCAAAGTTGCTTCATCCTCTATATGTTCTGCAACAACACTGATACTGCGTGCCTGCGCCAGTTCGCAAACATGCAGCACAAATTCTTTGACCTCAGGATGGGAATCAAGCTGTTTGATCATCCCTCCCGCCAACTTGACGCCTCTGATGGGTAAAGACATAAGGTTTTTGATATTGCCCGGTGTTTTGCCTACGTTATCAATAAAAACGCCCAAGCCGCTATGCAAACTGCGTTCGATGAACGCATTGAGTTGGTTGCTGTCTTGCATTGCTGTTTTTGCACTGACTTCGACACTCACCCGTGAAGGGTTAGGATAATTAGCCAAATGCGCAATAAGTGTGTTGGTTAATTCCAGATTAACCAGATCTGCAGCATTTAAGTTGATATTCCACGGAATATTCATGTTTTCGAAATATTTTGCGCTTTGGCAGAATATGGTTTCGGTAAGTTGCTGAGCGTAATTATTGCGCTCAATAAGAGACAAAAACTCGTTCGGTAAGAATGTTTTTTCACTAGGGGTAACTAACCGCGCAAGGCATTCATAGCGCCAGACTCTGGCGTTCTCTAAATCGACAATTGGCTGAAAATAGGGGACAATACTTTCTAGCTGAAAACTGTCAGTGACTTCTCGAATTGGCATATTCCATTTCCCTGTTATCCCATATAGTCAATATAGCAGAGCCGAACAAAATACCAATCCTTAAAAGTGAAGGTGAACGGCCAGAGGGGCGGTATATAAAGATTTTACCGGTAACATCAGGAATATCTATTGGCAATATACCTTGTATTACCTTGGCGGCGGGCTGATTCTGGGGTAAAGTTCGCCACTTTGTAACTACCGTGCTAAATTTTCACTTGTCGTGATAAGTCGCAAGGCTCTGAGTGAGCCACGGGTTACTGAAACTGGTACTCTGACATTTGTCAGTTGGCAGCCATCCCATCGCGAAAAGTAGAGGTGTGTTTAGTGGGTGAAGCGCAAGTTAGTCTAAAACACTTGTTTCGGGTTTTTACCAAGCCTGAACACAAAGACTCAAAATTAGCTCAAATTGAACAGCACTTATCAGACAACATTCTCGATTTTCTGTCACAGCATGTGGTGACTAAGAAAACCTCTCTTGAGGAAATCGAACAAGATTTTTCTGACGCCATTGTGCCTGAATCCCCTGAGTTTGTTTCTACGCATGCTGAGGCGCTGCTGGAAAAGCTTGTTGCCCATTCAGTGAACACCTATTCGCCCACGTTTATCGGTCATATGACCTCTGCGTTACCTTATTTTCATCTTCCGTTGGCCAAGCTGCTGGTGGGGCTGAACCAGAATCTGGTAAAAATTGAAACATCCAAAGCTTTTACGCCACTTGAGCGGCAAGTGCTGGGGATGATGCATAATCTTATTTATGGTGAAGACGACGCGTTCTATCATCAGTATCTTCATAGCGCCCGTCATGCTCTTGGCGCCTTTTGTTCAGGCGGTACCATCGCCAATATTACTGCGCTGTGGGTAGCCAGAAACAAAACACTCGGACCTACAAAAGGTTTTTCCGGCGTTGCTAAGGAAGGTCTTGCGGCTGCATATCGTTTTTACAACATTAGCAACCTGGGAGTCATGTGCTCTAAACGTGGACATTATTCTCTCTCTAAAGCGGTGGATGCGTTGGGAATAGGACGGCAGCAACTATTAACCATTCCTTGTCCCGATCAAACCTTAGATCCGCAAACAGCGTTAACGGAAGGGAAGCGGTATCAGGAAGAAGGAAACAAACTGCTCGCAATTGTTGGCATTGGCGGAACCACAGAAACCGGCCATGTAGATCCGTTAGATGAGTTGGCTGACGTTGCTAAAGAGCTGGGCTGTTGGTTTCACGTCGATGCTGCCTGGGGCGGAGCTACATTGTTTTCAAACCAATACCGGGACCGGCTTAAAGGGATCCATAAAGCGGATTCAGTGACCATTGACGCCCACAAACAAATGTACGTACCAATGGGTGCGGGTATGGCGTTATTTAAAAATCCGGAAGATGCCAATACCGTCAGACATCATGCCCAGTATATTTTGCGGGAAGGCTCCAAAGATTTAGGGGCGACGACACTGGAAGGTTCCCGTAACGGCATGGCGATGATGGTGTATGCGTCATTGCATATTTTTGGCCGGCGCGGGTACGAATTGCTTATCGACCAGAGTATAGAAAAGGCCAAAGCCTTCGCTCAAATGATAGAGAAACATCCTGATTTTGAGTTAATTACTGCCCCAACGTTGTCCTTGCTGACTTACCGCGTTTGCCCTGCCAGTGTGCAGAAAAAGCTGCAGACGGCCAATGTTAAAACCCGAAGAAGCATGAATCAAAAAATTGATCGGCTTGTGGTAAATGTGCAAAAGCTACAGCGAGAGGCGGGTAAATCGTTTGTATCGCGTACGCGTTTGGAAAGCCCGGATTATCCAGATCGTTCAGTTACCGTCTTTCGCGTGGTGTTAGCAAATCCTCTCACTACTCAGAACGATCTTACGGCAATTCTTGCAGAACAACATCAGATTGCTACGGGCACTAAAACCTGGCAGGACCTGGAAGAAGGTAAGTATTCACTTTCTCACTAGAAGCTTTAAAAGGAGCTGAATGCTCCTTTTAGCGTTGAACCTGAATGTTGTCAATTAAGCGGGTTTTACCCACAAATGCAGCAATAAGAATTACCAGCTCAGAGTCTTCCACTGATGGCTGCTGCAGCGTTGATGCATTACGAATTTCCACATAATCTGTTTTAAAGCCCGCTGCATCCAGCTTGCTGCAATACTCCTGGCTGAGCGCTGGATAATCTTGCCGGCGGCCTTCTTCAATTTCTTTTTTTAAGGCCGTCATCACCTTATATAACTGAGGCGCCAGGCAACGCTGTTCCGCGTTTAGATAGCCATTGCGAGAACTCATCGCCAAGCCATCAACTTCTCTTTCAGTAGGAACGCCGTAAACTTCAAGATTCATCGATAAATCCTGAACCATTAACTTGATTACCCGAAGTTGCTGAAAGTCTTTTTGGCCGAAGAACGCTTTATTGGGCTGCACCATATTAAACAGTTTACAGACAATGGTGGCGACACCGCGAAAATGTCCAGGGCGACTTGCGCCGCATATCATTGAAGAAATACCAGGTACTTCAACAAAAGTTTGCTGTTCAAGACCCCGCGGATACATTTGAGAAATCGTTGGTGTAAAAACTACATCTACGTTTAAAGTGGCAAGCTTTTCCTTATCAGCTTCTAAAGTCCGGGGATAAGCGTCTAAATCTTCATTCGCACCAAATTGCATCGGATTAACAAAAATGGAGACCACCACGATATCGCATTGCGCCTTTGCTTCTCGAACAAGTTGCAAATGGCCGTTATGCAAATTTCCCATGGTAGGAACGAATCCAATGACTTTATTTTGCATTTGCCAATCGCGGCGTGTCTCACGCAGAACATGAATGTCGCTGATACTTTCCATATTTTACTCGAAGCTATGTGCGGTTGAAGGGAAGGCTCCGCTTCGAACGTCACTAATATATTTTTTTACCGCTTTGCGCAAATCGCCAGTCTCTACTAGATAGTTTTTCGAAAACTTAGGCATATAATTCGCGCTGATGCCAAACATGTCATGCATCACCAGAATCTGGCCATCGGTGTCTTTACCTGCCCCAATGCCAATTACCGGAATAGTGAGTTCTTCACTGATACGTTTACCTAACGAAGAAGGAACGCACTCTAGCACCAATAACTGGGCTCCGGCGTTCTGTACGGCAATTGCTTCCTCTACCATCTGCTCCGCTTTTTCCTGATGGCGTCCCTGAACTTTAAAGCCACCAAAAACATGTACAGACTGGGGAGTCAGGCCCATATGCGCACATACTGGTACGCCACGTTGGACCAGGCCGGTTATCGTCTCACACAGCCATTGCCCGCCTTCCAGTTTAACCATACTCGCCCCGGCAGCCATTATTTTTGCCGCATTCGAATAAGTCTGGTTGGGGGTGGCGTAGCTCATAAAAGGCAGATCGGCGATAACAAATGCCCGTTGCGTTCCTCGGCGAACGGCTCGCGTATGATAGGCAATATCGTCTATGGTGACGGCGAGGGTATCATCCTGCCCTTGTAAAACCATGCCTAGCGAATCACCGATAAGCAAAACATCAATATTTTGCTCATCAAAAAGTTTGGCGAAACTGGCATCATAAGCGGTGAGCGCTGCAATTTTTTCAGCTGACTGCTTTTGCGCCTGAAGGCTGGAGATAGTGACTTTTTTCATAGTGACCATCGCTAAGTGAAGTAATAATTGTCGAACTATACGGATTTTATTGCTGATTGGAAGCGCGTATACGTTTTAAGCCTTCTAATGAACATTTCGCCACCCACTGCGAAAGAGGATTGCCGTCTGGCATAATCATATTAGGTGCAATTTCAAAAAGAGGAACCAGTACAAATTCGCGTTCCGCCATACCGTAATGAGGAATAGTAAGATCGTCGGTGTTCACTTCTTGATTCCCGTACAGCAACACATCTAAATCCAATGTTCGCGGTCCCCACCGTTTGCCTTTGCGTTCGCGCCCGTAGCTGTTTTCGATTTGTTGTAACTGCGCTAACAGAGGGTGGGGTGAGAGCGCGGTTTCAATTAAACAAACGCTGTTGATGAAATCAGGCTGGTCTTGAGGCCCCATAGGGGCGCTTATATACAGCGAAGATTTTTTAAGGACTCGAGTATCTGCAAGATTGCCGATGGCATCTACGGCTGAATTCAGTAGATCAGTAGATTGCCCCAGATTACTGCCTAAGCCTATATACACATGTTCTTTCTGGCTCATTCAGCGCCCTTAGCCTGCTTGGGCTTACGGCGGCGACGGCGCGGCGGCTTGCTGGCGCCTTCAGTTTGCCGAAGATTGGTCAGCATTGTTTTTTGCAGGCCTGGTTCGGCGTACTGGAATTGTGTCCACCAGTCTGCCAGCTCAAGCGTATCACCACCTTCAACCTGTCCGCGCATTAACAGAAAATCATAGCCTGCACGAAATTTAGGATGACTTAATGTTTGATACGCTCTGCGACCAAAGCGTCTGGGCAGGCGTTGCTGCAACAACCAGATATCACGAATGACGGTAGAAAAGCGCTTAGGTATCATAATCCGTTGAATCTGGCGGTGTAACACCTCTCCGGAAGCAATATTAAAGGCATCGTGATCACTAAGCCCCGATTCCGCCTTTAACTTATTGGTATGCTCTTCCAGCGGATACCACAGCAGCGCCGCATATAAAAACGCCGGCGTCACCCGTTGGTTACTGTTGATGCGGATATCTGTGTTTTCCAGTACTTTAATTAGGAACTGGCATTCACGACTGCTTTCATCTTTGATTGCGTCTGAAAGCATTGGAAACAGCGGCGTCAGTAAGTCGTACTCCCGCAACATTCTAAACGTATCAACGCCTTTACCAGACAAAAACATTTTTAACGTTTCTTCGAAAAGCCGGGCTGGAGGAATATTTGCAAGCAGATGAGCCAGCTCCGGAATAGGTGCAGCCGTGGCAGGATTGATTCTCATATTCAACTTCGCGGCAAACCGCGCAGCTCGCAACATTCTCACTGGATCTTCGCGGTAGCGATTTTGCGGATCGCCGATAAGTGCCACTTCGCCTTTTGCTATCGCGTCTCGGCCATTGGCAAAATCGGTAACGGTAAAGTCGGCGACATTGTAATACATGGCGTTGAACGTAAAGTCGCGGCGTTCTGCGTCTTCTTCGATAGTGCCAAACACGTTATCTCGCACAAGCTGACCGTGGGCGTCTTGTTTGCCAAGCAACGCACCATCGTCATCTTCACCTTCTGCGTGATGGCCGCGAAAAGTCGCAACTTCAATGACTTCCCGTCCAAATACAATATGCGCCAGACGGAAGCGGCGGCCAATTAAGCGACAGTTTCTGAACAAGCTTTTGATCTGCTCAGGGGTAGCATTAGTTGCAACGTCAAAATCTTTGGGTTTTAGCCCCAGCATCAAGTCGCGTACGCAACCTCCTACCAGATAAGACTGGTAACCGGCGTTGTTTAACCGATACAGAACTTTTAACGCATTGTCGCTGATATCTTCCCGGGAAATGCCGTGCTCAGCTCTAGGTAAAACATACCCTTGAATAGGGCTGGCTGATCCGTTGTCTTTACCAAACACTCGCTTTACGGTTTTAAACACGCGCGTAATAATGATGAACTCTCCGATGTTATTGAGCGCCGCTATGATAAGTGGATTTGCAACCGCCGACAATAATTTCGCTCTGGGGCGGCAATTTGTTGCAATTCCATTGTGCCACAGCCCAATGCAGGATTTCCTGACAATTCGCTGTCCTTAAATAATCTGGCACTATAATATTTAAAAACGCCAACGCCTGCATCAGGTTCTGCGATGGTGTGGCTAAGTTAAGCGGCGCTGCCCGGTTTTGTTTACTTAGTTTGCGCCCCTTTTCAACAGCCGCAACAGGTATGTGAGCGTATTGAGGAGCGGGTTTACCCAGTATAGCATAGAGGCTTAGATGAGTGGCTGTGGTAGGCAAGATATCGCTGCCCCTGACAACATGGGTTACCTGCTGATAAATATCGTCCAGCACCACTACCAGATTATAAGCAAAAAGCCCGTCACGTCGTTTGATGATCGTATCTTCTAAAGCATGGGCTTCGGTAATAGTTTCGCGCCCACGAATGCGATCATTAAACGTAGTGACGGGATTATCCAGTTTTACTCTTATCGCCGCCCCCTCGCTGTCACGCTTAGCTAAGCGACAGGTGCCAGGATAAACGCCGCCCTGTGCTTTTATCTCTTTACGGGTGCATGTGCAGTAATACGCCTGCTGTAATTGCAGTAAGTGGTCAACCACGCTCTGGTACTCGGCGAGACGTTGGGACTGATATAAAATGTCGCCGTCCCATAGCAGCTCGTGAGCAACAAGCGCTTCGCATATTGCCTTGTCGGCCCCTGCAATACAGCGGGGAGTGTCAATATCTTCAATACGAAGCAGCCATTTTCCCTGATGCGCCCTGGCATCAAGATAACTGGCTACAGCAGCAATCAGCGAGCCAAAATGAAGTGGACCGGAAGGAGATGGTGCGAAACGACCAATATAAGAGGGAAATTTATCAGCGGTTGTCATGGTAATGACAGTCATTAAGGGCAAACAGCAATCTACGGCAATGGCACAATGTCATTGCCGAGCGCTGCGTTTACAAGTAAATACTTACCCTTGTAATTGCTTTTCTTTAATTTCAGCCATGGTCTTACAGTCGATGCATAGATCTGCTGTAGGGCGAGCTTCAAGACGACGGATACCAATTTCGATGCCGCACTGATCGCAAAAGCCAAAATCGTCATCTTCAATGCGGCGCATAGTTTTCTCAATTTTCTTGATCAACTTACGCTCGCGGTCCCGGGTACGTAGCTCCAGACTGAACTCTTCTTCCTGAGCAGCCCGGTCAACCGGGTCAGGAAAGTTTGCAGCTTCATCT
Organism: Alteromonas pelagimontana; assembly: GCF_002499975.2. Lineage (NCBI taxonomy): Bacteria > Pseudomonadati > Pseudomonadota > Gammaproteobacteria > Alteromonadales > Alteromonadaceae > Alteromonas > Alteromonas pelagimontana. The sequence continues at coordinate 2,725,524 of NZ_CP052766.1, forward strand.
TTCATATGCGTAACGGTACGATCAACTTCCTGACGTAACTGATCACGCCAAGCTTTAAGCAACAAACGGAAATGCTCCATTTGCGCATCGCTCATGTATTCCTCATCAGGTTTCGCCTGGTACGGCTCAAGTCCTGCTAAGGCTAATAGTCCTATGGATTTCGTCTCTTTTCCTGTTGGCATATGCCACATCTCCTACACTACGACACCCAATAATGTCCCTGAAACCATCTATAGCAGAATGAATTCCTGCGGGCAATGTAAAGTGTCAAAGTAACCTTCCCACTTGTGTGTTAAAAGCAAAAACACACCGCGAAGATGATGCCATTAAGGGCATCAAAAGGTGAAAACAAGGCGCAAATATGGAGATAGTTATTAAAAAATCAACTGATTTTTTACGTAATAACCGGGAGTGTTTGATTTACTGCGATTTTTTCTTTAGTAATCGAACATCCCACCGCGCAGATCTCTACGCCTTGTCGCCGCGCATGAGATACGGCGGTAGCGTATTCTGGATCAATTAATTCAGCAATCCTTACTTCCTGAATACCGGTGTGTTGTACACAGAACAATAATTTCGTCGATACGCCTTGTTTCGCCAGCCGCGCCAGTTCATTGCAATGTTTAAGGCCTCGACTGGTTTTTGCATCGGGAAAATAGCCAATACCGCTTTGCGCCAGCGTCACCGACTTCACTTCCATGTAACCAATGGTGGAATCTTCCTGCAGCATAAAGTCGAAGCGGCTGTCTGCTCCTGGTGGTGTGACTTCAGCTTTCCAGTGACTTACACAATTAAATAGAGGAAGGGACTTGTTATTTAGCGCCTCTGCTACCAGTTTATTAGCATTGTGCGTATTGATGCCTATAAAGTGCCCATCAAAATTCTGTGCCAGTTCCCAGGTGTATTTAAGTTTCCTTTTGGGGCTGGCTGATTCGCTTAAATAAACGGTAAAGCCTGGTTCTGCGCAATTTGTCATCGCTCCTGTGTTAGGGCAATGCGCGATGATTGTTTCACCGGATTCCAGCTTTACATCAGCGAGAAAACGTTTGTAGCGGCGAATAAGCTGGCCACGAACGAGAGGCGTAATAAACTGCATAGAAAGCGCCGTGTAGATAAAAACCGATTAAGTGTACCAAGCTAAGAAGGAATTGATATGACTGATTTTTCTGTGTCGCTAACGACTGAACAAGCGCCAACAACTTGGGGTGAAAATGCTCGCTTCAGTATAACGGATAATGGCGCCCACATTCATTTGCCGGATGAAGGCGATAATCTTCGCGTGATTCAACAAGCTGCAAGGCGATTGGACGGACTCAACATTCCCGGTGTTACATTGACTGGAGAATGGACCGCCGCTCAGCAATGGGCGTTTGCAATAAGCTATACTCGAGCTCGAAATCCGGGTGAAATCCGCTGGTGCGAAAATGCAGATAAGACGGACCTGGCGCAGAAATACAGGGCGTTACTTTTCACCCGTAAGTTAGTTAATGATACGCCGGAAGACTTGTCACCGGAAAACCTGGCCAACCGCGCAGCAGAGTGGCTAAAGGAAGTAGGCGGCGATCATGTGACTGTCACTCAGACTGTAGGTGAAGCACTGAAAGACGCGGGATGGGTAGGCATTTATAATGTGGGTCGCGGCAGTGAGCGTCCGCCGGTGTTACTGGAAGTAGATTACAACCCTACCGGAAATTCAGATGCCCCTGTGAGCGCTGTACTTGTAGGAAAAGGGATCACCTTTGACAGCGGTGGCTACAGCATTAAATCCAGTGAAGGAATGCTGGATATGAAATGTGACATGGGTGGTGCCGCCACAGTTACAGGTTCTTTAGGACTGGCAATATCTCAGGGATTAAACAAGCGGGTTAAACTGTTACTTTGCTGTGCAGAAAATCTGATTAGTGGTCATGCTTATAAACTAGGCGATGTGCTGACTTATAAGAATGGTCAGACCGTAGAAATTGTTAACACTGATGCGGAAGGCCGCTTGGTTCTTGCCGATGGTTTGTTAGCCGCAACCGCAACAGGCGCACCTCTTATCATTGATGCCGCGACTTTGACGGGGGCCGCAACGGTTGCCCTGGGCCACGATTATCATGCAGTTTTCAGTATGGATGACGATGCCCGCGAAGCGATGCTGCAAAGCGCGAAAAATGAAGGGGAAAAATTTTGGCCGTTGCCCTTGGAAGCCTGGCACCAGGATCGCTGTCCTTCCGCGTTTGCTGATACGGCTAATAGCCGAGCGCAAAAAGGTGGTGGCGCTGGCGGTGCGTCCAATGCAGCTGGTTTTTTATCCCGGTTTGTGAAAGCGGATGGAAAAGGCTGGATCCATCTGGATTTAGCCGCAGCTTACCATGGCAGTAGCACGCCAGAAATGCCTGTAGGCGCGACAGCTGCGGGTATCCGTTCAATAGCTCGATTACTGCACGACTACGCGTAGTACGCTGTATAACGCCCGCTGCGTTGTGGGCGTTATCTCACCTTTTCAAAGCCCGCCTAACCGTTCGGCTAACTGCTTATAACGTTCAACGTCAGATTTTTCAAATAGCGGCTTGCCCTGCGCATCAGTCTCTTTAGCAATCAACAGGCTTTCGCGTTCTAAACGCTCTACGCGAATTTCCTGAATAGCCAGATACGCGGCGACTTCTTCAACCGTCATCAAAATCATAATAAATTCCTGTTTATTGTCGATAGTAAAATTTAAGCGTAAATGCGACAATTTACTAGCTAATGTTTTGAATTTCGAAGAAAAGCCAGGACAGAGGTTTTATTGTCCAGGCGAGAACCAAAATAGTTGTAAATACGACGCGGAGATTTCTTCGCCGATCTTCCGGGGCATAAAGGGCCTGGTAAAGCCATCGAGGACATTTTAAGGTCGATAAGAAATACAGCTGATGAGTTTTTGGCTATTTATGTTTGTTTCTGCCTTCATTGCTTTCTAAAACACAGTAAACTTTTGCCACAGCGGCTTCCCAAAGGAAGACTGCCTATCTGAACTGGAGAACTACTGTCATGGACACATGGTCTGCTGCAGTCATGCTTTTTCTAATTATGGACCCGCTGGGTAATTTACCGGTATTTATGTCTGTATTAAAAATGATTGAGCCTAAGCGACGCCGAGTTATTCTTATTCGAGAGTTGCTGTTTGCGTTGTTGATCCTGGCAGTGTTTTTATTCAGCGGGCAGGCAGTTTTAGACTTTTTAAATGTAAAACAGGAAACGGTAAGCATAGCTGGTGGTATCATCCTGTTTTTAATCGCGCTAAAAATGATATTTCCTCAAGCTGGAAATCCACTGGGACTGGCGGTAGGTGAAGAACCATTTTTAGTTCCTTTAGCGATCCCCATGATCGCCGGACCTTCAACGTTAGCCGCCTTAATTCTGCTTTCCAATCAGAACCCTGAGCGGATGCTCGATTGGACTGTTGCCCTTGGTGCTGCCTGGTTGGCAAGTTCGGTGATTCTGCTTTTTTCGGGCCTGTTCCATCGCCTGTTAGGGGAACGCGGATTAACGGCTATGGAAAGATTAATGGGAATGATTCTGGTGATGATTGCAATACAAATGTTCTTGGATGGGATTGGTCAATACTTTACCCATACTTCCGGAGTGCTTTAAATGGGTCAAAACAAATTAAATACGTTTGCGCGAGTGCGTGAACTTTCAGGATGGAAAGCGGCCTCTTTCAGTGCAGCGTTGCTTGAAAGAATGTTGCCCAATTATTCACTTTTTTGCGAAGTGACGGATTTTTATGACCCGCAAGTCTGCCGTACCTGCCTTGATCTGATTTGGGAGTCGATTACTGCGCCGAAAAGCAAAATCAACTTCTCTTTGCAATTGGAAAAAGTGGAAGAAGCAACGCCAGATACAGCAGCGTACGATACTTATGGTGTATATCCAGCCATAGATGCCGCAGTAGGTTTAGCTGCATTACTAGGCCTTTTGTTAACGCAGGATTTGCAAGGAGCGGTGGTGGTAAGTAAGTTGTCGCAAGGCAGCGTCGAGGCGTATTTACTTTCCTCCGGAGAGGCAGACGATGAGACCGTTAAACAGCACCCGTTAATGGAATTCGAAGTGGCAATACAGCAAGAATTACTGGAATGCGTTGAACAAGGAACTGATCCGGGGCTAACAGCAAAAGCCCTGAAGAAGATCGCGCTGGAAGAGGGCATATCCAATATCGGCATCGAGCTAGGTACGGCTTCTTAATTTTCCAGGCCTGCGCAACGCACCACCATATATTCAAGCTGGCTGGTGCGCTTGTGTTTTACTATTTCCCACCCGGAAGAAAGTGTTAATGCCGCTGCGTCAATTTCCTGTTCAATGTACAACAGTGAACCCGCTTTCAACAATTTCGCTGATATCAGCTGTTGGAGAGTAGGCATTACCAGATTGTGGTAGAAGGGTGGGTCAATGAAAACAATATCAAACTGCTGTTCTAGTTGCGATAGCACGGTCAAAGCGTCGCCACAATGAACTTTGGCATTAGCTTGCAACGTATTCAGGTTGGTTTTCAGGTTTGCCGCTGCCGCACTGTCTTTCTCAATAAAAATGCATTGTGCAGCATAACGGGATAAGGCTTCGAGTCCGAGGCCGCCGGAACCTGCAAATACATCCAGACAGATAGCGTTTTGAGTGTCATGCATCAGCCAGTTAAAAACAGTTTCTTTGTTGCGATCGGTGGTTGGACGTAACCCTTCAACATTGGCAACAGGAAGTTTTCGTCCGCGCCACTGGCCCCCGATAATTCGTACCGTCCCGGTTTTTTTGCCGGACGCAAAATCGCGGCGGGATGTATTTCGGGAAGATTGTGGGGCTTTAGACACTCGCTTCATAGTGGCTGACAATGCTATCATGGCTGCATACAATAGTCGGCTAGTTTAGCCGAATTTGTTCAGAATTTATAAGGGTTTATCCGCACAATGTCGAAACTATTTGGCTGGTTCAGTAAAAACAAGCATTCTGATAAAGAAAAAGGTAAACAATCACAAACGCCTGTTCCAAAAGAGGAGAGTCGGTCTCAACAACCAGAGCCCGTGCCAAGCGATCTCAAGCAGGTGGAGGAAGTTGATGCACCTGCTGAGAATTCGCAGCCGGTTATCACTCCCCCCAATGAAACGGCGGAGCCTGAGAAAAAAGTTGCAGAAACTGCAGAGCTGGCGACGGCTTCTACAGTGGAAATAAAAACGCAAACGGATGCTGCTATTGCGTTTGAACAAGATGAAAAGCCTGATTTACCAGATACAAACGCGCCTGCAGTAGAAGCTGAAGCCGTTGTTGAGGAAATCGCACCACGTCACAATGAAGACGACGCTGACGAAGTAATCCCGCCGGCCGAAAAACAGGCAGGCCACGCGGTTACTGCGCCTGTAAAAGCGCCCGTAACGGAAAAACGGTCCTTGTTTAGTCGTTTAAAAGCGAGTCTATCCCGTACCCGCATGAACCTGGGTAGTGGCTTTGTTAGCCTGTTTCGCGGTAAAGCTATCGATGATGATTTGTACGAGGAACTGGAAACGCAACTCCTCGTTGCCGATGTGGGCATGAACACTACGCAAAAGATCATCACGCGGCTGACCGAAAGTGCTAAACGCTCACAACTGAAAGATGCAGAGGCACTGCTGGATATTTTAAAAGAGCAAATGCGTGAGATGCTCAATCAAGTTGATAAGCCGCTTCCCGGTGAAATCGCCAACCATGATGCTGCCAATGGTCCCTACGTAATTCTAATGGTAGGTGTAAATGGGGTTGGCAAAACAACGACGATAGGTAAACTGGCCAAACAGCTTCAGCAAGATGGAAAGAAGGTGATGTTGGCTGCCGGTGATACCTTTCGGGCTGCAGCGGTAGAGCAGTTACAGGTGTGGGGTGAACGAAATTTAATTCCAGTTATTGCTCAACCGACAGGCTCAGACAGTGCTTCGGTATTATTTGACGCGTTGGAAGCGGCTAAATCGCGAAAAATTGATGTACTTATTGCCGATACTGCCGGACGCTTACAGAACAAAAACAACCTGATGGAAGAGTTAAAGAAAGTGTTGCGGGTGATGAAAAAGATATCGCCGACTGCCCCTCATGAAGTGATGCTTACTCTTGATGCGGGTACCGGTCAGAACGCAATAAGCCAGGCAAAGCTATTTAACGAAGCGGTGGGGCTTACCGGTATCACCTTAACCAAACTGGATGGTACTGCAAAAGGTGGAGTCATTTTCTCTATTGCCGATCAGTTTGCGATTCCTATCCGCTATATTGGCGTGGGTGAAGGAATCGACGATTTACGTACTTTCAATGCAGATGAGTTCATTGATGCGCTGTTCAGCGAAACCGAAAATCGGGTATCCTGACCACTGACAGGGCGAGTAATGAATTCAGCAGGACCTGAGAATGATAAAATTTGAGCAGGTAAGTAAAACCTATCCCGGCGGCCAACGGGCGTTAAGCAAAGTAAATTTTCATGTTGAGCCCGGTGAAATGGCTTTTCTTACCGGCCATTCCGGAGCCGGGAAAAGCACTATTCTCAAATTGATAAGTTTGATGGAACGTCCTACAGTGGGGCGTGTGTTGATTAATGGTCATGATCTGAGTGTCATAAAACGTCGGCAGATAGCCTACATCCGACGTGATATCGGGATGATTTTCCAAAGCCACCAGTTGCTAATGGATAAATCTGTTTTCGACAACGTAGCTCTGCCGCTTGTGATCGAAGGCTTCACGCATAGGGAAACGAGCAAACGGGTACATGCAGCGTTGGAAATGGTGGGGTTGCGGGATAAAGCGAAAAATCTTCCCATTATGCTTTCCGGCGGTGAGCAACAGCGCGTCGGTATTGCGCGGGCGGTGGTAAACAAGCCGCCTCTGCTGCTGGCTGACGAACCGACCGGTAACCTTGATCCCAAATTATCAATGGAAATCGTACGGCTGTTTGAGGATTTTAATCAGGCTGGGGTCTCTGTTTTCATTGCTACCCACGATTTAGGCCTTATTGCGCGAATGAAATACCGCACGCTGACCTTAAAAAATGGGCAGATGATTACCGACGGTCTTAATGACGACACCTCCGGGGAATGGTCATGAGTTTGCTGTTTAAAGGGCGGGCACAGGGAGCCAGTGACTCGCGCATCGGTATTGTGCAGGTTCTCTCAATGTTTTTTGTCAGCCATGTGCGTCAGGCTCTTAGCAGTTTGGGTGAACTTTGGCGCCAGCCCGCGGCATCGATTATGACAGTGGCAGTTTTGGGATTGAGTATCACGCTTCCAAGTACGTTATATATCCTGGTGAAAAATACAGAAAAAATTAGTGCCGGTTGGGAACAGGCTTCAGAAATCTCACTGTTCTTAAAGTCAGATACAAACTCGGGTAACGCGCAACAATTGCTTACCCGAATATCCACCTGGCCGGAGATTGACACCGTCACCTTCATTTCTGCTGATGATGCACTTCAGGAATTTCAGCATTTGTCTGGTCTGGGTGATGCCATTGCTTATCTTGAGTCTAATCCCTTGCCGAATGTTGTGCTGGTGACACCCACGGAAAAAAATGCCGGCCCTACGGCGGCCCGCGCGCTGCTGGAAAAGCTTAAAGAACAGCGCGAAGTCGACATTGGCAAGCTGGATATTGAATGGCTGGAACGGCTTTATGCTTTGCTTGATATTGCGAGAGAGCTGGTCACGCTCATTGGTAGTTTACTGTTTGTCGCTGTTGTCTTGATTATAGGCAACACCATTCGCCTAAATATCCTAAACAAGCGAGATGAAATTTTAGTGATGAAACTGGTAGGGGCCACCGATGCGTTCATTCATCGCCCCTTCCTGTATACCGGGTTCTGGTACGGTCTTCTCGGCGGATTAATAGCGTGGTTTGCAGTTATCATTATCTTATGGTGGATGGACAGTAGCATCCAGGCTTTTGCGAGTTTGTATCAGAAAGATTTTAATATTACCGGGTTAACCGGCACAGCGCTTTTCACCATGCTAGGGCTGTCGATAATGCTTGGACTGGTGGGATCGCTAATTTCCGTGCAGCGGCACGTGCGGGAAATTGAGCCAAGTTAACCGCAACCCGGGGTGAGTTAATTCGGACCCGAAGGTTATCCTAACACTGGTTTAGGAAAGTATGTGGAAATGACGTTGCGCACGCCGTTGCCCCACATAATCGCCTGATTATACAAACTATGTAATTGTTTCTGATCAATAGCGAGTTCTCGCGACTGTTTAATCACATTTAGCCACAGCGCACCTTCAAATGCTCTGGCTAATGTCAGGTAGTGATTGAATTCTGCCGATTTACCTAGCAGCGCGTCGTTTACACTATCTACTAAGGGTAACTGCTTCAAAATATTTGGCATGTCCTGATCGAGCAACGCGTCAAGCAACGAGAATAACCCAACCAAAAATCCTATAGGAGGGTCGGTATTTAGCCGGCGCTCCTGAGACAGCAAATCAAAAAATTTAGCCCGCACCAGAGACATGTGGATCAGCTCCAGCGGTTTATCATCTCCTAAGTTGGCAAGAGACAATACGGCGATAAATTTTTTGATTTCCACTTCCCCCATGTAAGTCAGGGCGTGTTTTAAAGAGGTAATTTTGTAGCGTTTGTTTACCAGAGGATTATTGATAAATTTCAGCAATAAGTAGCTTAATGCAGCATCTCGTTCAATAATTTGGTTGATTCTGGGGAGATCAAAATTTGAATAGGAGCTTTCTCCCATCAAATCTACCAGATTCATTTTCGATGCAGGTAAATGACGATGGATCCCAGCCTCAGGTTGGGCAAAAAAATACCCTTGAAAGAAGTCAAAACCTAAGCCGCGGCAAATATTAAAGTCTTCCGGAGTGTCAACCTGCTCTGCAACAAGTTGGATATTGGAATCCAAAAAGCGCGGAATCTGTTTTTCTATTTGCTCAAAGCGTCCTTTGGAGACATCCACTTTGATAATATCAATGAGCGGGAAAATTTCATGCTGGCCGCTAAGCATCATAGGATCATCAATGGCCAGTCTAAAGCCAAGCTGCTTAATATGTTCACAGGCTTGTAGCAGCCCAATTTGGCCTGCAGGGTTCTCCGCCAGCTCAACAACCACAGTATCTGGATTTAACGTAGTAGGGAAGCGCGAAATCAGCGTCTCGGTACTAAAGTTAATGAAGGCGGTTTTGTCGCCGGAAATATCGTCTAATCCAAGGGGATGAAAACGCTGATTGATAGCGCGTGTTTTCTCCTGCTCCGGGTCCGGATAAGTGCCACCTTTACCATCTCTGAAAAGCAGCTCATAGGCGAAAACTTCCTTTTCGCGATCAAGAATAGGTTGGCGAGCTATAAACGCAAACATACGACCGGGTTAATCCCTCAAACTAGACGACATTGTTATGTGCGTTTTTACCGTGCCAGAACAATGTATAAGGTTTATCAGCAAAAACACAATTTTGTAAACCCACTTTACCTTACGGTTAATTTATAATCCACCACAAACCGTAGCCTCAATAAGTTTCCCGGTAAGTTAGCTTTTACTACGCGCACTTGCATGCATGGCACAAGCCCACTTCAACGATTCGATATAATACCGATGTAGTAGCTTTTGCTTAAGGTTGTATTTCAGCGCAAAAGACTTAATGCCAACCCAGTGAGCGGCTTCAAAAAAGGTAACGAGTTGCAAACAATCTTTCAGCAGATTCTGCTCTCCGCACAAGGCGGCTTTCACTTTTTCGTCCACAGGAATTTTTTCCAGCAGATCTTCCATTGGTTGCTCCATCATTGCATCAAGCAGTGACAGCAATCCTGTGAGGAAGCCCGTAGGCGGGTTGTCATGTTCTCTGAGTGCAAGTGAAATTAGCTCGCAATATTTTGCCCGCACCTGAGACATCTGTAAGAGTTCGTCAGGTTGACCTTCACTAAGATTGGACAGCGCCAGCAATGCGATAAATTTTTTCACTTCCACTTCACCCATATAATTGAGGGCGTGTCGCAGAGACGTAATACGGTTGCGCTTATTAAAAAGCGGGTTGTTTATGAAACGTAACAGTAAATAAGTGAGGGAAGTATCGCGCTCAATAATACCTTCGACTTTATCAAAATCCAGTTCCATTTCGGCACTGGCCGTCAGCAGTTCCAACATAGCAAGTTTCGATGCTTGTAGCTGGCGGTGCCGGAAAATTTCAGGGCGGGCGAGAAAATAGCCTTGAAAGTAGTCAAACCCCATATCGCGAAATCTTTTGAATTCTTCGTAGGTTTCTACTTTTTCCGCAACCAGCCGTATATTACTTCTTTTTAATTCGGGCACCAGCTCGCTGATGCGCTCTTGCTTCATTTCTCTGACGTCAAATTTAATGATACTGATGAAAGGCATTAACGCCTGCCATTTTTTATCTGCGTTATAATCATCAAGGGCCAGGGAATAGCCTAAACTGCAAATGTGTTTACACGCATTTACCAATGCATCATCGACTTCTACGGTTTCTACAATTTCAATAACTACCTTGGTAGGATCGAGAGACGTAGGAAAATGATTAATTAATGTATCGCGATGAAAGTTAATATACGCCAGTTTATCGCCCGTGATTTCCTCCAGGCCGAAGCTTAAATGGGTAGCCGTTAGAATGCGAGATGTCGCTTCATCGGGGGAGATGTCAGGAAAGCAGTTCTGTTCACTATTTCTGAACAGAATTTCATAGGCATAAGTTTCTCTGGCAACGTTAAAAATCGGCTGTCGTGCTACGTAGGCAAACATATCAATTAACCTCGTCAGGTTTCAAGTGCCGTCCATGGAAAGATCGACAACGATGTGAGAGAAATTCCAACTCTAGTTTGCACTGAGTACCGACGCCTCTTATGGCGTTTTTAAGAGCATAAGCGCATTTTCAGCATGATTGCGCTAGAATATTGCGCTAAATTCCCTTATTCTGCGACCAATAACCTGCGTATCTACAGAAGAGGGTTTAGACTTGGATTGCTTAGGTTTAATCCTAGGTCGAAGATCCAAAAAATGGAACTTTTTGTTAGTATTGCAGTCTTGATAGTTGTGAGTTTGATACCATATCCTGACCTGGTCACTTTCCAGTGACAGTAAAGGACTCGAAAGGCGTTGGCAGATTTGATATCATGTAGCGCTTGAATAACTGAGGTGAATATGACCAATAAAATGCAATCTATGGCCCTATCTGTGCCCCACAGCGGCAACATTGAAGGTTACATCCAGGCGGTGAGCACTATTGACATGCTAACGGCTGAGGAAGAGCGCGCATTGGCGACAAAGCTACGTGAGGAAGAGGATCTGGAGTCCGCCAGAAAGCTGGTTATGTCTCACTTACGCTTTGTAGTCCATATTGCTAAGTCGTATTCTGGCTATGGTCTTCCGCAGGCAGATCTAATTCAGGAAGGCAATATCGGCTTGATGAAAGCCGTTAAACGCTTTGATCCTACCGTGGGCGTTCGCTTGGTTTCTTTTGCGGTTCATTGGATTAAAGCTGAGATTCACGAATTCGTGCTGAAGAACTGGCGGATAGTGAAAGTCGCGACTACGAAAGCACAACGTAAGTTGTTCTTTAATCTTCGTAAGGCGAAAAAGCGTTTAGGCTGGTTCACCCATGAAGAAGTGCAAACAGTGGCAAACGAGCTGGGTGTAAGTACGAAAGAAGTGCTGCAAATGGAAGCCCGTATGAGTAGTCAGGATCAGGCCTTTGATTTAAGTGCTGACGATGACGAAAGCGGTAGCTTTGCGCCAGTACAGTTCTTAGAAGATAAAAGTACTGATGTTGAGATGGATGTCATCAACAACGATTGGGATTCCAATGCTACTAAGCGTCTGCACTCAGCAATTAAAACGCTGGACGAGCGTAGTCAGGACATTATTGAAACCCGCTGGTTAGCCGATAATAAGATTACGTTGCAAGATTTAGCTGACAAATACCAAGTGTCAGCAGAACGTGTTCGTCAGATTGAAAAGAACGCGATGAAGAAACTGCAGGCCGCAATGGTATAGGCCGTTAAGGGTTTCTACTACCAGAGTTTATAAAAAGCGCCGAAAGGCGCTTTTTTGTGGCTCGTGTTTTTAAATCTCCAAATAGCTTGTCAGCATTTTTCTGGATAATCATATAAAGCGTGTAAGCATCGGTTGTTATTCTTCCACCGACACTTTCACTGCCGCGATTACGGCTTTGGCTTTTTTTACTGCATCTTCCAACGTCATTGCTTTTGCCAGAGCCACGCCCATGCGCCGTTTACCGTTCACTTTGGGCTTACCAAACAACCGCAGATCCGTATAAGGCTGCAACAGCGCGCTGTCTAAATCGCTGTAGTTAATATGGGTACCAGTACCCTCTACCAGCAGTACTGCTGATGCGCTGGGGCTATCGCAGGTAATGGTGGGAACAGGCAATCCAAGTATGGCTCGAGCGTGTAACGCGAACTCGGAAAGGTTCTGCGAAATGAGTGTCACCATACCGGTATCATGAGGGCGAGGAGAAACCTCACTAAAGATAACGTCATTACCTTTAATAAACAGTTCAACGCCGAAAAGGCCGTATCCGCCTAAGGATTCAGTAATCGTTGCTGCTATTTGTTTTGCTACGGCGAGAGCGGTATCTGAAAGCGGTTGGGGCTGCCACGACTGCTGGTAGTCACCGTCTTTTTGCACATGCCCGATAGGTGCACAAAAATCTGTACCCTGGCGGGTGCGAAGCGTGAGCAGCGTGATCTCAAAATCGAAATCGACCATACCTTCAACAATGACTTTCCCCGCGCCGGCGCGGCCGCCTTCCTGCGCATATTTCCAGGCGGCTTCAAGCTGCTCCGGGCTATCGATTTTGCTTTGCCCTTTACCCGAAGAACTCATAATAGGCTTAACAAAACAGGGATAACCCAGGCTGCTAGCTGCATCACAAAATGTTTGGTAATTATCTGCAAAGTGATATTCGGAAGTAGGTAAACCTAATGTTCGCGCTGCTAAGGTGCGGATACCTTCACGATTCATGGTTAGATGTACCGCCTTAGCGCTGGGCACGACAGTGAAACCTTCTTCTTCCAGTTCAACCAAGGTGGCAGTGGCTATCGCTTCAACTTCTGGCACAATGAAATCAGGCTTTTCAGCTTCAATAGTGCGGCGAATAGCCTCGCCATCAAGCATGGAAAAAACGTGACTGCGCTGAGCTACCTGCATAGCAGGGGCGTTTGCATAACTATCGCAGGCGATGACTTCGCAACCTAATCGCAGGCACTCTATAGCCAGTTCCTTTCCCAGTTCACCACTACCTAATAGAAGAACTTTCGTTGCTGAGGCGGTAAACGGCGTTCCTATAGATACCATTACTTTTCTTCCTTTGGGGTTTGCGGGAGCACCCAGAACTCACCACGAAACTCGGCAACTGCATTTTCATCATCAAGGATGTCTACCTGCAACACAATCTTGCATTTTTTCCTTTTCTCCAGCAGCGTAAACTTGCCGTTAACGGTTTCAATGTTACAAATGGCTCTGGGTTTCATGGTAATAGGTTTATGGTAATGAATATCACCATCGCCAAGTACAATATTACCCATCAACTGCTTTTCTTTCAGTAACAGATAAATCATCCCCCAGCCAGTGAGGGTGGCGAGAGAAAATATGCTGCCGGCGAACATAGTGCCGTGGATATTGATATTTTTGTTAAGCGAAGCCCGGGTTTCTAATGTTCGGCCAGTGTATTGATAAAGCTTAATTCCCATATGCTCAGTGATGGGAATGGTGTCTGTCCACGTATCCTGAAGTTCTTTACACCATTTAGGATGAAGCACCAGTGTACTTAAATCCGTCAGTTTTTTTACCATTTGCTGGCGCTTAAGCATGCCGAGTTCGTTTGGCGCTTCTCGTTCTATAGAAAATCCGCAGGCGGAGAAAAACTCGATAGAGATCTCGCGGCTATTAGTCACTGCGCGCGTCGCGCCCATATCACGAGCCACACCTTCAAGAGCACCCAGAATCATTTGTCCCAGCCCCCGCCGCTGAAAATCAGCATGAACGGCAATATGACGGATTTGCGCCTCTTCTGCGGTATTTAAATGCACGCGACCGGTGGCAACGATTTCACCGGCACCGTTTACAATCATGCGGTGCTCAGCAACTTGTTCATACTCGTCTTTTTCTGATCCGGGTGGGAAATTCCACGGTTGGCGAAGATACTGCCAACGAAAGGAAAAGTACCTGTCGAAATCTTCTTCTGTTTTAGGCTTCACTATTCTGAACACGTGAAACAGGCTCTTTATTGTATGAATTGTGAAGTCATTAAAACCTAAGGCGCAAAGAGTAACAAGTGTTATTCAGCTTTGCAGATAAAGCCTTAAGGAGCCACTTTTACACCTGAAAATAAAAAGTAACCGGGCCGTCGTTCACCAAAGACACCTGCATGTCAGCTCCAAACCTTCCGGTTTCTACCGCAACGCCTTTACCTCTTAAGGAATCTATAAGCTGTAAATAGCGTTGTTCGCCTATTTCCGGTGTTGCGCCTTTTGAAAAACCCGGGCGGTTACCTTTGCGAGTATCGGCGACAAGCGTGAACTGTGATACCACCAGAACTTTGCCGCCAACTTGCTGAACATTCAGATTCATTTTACCGTTTTCGTCACTGAAAATGCGATACTGGCTTACTTTCTGAGCCATTTTTTCCACTTGCTCCAGACCATCTGCACGTTCGACGCCCAGCAACAATAATATTCCCTGATTAATTTCTGCAATGGGTTGTCCGTCAACAGTGACGTCTGCTCGTGATACCCGTTGAATCAGTCCAATCATGTTTTTTTCTCCTGTAAAAACCGATTCATGTCTCTGCTTGCACGGCAAAGGGCCAGCCCAATGCCAGGTTCAGACGTGCTATGTCCAGCATCTGGAACAATCTGAAGCTCGCTATTCCCCCAAAGTTTATGCAGGGAATATGCTGCTTCTGTTTTGCAAATTACATCATACCTGCCATGTACGATAGTGCCGGGAATATGGCTTATCTTATCAATATTACTAAGAATGTAATCTTCAGGAACAAAGCAGTGATGGGTTAGATAATGACACTCTAGTTTGGCGAGGCTGGTCATCAGCGACACCGGATAATGCGCGGTAATGTCTCCTGTTCCTGGAGGCAGAGCCAAACGCGAAAGACGCTCTTCCCACACGTACCAGCGTTTAAGCGCGGACAAACGACGAACTTCATCAGGCTGATCAAATTGTTGGCTATACCACTGACAGATTACGTCGGTAGACAAGGGCGGGGGAATACCGTCAATGAAGATATCATAGTGTTCAGGAAACAGTGTGGCTCCGCCTCCTTTGGGTGAAAGAAACCAGTCTCTGTCTTCCTCGCGGCCCAGAAAAACCCCGCGCAAGATGATCCCTTTTACTGCCTCAGGCTTATCCATTGCCGATAGCAGCGCTAAAGTTGCGCCCCAAGAGCCACCGAATACCACCCAGGAATCAATTTG
The DNA here is from genome assembly GCF_002499975.2 of Alteromonas pelagimontana. Taxonomy (NCBI): domain Bacteria; kingdom Pseudomonadati; phylum Pseudomonadota; class Gammaproteobacteria; order Alteromonadales; family Alteromonadaceae; genus Alteromonas; species Alteromonas pelagimontana. The sequence goes on from NZ_CP052766.1 coordinate 2,740,947, forward strand.
CAGATGCTGGCGCAAACGTTGAATGTCACGCAACGTATCGGCTGTGGTGTTGTTCTTCAGGCTGCCGAATGGTCGGGAGCGGCCGCAACCGCGCTGTTCGAAAGCAACAATACGATAATGGTTAGCATCAAAGAAACGTCTGTAGTTAGGCGACAAGCCGGCGCCGGGACCCCCATGGAGGTAGAGAATCGGCAGACCCGCCGGGTTCCCGCTCTCCTCATAATAGAGAGAATGTTCCTCGTCTGTCTCCAGGTATCCGCTCGCATAACTTCCTATGTCAGGATAAAGTCGTTTCATTTTGTTGCAGCTCGTTGTTCAAGACTATTTTTTAGTTTAGTTTTACTACTTAAACACATTCTAACCCTATATTCGAGGAGGTTTATATGGCAGGTCAAGGATCTGGTGGTAATGTCATCGCCGCAATAGGTAATTTCTTCATCCCTGGACTGGGTCATTTAGTGCAAGGGCGAATTTTAGGGGCATTATTTTTCTTTATTGTGGTAGGTGCATGTTATGCATTGGCGGCTACTGTTGTGTTGTGGATTCTGTTTGCCCCGCTGGGTCTTATTTTCCACATCTGGTCAATTATCAGCGCTGCGCGCTATCGGGGGTCTGAGGTAAGATTATGAAAACGATTATTAAAGCATCGCTATTATCGGCAGTGACTATTTTAATGTTGAGTGGCTGTCAGTCGGCCTACTATTCAGCATGGGAAAAACTGGGTGTAGAAAAGCGCGATATTCTGGTAGACAGAGTGGAGAGCGCAAAAGAGTCACAGGAAGATGCGCAGGAACAATTTGCCGATGCCTTAGAAGAGTTTAGCTCTTTAGTTAACTTCGACGGCGGCGAACTTGAAGATGTATACAATACGCTTAACGGCGAGTTTCAGGATAGCCAGGCCGCAGCGTCAGAAGTGACTGCCCGCATAGACAAAGTAGAAGGCGTAGCAGGCGCGTTGTTCAGCGAGTGGGAAGATGAACTGGAAAAATATGAAAGCGAATCGTTAAAACGTTCGAGTTCTGAAAAGTTACGCGATACTCGGCGACGTTACAGTTCCATGATTGCGGCAATGCGCCAGGCTGAAAGTAAAATGGAGCCTGTATTAACGGCGCTTCAGGATAATGTTCTTTATCTAAAACACAACTTAAATGCCACCGCAATTGGCGCTTTGCAGGGTGAACTTACTACCATTGAGCGTAACGTTCAAAGCTTGATTGAAGATATGAATTCTGCCATTGCTGAATCCGATGCGTTTATTAAGGAAATGCAGAATTAACCGAGATTGGACTGACCTTTGCTGCCCGAATGTTGTTCTAACTAATCGCGGCGAATACTAAGATACTTATTCAGTCAGGCATATTGTGAGCAACAATTAGCAAGACAGAGTTATGAAGAACCTTTCGGGCAGTGCTTGCGTGCAAGCACTGAAAACCACAAAGAGCAAAAGGTCCTCAAATAGGGTACCTAACGATGTACTACTTTGGTACTAGCTCGTCGGGTTCCTCTGTTGTATCGCTTTTCTTTCCACCGTACACATCAGCCAGGCTGCAGGTGAATTCCGCGCCTAGCAATACTACAATCCACGAAATATAAACCCATAGAAATAGTATGGGAACCACAGCCAAGGCTCCATAAATTACCTGATAACCGGCAAAACTCGTGACATAAATGGCAAATCCTTTCTTGGTAATTTCAAAGCAGACGGTTGCCAATACCGCACCGGTTAAGGCTAAACTTGGCTTTACCCGACGATTAGGAACCAGCATGTAAAGGATCACAAACGTGAGAAAAGTGGCAAGACTGGGCACAAGTTTTAAAAAGAAGGTACTAAAACCGGGCGAGTACTCATCGGCAAATGAGGCAAACCCTGCTAAATAAGAACTTATTATTACACTTGAGCCAATTAACATAGGGCCTAGCGTAATAACCATCCAATAGATGGCAAAGGTATAAACAATAGGGCGTTCTGTCTTAGTGCGCCAAATACGGTTTAGGGTTTTATCGACGTTCGATATTAGTAACAACGCTACCACTAACAACGACAAAATTCCGATAGCGCCCATTTCTGAAGCATTACCTACGAAGTCTGTAAGATACTTATGGACGACATCACTGGCAGTGGGCACAAAATTCGAAAAAATGAATTGTTCCATCTTACTGCGAACTGAGGCAAATGCAGGAAATGCAGACATAATGGTAAAGGTTACCATTACAAAAGGTACCAGTGACAATAAAGTCACATAGGCGAGGTGCCCGGCGGAAATGGTGATATTGTCATGCATGCACCGCTTATAGAATATTTTTCCAAAATTCCCTATGTGCGGCTTGGTTTTGTGCCATATCATTGACAGACGATTATCACTCACCATTCGCTCCTGAAACATTGCAGAAATTGCCCAGCACAGTGTAACGGCTGGTGAGGTTAGGGCAAACGCTTTTCCTTTGCTTTTTAATTTTTTTGCCGCCGCAAACCTAGCATATGGCAAATCGCGTAACTGAGCTCGCTGCGGTTCAGGGTGTAAAAATGGAAATGCTTCACGCCTTCTTTCGCCATTACTTTCACCATTTCCATAGCAATATTGGCACCAAGTAAATTGCGCGTCGCCTGATCGTCTTCATCCAGGCCTTCATACATTTTATGTAGCCAGCCCGGAACATGAACATTGGTAAAACCGGCAAACTTGATTAGGGTCTGATAATTAGTTACAGGTAAGATACCCGGCACCAAATCAATGTCGATGCCTGCAGCAGCAGCACGGTCGCGATATCGCAGAAAGACGCTGGTGTCGAAAAAAAACTGCGTAATGGCTTCTGATGCACCCGCTTCCGCTTTACGTTTTAAATTAAGTAAATCAAATTGCGCATTGGGGGCTTCAGGATGCTTTTCTGGATACGCGGCCACAGAGATATCGAAATCGGCAACATCTTTGAGCAACGTGACAAGATCTGACGCATACATTTCGGTTTTGCTGAGCCCTGGTGGTAAATCGCCTCGCAAGGCGACGATGCGACGAATGCCGGAGTCCCAGTAGTCTTTCGCAATTTGTTTAAGCTCATCACGGGTAGCGTCGACACAAGTAAGGTGTGGCGCCGCAGTGACACCGGTCTGCTGATGTATACGCTTTACCACGTCATGAGTGCGATCTCTTTCACCGCTGTTTGCGCCATACGTGACCGACATATAAGCGGGCTTCAGCGGAGCCAGGCGTTCAACCGATTTCCATAATGTCTGCTCCATTTTCTCCGAATTAGGCGGAAAAAACTCAAACGACACTTCTATATCGCGTAATTCAGATAGCGATTGGTTCAGGGCATCAATCCCTTGAGCATAGGAAACCATAATACATGCACTCTAATAGACGTTTAGACGTCTAAACTACGGAATAAATGTCTAGACGTCAAGCTGTTTACACTGCTGAATTGACCTTTTCGCTACATTGTTTAGAATTTCAGCTCATAATATAAGAAATAGTAGTCTGAGAACTCGAATGGCAGAATGGAACGGTAAATATATTCATCCCTACGCAGAGCATGGGAAGAAAAGTGAACAAGTGAAAAAGGTCACGGTATCAATACCCATTAAGGTATTAAAGGAATTAACTGATGAGCGCACCCGCAGACAAATTAATAATCTGCGGCATGCCACCAACTCCGAATTGCTGTGTGAAGCGTTTCTACATGCTTTCACCGGCCAGCCTTTGCCGAATGATGATGATCTGCGCAAAGACAACCCGAACCGTATTCCTTCGGTAGCCCGCCAAATGATGGAAGAAATGGGTATTGACCCTGCGGTGGATGATGAAGAATAGCGAATTTTACATGCAGACAAACGGCATGGTTGTGCTCACATTATTGTAATGTTTTGCGGGAAGCGCTGCGGATGATCTTAATGCAATAACAGTGGTAGATTTTGCGCCACCTTGCTCAAGGTGGCGTCTATGCGCCGTTTATATTGTCCGGTTATTTCATGTAGTTTTCGGTTAAAGATTCGACACGGGCAACACCTGATCTAATTGCGGCGTTTGCCACGGCTGTGGCAATTTGCGAACACAGTCTTGGGTCCATTGGCTTGGGAATAATGTATTCTTTACCGAAGGATAATGTTTTGGAGCGGCTGGCTTTCAATACTTCTTCTGGAACAGGCTCTTTTGTAATGGCACGAATGGCTTCTACTGCTGCTACTTTCATTTCGTCATTAATGGCTGAGGCTCGCACATCCAGCGCGCCCCGGAATATAAACGGAAAACACAGCACGTTGTTTACCTGATTGGGGTAATCGGAACGGCCCGTAGCCATAATTAAATCAGAACGTACTGCATGGGCTAATTCTGGCTTAATTTCCGGATCCGGATTGGAGCACGCAAATACAATTGGATTAGCGGCCATAAGCGCCAGCGTTTCTGGCGGTAATACGTCAGGTCCTGACACGCCCACAAAAATATCCGCGCCGTCCATTACATCTTCCAGCGTACGCTTATCGGTATTGTTCGCGAACAGGGCCTTATGCTCAGTCAGGCCCTCGCGGCGAGTGTGGATAACCCCTTTACGGTCGAGCATATAAATTCGCTCCCGCTGGGCACCGCATTTTATCAGTAGCTCCATGCATGCTACAGCTGCAGCGCCGGCGCCCATGCACACAATTTTTACGTCCTGAATATTCTTCCCTTGAATTTCCAGCGCATTCAACATTCCAGCAGCAGTCACAATGGCGGTGCCATGTTGGTCGTCATGAAAAACGGGAATTTTACAGCGTTTGATTAGCTCTTGCTCAATTTCAAAACATTCGGGCGCTTTAATGTCTTCTAGATTAATACCGCCGAATGTGTCGGCGATATTTGCCACCGTGTTGATAAATTCTTCAGTGGTGCGATGTTTGACTTCTATGTCAATGGCATCAAGGCCTGCGAAGCGCTTGAACAGTAATGCTTTACCTTCCATTACCGGTTTTGATGCGAGAGGACCAAGATTGCCAAGCCCAAGAATCGCGGTGCCGTTGGTGATAACGGCGACCATATTTCCTTTCGCGGTATAGCGATATGCAGCTTCTGGATCTTCCGCAATTTCTTTAACTGGCTCAGCCACGCCCGGACTATAAGCCAAAGCAAGATCATCAACACTATCTGCGGGCTTTGATAACTCAACCCGAATTTTGCCTGGGGTAGGATAAGCATGATAATCGAGAGCGCGTTGTCTAAAATCTGACATTATTTCCAGTGTCCTTTAATGAGGGTTTGAGGTTTCGCCAATCCGTCACAGTTTTCAGCAGCTTGAGGGCGGCTTTGGTTCCGTGTTTAGAATAAGCCAACACGCGTTACGCCATATATAGAACGCCCAGCACGTTGTTTTTCGAGCAACTGTACCACAGCACTATTCATAGCACATATCTGATGAGGATGTTTCCTTTCAATTCTCGCTGAGTGATGTAAGCAGGTGGCAAGCTTGCAGCCGATATTGCTATACATGGAGTGTAGGATAATTATTTCGTCTGGTGCGGGGGCGCGAGGAGGAAGATATTGCCTAACGCTGATTGGAAAAAACAACAGAGATAAAAAAAGCGCCATAAGGCGCTTTTCTTTGAAACGGATTGAGGCTTATTTTTTGGCCAAAGCACCGAAACGCTTTTTAAAGCGGTCTACACGACCACCGGTATCAACGTTACGTTGTTTACCAGTATAGAACGGGTGACAGTTTGAACATACGTCCAAGTTTAAATCTTTACCTAAAGTAGAACGAACTTCAATAACGTTACCGCAAGAACAAGTTGCAGTCATTTTTTCGTATGTAGGATGAATATCTTGTTTCATGGGTTACCTCAGAATCAGGCCGTATCGCAATCCAGCCCGAAGCTGAACACCATACGCAACTTATATTAAATACAAGACTTGAAACAGCCTTGCCGTAAAGAGCGGCGCATATTAATGTATGGCGCCTTCCCGATCAAGGGATTTTGCAATTAAGTTGATGAAAATCTAATCGCTATTCCCCCCGCACAGGATTGGGTATAGTTAACTAAATAGTGCCGGCTGTGCTGGTTTTCAAGGGGAGTGAGCGGCAATATGGCATTTATCGAGGTCGCAGTACCAGTACCTCTGAGGCAAACTTTCACTTACTTTTCAGATAGGACACTTGTGCCAGGTTTACGGGTGTTGGTGCCATTCGGCAATCGCGAGCTTATTGGGGTAGTAATAAAAGACGCCCCCAGACCGGCTTCACCAGAAAAAATAAAGCCCATTAAAAAAATTTATGATGAGCAACCTGTGCTTGATGGATTGCTCCTCTCACTCTGCCACTGGCTGTCACAATACTACCACCATCCGGTTGGTGAAGTAGCTCATACGATGCTGCCGGTGCTACTGCGCAAAGGGGAATCTGCGCAACCGCAACCCATGCAGTTTTACAAAGTTGCCAACAGCGTAGATGTCGAAACATTGCACACCTTGAAACGCGCGAAGAAGCAGTACGCCTTGATAATGGCGTTGCAGGAAAGCCCGTTAGAGCTGTCATTGCTACGGGAGCAGTATTCCGCCTCAATAATTAACGCAGTCAAAGAAAAAGGCCTAATCGAAACCTTTGAAAAGCCAGCCAGTATCGAAGATAAATCATGGTTGGGAAAGCTGAAGATAGCTGAAAGACCGGTGCCCGATCCCGAACAGGCCATTGCTGTCACGGCGATTAATCAGCAAACCGGAAAGTTTGCGCCATTTCTGCTTGAAGGCGTAACAGGTAGCGGAAAAACCGAAGTTTATCTACAAGCCATTGAGCCAGTACTTCAGGCGGGTAAACAGGTGTTAATTCTGGTGCCGGAGATTGGGTTAACGCCCCAAACGGTGGATCGCTTTCGTCAACGCTTTGGCATAGAAGTAGGGGTTTTGCACTCGCAGCTCAATGACAGCGCCAGACTAAGAGTGTGGCAGCAAGCGCGTGATGGCGAGCTGGGAATTATTATTGGCACTCGTTCAGCTATTTTTACCCCACTTAAATATCCCGGCATGTTAATTGTTGATGAAGAACATGACGAATCATTTAAGCAGCAGGATGGGCTGCGTTATCACGCGCGGGATCTTGCAGTCATGCGTGCGCAGGAATCGCAGATGCCGCTGGTAATGGGTACCGCCACGCCATCGCTGGAAACATTACAGAATGCGCTGGGAAAACGGTATGGTCACCTTCAGCTCACGCGTAGAGCCGGTGGCGCGCAAGTCACTCGCCAGCATATTCTGGATATAAAAGATCAACCCGTGCGTTTTGGTATTGCTGAGGGAATGTTAAAGATTATTCGCCAACATCTTGAGCAGGGGAATCAGGTGCTGGTGTTTATTAATCGGCGGGGATTTGCGCCTGCAATTCTGTGCCATCATTGCGGCGAGGTAGAACAATGTCATCGTTGTGAGCGACCCTTTACCGTGCATCGTGGTCATCGCCGCTTACAGTGCCATCACTGTGGTGCCACCAGACCAATACCTTCATCCTGCTCTCATTGCCACAGCCCGGATTTAGTAACCGAAGGGGTGGGAACTGAGCAACTTGAGCAAGGTTTAACGCAGTTGTTTCCTAATGCGTCGCAGGTGCGAATCGACAGCGATTCGGTACGGGGAAAAGATAAGTTGCAGCAAATATTGCAGGATATTAATCAGCAAAAATACCAGTTACTGATAGGCACGCAAATCCTGTCTAAAGGACATCATTTTCCTCACGTTACGCTGGTAGTGGTACTTGATTGCGATGGTGCGTTATTTAGCGCAGATTTTCGGGCGGCCGAAAAGCTGGCACAGTTGATCACCCAGCTTGCCGGGCGTGCGGGGCGAGCCACTAAGCCAGGTGAAATGTGGTTACAAAGCCATAATCCGGCTCACCCGCTGTTACAGGACTTGGTGCAAAACGGCTATCACCATTTTGCGAGGCACGCTTTGTTAGAAAGAAAAATGGCGCTGCTGCCACCGTTTCAGTCTCAGATCTTGTTGCGCGCAGAGGCAGTTCAAGCCGAGCAGGCGTTTACATTTTTGCAGCAGGCAAGACAGTATCTGGAAGATGCGCAATTGCAAGTAATGGGGCCCATGCCCAGTTTGATGGAAAAACGCCAAGGCCGATATCGGTTCATTTTAGTTGCCCAGGCCGCGCATCGAAAGCCGCTTCACAATGTGGTTCGGCTGGCACTTCCGGCAATAGCTGCTCAGCCGTTAGCCAGTCGAGTACGCTGGGCGCTGGATGTCGATCCTACAGATTTTACATAGTTTGCAGTGGCATAGAGTTTTTGCGTAATATCCGGGCAGCATTTTACGCTTATAACGGTTACACTGGAGCCGCGGTTATCAGTGAATCTTGTCTCTTTGCTTAGTCATTAACGTTTACGCGCTGTCGCACGAGCGGCAAAATGAGACAATGGCTACTGCATATAAATTTTCATTAAGTAGGAATGAGTGCCATTTATGGCTCAACGTGATTATGTTTCTCGTGGTCGAGCACCACAAAACAATAAAAATAGAAAAAAGAAACCCCCTAACAAGAGAGACGCCGGGCCACCTTCTGTGCCGTGGGTAAAAGTTGTCATTGTGTTTGCATTGCTTATCGGCTTTGGTGTTTTTTTATGGTCGATCAAAGATAATGCTGAGCCGCAAGCCGACGGCCCGGTTTCGGTGCTTCCCACACCCACGCCCAAAGAAGAACTTCCTGAGTTGCCTGAAGAAGAGTGGGAATATATAAAAACTTTGCCCGGCTATGAAGTAGAGGTGGAAGTCGCCGAGAGAGAGAAATCCGATAAGCTCTATTTGCTACAGTGTGGATCGTTTCGTACTCGCTCTCAGGCTGAAGAAATGAAAGCTAATATCGCTTTTCAAGGACTGGAAGCACAAATTCGACCCAGTTCAGGGAGTAATGGCGACTGGTTTCGCGTGATCCTTGGCCCACTGCAGAGTAAACGTGACGCAGAGGCGGCTAAGCACACCTTACGTAAAATAAATATTACTACCTGTATGATTCTGTACTGGAATCTCTAAACTTCTTGTCTACTCAGGGTTCTGGTGATCCACCTGCCAGAACCTTCTGTCACCCGCAAAAATTAAATTAGCCTTGAAAAACCCCGCCTGCGCCCCACTTAGTTTTCATCGAATTAGAGATTAGCTCTGGCGTTTCATTTATCCGAGCATAACCCAAGACGGGGAAAACAAGTGACAACGATAGTATCAGTAAGACGAGACAATCAGGTTGTAATGGCTGGCGACGGTCAGGTGTCGCTGGGAAATACAGTCATGAAAGGGAACGCCCGTAAGGTGCGTCGCCTTTATCATAATAAAATTCTGGCCGGTTTTGCAGGTGGTACCGCCGATGCTTTCACACTCTTTGAGCGCTTTGAGGCTAAGCTGGAAGCACATCAGGGGCATTTAACGCGGGCGGCTGTAGAACTGGCTAAAGATTGGCGGACCGACCGTGCCTTACGCCGCTTGGAAGCGCTGTTGGCAGTGGCCGACGAAACAGCCTCATTTATTATTACCGGCAACGGCGATGTAGTGCAGCCCGAAAACGATCTGATTGCTATTGGATCGGGCGGTCCCTTTGCGCAGGCTGCGGCTACCGCCTTGCTGGAGAACTCACAACTCAGCGCAAAAGATATTGCTGAAAAAAGTTTAAATATCGCCGGTGACATTTGTGTGTTTACCAACCATAGTCAAACCATAGAAGTGCTGGATTATTAATTAGCAGGCAGCATGGGTATGCCGGTTATCGGCCAACAAGAGTAGATAAGGGTTTTGCATGTCTGAAATGACACCTAGAGAAATAGTTCACGAGCTGGACCGTCATATTATCGGCCAGCAGGATGCCAAACGCGCAGTTTCTATTGCACTTCGCAATCGCTGGCGGCGTATGCAGTTACCTGACGAATTGCGTCAGGAAGTGACGCCGAAAAATATATTAATGATAGGCCCCACTGGCGTGGGAAAAACTGAAATTGCCCGCCGCTTGGCAAAATTGGCGAATGCTCCGTTCATTAAAGTTGAAGCAACCAAGTTCACAGAAGTTGGGTATGTGGGCAAGGAAGTCGAGTCCATTATCCGTGATCTGGCCGATATCGCAGTTAAAATGACCAAAGAACAGGAAATGGCCAAGGTAAAATATCGTGCTGAAGAAGCGGCTGAAGATCGCATTCTGGATGTGCTGTTACCTCCACCGGAAAATGCCTGGGGACAAAAAGATAAGCAGGAAGATCGCGGCACCAGGCAAAACTTTCGTAAGAAGTTACGGCAGGGCGAACTGGACGACAAAGAGATTGAAATCGATATTGCATTGCCGCAGATGGGCGTAGAAATTATGGCGCCTCCTGGTATGGAAGATATGACTAACCAGTTGCAAAGCATGTTTCAAAATCTTTCGGGTTCGCAGAAAAAAAAGAAAACGCTGAAGATCAAAGAGGCGTTTAAGCTGTTGATTGAAGAAGAGGCTGCGCGTCTGGTCAATCAGGAAGATTTAAAAGAAAAAGCTATTGAAGCCGTGGAGCAGCACGGCATTGTTTTTGTGGATGAGATTGACAAAATCTGTAAGCGCGAAGGCAATACCTCAGGCGACGTTTCTCGGGAAGGCGTACAGCGGGATTTACTGCCGCTGGTGGAAGGCTCAACGGTGTCCACCAAACATGGTATGGTAAAAACCGATCATATATTGTTTATTGCCTCCGGCGCTTTCCAAATGAGTAAACCCTCGGATCTAATTCCTGAACTACAGGGTCGTTTGCCCATTCGTGTTGAACTGACAGCGCTGGAAGTAGGCGATTTCGTCCGTATACTAACTGAACCCAATGCGTCTTTGACGGAACAGTATCGAGCGTTAATGGCCACTGAAGGTGTGACGGTGGAGTTTACCGAGTCGGGCATCCAGCGCATTGCAGAAGCAGCGTGGCGGGTCAATGAGCGCACGGAAAACATTGGTGCCCGACGTTTGCACACGGTTCTGGAACGGCTAATGGAAGATATCTCATTTGATGCTTCAGAAAAACACGGTCAGTCCTTTTCAATTGATGCTGAGTACGTGAATTCACATCTTGAATCTTTAGTAGATAACGAAGACCTAAGCCGTTTCATCCTGTAGATTCTTGTAGGTTGAGACGTTACAAAAAAGCCGCGATAGGACGTAATTCTATAGTTGGACTATTCAATTGCAGAGTCACCTCTTAACCGCGGCTTTTGTTTTTATTTAGCTTGGTTATCGTTGCAACAACTGTAGTGTCTATTCCGCTAGGCTTCTTCGGTTGCGGTAAGTAGCCTCACCAGGTTTTCTGTAAGCGGGAAGCCGGTGGTACGCTCAATATAAACAAAATAAGGGCAGGGGTTGGCCTCTAAGAAATAGTAACACCCGTTACTATCTCGTCGCCAGTCGATTGCACACCACACCATTCCTAACGCTTTACATACGGCCACTGCCTGCGCACAAACATGGCGCGGCGTTTCGTGAATTACTGCTGTCACCTTGGGGTCGTCGCGATAATCGGTATATTGGCTGTAGATTTCTACGCTGTAGGTGACATCGCCAAATACATAAGTGCGGATATCGGCGCCAGACACGTAAGCCTGTAAAGTCACTGGAGATAATGCCAGCGCCTTCACTAAATAAGCGTGGGACTGGTGCTTTCGTGAAGCAAGCTGAGCGGTGGCACCGCCGTGCACAGGTTTAATGATGACTTCATCATGTTCATTAAAGAAGCTCATCGATTGTAGTGGTGAGTTGCCGATGTAAGTAGCGGGAATGGGTATACCTAAGCGATAAACATGATTAAGCTGCAGCGGTTTGCTTTGATGGTAACGTATGGCACCGACACCATTTACCCAGCGAATAGACGGGCAATAAAATAGAGTGTTCAGCGCACTCGCAGCATCCTGAGACGCAATAGCTTGCTGTGAACTCGTCAACTGAGTATTCGCTGATACAGGATTAAACTTATGCCAATACGCTGCGGCTATTTCATTAAATCTTATGTTTTTGTCCGCTATTGCTAACGTGCCATTTGCGTTTGTAGGTTCCCAACTCAAAGCTATTGCTGATGGATACAACCGTGTATCCAGAATGATCGGAGTATGTCGTTGAGCCTCAAGCGCTGCGGCAACGTGCAGTATCTGGTAGTCATCATGCTGGCCGAGTAAAAGAATATTCATGGCAAAATGTATCGTCCTGGAAACAAAAGAGAACCAGCACCATTGTTTTCTCTATGATGCTGGTCAGCCACAAAGACTTAAAAAGTTTCGAGATCGGGCAGTTTGCCTCCATCTTCCCCAATAGCCAAAGTTATGTAATAAGGTGGTTCAACGGGACGAATTACCGGATTCAACGATGCATCAATCAGTTTATGTCTAGAGATATTTCCTCCCGCAACAGCGGCAGTATCGGCGTCGGTAAGATGGTTTTCACTAAAAAATGGATGACTCATAGTCTCGCTCCTTGAGGTTAAAATTATGGTTTATCTGCATCCATTGCAGATAACGTTATAGTACTGTTTTTTGTGTCTCCGTCGCCTGTCCGGAAGACGGGATCTCGTTTCTGATGTGTGGCTTCAGGTATGGAGATTGCGAAACAGCATCGGATTGTCCCTGCAAGTAGCAGGACAACATGCATTCACGTAAGCTGATTATCCAGCACACGTTGAACGTCACTCCCACTACCCACATATTCGGAACATTGCGGGTCATAAGATAATAAATGAAGCAGCATACTGAGGCTGCCAGCATCGGCATCAGTGCACTGATAACAAACAGCTCGGCTTCAAACTCAACCGTTTTATTAAAGCGCATAAAGATACTTCCCTTTAAACTGAAGATGCCGGACTCTTCTGATGCAACTACAGGTTGTTTTATCAGCCATGTTGAACGGGCTGATATAGTTGCCGGAAAAAGGATGCCATAAGCGAAGCGCGATTACGGATGTCGAGTTTGCGATAGATGTTTGCACAATGGAATTTAACCGTCCGTTCGCTAATGAACAGCTGAGACGCGATGGTTTTGTTCGGCAAACCTTCCATAATTTTATGGGCAACTTGTAGCTCTCTTTTCGATAATAGCGCCAGGCGCTCCTCGACACTGGATTTTGAGGTATCTCTAGTCATAATTTTCTCCTGGTGGATTTTTACTTGTGGGTGAGGGGGACGACAATACTGCGGAGTGGGGCACTTCACACAGCGTACCGTTTCGTAACAAATAGATGCGATCTGCCATAGCGATGGTTTCCGATCGGTGAGCGACGACAACGCGAGTGATCGCCAAGGCCTTGAGATGTTGATTAATCGCAGCTTCGTTGTTGAGGTCGAGATGGCTGCTCGCCTCATCAAGAAACAGTATTTTCGGTTGACGATACAAGGCCCTGGCTAGCAATAATCTTTGCAACTGGCCGCCACTTAATGTGCTTCCCATATCGCCCACTAGCGTCTGATATTGCATGGGCATTGCCATTATTTCTTCATGGATGCACGCTTTAAGGGCGGCTTGTACCATCCGTTCAAAATCCGGTGAGTCGGTAAAGCAGGTAATGTTGTCCATGATACTGCCGCTTAAGCAGTTATCATCTTGCAGGACCGATGATGTCAGTTGACGAAATACACCTGCACTGAACACTGAATCGCCGCCATACAGCACGTCACCTTGGCTTGGCGGTAACAATCCCATTAAACATTTCAGAAGCGTAGTTTTGCCGGCTCCACTTGGACCCACAATCGCGACAGTGGAACCTGCTTCTATTGTAAGGTTTATGTTTTCAAATACAGGCGCGTCTGCCGGGCTGTAGCGATAGCATAAATCTTTTATTACAAGGGGACGGGTTGGAGCGTCAATAATGTTGTCGCTAAGCTGAGGCAGTGACGGCGCGGTTTGTAAAAACGACTCTTGCTTAGTAAAGACAATATCCGCCAGACGTTCAAAATGAACAGCAACCATTTTAAACTCTATCGCTTTGTTGATCAGGCCATCAATTGCAGTAATAAAACGGGTTTTATAGGCGATAAAAGCGTAGAGCATTCCTACCGTCATCGCGTTATCCATCACTTCAGTGGCAGCAAAATAAATAATTAATATATTTTCAAAACCAAATAACAGCTGATTCAGGCAAGAAACGCTGATATCCCATTTCCCCAAGCGAATGTCCGTGTTGATAGTATCGGCCAGCTTGTTCTGCCACTGACTTTGGCGATTCATCTCCTGGCCAAATTGCTTTACCGTCTGAATGGCTCTTATCGACTCCATAAAATGGCTTTGCTCTTTGGCAGCAATCGAAATGCGCTCCGCGTTAAGCCGCTTCATTGTGCTGATCAGGGCAATACGCGCAGCGAGGTAAATCAGTACTACCACTGCAACAATGCCACTTAATGTCACTGAATACACCATCATTACTGCTAAGGTCACCAGGGCCAATAAGCCATCCAGTACAGCAGTGACAACCCCTACCGTTAGCAGCTCCCGAACTTGGGATAAGGAGCCGAAGCGTGAAACTACGTCGCCCATATGCCGCTTTGAGAAGTAGCTGACAGGCAGCCGAATCAGGTGGTGAAAAACATTGGCTGACATCTGCTGATGTAAGCGAGAAGATAGGGCGAGAATTGCCATTCTACGTAGTACCGACGTGGCTGACTCTATCAGTAGCAGCATACCAAAACCGAGTGCCAGCACTAGCAGCAGGTCTCGCTGTTGGCGAAGCAAAACATCATCAATGACTGTTTGCATATAGTAAGGGCTGGCAATGGCAAAAAGCTGAATTAAAGCGGAAAGAGCAAACAGGATCAGTAAATGCCGTTTGAGTCCAACAATCCGCTGCCAAAAATGCCGTAGTGTTAACGTCGGTGCTTGTCTGGCTGGCTTGAATTCTGACGTTGGGGTAATTTCAAGAGCGATTCCGGTAAAATGATTGCCGACATCGTCCCAGTTTAGCGCACGCTCACCTAAGGCGGGGTCATGGATAACTACGCCCCGCTGAGACACTTTAGTCAGTACTACAAAATGCTGTAAATCCCAATGAAGGATACATGGAAGCGTCAATTGCTTTACGTGCTCAGTTTCCAGTTTTAGTGCGCGGGCACTGAGGCCCATATCCGCAGCCATGTCCATAATACTTTTGAGTGTGGCGCCACGCAGCGAGACACCATATTTCTGACGTAGCTCTGTCATATCGCTACCATCTTTGAAGTAACGAGCAATCATGCACAGGCAGGCCAAGCCACATTCTGCCGCTTCCGATTGAAATACCATAGGCACTGCGCGCCGGCGAATGATTGACAGAGACAGCGGGGGCAAATTAAGAGGGATTGCAGTCATTATAGTCTCCCCGTGAGGCTTAGCAGGGGTTCAAATAACCACTCTACCAACGTACGTTCAGCAAGGGTGATATCCGCTGAGAAGGTCATTCCCGATTTCAACGGCACTTGATTGCCAAAGGCGGTAACTTGCTGGTCTTCCAGTTGAGCCCGCACCAGATATACAGGCTCGTTTACGGCCACCGGAGAATTTGTCAGCTCGCCGGGAAGAATGACCGTATTTGACATAGCCGTCACTTTGCCTTTGTGTAGGCCAAACTTTTGATAAGGAAAGGCGTCATAACGAAGATCGATGGGTTGACCCTGCTGCACAAAGCCTGCAGCTCTGACGGGGATCAGCATTCGCGCTTCAATTTTCAAATCGAATGGCAGCAAGGTTAGCAATGGCAGGTTGTTACCGACGTACTGACCTTCATTGACTTGTAAGTTGGAAACAATGCCGGACATACTTGCTTTAATGACATGGCGGCTTTGGCTGCTAATTTGCGCAACCCGCTGATTAATATCGCTTAGAGAGCTCTGTAAACCGGCCAGCGTGTTTGCCGATTCTGCTGGAAACTGCACCAATAAAAGCTGCTTTTCTTCCAAGGCTTGGGCGTTACTGAGATATTCACGCTCCAGTTGTTTTAGCTCTTGCAAGATACTCAGGTAACTGGCTCTGGCAGAGCGGGATTCCTGTTGCGCCACATTTTGATGAGAAGCTAGTTTACTGATGGCTTCCTGCTGTTCTTTTGCAATATTTAAGCGCTCTTGCGTTAATAGTTTAAGGTCTTTAAGTTGCGTTAAATCCTGTTCAAGAGAAGCAATGGTATTTTTAAGTTGCGCGAATTTTCGCTTATTTATGGTCTTGATACGCGCTATTTGAGACGAAAGCAAAGCTATTTGCTTCTGGTATTCATCCAGCAAGGTGTTCTCAAGACTGCCGCCACTAGCCATTTGGGAGGCGCTATCAATAATCATCAAGGGTTGGCCTTTCTCTACCCGCTGACCATCCTTCACCAGTAGACGCTGAACGTTTCCGCTGTTGGCATCAGCATACAGCCGGATAACGCCCTGAGGCGGCTCCAGCCATCCTGTAACCGTGGTCTGACGACTATAATGACTTGAAAACAGGTACCAGGTCACCACCGCTAACCAAGCTAATAATAAACTAACGATTACCTGCATTGAGAGCTTTGGGATTAGCAATATGTCGCCTTGTAGCCGACTATTTTGAAAGGCCAATGCCTGTTGCCTGAAAAGTCCTTTTCTCATAACACCTTTTTTTCCTGCTATCGAAGTCCCAGAAGCTCTCTGTCACTTTAGCGTTGTAAAGGGTTCGATGAAGTACCTGACCAGTCACATCCATGCTGAAACTAAAAATCCTTGGCATCATAATCCGTGACGCCTCCTTTTTTGCTAAACCAGGTACTCATCGAACATGTGTCAGTCATCCGTGCTGACGAAGTCAACTTTACGCAAACTCCGGGAGCGCTGGCTAATGTTGAAAGGACAATGCGCGCCAGAATGGCGCTGAGCGGCGATACTGGCCGATTATTTACAATGATGTCTCTTTATTGATAGCGCTTTTTTAGGCGCAGAGGAGTACGGAAACCGAAGACATGGTGCGATACGCGAGGCAGCAAAACTATATTAATCCATAGGAATAATTGATCATTCAGCGAGAGTTGAAAGACACTTCAGCGTTACTGAAAAAAAAGAATGGTGCTGCTTCGAAGCGGGCAATGTAAAGAAGCGGCTTTAAAAATTCCCTCAAAGGGAAGGTGGCATTATCAATGATGATTGGTGTAAACCGAGCGAATTGAAAGAACGAAAGAATGGTAAATGGCTGTCGCCAATATTTTTTAAAAAAAAGCCGCTCCAAGTGAGCGGCATAAACCTGGGCCTGATTGATCTAGGCAATTTTGCAGCGATTACGGATTCTTAATACCAGGCCCTTATGATACGTTAGTGATGCCAGTGATACTTATGCGCTTTCGCTTCTATTTCATTAGCAGTACCTTCAGGCATAAACGCCTGATTATCCTGCTCGAAGAAAAACGGTTTACGACGGGCTTTGCTACCTACTTCATTCATCGTAGCCGCTTCAAATATGCGACCATTGAGTACGGTGTATTCTACGTACTCGCTACGATGTATATTTTTGAGCACGTCGCCGTCAATAATCGCCATGTCAGCTAACTTACCTTTTTCTATACTGCCAATGTCTTTACCCATTCCCAAATGAGTAGCGCCATCAATAGTCGCCGCACGCAAAGCTTCCCAAGGGGTGAATCCGCCCTGATTCATTAGCCATAGTTCCCAATGCGCCGCCAATCCTTCGCGCTGACCGTGAGCGCCGATATGAATGCTTACACCGTTTTCACGCAATTCCTTGGCGTATTTTGCGACGTAAACATGGTTATACTGATTGTCAGGAGCCGTGGGACGTCGAATGGCTCTCGCATCCAGCAGATAAGAAGGTGTGTAACGTAACAAACGGGGGTTTTTCCACACTTCCGTGCGATCATACATGTATTCTTCTCCCATCATTCCCCCGTAAGACACTACGAACGTTGGTGTGTAGCCAGATTGGGTGGCACTCCATAACTGAGTTAAATCACTGTAGCCCCTTGGAATAGGCAAGCTGTGTTCGAGGCTAGTATGACCATCTACCACCATGGTAATATTTTGCTGTAGCTTACCGCCGCCTTCCGGAACGACCATCATTTCCTGTTTGCGCGCCGCCCAAAGAATTTCCTGACGTTGTGAGCGAGCGGGCTGGTTATAGCTTTTTACCGAAATAGCGCCAGCATCCTTTAACCGCTGAACATGAAAATAAGCGTCATCATAGTTATTGATAATAGCTTTATAACCTAACGCTTCTGCGCCATACAGAATGGCACCTGTAGAGTAAATTCGGGGGGCGACAATTTTTCCTTTACGCTGAAGCTCGGCGGCAGCGAAAATTTCTGTGGTGTCGTTTGAAGGGTCGTGAATGGTGGTTACGCCGAAAGCTACGTTGGAGTACTGCCCCCAGTTCTGCTGCGGAATAATCTCGTTGCGACCTTGGGCGCCGTGAGCATGAGCATCAACCATGCCTGGGATCACAGTTTTGCCGGTGGTATCAATTTGCATGGCTTCATCAGGAATACGAACCTCTCCCATTTTGCCCACCGCTTCAATACGATTGTCTTTCATAAGCACAACACCGTTTTCAATGACTTCCTGGGTATTGTCTGCATTTCGCATAGTCACCACAGTGCCGCCAACCAATGCTTTATAGCCGGTAGGTTTATCTGCCTTTTCTTTAAATGAAAGGTCTACGCCAGCTTTTTCCGGCTCAGGTAGGGTCCCGTTATCACCGTTCCCGCTAACAAACTCGAACGCATCTTTGATATCACGTTCGTAGTAGTGAGGGCCGTGAAACCATCCCACGGACGAATTATCAGGGCTCCACGTTAAATATTCCCCGGCTCGGGCAGAAAGTTGTTTAACGGGCAGTGAAGTCATATCGGGCGCAATGGTAATTTTTTTGCCATTATCAACGAAGGGCGTTAAGTACGTTTTAAACTGATACACGAATGCCACCCACTTCTTGTCGTGAGAGAGGCGATATTCGCTGACTTTGTCTGCGCCATACAGGTGAACGCGCTTATCGTTTCCTTGTAAATTTACACTGCTGAGCTGAGTTTCCGGATACGGCGTTCCACTTACCGATTCAGTAAAATAAACGCGATCACTGTTGCCAGCAAAGTGGGGCTCAGAACCGCTTTCCGATATTTTTGTTTCTGTTCCTTTATCAAGATTAGCAACATAAAGCCCGGGTTCCACCGAATATTTTGGATCAAGTAGGTAGCCGCCATCAAATTTACGGAAAACGATCAGTTTGCCATCGGTTGAAAAGCTTGGCTCAATGTAATGACCTGGCTGCCTGGTGATGACTTTTCCCTTACCGCCTTTTGCCGCAACAACTCTAACGTCACCTAACTCCTGGTCATTCCAGGTTGTATAGACGATATTTTTGCCATCATTGGAATAGCGAGGAAAATATTCATCGTGCTCATTTTGCTTCGTTAGGCGCTTAATTTTGCCCGATTGCACATCACGCACATAAAGCTTTCCCAAAGCCTGAAACAATATCGATTTGCCGTCGGGAGACTTTTGCGACCAGCGAGTCATTTTTACATCAAATTCGTCGGGGGCGACATCTACATCAAAACGCAGCGCATCGGCGTACTTTACAGTCGCTTCTACTTCCACATCGATATCAGCAATTCCTTTGCTGCTAACATCTATCTTGTGAAACTTTCCGCCTGTCCAATAAATAATTGCGGAAGAATCTGGCATCCAATCAAAGTAAGCATAATATCCTTCAGAGCCAAAACCTTCTTGCATGTCACGTTCTAATGTCAGCGTAAGAGGCGTTTCTAAACCGGTTTCCAGTTCTTTGAGAAATAGCCCGGTTTTGTTTTTCACCCGGCGGATAAAAGCGATGTATTTTCCGTCTGGAGAAGGCGTAGGAACGATAGCGCCACCGGTTCCGCTAATGACGTTGGTTTCTTCACCGGTTTGGCGATCAAAACGGGCAACAGCAAAAATTCCTTCAAGTGGGTTGCGGTTGTAGTCGAATCCCGCTCCTGGCAATGTGTTCTTGGTGTAATAAATATACCGGCCATCCGCAGAGAAAACCGGATCGGCTATATTTTGCTGATCGCTTGGGCCATGCTCGCGGGCTTTTATCTGCAGGCCATCACTCCCTGCTTTATGAAACATCCATATTTCACCGGCTGGAATGCTGCGGCTGGACATAATACCCTTAGTTGCCACTAAATAGTTGCCATCAGGGCTCCACTTTGGTGAATGGATAAGATTATTTTTTTCCTGACTTACCTGATGGAGATTTTTGCCATCACTGTCCATTACCCATATATTTGATAAGCCTCCCCGATCCGAAATAAAGGCTATCTGGCTGCCATCCGGAGAAATAGTGGGTTCGATGTTCCACGCAAAGTCTTGTGTAAGCGCAGTAGCTTTACCGCCTTTGATGTCGACTTTGTACAGATCGCCGAGCATATCAAAAACCATATATTTACCATCTGGAGAAATATCCAGGCTCGACCAGGTGGTTTCGTTGGTTTTTATTTTAACTTCGTTAAGGTCAAAAGGCGGATTCAAAACATCCCATTTCTCCGTATCCGGCTTTGCTTCATTCTTGGTATCTTGAGCAAAACCAGGTAATGCTGGAACAAAGCCTAGCAACAGCCCCAAAGCTGTTGCGGCAATTGCCTGTCGTGAGGTTTTTATCATTTATACTTGTCCAAACCGAATTGAGTGAAGCTCTAAGTTAATGGCTTCTGTGTTAGTTTGCAAAGAAATGAGAACCCAAAGGTAGACCTTTAACTCTTCGCAAGGGCTTCGAACAGGATTAGGTCAGCTGTATTTTTATAGCGGGTGAATTGAGCAGTTGTTGATCGCAGAGAACGCGCTGAGTTTCGCAACTGGTGGATTTTTTCAATCATGCTATGACCCTGGGGCTGAATGCCTGGTGGCACGTCTGTTGGGTTAATTAGTCGAATAATAAAAAGAATTAAAGCGCAGCCGAATGACCGACGGTATGGGAAAGTCCTATTATTCAATCGTGGTGTACTGTTTAACTATGACATTCCTCAGCTTGAGCGCTCTGGCTAAGCGGAAGCGTAAAGTAGAAGCTAGTTCCTTGCCCTAACTCACTTTCAACCCATACTTGCCCGTTTTGTGCTTCAACTAATCCTTTTACGATGCTTAATCCTAATCCCATACCATTTTTCCGCGTATGCTTTGCCTGCCAAAAACGGTCAAAGGTGTGAGGCAGTTCATCGGCAGATATTCCACACCCGGTATCTTTCACACAAAAACGCGCCTCTGTGTTACGCTTTTGTACCTGCACGCTAATAGTACCGCCTTCGGGCGTAAATTTGGTAGCGTTACCAATCAGGTTAGACAAAATCTGGTGTACGCGGTCTTTGTCGCAGTGAACTTCCAAGTTCGGTTCAGTGTCGCCGATTAATTGCTGCAGCTTCGGCATCGTCAGCGTAGATAGATGGTCAATGCTCTCGTTAACCAGCGATTTTGCGTTGTATTGATGACATTCTACTGCTAGCTGGCCAGCTTCGATACTTGCCAAGTCAAACATATCGCTGATAAGTCGCTCCATTCGAGCAGCAGAACGAGCGATCATGTCTGAAAATTTACCGACCTGGCTTGAAATTTTCCCCGTTTCAATAAGTTGTTCAAGCACAAGAGCGGTACTGGAAATTGTATTAAGTGGATTGCGCAGGTCGTGAGAGACAATTGCCATAATTTCGTCTCGGGCCTTCACGGCTGCTTCTGCTTCAGCACGCGCTGCGCTTTCGGCTGCCTTTGCTTTTTCCAGCGCATACTGACGTTCTTTCAGTTCATCTAAGGTGTGTAGAAGTTCCTGATTTTGCTGTCGTATGATATCCAAAGGGCTCGGAGGAGCAATCTTGGCTAGTTGTTTGTTAAGTAAGTCGATGCCGGCTTTAGTAACCAAGGGTGCCGTAATCGGTAGCGCCTTTTTCAGGTATACGGTAGTACCGCTATTTGGTCCTGTTTCCACAGAAAACTGGTCCATCACTCGTTTACAGCCTTTGAGGCCGAAAGTAGACTTACCTTTTGAGCCTCCTACGCCTCTCAGTATACCGGGTAAATCTGTTATTCCCGGTCCCGAATCGGCGATGCTTATAGTAAGGTAAGTCGGCAAATTACCTTCTAAAGAAAATCTCGCTTTTCCGCCCTTCGCGAACATAAACGCATTTCGGGCGATTTCAGAGACAGCGGTGGATATGCGAGTCTGATCGTGCTTATCGAATTCGAGGAGCGCGCTGATCTGACGGGAACGCTGACGCACTAATACCACATCCGCTTCGGTTTCAATGTCAACGGTAAGTAACGCTACTTTCACGGATTAATCTCTCCCCAGCAAATAGGGGATTGATGAGCTTTGCCGACCATTACCACCGCATCGTCACGGCGGTTGGCAAAGTCACGATAAAGTACACCCGCAATGACACTGGGCTTTTTCTGACTTAATCCGGGGTAAGAACTTAAGTCCCACGAGGATTTTAGGCCGTCGGAGTGCAAAATCAATACCCCCTGACTCGGCCAAGGGTGGGAGTGCTCTCGAAAGGTGGGGGCAGAGTGGCCAAGAGTACCATTGTGGGACACTAATCCCGCGATGCGGGTACTGGCCGACAGCAGGCTTGCCGTAATGTTTCCTACACCGGCGAAACAAAGCTTGTTGTCGCGCAGATCTATAGTGGCAATGGCGGCAACAGCCCCTCGGGTGATGCGCATATTTTTATCAAGAAAAGCTAACGTCTCCGCAGGCTTAATTTCACCAAGTGCGACAAAGTGACGCATTGCCTCTATTGAGGCTTCGTAAGCGGGTAAGCCATGCCCTAAGCCATCTAGTACTAAAACAGTATTAATATCTTGGTATGGTCTAATGTTCCATGCGTCACCACACACAGCTTCGCCGGATTTCGCGACACACACCACTCCCCAATCCAGAGCGTTATCGCTTTGTTTTACTTGGCTTTGCTGTCCGATAACCATACGTAGAACAGTGCCTTTGTCAGGGGCTGAAAAGACGTCTAAATCGTATGATAAGCGCGCAATCGCACCTAAACCTACTCCTCGGGAACCGCCAGTAGAATAGCCGTCTCGAAGACAGGTAGCAACATTTGCCATTCCCGGACCTTTATCCAGCGCCAGGAATTCGATACCCTCTCCACAGCTGCCACTCCACGGACGCAGCAGCAACTCGCCATGAGTGGCATGTTGGACGATATTGCTGCAGGCTTCAGTAACAGCAATGGCAACGTTGCCGGTTTGCGTTTCGTCTAATCCCTGCTCTTTAGCCATTGCGCACGCTGTTCTGCGAGCCTCACCCACAGAACTCATATCTTCAATGGAAACAGATAAACAAACATGATGTGGGAACGATGTTACACCCATCGAGTCACCGTGATAATTGTACCCCCACCTTCTCGTGGAGAAATATCAAATTCATTCATCAAACGCTTTGCCCCGCCTAGCCCAAGGCCCATACCTTTGCCCGTCGTGAAACCATCCGTTAATGCTTTTTCTATATCTTTAATACCCGGTCCGCGGTCTTCAAAAGTCAGACAAAGGCCTTGCTGACTCCCTTTCTGTCTTATCTCTATTCGAAGATGACCGCCTAGCCCATGTATGAGAGTATTGCGGCCTAGTTCACTCGCAGCCGTCACTATTTTGGTTTGATTGAGCACGTTAAACCCAAGTTCGACCGCATACCGACGTACTAGCTGGCGTAACCACAGCATGTCAGATTCCTGCTGAATAGGCGCTACTTCGTTCCTTAAGGCAGTAGGGTGCATGCTAGTTGATCGCCATATTGCGTAACATGGTCATTCCTTTGTCTGCGTTTAGCGCGGTACGCACTCCAGCTAAAGTTACTCCCATTTCCACCAAGGTAATAGCAACGTATGGCTGCATTCCTACCAATACCGTCTCCGCATCAAGCACTCGCGACATCAAAGCGATGTTGCCAATTACCCTTGCAATGTAAGAGTCGACCATATCCAATCCGGAGATATCGATAAGAACACCGCGTGCACCTGTTTCGGCGATACGCTGGGTTAAATTATCCTGTAGATTTAGCGCTACCAGGTCATGTATATCTATCTGAATTGTGACTAGAAGAAAATCACCCATGTGCAGAATTGGAATGCTTTCCAAAGAATATTCTCCTACTTAGTCTCGTCGGACGTTATCGTAAGCCCTTGTCTTTTGAACGCATGAGCCAGAGCTCCCGCCATTGTTGACTTGGTAATGACGTTACCTAGGTTGATTCCTAAATGGACCATGGTTTGTGCAATTTGAGGACGTATTCCACAGATAACGCATTCCGCACCCATCAACTGAGCGGCATTAACTGTTTTTAAGAGGTGTTGAGCGGTAAGGGTATCCACCGTAGGAACGCCAGTTATGTCAATAATTGCTATTTCTGATTGTGACGCTGCTAAACGCTGAAGCAGCGATTCCATAACCAGTTGCGTGCGCTTAGAGTCTAGCGTGCCAATGACGGGAAGCCCAAGCACGCCATCCCACAATTCTACTACTGGGCTGGATAATTCAAACATTTCTTCCTGCTGCCGCGCGATAACTTCTTCACGGGTCTTAAGGTGAACTTCGGTAATAAACAAGCCCAGCTTATCTATTAACGTGGTGGCATTCCATAGATCATCAGCAAGACTATCAGCATCGTCGTAGCTTTTCCGCAGCTGGTTAAATAGAGGTTGTTTAAATGAAAAAACAAACGTTGCTGTTTCCGTTGGCGTAAAACCCTGAGTGGTGCGAGAACGGCATATAGACGCAAGAAGCTCCCGCAATGGGGCCCACTCTGAACTATTGATATCAATAAAATTGTTGTTTTTAAGTCCATTTTGAAGGAGCTTAAGGAATGTATCGCTTTGCTCACGAAGCTCTTCTTCTCTGATCAAATCAGGACGCAAAGTCGCAGTGGTAAGTTGTTCCTGGATCCATTCCTCAAGAATTTGTTGCTCGTTCTGAGCAATAATTTCAGGGATCTTTGTTTTTACTTGGTCTGACATTTTATGTTCCTGTTAAACGCATTTTTTCGGGTTTAATAAATGCTGCAAAAATCAAAAAGATTTCAATTTTACCTGCTATTACTTCAGCGCAATAAACTGAAATGCGTAAGGTATTTTGTGGGAAAACTATTTATATCTATAGGCGGCATTTGAACGGCTAGTATCCTATATTTTGAAGATAAACGAAAACGAAATCGCTCTCGCTTTTTCCGATTTTAATCCATTGTAGTGGTGCTTTAACAATTGCAGTATCTGATATCCGCCCCGGATGACACGAAACACATAATGTATCGACCAGCAAATGCAACACTGATTTTTTTAGCATTTCATTTATATATCTCGCCGTTTATTGCAGGAGAGCTTTAGACAACGAGCAGTCAGACCGTTTGGTGTGGATGTGATGGTATTTGAATCTCATGCCTCAGCAGGTGCTGGTGATAAATGCCAGACTGTGATTATGCAGATGAACAGAGCGTCTTCTGCTTTGTTAGCGTTGGCGGCTAACAGGCCACCAACCGCCATAAGTGTTCCTCAACACTTTAATCAATCGCTCAATCGGAGCTTATTCGCAGACAGGATCAGGATACCGCCTTCTCACAATTAAAAATTCCTCAAGATTGTCTAATAACAGTTCCACCAGCTTGGGCTCAAATTTCTTACCTTTTTCTTGCTCAAAATACGCTAAGATATCTGCTTCTTCCCACGAGTTCTTATAACAACGTTTGCTGCCAAGTGCGTCAAACACATCTGCGACAGCTGATATACGGCCTGCTACGTGAATATCGTAGCCAGCTAGTCCTCTGGGATAACCACTGCCATCCCAGTTCTCGTGATGTTCATGAGCGATATGCGCCCCCAACTTCAGAATGGGATTGTCAGATTTAGCTAACATATCAAAGCCGATGCGAGCATGTGTCTGCATGGCGTTTCTTTCTTCTTCGTCGTGTTTTCCCGGCTTATTTAAGATGTGATCGGGAATGCCAACCTTTCCGACGTCGTGCAGTGGTGATGCGAGTTTAATTAATTCCGCCTCTTCCTCACTCAAACCGTAGAGTTTGGCAAGGCAGTAAGAAAGGTAAGCCACGCGTTTAACATGGCTACCTGTTTCCTTGGAACGCATTTCTACCGCTTCGCCGATAAGATAAGATAGCTCCTTTTGAGATTCCTTGATTTCTACGCGGAGCTTCAGGTTTTCGTGGGCCACCGCGATATTATTAGCGAAAAAGTCAAGCAGGTGATGCTGAACAGCATCTAGCGGCTTACCGTCTTCTACATATAAAATATTTTCCGTGCCCCGTTTGGTGGTGAAGTAACCAACAAAATAATCTTTTTCATGAATAGTACTTTTTTGCTCAAGCGCGACCGCAATACGCTGCTCAATGGCACGAGTCAAAGGATTACTTCGTCTATCGGTACTATTATCCACGTTGGACGTTTCCGCTAACACTTTTATACGGGTAGGTTTGTTTTTGCCAACCTCTTTGGCAACGGCACAGCAAATAATATGGCTGGATTTTATATTTAAAATAACGGAAATATGTTTGAGAATGGTAGAGGCAAATTCAGTTAACGAATCGCATTCAATAAACTGGGAGGTAGCACCGATTATTTTTTCCAGACCAATCTGATGACGCTGAATAAGCCTGATATCCCGATACCCGCGCAGTGCCGCAAAGACAGTCGTTTTTAAACGTAGCGCGGTAAGCTCGGTTTTATTTTTATAGTCGTTGATGTCGTAATCGCGAATGACGTTTTCTTCAGGGGCTTCCCCTGGCTGACCGGTTCTCAAAATAATCCTGATAGTGTGATTTTTGAGCTCATCCCGCGTCCAGCGAATGAGATCCAGGCCGGCATGAGCACTTTCCATTACGACATCTATCATCGCCACCGCAATTTCCTGCTCAGTATCTTTGGCCAATATTTCACGGGCTTCATGAGCCGAGCTGGCAAACTCAATCGCGAGCGCCCGACCATCGAAGATAAAATCCTGCAAAACTAAACGCGTAACATGGTGGACTTCTACTTCGTCGTCCACCACTAGTAGACGCCAGTAAGCATCTGGCGCCAATACACTGTCGGTAATTTCATCACTAGCGAAGACTAATTCGTCATCAAGCATGGTTTATGAGAGATAGGGGAGCGATGATCTCACTATAGAATAGGTTTTATAATTTTGCAGAATGTTTGCATTTTTGTGAGGCTAATCCGGTCAGCCGGGCTTTGACGCTGGGGCGTGCAAAGCAGTGTTTCACTAAACCGCAAACCGATGCTGAATAGATACCTTTTTCTAACCTATCATGGTGCATAGCTACTTTTTAGTTACTGCTCTGGAGATATCTTGAAAAGCAGTATTAGACTGGCTTACATGCTTTTTCCACAGTTTACAGATTTATTTACTTTTCTAATGGTTTCTCCCCCGACTCACGAAAAACGGCTTTGTCCTCTGCATGTGCGCCCCACTCTTTGGTGCCCGGGCAACGCGGCCGTTTTGGTATCAATAGCATATTAGCGTCACTTGGACTTTAGTCGTTTTCTGCCACGCTTACGTAAGTACGTTACGTTGAATGAATTCGCTGGTGTGTTCGTGCCACTTAGCGGCGGAGACAAACAGTGCAAAATCCTGAGTTCAAGTGCTGCATTATTATAGGAGCCGGCCCTGCCGGCATGACGGCAGCGCTCTACCTCAACAGGTTTTACCGCGAGATAACTGTGCTCGACGCTGGCTGCAGCCGCGCGCGCTGGATCCCAAAAACCCACAACTGCCCCGGATTTCCAGATGGATTAAGCGGCGATGAACTGCTGGAACGCATGCGCTTGCAGGCAGAAAATTACGGCACCAGGGTAATCCCTGAGACAGCGTCGCAAATTCAGCGTGTGGAAGGGGGTTTCAGCGTGAGCGACACCCGTGGCGGGCAATACCTTGGCCGTACGGTACTGCTTGCAACCGGTGCTGAGGATATTTTGCCGCCAGACCCCTGGGTTGCAAAGGCCGTAGGCTGCGGGGCGTTGCGCTTGTGCGCTATCTGCGATGGCTTTGAGGCAAGTGATGACAATATCGCAGTGTATGGGCCATTGCGTTCGGTGTTCGACCATGCCAGGTTTATGCGCACCTATTCGGCGAGTGTTACGCTTGTACAGAGTGATACCGAGCAGGTAGATGCTCAGCTGTGCCAAAGTGCAGAAAAGTGGGGCATAACCCTGATGAAAAAGCCCCGTAACTTGCTTTTTGATGGCTCGCGCTGTGGTTTTATTGACGAAAGCGGTACGCGTCGCGACTTCGACACCATCTATGTGATGCTGGGCAGTCGATCGCAAGCGGCATTAGCCATCGAGCTGGGCGCACACGTGGACAAGGAAAAAAAACTGGTGGTAAATACGGACCAGATGACCTCAATTGATGGTCTGTTCGCTATCGGCGACGTGGTCAGTGCTCTGAGCCAGCTTTCGGTAGCGGCAGGGCATGCGGCCGTTGCAGCCACCGCTATCCATAACATGCTGCCGCGTAACTTGCGCTAAGCGATGAGCCAGATAGGAGTCCAACTTAGTTAGCAAGTAGTATGACGGGAACGTTGGTTGCCGACGGGAAAGTGATCCGGCATGAAGAAGGCATACCGAATATTAAAATTTAAAGCGGTTTTTTTTAAACTTATATATATACAGTCCGTTTAAAGAAGTAACTTACTTGATTAGGAAAGGTATATGAAAATCGAATCGATTGTACAGACTGTTAACCACCATCTTAGCCCTGATAACAAAATGTCTGACGTGGCAAAATTGCTGGAACATGAAGGAAAAACTGCATTGCCTGTAATCAACCATGACGGCACCTTGCTTGGCCTGGTAACCAAACGGGAGATGGCAGAGGCAAGCGCAGGAGCTCCCGCCGGCGCCCCGGATCGAGGGATTGGCGAACTCGTAAAGCCCGTGGGAATTACCTGCTCTCTTAACGACGATATTGAGGACCTGGCCAGACAGGCCTCGAGCCAAAGCCAGACCCATGTGGCGGTGGTTGATGATCAGGGAGGTTTGGTAGGGATTGCAGATTTAAGCCCGTACCAGAAGGATGCAGGCGGCGTGCAGCATCGTGAAGAAGCTGTAGATGAGGCGCTGGAAGAAACTTTTCCTGCCAGTGACCCTATTTCTCCGCAGTAATCGTCGACGCTATATTTAGTGGCCAGTAACACTGGCCACTAAAATTAGGGGCAGATCCTGAGGTATCCTCAGAAAATTAGTAGCTAAACAAAAAGATGAAGCGCAATGGATACTGATGGCTTAGCCTGCCATCCGACATAAATTCACGCTTGATAGTGTGCAAAGCCTTGCTAACGGGAATGCCGCTTCAGCCCGTTATATCGGCTGAGAATTAACTTCAATGTAAGTGAAAAACATAACATTAGGCGCCTCGACAGGCTGCTCTCCAATCAAAATTTATTGCGGGAATAGCCATGGTGTATGGTGCAATTTGCACGGCTATGCCCATAATAAGAATTGATTGGTCACATCTATTTAGTAAATATTTTAGTATTTACTTAGAGTTTGGGAAATTTGTGGAAACTCATACTGCCTATAGTCTGGAAAATAAATTCCAGGCTTCATCAAGCACTATTTTGTAGAACTATTTTGGCAGTAAAAGGCTTAACTGTTTCCTCGAGCACCGTAGACTTTTGTTCTTCAAACGCTTGGGATATACCGCAATTATTTCCTCTAGAAAGCGGGCGTCTACTTTTCGCTACGCCAGAGAGACGTAATAGCTTCTTTCAGTGGTAAGCTTTGCCGCTTTAACATGAATGTCCAATGTGTATCATTTATCTCTATCTGAAGTTTCTTTTAATAAGTTGTACTCTTGAAATTCCTCAGAGCCTGTAGTGCTTACGATTATTGTCAGCCAAAGCACACTTGCGACTACCATTGCAAGTAAAACGCCTGCGGATCCAAGGTCTTTGGCAAGTCCTGATAAGGGGTGAACCTCCCTACCAATCCTGTCAATTGTCACTTCAAGTGCGGTGTTAATAATTTCTGCGAATAGCACGAAGAGTACAGACGATAACAGCAAAGCTTTTTCTAGCAAAGGTATGCGCCAGACGGATAGCACAATTAGCGAAGCGAACAATACGACCAATTCTTGTCTGAATGCCGCTTCATTCCGGACAACCCATAACAAAGCTTTCAATGAATTTTGCCATGCAAGAACAAGACGCTTCATACCTTTCGGTTTACAGGTGGGGTCAAAGGTTAATGCAGACGTTTTTTTGGTCATCTTTTGCATAGCTTAAACATATCCATTGTTGGTTGATAGGTCACGCTGCTGACATTGGTTAAGCCTATTAGCGTGTCATAAAGATTATCGTGAGAAAATGAGTTATGAGCCAGTTGGTCGATGCACGACTTGTATGCTCTGTCGGTAAACGTTGAGTCCCAATAAATCATTGGTATATGGGTTTGTTCTTTCGGCGCAAGATTATAAGGAAATCCATGTAAATACAGCCCTTTCTCTCCTAGCGACTCCCCATGATCAGACAGATACAGCATTGACGAATTGGGAACTGTCTTTAGCGCTTCTATGATATTGCCGAGTACATAGTCCGTGTAAGCGATTGTATTATCGTAAGTATTAATCAGCTCTTCTTCTTTACAATTTTGAATGTCGCTTCTTTGGCAATCGGGTGTAAATCTTGCGAATTTTTTCGGATACCGACGATAGTAGGTCGGTCCATGCGAACCAATCATATGCAGAACGATTAATTGATTTAAATTTGGTGGCTTGCTGAGAGATAAGCGCAGAAGGTTAACGAGAATTTCATCATAGCAAAAGTCGCCGTCGCATAGCGTCGGATCTCTTCCAGGATCAAATTCTATCGTTTCTATTCTGTTACACGCGCCTTTGCAGCTACTATTATTATCAATCCACGTGACTTTAGTGCCTGCCCGGTTGATGATATCCAGAACATTATCCTGACTTTCAGCAACCCTCGATTCGTATTGCTCTCTTCCCAGTCTAGAAAACATGCAGGGGACAGACACCGCAGTTGCCGTACCGCAAGACGTCACATTCGCAAAGCTTATCGCTCCTTTTTCAGTAATTTGGGGTGTAGTATTTCGTATGTATCCGTTAACTCCGAATTTATCCGCTCTGGCCGTTTCTCCCACCACCATAACAACCGTTTTAAAAGACGATTGGCTGCTCTCAATCAGGTAGGGTTTTTGATCTAATATTCTGTAAGGGAGCGGAGGATTAAAGTAGATGTTGCGCAAGTACTTGTAACCCGCATCATAAAATGCATAAGGAATTATCTGTTTTACTAAAGCCTTGTTGTTTCTTCCTACAGAAGCGTAATCTTTATAAAAAAGGACACCAATAACGGTCAGTCCTAATAAAGCAAGCAGGTTAACAAAGAGCATTTTTGCTAAGTGAGAAGTAAAGCAGTTCTGGATATCCTGATTAAGAATGGCAAATACAGGAACTAAGCCCAGTAAAAGAAGAAACAACAGAAAGCTCAAATTCAGATAAGAAAATGCCTCCCCCGAATTTGTCTCCATGACGTTCTGGATCATGCTGCTATCAAAAACCACTCCGTAAACCAGTGAGGCATAGAGTAATGGTGAACTAACCAGGAAAGTGATCGCTACCGTTAAGCGCGGGAACAAGAGCGCGCCAAAGAGGCTCAGGAATATGATGTTAATGAGTGTAAGTAGTAAAGGAACGGTCAGTAAGAAAATCCAATCCCAAAAGGTTAGTGGAGACACGCTTTCGTATGCTGCTGAAATAAAAGGATAATTAAATATGACCGTGATGAGTACCGATGTCAGAACGATGAACTGAGCTGAAGACGGCGTAAGATTGACTGAACGTTTTAATTGCAATGTAAGTTACCCTTAATACTACTTTATGCACAAGGTAACGTTCTAAACTTAGATTACCCTTAAGATTAACTTAGGGGTTGCTATGCCAGAGAAATATTAGAAATCAAAGTATTTCGTAGCGATTTATCTTCCTGTATCAGTGCGATCTGTACATGAAAGTCTCTATATCCTTATCCGGCAAAGGGCAAACGGCTTTCATCGCCTTTCCCGATAGCAGCACCCAGTTTGTTCGGTGTGCGTATCCGACCTGAATTACCTTGCTCTGATCGAAACATATGTCTGTGAGATGACTTTCATCAATAAGCACGTATCGGTCGGTGCTTACATCTTTCAACCACGCATAGGCTGCGCGAATCTGACTATCACTTGCGGTGTGATAGCCAAAATGAACCACTGGGTACGGTGAAAATAAAACAAATTGTTCCGAGAAATCTACCAGCGCAATGGTTGCTTCCTGCTCTCCGACAACAGCGTCAATCTTCTGGAAGATAGTTTTAGGTGTTTTTATCTCGTTGAGAAGAGTATATCCCCAGATACTATAACCTCCCCAAAGCATAGATATAAATAGTGGCCAGACTAGCCAGCGTCGCTGTCGAATTGTAAAAGTGGTAATGATGACTCCGAGCATGCCGATGGTGAAAAACAACAGCCATGGAGAGATAGTGAATTTATTGCCAAGCTTCATTGCAAAATCGGCTTTAGCAATACCCGCCACGCCGAGAAAAAGCAGTGCAGAAGATAAAATAAATACTAAGCTCCACAGCAGCCATGTAAAGTGGCGTCTGCGAGCTAATGTGATGAAATAAGGAGCGCAAATGAGTGCCAGCATGGGTAACGCAGGAAACACATACACTCCGCGTTTCCCTGGACTGAGGCTGAAAAAAAACACCAGTAAGACAATCCATGCCAATGGGAGAATGATTCGCCCGTCCCTTTCCTTTATAGCTCTGTACCAGTACGGAATTAGCCAGGGTAACGCCAGACTAACTGGTAGCCAAAATACAGGGATCACTTCAACGATGTAGTACCAGAATGGTTTGATATGGTGCCATGAATCGGCATATCGGGTAACGGTCTGTTTAAATAGGATATTGTCGCGATAGTGAATAAGTGCCACATCCTGACTGTAATGAACCATCAGAAGCATGGGTAAAAACCATAAAGCAATAGCGACAAGCATAATAATCGGTCCAGCCAGCCAGCGAACTACGACGTAACTTTCCTTTTCCTGATTACCGGTTTGAAGGTGTATTTTTTGATAGAAATAATAAGGGATCAGCATAAATACGGGAAGAAACCCAACGCCTTTAGTGATAACGCCAATCCCCATAAAGAAAAATGCCAGATAATACCAGCACCAACGTCGCTCAAGTAAAAGAAACCGTAATAATCCGTAGCAACTGATGGTAATCCAGCAGGTAACCATAGCATCAATTTGTGCAGACTTAGCCTGTAGCAAAAATTGCAAGCAAAACAGTAGCGTGGCAGTTGCGACTAGTGCTTCCTTTCGCCCCCAAAACCTCTTGCCCAGATCGTAAACTAGAAACAAAGTTAGTAAAGCGCTTAATGCGGATGGCAACAAGAAAGCCATTTTTATTGAGCCTGTCAAAACGAAGAAGAAGGCGATTGCCCACATAAAAACCGGAGGTTTGTCCGGGTAATATTCTCCAGCCCTTGTCGGAAAGAACCAATTACCCGTTTCTACCATCTCTTTTGCAATTTGTGCAAAGCGGGGTTCGTCTGCAGGCCATGGATCACGAAGTCCCAACCCTAAAAAAATAAGCCCAATAGCAAGAGTAAAAAGCGATATTGTATAGACGTCATACAGCTGCTTTTTATTATCGAATATATTCATTAGATTTGTGCTTTGATAAATGGCTCCGTGAACATTCCAGTTGGCAGTTGTTTGTAGATTGATCTCGATATTTCTTCACAAGGTATCCACTCAATGCGCCAGACAGAGTAAACAGTAATGTACTAATGATGATTTTTATTTCGGAGTTAATCATTATTCCTTTTCCCATCAGCGCAAAGACGGCCATTTGAGGGGTAAAGCCGATGGCTGAGCCACTAATAAAGGGGATGGGTCTAATTCTGGAGACACCGGCTATAAGGTTGGTAAGCAAGTTATTCCCTAAAGGAAGTAAACGAACAATAATGGATTTTATAAATGGTTCGGAATTTAGAAACTTGTCCAATATTATTATCTTAGGATTAAAGTAACGGGTGACGAGAGGTCTGGCAAAGTATCGGGAGATGAAAAACACCGTTCCACAGCTTACAGTGACCGCTAAAGTAGAATAGAGAAGTCCCTCAGCAAAGCCGAAAGTGTATCCACCTATAAATGCTGACAGTTGTCTGGGAAAGCCTAGCGACACGAGCAGCACGGAGAGTAATATAAAATTTAATATTCCGTTCATACTGTTATTTCGCGTATAGCTGTCTACCCACTTTTGATTAAATGAATCAAAAGAGGGTAGTAACGAAACGATCTGACTGATGAGCAAAATACACACCATCAGAATGAGCAGCTGAATTATTGTTTTTTTCATTTAGCGTAAGTTTTCGTTATCTGGAATGGCGGTAATACGTTTGTTCCGTTTTTGCAGCCATAGAACACCGGCCATATCAACAAGCCCTACACCCAGTCGCCCCAACATATTGTACTTCGACTTCCCAAATTGCCGTTCCCGATGATTAACGCTGACAACTTTTATCAATCCACCCTGGCGTCTTATTAGCGCGGGCAAGAAACGGTGCATATGGTCGAAGTAAGGCAATGACAAAAATGTGGTTCTCGGAAAGACTTTTAATCCGCATCCGGTATCGGGGGTATCGTCGCCAAGGATTCTGCTTCTTACTGCATTTGCCAGTTTTGATTGCAGACATTTCCAAGTGGTGTCTTTTCTATTTTTTCGGTAGCCAGCAACACAGAAATTACTTCCTACGGGAAGTTGGTATGCTTCTGCAAGCAGTGACGGAATATCCGCTGGATCGTTTTGTCCATCAGCATCAAGGGTTACAATAAGTTCGCCTTTTGCGTAACTCACGCCGGTCCAGATCGCGCCACTTTGGCCTACAGAACATCTATGTTTTAGCACTTTGAGACGTTGATAGCCGTTTGCATGAAGATAAAGCAATTTTTGATACGTATTATCAGTGCTTCCATCGTCGACGTAGATAATCTCATAACTAGAGTCATCGTCAAAAGTGCGATAAATTTCATCGACAAGAGGCTTTAAATTTCCTTCCTCATTTTTTGCAGGTATTACAACCGAAATTTTCACTTAACCCCCGACTGTCTAATGAATATTCAATTTCAACGTAAACGGACAATTGGACAGTACCAAACGAAACTTAAGATTAACTGATGGTGAATGGCTTTTTTACGTCAAAAAGTATCACCCACAGTAAATCTTAAGAAACCAGGGGTATACTCATTCATATAGTATTTGCCTGGCCTTATGAAATGAGAATATTGTTTATAGAAGACTCTACCTCGCTGAGAAACAGTCTCAGTCTCGGTCTTGAGAAGCTGGGTTATTCGGTAGACGTGTCGGCTGATGGAGCTGAAGGACTTAGTATGGCCTTGATGGGAAGCTATGACATTTTGATCCTGGACATGATGCTGCCGGAAATCGACGGCATGACTATATTAAAGTCACTAAGAAAGAAAAATGTAGATGTAAGAGTGCTTATTCTTTCTGCGCGCTCTGATGCAGACGATAAAGTCAGCGGCATTTTATCGGGGGCAGATGATTATCTTACCAAGCCTTTTTCTTTTGATGAGTTGTGTGCACGTTTGGTCAGTTTGATGAGACGAGGAGCGGCCACATATACCGATGATAAAGTGGTAATTGGCGATTTTACTCTGGACGTGCAATCGAAAAACTTAGCCTTTCAAGGCAGTCCTATCGATCTTACTCCTAATGAATATAAGGTTACGGAGTGCATGTTTTTGAATCGCGGCAAAGTGGTGTCATCGGAAAAGCTCAGCGAGTTCATTTCTGGCAGTTACGATTACGTGTCGAAAAACGCTATTGAAGCACACCTGTCCTCAGCCAGAAAAAAAGTTAGAAAATTCGGTGCAACTTTGCCGATCAAGAGCAAACGAGGCTTTGGTTACGTGATAGTGGAGTCAGATGAAATCGATTCGTAAAACCCTTACCCGAAGACTTTCTATCATCATATCGCTGTTAGTTATAACAGTGCTATTAGGTGCTGATATTGGGGTAGATAATTGGGTAGAGAGCGAATTCAACCATGCTATGAAAGCTAAGGTCGGCGTGCTGCAAACGTTGGCTTCTCAAAACAATGACAGAGTTGAATTTGAATCTGCCGGAGAATATTTGCCTGAATTTAAAGGGACGACTTCGCCAGAGTATTTCCAGCTTTGGAATAACGAGCATGTATTCGAAAAATCGGAGACGTTAAACCTGCATTCAGCCAAAGATTTTCCCTATAAGTCTGTTGAACTAAATAAATTTCTTATTGAAGAGATAACGTTGCCGGATGGGCGTACAGGACGAATTATCTATTCGAGGTTTATCCCTCAGACTGCACCTCAAAACATCCAGGCTTCTTACCAAAGCAATAGCAACATAGAAAATCATACAATGTTAATTGCCTATGCGACTTCTACAGAGAGTTTGAATTTCACTCTATGGTTCATCGATGCCGCGTTCGTTTTAACGCTTATCTTCGTGCCTCTGGCAGTGAGATTTGCTGTTAAAAATACCGTGTCGTATGCATTGGCTCCTTTGGATGCGTTGAATAACAGAATAAAAGATTCACGCTTTAGTGAGACTCAAACACGTGTGGTTTTCGAGAACGAGGTTGAAGAGCTTGCTCCTATCACGGAAAGTCTCAATCACTTCATTGAAGAAAACTACGCACTATATGTCAGAGAAAAAAGGCTGACATCTGATATAGCACATGAACTTAAAACACCGGTTACAGAATTAATCAATATGACAGAAGTTGCTCTCAGGTTCCCAGGAGAGGAAAGGCTTGAGAAAGATTTCAAGCCGAATGTTCTTGAGATTGGTACGAGAATGAAAAACATCATATCGGGGCTGATGACGATTCAAAAATATGCATACCAAAAAATAGATCAGAATGAGGAAATCAACTTACAAACTTTGTTAGGTAAAGTCGTCAGTGCTAAGCAGTACACCCGAATTGTCATCGTTAAAGGTGGGAGTCAGGCTCCAATAGTAAGAAGTAATCTATTCGCGGTAGAGTCAATTATCAGTAATTTACTTAATAATGCTGTTCAGCATAGTAAAGGTGATAACGAAATAAATGTGTATATAGGCAGCACTAAGCTTGGTGAAGCTCAACTTCGAGTACGCAATGTCGTTAAAGCTAATGTACAGGAAAGCGATATTAGCCACATGTTTGAGCCGCTATGGCAAAAAGACAGTGCGAGAAGTTCGCAAGACAACTTTGGACTTGGCCTGTCAATTGTCAGAACCCTTGCTAACGCGATTTCGGCCAATGTATCGGCTGCCCTTCATGAGGATAGAATAGAATTTGTGGTTACATTTGCGAATCAAGCTTGAAGTGCCATAGTGCACGACAATGCCACCAATGTCAGCGCATTTGATGAGGCGTGTCTGACGTATGTAGAGAAAAACAGTAGAATATCGAATCAGCCTCTCTCGCACTGGTCAATAAACAATCATTCCTGATCTGTATGTTGGTCTGAGAAACGTTACTGAAATAGCTATAAACCTGTGGCTAATATTATTTGACCACTTGTATTGCTTTGAATTTGATGGGTAGATCAAAGGCAATTCAATTGCTGATGATTCGACAACATAAACCATTTAAGACCCCCACTAAAAATGACTTTTTTAACGAGGGTAGTGCATTTTTCGGACTATAAAAATCTACAGCTAGTTTTTTCTAGCCTGTCATAGTAACAAACTCTTCTGCGCTGGTTGGGTGAATCGCAACGCAAGCATCAAAATCGGCTTTAGTTGCTCCCATTTTTACCGCAACGGCAAAGCCTTGCAGAATCTCATCCATTCCATGGCCGATGCCGTGTAACCCCACAACTTTTTCTTCCTTGCCCACACAAACCAGCTTCATTCGGGTGACCTGACGATGGCGAGTGACCGCGGTGTACATGGCCGAAAACGAGGTTGCATAAACTTTGATATTGTCGTCGCCATACTGAGATTTGGCTTCAGATTCCGTGAGACCTATTGTTCCAATTGGTGGGTGACTAAATACAACAGTGGGAATGAGTGAGTAATCCAGATGCGCTTTATCCTGCCCGTTAAACAGGCGCTCGCTAAGAAGCCTTCCCGCTTTAATTGCAACCGGAGTGAGTTCTACATGTCCGGTAACATCGCCAAGCGCATAAACGCCATCTACCGAAGTATTTTGATATGAATCGACTTTTATGTAATCTTTTTCCTGCAGCGTAATATCAGTATTTTCTAAGCCGATATTGTGGGTTGAAGGAGTGCGGCCAATCGCCCATATTAAACAGTCGGTCTTTAACAATTCACCGGTTGAAAAGTGAACATGTAGCTCGCCATCGTCCTGCTTTTCAACTTTTTCCACCTCGGTATGTTTGTGTAAAGTAGGGCCTTCACTATCAATTAGTTCAACCAAGGTTTCAACAATAATTGGGTCGAAATGGCGAAGCGGAGCATGCTGGCGCACCGCAAGGTGCGTGTCGGTGCCTAGGCTGTGTAAAAGGCCAGCCAGTTCTACAGCAATATAACCCGCGCCGACCACTAAAGCCCGTTTGGGCTGAGTTCGCAGAGCAAAGAAACCATCGGAATCAATTCCATATTCAGCTCCAGGTACATCAGGGAGACGAGGCCGGCCGCCAGTAGCAATGGTAATATGTTCAGCAGTGTAGGTGTCACCATTGACTTCAACGGTATGATTATCAACAAACCTGGCAAAGCCTTTCACCCAAGTGATGTCATTGGTGGCCAGAATTCGATCGTAGGAGGCATGTACCCGTTCAATGTAGGCTTGGCGATTAGCTACAAGTATTTCCCAGCTAAAATGATTAACCGTGACATCGAAACCGTACTCGGGGCTATATTTGTGGATCGCTTCGGCTACTGTAGCGCCAAACCACATTGCCTTTTTAGGTACACAACCCACATTTACGCATGTGCCACCAATTTCGCCACCTTCAATAAGGGCGACTTTTTTACCGTGTTTTGCAGCACGATTTGCTGAGGCAATGCCGCCACTACCGCCGCCGATGCAAATATAATCAAATTTTTTCATATTAAATTCGGTTTCCTTTGAAGGTCATCATTTTTACATGAATAAGAAGCGCTTTCAAAAGTGAACAGGCAGAGCCTGTTTTACCCTCCCTTTTGATAAATTTTTACAAGTCGCTAATTACCTCGACCATATCACGTCGTTACCGTGGGCGTTAGAAAATACCCAAGGTAAGTTCCCCCATAATTATTGAACAATAGGTGAATACTTCTTTGCCAGAACTTCTGGGGCAGAAATGCTCCAGCAGAGCCATCATGGATGATTTTACGGCGCTTCGGGCCATAGATTTTCCCTTATTTCTACTGTCGGTGATTTTTTACTCACTCAAGCTTTCGACCTCAGTAATAACTCGCCGCTTTCATTGTTATCAAACGGTAATTTTATCCGTAAAGGACGTCAATAAACGTACTTAT
Source organism: Alteromonas pelagimontana (assembly GCF_002499975.2). Taxonomy (NCBI): domain Bacteria; kingdom Pseudomonadati; phylum Pseudomonadota; class Gammaproteobacteria; order Alteromonadales; family Alteromonadaceae; genus Alteromonas; species Alteromonas pelagimontana. The sequence continues at coordinate 2,780,390 of NZ_CP052766.1, forward strand.
ACTAAACCACCACTCTTGTTTTTGGGTAAGCTTATCCTTACATTCAACTTCAAGTACACAGTTAAAGTGAGAAACGAATGACCACACCAGCAATTGAGATTGTAGACGGACTCCCTATTTTTTCCGGTATCACGCCTGACCAAATTAAACCGGCGATAGAGAAAGCAATAGCTCATTGCAAAGATACTATTGAAGATGTTGTGGTATCAAAAGATCATAGTTTCGCTAATGTGGTTGCGCGTATAGAAGATGCTGACGATAGACTGGGGAAGATGTGGTCTCCGGTCTCCCATATGAATTCAGTGGTCAGCAGTGATGCTTTACGGGAAGCACATGATGAGTGTCTGCCTTTGTTATCAGAATATGGCACTTGGGTCGGGCAGCACGAAGGGCTTTATAATGCTTATCTTCAGCTCAGTCAGAGCGATGAATTTGCACATGTGGAAGAGCAGCACCAGAAGCTGGTGGAAAACACTATTCGCGACTTTACCCTCTCGGGTGTGGCTTTATCTGCAGAAAAGAAAAAGCGTTACGCTGAAATTCAGGCGCGGCTGAGCGAGCTCTCTTCCACCTTCAGCAATAACGTAATGGACGCTACCATGGGCTGGAGCAAACACATCACCGACAAGGAAATGCTCAGCGGTATGCCTGAATCTGCCTTAGATGCAGCGGCCCAGGCTGCACATCAGCAAGACTTACAAGGCTGGCTTTTTACGCTGGATATTCCGTCCTATCTGCCCGTAATGCTCTACGCTGATAATCGCGAATTGCGAGAGGAAATGTACCGCGCCTACGCGACACGCGCGTCGGAACAGGGGCCAAACGCTGGGAAATGGGATAACACAGCGGTAATCCAGGAAACGCTGGCGCTACGCGGCGAGCTGGCGAAATTACTCGGCTTTAATAATTATGCTGAACGTTCTATTGCCACGAAAATGGCCGGTTCCACTGAGCAAGTGGTGAGCTTCTTAAAAGATCTGGCCGAACGCTCACGCCCGCAGGCTCAAAAAGAACTGGAAGAGCTGAAAATTTACGCCAGTGAGCGTCACAACGTCACCGCTATGGAAGCGTGGGATATTCCTTACTACAGTGAAAAGTTAAAGCAGGAAAGATTCACGATTTCCGATGAAATGTTGCGCCCCTATTTTCCAGAAAATAAGGTATTGTCCGGACTTTTTGAAGTAGTGCACCGTTTGTACGGATTAAAAATTATAGAGCAGCCGGGTATTGATAGCTGGCATAAAGATGTACGCTATTTCACTATCACCGATGCCGCTGATGAGTTGCGCGGGAGTTTTTATCTTGATCTATATGCGCGTGCCAAAAAGCGTGGTGGGGCATGGATGGACGAATGTCGTGTTCGTCGGCAGTTACCTGATGGCGGACTTCAATTACCGGTAGCTTACCTGACGTGCAACTTTAACGCGCCAGTCGGCGACAAGCCGGCGTTGTTTACTCACGACGAAGTATTAACGCTGTTCCATGAATTTGGCCACGGTATCCATCACATGTTAACAAAAATGTCTGTGGCTGGCGTATCGGGGATCAATGGCGTGCCATGGGATGCGGTAGAACTGCCAAGCCAGTTTTTAGAAAACTGGTGCTGGGAAGAAGAAGCTTTAAGTTTTATTTCCGGCCATTATAAAACCGAAGATACGCTACCCGATGAATTGTTGGATAAGATGCTGGCCGCAAGAGATTTTCAGGCCGCCATGCAGATGGTAAGGCAACTGGAATTTAGTTTATTTGATTTTCTGTTGCATCAGCAAGACGGCGAAAATGTTGACGTACAGAAGGTTCTGGATAACGTGCGGGAAGAGGTAGCGGTGATCATTCCGCCGGAATTCAATCGTTTCCAGAATAGTTTTGGTCATATTTTCGCTGGCGGCTACGCTGCCGGTTACTATAGCTATAAGTGGGCAGAAGTGTTGTCTGCCGATGCGTTTAGTAAATTCGAAGAAGACGGCATCTTTAATCGTGAAACCGGTACCGCGTTTATGGAGAATATTCTGGAAATGGGCGGTAGCCGCGACCCTATGGAATTATTTATCGCATTTCGGGGACGCGAGCCACAGGTGGATGCGTTGCTTCGCCATAGCGGGATCCATCAATAATGGCAGAAGCTTTCAGCACGATTTATCAGCGTGCTTGCGAGCGTAAGGGGGGAAGCGAGGCACTGGAAGCGATGCTTTCCACACCGTTGCCTGACGAAGCGGTCGCCAATATTCCTAACGACCGGTTTTTAGCTGCTATGACTAAACAGGTATTTCAGTCAGGCTTTGTTTGGCGAGTTATAGAACAAAAGTGGCCTAACTTCGAGGCCGCTTTTTTCAATTTTGATATTGAAAAAGTGCTGTTGATGCCGGACGAAATGCTTGAGCAAAAAGCCTCCGATAAACGTATTGTCCGTAACTATAAAAAAGTGATGACGGTGCGCGAAAATGCGCTCATGATAAAAGATGTTGCAATGAAGTATGGCAGCTTCGGCGCGTTTGTGGCGCAGTTTGAAGCAGAGCGTGTTACTGAACTCTGGCAATATTTAAAACGCCATGGCGCCAGACTAGGTGGCAACTCCGGCCCATATATGTTGCGTGCATTAGGTGTTGATACTTTTTTGCTTACGGCAGATGTGGAAGATTATCTGCGTAAGCATGACGTTTTTGACGGGGGCGTGTCCAGCAAGCGTAGTTTAGCAGCAATAAATGCTCAGTTCGTTTCGTGGCAACAGGAAAGCGGCAGATCGCTGACGCAAATTGGCCAGATTATTTCCTATAGCTGGGGAGCCAACCGGCGCCGCTGATTCAGCAGCGACAGGTTTATAATTCCAGGTTCAGGCGGTAAAGCACTGTTGCTAGCCGCCTTATTTCGTTACACTTCTGATATTGAGATAGCAAATAAATGGCAGGACAGTCATGAGCGACAATCTGGTTCCTAATCAAGCCGCAGACCATGCTAAGACAGCTACGCCTGAACTGGCAGAGAGTGAACAAACCCATTTCGGCTTTTCCCAAGTGCAAAAATCGCAGAAGGCTTCGCTGGTTGCTAACGTTTTTGATTCTGTGGCGGCTAAATATGATGTGATGAATGACCTGATGTCGATGGGCGTCCACCGACTCTGGAAACGCTACACTATCGATAGTTCGGGCGTGCGAGCGGGCCATAAAGTATTGGATCTGGCGGGCGGTACCGGCGATCTGACAGCTAAATTTTCTCGTTTGGTCGGACCCACTGGCTCAGTGACCCTAGCCGATATCAATCTTTCTATGCTGAAAGTGGGGCGCGATAAGTTGCGCGACAAAGGATTGGTAGAAAACATTGATTATGTGCAGGCTGATGCTGAAGCACTCCCTTTCCCTGATAATCATTTTGATGTTGTCACCATGGCGTTTGGATTACGGAATGTCACTGAAAAACAAAATGCATTGAATTCCATTTATCGAGTGCTCAAGCCAGGCGGGCGTCTTTTAGTCTTAGAATTTTCCAAGCCGCAGTCTGAGCACTTAAGTAAAGCCTATGATTTATATTCTTTTCACATTTTGCCGCGAATGGGACAACTGGTGGCAAATGATGCGCAAAGCTATAAATATTTAGCGGAAAGTATTCGCATGCATCCCGATCAGGAAACCCTCAAAGAGATGTTTGAACAAGCAGGGTTTGAACAATGCACTTACCACAATATGACCGGCGGTATTGTGGCACTGCATCGCGGATTCAAATTTTAATGCCTGCATCGGCGCTTATTACCGCTGCTATCGAGTTCAGCATAAATCAGCTTCTATCTTTTGATCCTGATAGCAAACCTCGTTTGGCTGCGTTAAACGGAAAACAGCTTACCGTATTTGTTGATGTATTACCCTGGGCGCTTACGTTAGCGTTTTCCCGTAAGGTCGATGTACTGGTAGAAACCCGCAGCTACGAAAGTTGTGTTGCTAACTTGTCACCTGCACAATGCTGTATTCAAACGCGTCTTGAGGCCCTGAATGAACTGACTCAACCCGCTAAACTGACGGGGCTGATTCAGCAAGGTAAGTTGTCTGTGGAAGGCGACTTATCTATTGCGCAGCACGTTAGTGCTTTATTTCAGCAACTGGACATTGACTGGGAAGAGCAACTGGCTGCTTACACCGGCGATGTTTTTGCCAATCAAGCATTCGCAACTATCAATCATTTTAAATCTTCCGTTACGCAGTGGCTGAGTCGTGCTCAAGACACAGTGGGAAATGCCATTGTGGAAGAAAAGAATCTGGCTGCACATCGTTTGGCGGTAGTGCATTTTTCTGATGAAGTCGACGCTCTGAGAGATGACGTAGAGCGGGCGGAAGCCAGGATACGCCGCTTAGAAGAGCAATATAAACAGAGTTAATCATGCGCATTGTCAGGCTGTATCAGATAAATAAAGTGTTGCTACAGCACGGGTTGGATGAGCTCGTTCCCGACCGGTGGCTACCCTGGTCCGCGCGTTTTATGCGTAAAACAATTTTCTGGATCCAGAACAAACACAAAAATAAAGCTGCGGGTGAGCGGATTACACTGGCGCTACAGTCACTTGGGCCGGTATTTATCAAATTCGGACAGATGCTGTCGACCCGCCGCGACTTGCTTCCGCCTGAAATTGCCAATGAACTGGCGAAACTTCAGGATAAAGTCGCCCCGTTTCCCAGTGAGCAGGCTCAGCAGATTATCAAACAATCCTTGGGGTTAACTGAGCTTAGCGAACTGTTCAGCGAGTTTCATCCTGAACCTTTAGCCAGCGCTTCTATTGCGCAGGTTCATGCGGCTCGCCTTCATCAAGGCGATCAGGATGTTGTGGTAAAAGTTCTGCGGCCGGATATTCGCAAAACCATTGATGCAGATATGGAATTGCTCTTTACACTGGCTACCTTACTGCACAAATGGTTGCCGGATGGTAAACGCTTACGACCCGTTGAAGTCGTTATCGAATATCAGCGAACCCTCGTCGACGAACTGGATCTAATGCGGGAGTCCGCCAATGGGATGCAGTTAAAACGAAATTTCGAAGGCTCTGAAGCGCTGTATATTCCACAGATTTATAGCGATTATTGCCGCCACAATGTCATGATTATGGAACGCATATATGGCATTCCTATTAGTAACATTGATGCACTAATGGCCCAAAATACCAACATGAAAACGTTGGCGGAAAGAGGGGTTGAAGTTTTCTTTACTCAAGTTTTCCGCGACAGCTTTTTTCATGCTGATATGCATCCTGGCAATATTTTCGTTTCCACTGAACACCCTGACAATCCGCAGTATATTGCCATTGACTTTGGTATTGTCGGCACATTAAACAAAGAAGATAAGCGCTATTTGGCAGAAAATTTTATTGCTTTTTTCAATCGCGATTATCGCAAAGTGGCTCAGCTTCACGCCGATTCCGGATGGGTGCCCGGCGATACCAATATAGACGATTTTGAAATGGCTATTCGAACTGTTTGCGAACCCATATTTCAAAAGCCACTGGCAGAAATCTCTTTTGGAAACGTTTTGCTTCAGCTGTTTAACACTGCGCGTCGATTCAATATGGTAGTGCAGCCACAATTAGTATTGCTGCAAAAAACCTTACTTTACATTGAAGGGCTCGGACGTCTTCTTTATCCTCAGCTTGATTTATGGCAAACCGCTAAACCCTTCCTTGAAAAATGGATGGATGAGCAAATTGGCGTACGCGCGATGGTTGGAAAAATTCGCCAAAATCTACCATTTTGGTCAGAGAAGCTTCCGGATATGCCTGACTTGTTGCACGATGGCTTGCAGCAGGTAAAACGCATGCCTTTACAGCATTTGGTCGCACATCAGCAGATGGTAGAGCTGCAAAGTCAGGGTATGAAAGCCACGCATTACGGTATTGTGGGCGCTACATTTATTCTTTTAGCTGCGATTCTGCCGCTTTATCAGATGCATTGGGCTTTTCCCGCAACAAGCGGCATTATCGGTTTAGGATGCTGGATTTCATCGTGGCGAAAAAGTCACAGTTCAGGATTGCAGGAAAAAGTGTTCTAACCCTCTAATACTAATCCGCCTCTGTCTGCCTTGGGGCGCGGCCAGCAAGGCGCGGCTTTTTCAGCTTTTGGTCTGCGCCAGTTGCGTTCGATTTAGCCCCGCTAAACCTTTACTAAAGTGGCGTGGCAAAAGTTGAAAATTCTTGCGCTGAGCGAGCACACATTAAGACGGATTAGTATAATCCAAAGATGAAGTTTTTATTATTTTTGGTCAGATCTGCTTCATTTTAGTTTCTATTTTTTTAATTACTGTTATAGTGGGTGAGGCTTTCGAGCCAACAGGTCTTTAAATAGACGTGATTTTTGTGTTTCTACCTTGATGTTAAACTGCTCAAGTTACTCCCGTGATTTGCTGTAAGTCGTTTGCCCATTCCAAGTAAGATCCAAGATCGTTCTACTTAAAGCCAAAGCAAGGCGCTGATTGCGCAATTTTTATGTGATATTTGAGGTCTACATGTCTAAAGTTACAGGCACCGTTAAATGGTTTAACGCTGATAAAGGTTATGGTTTTCTGACTCAGGATAGCGGCGACAAAGATGTATTTGTACATTTTCGCGCAATCGTTTCTGAGGGCTACAAATCGTTGAACGAAGGTCAACGTGTTGAATTTGAAGTTGAGCAAGGTCAGAAAGGTCTGCAAGCGGCAAACGTACACGCACTTTAATAACGTATTAAAGTCGAAAAAGGCAACCATGTGGTTGCCTTTTTTATTTCGTGCGCCGGGCGCGGCTTTTCAACTTTTGAGCTGCGGCAATTGCTTTCGATTTAGCCCCACTACCCCTTCACAAACCTGGCATGTCAAAAGTTGATAAATTCCCGCGCTAAGTGCACGTTAGTTTAAGTAATGATTTCTCTGATCACTTATCTTCGCAGATCGGTATAAGTTGTTCTTGCCATGAATCCGCAGTTAGAAAAATTTTAATCATGCGGAGCGCAGAGCGAGAGCATGAGTGAGTAAAACCCATCGACGTAGAAATAAATATCCACTTGTTATTCAATACCTATTCCTGATCTTACCTTAATGCGGACAGGTATTATTTTGCAGGACCAGTTCAGGCTTGTTATCTGCCTCATTATAAATAAAGCTTTTAGTAATAGGGCAGGTAGTTACAAAATGTAACGTCTTCATAGAGCGGTATTTTTCTACACTTGGGGAAGGTATGATACCTGTATGTGGGAAAGCTAGCAGGTCAAACTCCCCAACAATAGGAGCAGGTTTATGATCCGATATTTATCACGTTTTATGGTGGCGTTTTTTATTCTGTTATTGTCAATGCCTACACACGCACAAGATACGCTTGTTGCTACGCTTTTCGGCGAGGACATTCGATTATCGGATATCAGCCCCAGCGATGCCCAGCTTAACGAAATGGCTAAGATGAATTCAGCCAGTAAAGATATGGCACTTGCCCAGTTTCGTCACGGCCGCTTAGCTGAAACCATTCTTAAAAAGATAACTGAAGACTACGCGAGTAAACAGAATTTAGAGATAGATAGTGAATTAGTAGAAAAGTTTAAAGAGAAGTTTGGACCGGAGTTAGCAGCGTCCCGAAAAGAGTCTGACGAGAGAAAGGAGAATGTTGGGGAAAAGGTTCCGCAAAAATCTATTGATGACATTGCCACAGAGCAGGTTCGTCACTGGCAGGTAAATAAAGCATTATACGAAAACTTCGGCGGCACCGTTATTTTCCAACAAAGCGACCCTCAATTTCCCGTACAAGCCTATGAAACCTTATTAAAGCGCTATCAGAAGGAAGGCAAATTCGAAATTCTTAATGACCGATACAGTGCTGTGTTTTGGGAAGCTTTCGAACCGCCATTTTCCTTTCAACTGAGTGCAGATCAAGTCGATTTTTCAGACCCTTGGTGGCTGACTGAATGATGGTTCGGCCTAATTCTGAGGATAAGTGCGGGTAGGCTACACCTTCCGCTATCTCCCTTTGGGCGCGGCCGGCTAGGCGCGGCCAGCAAGGTGCGGCCAGCAAGGCGCGGTTTTTTTCCGCTTTTGAGCTGCGCCAATTGCATTCGATTTAGCCCCACTAAACCTTCACGAAATTGGCTTATCAGAAGTCGAAAATTCTCGCGCTGAGCGAGCACGCACTAATGCAGATTATTATTAAGCTCTGCGGTCGCTAGCCCGTAGCTGAGCATTTAGGTGTGCTGCGGCCCATTTCCGTTAAGGATAACTGGTTAAGCACTACACCGCGCCCGCTATTGTTAGTTGAGCGCTGCTATTCCAAGGGTTATACGTTTTCAAACAACGCGGTAGAAAAATATCGTTCTGCGCCGTCAGCCAGAATAACCACAATATTTTTCCCTGCATATTCTGGTCTTAATGCCAATTCCGTTGCTCCAGCCATGGCTGCGCCTGACGAAATACCTACCGCTAATCCTTCACACCGCGCCAGTTCTCTTGCATGCGCTACTGCTATGTCATCATCGATAGCCATTACCCTGTTGTAGCATGCGGTATCAAGCACATCGGGCACATGACCAGAACTTAAACCCTGAATATTATGAACTCCGCCATGACCCTTACTTAGCACGGGGCAACGTGCCGGCTCCACTGCAATAATTTCTAGCGACGGTTGATACGCTCGCAGCGTTTTCGCCAGTCCTGTAATGGTTCCTCCCGTACCCACACCAGCGACTATAACATCCACTTCTCCGCCGGTGTCGCGCCAAATTTCTTCAGCTGTTGTTGCGGCATGTGCGTCAGGATTCGCCTGATTAGCAAACTGATCCAGCGAGACCGCATCAGGATTTGCGGCTACCAAACGACTGGCTTCATCAATGGCGCCTTTTGTGCCTTTTTGCTTTGGTGTGGTAATTACCTTGCCGCCATAATGACGAATTAACTGCTGTCGCTCCACTGACATATGTTCTGGAATAACAATAGTGACGGGAATCCTAAAAATAGCACCCAACCACGCGCAGGCAACACCATTGTTTCCAGACGACGCTTCAATAATTTCGGTAGTGGGCGAAAATGTTTCTGATGCCATCAACGCTTTCATCATCGCCAGTGCAGGACGATCCTTTATCGAACCTGCAGGGTTAAAGAACTCCACTTTGGCAAGTATGTCCGCATGAAAACCTTTCGCCGCCTTTAACCGCTTCAGCCTGACCAAAGGGGTATTCCCAATCGTGCAGGTAATATCGTCAATTATCCCTCTACTAAAGGATGAATTACCTGCGTTGCTTATTGGCGCATCAAACATATTCGCTTCCCTCCAACATAATAAATTTTCTATGAAGTATCAGTTTGCCAGTTCGAACTGAATAAAATTGCTAAATATCTTTGATGTTTTACAATTTAACGCAAGATAAATGCTAACACTCATACTGATATGAAAAATATTTCTATTGATTCTACCGATAAAGCAATTTTGTCCTTTTTGCAGGAAAATGTCGAAATCCCAGTGGCCGATATCGCGGAGCAGGTCGGCCTTACCACCACACCTTGTTGGAGGCGTATTCAGCGCTTGCAGAAGCAAGGTGTAATCTCCAAAAAAGTTGCCTTATTGAGTGCACAAAAGTTAGGACTGACAATGACCGTTTTTGTACAAATAAAAGCGGGGAGACACGATGGGAAATGGCTGGATAAATTCGCACAATATGCATCGGCGTTTGATGAAGTAGTGGAATTTTATCGTATGTCAGGGGAGTACGATTATTTGCTAAAAGTGCTGGTAACTGACATGGCTAGCTTTGACTACTTTTACAAGCGGTTTGTTAATGGCATTGATGTAAAGGATGTCACCTCAAGCTTTGCAATGGAGCAAATTAAATATGCCACCGCGTTACCGTTAAATCATCTGTAAAAACGGTAGTATCTTTATATTAACCCTACTTCTGCACACAAATAGTCATATGATTTTTGCCTTTAATAAGTACGGTGGCGAGACGGCAAGCTTATGATAGGCTCGGAAGTAGAACGCCAACATTGAGGAAATACCTGTGACTGCACGTGCTGCCAATAACTGGGACGACATTTTGTTGCTGAATGACCAATTGTCTGAAGACGAGCGCATGGTTCGTGATGCTGCTTATGAGTTTTGTCAGGAAGCGCTGATGCCGAACATTCTGAACGCTAATCGGAAGGAATATTTTGATCCATCAATAATGTGTCAGTTCGGCGAAATGGGGTTATTAGGCGCTACCATTGAGGGTTATGGATGTGCCGGAGTCAACTATGTTACCTATGGCCTGGTTGCCCGAGAGGTGGAGCGGGTGGACAGTGGTTACAGAAGCGCAATGAGCGTGCAGTCGTCTTTGGTTATGCATCCGATAAATACCTTTGGTACACCAGAACAGAAAGAAAAGTATCTGCCGCGCCTGGCGAGCGGAGAGTGGATAGGATGCTTCGGCTTAACTGAGCCTGACGCCGGGTCTGATCCCGCAGGAATGAAAACCCGAGCTGAAAAAGTAGCAGACGGATATCGGCTAACTGGTAGCAAAATGTGGATCACCAATTCACCCATTGCTGATGTATTTGTGGTTTGGGCAAAAAACATGGCAGAAGACGGTGAGATATGTGGCTTTGTGCTAGAAAAAGGTATGGCTGGGTTAAGCGCACCGCCTATTGATGGGAAACTTTCTTTGAAGGCATCGATAACCGGCGAAATCGTCATGGATGGTGTGATAGTGCCTGAAACTAATATGTTTCCACAAATTCGAGGATTAAAGGGACCATTTAGCTGTTTGAATATGGCTCGCTACGGTATCTCATGGGGCGCTATGGGGGCCGCTGAATTTTGCTGGCATGCGGCTCGGCAATACGGATTAGATCGGAAGCAGTTTGGCCGGCCTCTGGCGCAAACCCAGTTATTTCAGACCAAACTTGCCAATATGCAAACGGAAATTGCATTAGGCTTACAGGGTTCCCTAAGGGTGGGTAGGCTTATTGACGCTGGCAAATTAGATCCCATGATGATTTCGCTGGTAAAGCGTAACAACTGTGGAAAAGCACTGGATATTGCCCGCATGTCCAGAGATATGCATGGCGGTAACGGTATCTCAGACGAGTTTCACATAATGCGGCATATGATTAACCTGGAAACGGTGAATACCTACGAAGGAACGTATGATGTGCATGGGTTAATTTTGGGGAGAGCGCAAACCGGGCTGCAGGCATTCTTTTGATGAAGCAGAAGAAAGGGCCTGTGCAGGCCCTTTGTCTTCATTAGTAATAGCTAAGCTTTTCAGACTTCCCGGCAAAGATGCGGTACACCATAAAGGTGTAGGCGAGGATCAACGGCACCACTACTGCCGTGCCTACCAGTAAGAAACGTAGCGAATTCCCGTCGCTAAGTGCCGCCATTATGGTTAACTTTCCTGGAATAACGAAGGGATAGTAGCTGATGCCCAACGCGCTAAAGCTCAGCACGAAGACCATTATTGCGATGGTAAAAGGTAGCCATTCCCATTTTCCGCCGGCCTCCGGCAAACGTTTTAGGGCTATGCCGCATAATATAAGTAGTGTAAAACTTGCGATGGGAATTGCCATCAGGAAATATCCCCACGGCTGGCTTAGCCATAACGCCCGAACCGTATCGTGCAACGTCAGATTAGCAATGCTTACCGCAATAATACCCACCGCTAGTGCGATGAGACCGCGGCGCGCCCAGTAAAACGCCTTTTCCTGCAGTTGATTTTCTGCTTTAAGAATTAGCCAGCAGGATCCGATAAATACGTACGCTGCGGTTACTCCTAGCGCTGCAAGAAGCGCAAAACATTGAGCCCACAAATCAGTTCGCAGCCCGGTAACGTAAATGCCAAGCATGTAACCTTGGGCCAGGCACGTAAGCAAAGAGCCATACTTGAACGATAAGTCCCATCGGCGTTTTTTCACCTGCGCTACTTTGGCTCTGAAATCAAAAGAGACGCCGCGTAAAATAAGGCCGAGCAACATAAAGGTGGCAGGTATATATAACGTCTGTAAAACCTGACTGTGCGCTTGAGGAAATGCAAAAAGTAATAACCCAACAGCCAACACCAACCAAGTTTCATTGGCGTCCCAATAAGGGCCAATTGAAGCTATCATGTCGTCACGAAATTTTTCCTCTCTGGGCGGAAGCAACACACCTACACCGAGATCGTACCCATCAAGAATGGCATAAAGTAAGACCGCTAAACCGAGTAAACCGATATAGATATCACCGAGCGTTTGGGCAGATAAACTTTCAAAGGGCATCAGTTACTCCTTATATTGGCGCGGGACATTTTACTGGCTTTAGCCATTTCACGCTCTTCAGTAGTAATTTCTTCAATTTCGATAGACCGGCGACACATTAAGGTTAGCGTTCTCATGTAAGCGACTAACAGCACTGCATACAGTAGTGCATATAGGGTGAAAGAAAGAACCACATTACCAGCGGGAAGACCGGTTACTGCGTCCTCTGTTCGCAGAACGCCGGTGACAATGTAAGGCTGGCGACCTATTTCAGTAACATACCATCCAGCCAGTGTGGCAACCCAGCCGCTAAAACTCATTCCCATGAAAACCTTAAGTAGCCACGGCGGTAGCTTGCCGTAACGCATCAGGAAATACGCACCTTGCCATGCGGTAAACAACATGAGCAAGCCAACACTAACCATTACCCTGAAGCTGTAGAACACAGGCGCCACTGGCGGATGTTCCTCAAATTCATTCAGACCCTTTATCTCGCCCTCTGCGCTGTGCGTCAGAATGAGGCTGGCAGCAAGAGGAATAGATATTTCGTAGCGATTCTCGCGATCATTCTCATTAGGATAAGCAAAGAACAACAAGGGTACACGGTTGCTGGTTTCCCAGAGTCCTTCCATTGCTGCTATCTTCTGCGGTTGATGCTCCAACGTGTTAAGCCCGTGCATATCTCCGGCTAAAATTTGTAGCGGAATAAGCACTGCTGCAGTGTAAGTGGCAGTCTTAAGAGCAATTTTGGGTGCCATTTTTGAATCACCCTTGTAAATTCGATAAGCAGACAAGCCCGCTATCAGGAAGCTCGCGGTTAGCCCTGAAGCCAAAAGCATGTGCGTAAATCGATAGGGAAAGGAGGGACTGAAAATAATTTCAAACCAATTCCTGGCGTATACAATGCCATCAACAACCTCATGCCCCTGAGGGGTTTGCATCCAGCTGTCGAGCGCCAGTATCCAGAAAGCAGAGACAGTGGTGCCAATTGCCACTATAAGCGTTGCCGTAGTGTGCAGCCAGTTAGGTACTTTACGGATCCCAAACAGCATAATGCCTAAGAAGGTGGCCTCAAGGAAAAACGCGGTTAATACTTCATACCCCAGCAGCGGACCGGCCACATTTCCCGCTTTCTCCATAAAGCCCGGCCAGTTGGTACCAAACTGGAAAGACATGGTGACGCCGCTCACCACGCCAAGAGCAAAGGACAGGGCATAGACCCGAACCCAGAAGCGGTAAATTCGCATCCATACGGGATGTTTGCTGATGTTAGAACGGAGTTTGAAATAAAATAAAAACCAGCCCAGCGCAATGGTGATGGTAGGAAAAAGAATGTGAAAGCTCATGTTCAGTGCGAACTGAAACCGAGAGAGTATAAGCGCGTCCAAAACAGCTCCTTAGTTAACGGTGCCTTTGCCGGGCAAAAGTTTATCTTTTAAATCCAGTATTCGGCCTACGCCAGAACCTAACTTCATTAGCGTGTTCAGCTTATCCGGCCCTAAATGCTGCAACTCAGCAGACCACGCCGTCACAGATTCAAGTAAATCATGAATTTCGTTCAGTTTTTCCTGGGCATTAACTTCAACATCGTTGGCCGGTTTATCCAGTAGTAAATCCCGTAATAAGCTTAACGTGGGATCAATTTCGCGCTTACGGCGTTCTTCAAAAACGCGGTTAGCCAAAACCCAGATCGTACCTGCGGGAACAAAAAACTCTTTACGCTCCCCCGGAATCAAATGCTGTTTGATGAGTTGCCACGACTGCAACTCTTTCAGCCCCATGCTTGTGTTGCCTCGGGAAATGCTAAGTGCATCCGCTATTTCTTGCGCTGCAAGAGGTTTATCGCTTAAAACAATCAGCGCTAGAATTTGTCCTACCGTGCGATTAAAGCCCCATCGGCTGCCCATTTCGCCGAAATGCATGACAGCAGAAGTAATTAGGGGAGTCATTTTCATAATCAATAATTAAACTTTCAGAAATTACTGAAAGTTTATACCTCTCTTTGCGCTAGATCAATAAATAACCAAATAGAGAAGTCAACTTCTTGAGTTGCTACGGAAGAACGACGTTGCGGGATGACTTTTAAACTGCTTTTTTGCGGGGCTTGAGTGATATAACTTACCGGATACTTACCAACGACGTATTATCTGCGAGTATACTTCTTCATCTAAAAAGCTTGGACGCAACGCAATAGGAGCGTTTGCCAAAGCTTTCGCCGCCTCTTCCCAGGTTGAGTAGCGATTATCATCAATATAAAACGCTGATTTTTCGCCTGTGGGCACATCATCCAGTGCGAAGGCGAGCTTTAGTAATTCAGGTGCTATTCGAGCATGAGCAACCGATGCTGAAGAAATAAAGTCGCCAACTCCATCCTGATCAATGTCTTTTGAGAGCCAGCTTAAGCCTAATAATTTATTAAAGCTACCGTCTTTTTGCATGCCTGCGATAGCGGTATTAAAGGCGTTTACCTTTGCATCTGCCTCGGCGGTTGTCTTACTCAGTGATAGATAAAAGTGGCTTTTAAACAGTGGAGTGGGGGACAAAAAGAGCAGTTCCTCGTCGTCCGCTCGCAGAAGCCTGTTAAACTCGTCAATTAACAAACCAGTAGTCATTAAATAGGGAGCTCTATCATCAGCCAACTGTCGAAAGGCGTCAAAAGTAGAAGGATTCCGCGCCCATTTGACGTCTTTTATTAAGCGTAAAGCAGATGAATTGGCGAAGCGATTTTCTATGGCGACACGCTCATTTTGTAAATGCGGGAGCAACTGGATGTCCAAAACATGTCGTCGTTTACCCGCCACATACAAATTTACCGGCAAATAGCCTGTGGAATAAAGTCGATCATCCTTTTTATCGTCGAGCCCGATAAAACCATATTCACCATCTAATCTACCTGAACGTAAACCGCTGCCAAGAAAAGCCGGACGCAGAACCTGCAATGTCACGTCAATGTCGGCTCTTTTAAAAGCTTCCATTACAATGGCGTTTAACCGAGCTGGTTCACCTTCATCATCAATGTAAGTAGGAAAGGGTGCAGCCCCGAAAGTGAGTTCTGCAATAGCGGGAAAGGCAACGCTTAGACAGGTAAACAGGGTTAATACTGTGCGGCTTACAACAACTTTCACTCGATATCCTTTTATACAAATAGATGAATGGCGACATGTACATCATCTTTTATTCTGTGAGTGTAGCGTAAATGCAAAGCCGAGCCGAATAAAAGCAACAAATAAGCGCACCGGCTGGTGCGCCCTGGCAAGACTTGTAACTAATTTCCAAAGCTACCGGCAGGGCCCGGATACTCTACCGGGCTTTCAAACCCGTCTTTACTCACACTGGCAACACCGAAGAAATAGTTATCAATAACGATATTTTCTAAAGTTGCTTCAGTAACATTGCCGACAAAGCGGCTGTGTTCCCATTGCGGTGCATCAGTTAGTCGCCAGTAAATTTTATAACCAGCCAGTTGCGGGTTCTGCTTAGGATCTAACGCTTTCCAGCGTAACGTTGTCGAGGGTTGAACGGCACCTTCAATTTCTACTTGCGCTGGTGGACTTGGCGCCCATGCCATACTCGCCAGGCTTACAGCATTTAATGCGGTTAGCTTAGCCGCGTAATCAAAATTAACGCCTTCCAGCACATCGCCGTATTCAATTCCATTTTCGGTGCGTAAATCCTGATGCTGGCGGGTGTAGTTCTCGTTAGTTTCCATAATGCGAATACCGGGGTATCCCAAATCATTAAAGGGCCGGTGGTGGCCGCCGCGGCCAAATCTATCGAGCCGATATACCACCATGGTATCGAGGTTTTCAATATATCGGTCTGCCAACAAATCAATATACCGCGCCAGATTACGGCTGGGTGAATCTACTTCGCCGCCTGTGAAACGGCGTGCGCGGGCTTCTTCTTCAGTTTCTGTAACGCGTGTGCCTTCAGCAAACAATCGTGCAGTACCATTATCGATAACACCATTGACGCCTTCAATGTTGCCGATCATGTCGTTATTTAATACCGCTTTGAGGCGCCAACCTTCCTCTTTTGCTTTCGCTGCCAGAATTTTACCGCCGAACAAGCCTTGCTCTTCGCCAGAAAGGGCCGCGTAAACAATACTTCCATTAAACTTATATCTGGAAAGTACCCGAGCCGCTTCCAGTGTTCCGGCTATGCCGGATGCATTGTCATTTGCGCCGGGGGAATCCGAGGTAGCATCCATAACATCAGATACGCGGGAATCAATATCACCCGACATCAGCACATAGCGATCTGGGTCAGTTTGACCACGTTGTATAGCTATAACATTGACCACTTCCGTGGCATTGGGAATGCGTTTCTCGCCACTAATGGTATCGCCTAAAAAATAAACCTCCAGACAACCACCACAATCGCTGGAGATTTCTTCAAATTCTTTTTTAATCCAGCGGCGGGCGGCACCGATCCCTCTGGTATCTGATTTTGTTTCCGACAGAGTATGCCGTGTACCAAAATTTACCAGCGTGGTGATATCTTGTTTAATGTGCTCGGCAGATACTGCACCGGCAATATCATGAAGCTTTGCCTGGTCCTGATAATCCGGGGCAGCAAAGACAAGGGTGGGAAACAATAAGGTGGTGCTTAAACTAAGGCGTAGTAACATAGAGTTTCCTTTGTGTGTTGACCACGCCTTGTTATCAATATAATGGCGGCGCGATTCGAATAACCATAAGGTTAAATAAATGCGTAGGCATCACCGAAAAGATTCTCCGGTGCAATGCCGCGAGCGTTAAAATCATCCCGCGCAGCTTTTGCCATTTCAAATCGACCTGCTATATAAACCTGATTGTCAGCCAGCGTCGGATAATCTGCTAATACTGCGTGATGCACCCAGCCTGTGCGACCGGTCCAGTCGTCGTGAGCAAATTCTACAACCGGAATAAACGAAAAATTCTGGTGCCTGGCCGCTAATGCCGTTAATTCGTCGAATAAATAGAGATCGTCCTGATGTCGTCCTCCCCAGTATAACGCGACCGGGGTATGCGGGTGGTCATGCAATGCTTGTTGTAAAATAGAGTAGGTATACGAAAAGCCAGTGCCACCTGCAATCAGAATTATGGGTAAGCCATTCGATTGTAAAAAAGCTTCGCCGTGGCCGCCACTAATAGAAATTTCGCCTGTCTCCCGCATGCGCGTTAAGACTTCTGTTGCGTAGGCATTTTTTTCGTCGGCGCCGATATGCAGCTCTATGCGCTGGTCATCAAACCCGGCATTGGCAATGGAAAACGGACGTTTGTCGTTCTCACCCATGTGTACAAGAATGTACTGGCCCGCCCGAAACGACATTGGTTCTGCAGGAATTAGCTCGACTTTATATACCACTTGGGTCAAGGGAGAAATTTCCCCCACCCGACACTGAATTTGCGACATGAATTCTCTTCTTTAAATACTGAATGTTAGCCCGCAGGCGCTTCCATGATACCAAGCTCATTCCAGATGTCATCCACCCGACGTTTAACGGCTTCGTCCATAATAATAGGCGTACCCCACTCACGGTCTGTTTCGCCGGGCATCTTGTTGGTAGCATCCATACCCATTTTGGATCCGAGCCCGGACACTGGCGAGGCGAAATCAAGATAATCGATGGGGGTGTTATCAATGAGCACGGTATCGCGGGACGGGTCCATGCGGGTGGTAATGGCCCAGATAACATCGTTCCAGTCCCGCGCATTCACATCATCATCACAGACAATAATAAACTTGGTATACATGAACTGACGCAGAAACGACCACACACCCATCATGACACGCTTGGCGTGGCCGGGATATTGCTTTTTCATTGTCACTACCGCCATGCGATACGAGCAACCTTCTGGCGGTAAATAAAAATCAACGATTTCCGGAAATTGCTTTTGCAAAATAGGCACAAACACTTCGTTCAGCGCCACGCCCAAAATGGCGGGCTCATCCGGCGGACGGCCGGTGTAAGTTGAATGATAAATCGGATTTTTACGATGGGTGATGTGGGTAACGGTAAATACCGGAAAAGTATCGACTTCATTATAGTACCCGGTGTGATCGCCATAAGGGCCTTCCGGCGCGGTTTCATCTTGCGCAATATAACCTTCCAGCACAATTTCAGCGGTGGCCGGCACTTGTAAATCGTTACTGATTGATTTCACCACTTCGGTTTTATCGCCGCGTAACAAACCCGCAAAAGCGTATTCCGACAAAGAATCTGGTACCGGTGTGACAGCACCTAAAATGGTGGCGGGATCTGCGCCTAAAGCCACGGAGACCGGGTAGGGTTCACCAGGGTGAGCCTGGCACCATTCTCTAAAGTCCAGTGCGCCACCGCGGTGCGAAAGCCAGCGCATTATCAGCTTATTTTTGCCGATGACCTGCTGACGATAAATACCCAGATTCTGACGCTTTTTGTGTGGACCTTTGGTAACTGTCAGGCCCCAGGTAATAAGCGGAGCAACATCCCCCGGCCAGCAGCGTTGTACAGGCAACATGGACAGGTCAACTTCTTCAGCGGTTATTACCACTTCCTGACAAGGTGCCTTTTTCACTTCTTTAACCGGCATATTTAGAACCTGTTTAAATACCGGTAATTTATCCCACAGGTCTCTAAGGCCTTTAGGTGGTTCAGGTTCTTTCAGGTAAGCAAGTAACTTTCCTACTTCCCGCAAGGCTTCAACAGAAGGCTGACCCATTCCCATGGCAACACGCTCTGGCGTACCAAAAAGGTTCGCCAACACAGGAATATCACTGTTTTTCGGATTTTCAAACAACAGTGCCGGACCTTTCGCACGTAGTGTGCGATCAGCTATTTCCGTCATTTCTAAGTCGGTATCAATGGGCTGACGAATACGCTTAAGCTCGCCTTTAGCTTCCAGTTGCTGTATGAAATCACGTAAATCTTTGTACTTCATTTGAATAGATTTGCCTTGCTGTCTACGCTCTTGTCATGAGTATATCATTTTATATTGGCGACTGAGCAGTCACTTAATAAGCCAAACGGTGGGGCGAAAAACTCAGCCGGCTTTATCTGGTGGATTCATTATATCTACGCAGAAAAGAACTGGACAGGGTGGCAAAATGGTAGTGTTATACAATGCATAATCTGTGTACAAACGCTTATAATCACACTGTGCAAGCACACAGGTGCAAAGACTTAATCTATATTGCCTCGGGGAGAGTTTTACATGACAGAATTTGATCAGGATATGACCGCAGAACTGAATTTACTGCTTAAGTTTCCCACCGAAAGTTTAATGCAGGGGCTTAAAATTCATCATGACGCCAGCCAAACAGTAGTAAATGCCGCTGAAAGGCTGTATGCCAAAGGCATTATTACGCAACCTGATGGCGGTTATCTCACCGATCTAGGTATTGATATTGCTGATCAGGCAAGGCGCATTCAAGCAGCGTTGTCTTTAACTTTCAATTAGAAGATCGCAGGCGTCACGCCGTCAGGTTTTAAATAGATTGGCGCCATTACAGAAATAGGAAGTATGGCCGATACTGTGACTGTATTTCTAATTCAATAACTTTAGTAAACGCTATGAACAAGCACAAACTATTACGTTTTTTTATGCCGGTGCGCAAAGCGGTCAACATTATTCTAAGCGTGGCTATGGTAGCAACTGGATTCATTCCGATGGCAGCGGCTCAGGAACTAAAAGCTGTGCAAATTTACAGCCAGGACGAACTCCTCCGTCTGATTGATAAAAATACCCATCTCGACAGAGTGGTAGCCGATCGCTGTCAGTTGGTACAGGACATTCAGGCTCATGCTCAGGTGTTAAAAGAACCGGCTTATCAATTTTTATGGGGCGACATGCTGGCGTGGGGCATCTGTGTGGATGCTGAACCGGAACGTGGTATTAAATTCATGCAGGCAGCGGCGGAACAAGGATTGCCTGGCGCTTTGGAGCAGCTAGGCCGCTACTATGCTAAAGGTACGTTGGTGCAGACTGACATAGAGCAAGCTATTATCTATCTGCGTGAGGCGTCGGCACTGGGAAATCTGAAAGCCCAGTTGCAGCTAGCGAACCTGTTTGTGGAAGGGTACGGAAGCCCTTATGATTATGAAAATGCTTATCGGTGGCTGTATAACGCAGTAACGGAAGATAAGATGGTCCGTAAGGAAATTGCCGGTTACCTCACCCAATTGGAAAAGTTAATGAGTCCAAAAGCTATTCGGCAAGCACAACGCTCTTAAGGTAACCACAGACAGCGCTGCTGATCATGGGGTGGAAGCCTTGCTTTGCATTGGGTTAATTTCATTCGTCCGCGGCGTACATAATCGACTAAACCAATTAACCTGCCTTAACAGTATTCATCAGATGAGCCCGACACTGAACACGGGTCATTGTCATTAATATGCTTATCGATCCACCTGGAAAGGAAATTATGTACGCACCAGTTCCCTACTATACTAACGATGAAAATATTGCCGTCGAGCTGATTAACGATATTGTCATGGGCACGCTGGTTGCTCGCGATAAAGAAATGACAGCAAGCCCTCTGCCTTTTCAGGTTCTGAAACGAGACAACGGCCAGTTTATTCTGGAAAGCCATTTTGACCGGCGTAACCCGTTGGGAGAGGTGTTGCGAAAACATTCTGACGTGAAGGTCATTTTCTGGGGGCCAAACAGTTATATTTCGCCTTCGCAATATTTAACCAGCCCCCGGGTTCCCACCTGGATTTTTACCACCTTGCATATTGAAGGAAAGGTGACGTTTCTGGATGAACCGGAAGGCGCAAGCGATGTTGTCACTACTCTCAGTCGTCATCTGGAACCTCAAACCAGCGGCTGGGATATCGATCAGGTAGAAGATTACAAACAAAAGCTGGTAAGCGGGATCAAGGGCTTTCATCTTAAGGTTACCCGTTGCGAAGCGCAGTTACGTTTGGCGCAACAAGGCAGCAAAGAGGAGTTACAGCATCTGGTAGAAACTCTTGCCGCGCAGTCTCCTGTACACGGACATGGGAATATTGTGCAGGCTATAAAAAAGTACGTCCTGAAGTAAGGTTAAAGGTTTGAGCAACAGATTCATTCGCCACAATGTTGGCAACATGAATTTCATTTAATTTCACAGTAATGTCTACATTTTACCGATCCAGAGCCGCCTTCTCGCACTATCCATTTGTACAAAGGGCGAAAACCCATGACGAAGAATTTGCAAGTAAAAAAACACTTAAGCAATAGAGAATCACCACCTTTTTATGCATAACTGTTATACTTGCGGCAATTAACTAACAACAGCACAGGCTGAACCTTTGAAAAGACGAATTCATGAGTGATGATCCCCATTTCCAGCGCGAAAAAGCAAAATACGAAAATCCAGTAGCCAGCAGAGAACACCTCATGGCGCTAATGAAGGAAGAGGACAAGCCTCTGTCTTTCCTGGATATCTGTGCAGCAGTCAACGCGTCGAGTGAGGAAAGTCGAATTGGCATTCAGCGCCGGTTGAGAGCCATGGAGCGTGAAGGGCAGGTTCAGTTCACCAAGCAAAAAAAATACGTTCTGCAAAAGCAGGAAGAGCTGATTCAGGGCCGGGTTATTGGCCACCGCGACGGTTTTGGCTTTTTACGGCCGACAGATAAAAGCGGCGACTTATTTATCAGCCCCGGGCAAATGCAGTTGTTTATGCACGATGACATCGTCGAGGCCAGAGAAAACGGCACCGATCGACGTGGCCGCAAAGAAGCCTTTATCACGCAAGTCATCACTCCTCGTGCTGAACCTATCGTCGGCCGTTTTTTTACCGAGCATGGAATGGCTGTAGTGATCCCGGATGACAGCCGTCTTAACTACGAAATTCTGATTCCTCAGGAGCATGTAAACGGCGCTCGAATGGGGCAGGTCGTCGTGGTAGAAATCACCCAGCGGCCCCGTCGTCGGGTTAGTCCGGTGGGAAAAATAATTGAAGTGTTGGGTGAGCATATGGCACCGGGCATGGAAATCGAAATGGCGCTGCGCACGTTTGATATTCCCCACGTATGGCCAAATGGCGTAACAAAGCAAACAGAGAATCTAGGCACCGAAGTGCCGGAAGACGCCAAAGCAGGGCGAATCGATTTACGCCAGTTACCCTTGGTTACTATTGATGGTGAAGACGCCCGGGATTTCGACGATGCGGTATTCTGCGAACCATTGGACGATGGTGGCTGGCAGCTTTGGGTGGCAATTGCCGATGTGAGCTATTACGTACGCACTGGAACGGCTCTTGATGATGAAGCGCAGAATCGCGGAAATTCAGTGTATTTTCCTGAGCAGGTAATCCCGATGTTACCTGAAGTGCTGTCAAACGGACTCTGTTCGTTAAACCCGGAAGTGGATCGGTTGTGTATGGTGTGCGAGATGACAATCTCCGATCAAGGTAAGCTTGAAGGATACCAGTTTTACGAAGCCGTAATGAATTCTCACGCTCGCCTCACATACTCCAAAGTATGGCAGATTTTGCAAGGCGATAAGGATCTTCACCAGCGTTACGAAGCGCATGTGCCGCATCTAAAGAACCTTTACGCGTTATACCGCGCGTTGAAAAAATCGCGTCTGCAGCGGGGTGCCATCGAATTTGAAACCCAGGAGGTTAAATTCGTTTTCAACGCTCAGCGCAAAATCGAAAATATCGTGCCTTTAATCAGAAATGACGCGCACAAGCTAATTGAAGAATGCATGATTATGGCGAACGTCAGCGCAGCCAAATGGCTTGAAAAGCATAAAGCGCCTGCGTTGTACCGCGTCCACGATAAACCTGATGCCGATCGCTTAACGGCTTTTACTGCTTATTTAAGCGAAATTGGCGTGTCTCACCGAATCAACGAAGATGCGACTCCAGCTGATTTTACTGATGTGGTAGATAAAACCAAGCACCGACCGGATCAGGAACTCATCCAGACAATGCTGCTGCGGTCAATGAAGCAGGCAGTATATGACGGCGAGAACATTGGCCACTTTGGTCTGGCCCTGGATGCCTACGCGCATTTTACTTCCCCCATTCGTCGGTATCCCGATCTTGTGGTGCATCGTGCATTGAAAAGCATTATTGCCAAACAAAAGGGCAAACAGGCGGTCAGTGGCGCGAAAGCCTATACCCATGAAGAAATTGAACAGTTGGGAGAACAATGTTCCACCACTGAGCGCAGGGCAGACGACGCCACGCGCGATGTAGCAGACTGGCTCAAGTGTGAGTTCATGCTGGATCATGTCGGCGAAAGTTTCGAAGGCGTGGTGGCCTCGGTAACCAATTTTGGCTTATTTGTGCGTTTAACTGAGTACCATATCGACGGTTTGGTACATATCACCTCTCTGGATAATGATTACTATCGTTACGACGATGTGAAGCAAACCTTGGTTGGAGACAGCGGTGCTAACCAATTTCGCCTTGGCGATGCGTTAGTCGTGAAGGTTGCTGCGGTAAATCTGGATGAGAGAAAGATAGATCTTACCCTTGATCAGGCAATGTTGCGTACGCCCAGCGGCAAAAAAGTGTCGGTTCGCAGTGCGAGTAAAAAAAGCGGAAGTGGAAAAGGCAGGGCGAAGAAAGAGCGCGACGGCCGCTCGGACAAAGGCAGCGCAAAAGGAAAGTCTACGTCGACTGCGCGAAAAACATCAAAAAATAAAACAGTAAAAGGCAGAAAGGATTAAATGGCTCAGCAAGAGTGGTTATATGGTTTGCACGCTGTCGCTTCGGTACTTGAAAAGGAACCTGAGCGTGTAATTGAAGTTATGGTGCTGAAAGGCAGGGATGACGACCGACTGTCCCACGTCATCAATCTGGCGCGCCGTTTTGGTATTAGTGTACAGTTTTGTCACCGCAAGGTGCTGGACGAAAAGGTGCAAGGAGAGCAGCACCAGGGTGTGGTTGCCAAAGCCAAACCAGCCAGAATGTTGGATGAGGCTGACTTGGATAAACTTCTGGCAGCCAACGCAGAACCCTTCCTGTTGGTGTTGGATGGCGTGACCGATCCACACAATCTTGGCGCCTGCTTGCGCACCGCGGATGCTGCGGGTGTACATGCAGTGGTGGTGCCGAAAGACAACTCAGCTGGATTGACCTCCACGGTACGTAAAGTGGCATGCGGTGCCGCGGAAGTAATTCCGTTGATACAAGTCACCAACCTGGCCCGTACGCTTAAGCATCTACAACAGCAGGGCCTTTGGATTACCGGTACCGCCGGTGAAGCTGAACTAACTCTTTATCAATGCAAACTCACTGGGCCGACAGCGTTGGTCATGGGTGCAGAAGGTAAGGGCATGCGCCGGCTTACCCGTGAACATTGCGATCAACTGGTGAAATTGCCGATGGCCGGGTCTGTATCTAGCTTAAACGTCTCGGTAGCAACCGGTATTTGTCTTTACGAAATCGTTCGACAGCGCCAAGCCTAGTAGCTTTCCAAAGCGTCATTTACATGCTGTTAACATAAGTTGACGCTTTTTCCTCCCCAAGTTTTTCTTCCAATTCGGCATTTTTGTAAAAGCTGCACTAGAGTTATCAGGTAGTTCGCACAATGCTGATCGCTGTCATTGCCGTTGTAGTTGAGGATTCCAACTAAAGATTCTCGGACGGCAATTGTCACAACAGTATTATCTCAGTAGTTAAATAAACAGGATTATGCCAAGGAACGACATGCCGCAAGGGAATGCGAAATCCAATTTCCCCAATGTCCTCTTCTTTCGAATAGCTTTTTTAAAGCAGGCATGCCTGTGCGTATGCGAACTTAAGCTGTAACCGGCGTAGCCTAAGCATTCTACGCCTGTGTTACTACTATGGAGCAAGAATGTCGCTGCTCAAGCCGCGATAGCCACGTTTATACATCGCCGCCTTTTTTTGTTGCTGCGAAAGTGCGCGGGAAAGCGTTCTTTTTCGGGTTCAGCTCAACAGGGTGCCGGTATATAAGCTCGATACCAACCCCAGGCAAACGTTTCAAAGAGAAAACGGGGGGGTAAATAGGACAGGAAATTAAAATGTTAAAACAACACACATTGAACAGAAAACTTCTTATTGCAACAACATTGACTCTGCTTAGCGCGTCTGTAAATGCCGCAGTAACTCAGAATGCGCCTGTAGAAGTTCCAGGTGAGAAAGTAGACTTGCGTACACTGCTTCAAGAGCGCTTAAATAATCGTATTGCACCTGCCGCAGAAGAGCAGCGTTATATTGTAAAGTTTAAAAACACGGCTACCTCTGTAGCGAAAGGCAAGGCAACTGTTACCCAAGCTGATGACGGCAAGCAGCGGTTTGATAAAGCTGCCGCAAAAGCATTAATTGAACGTGTAGGCGGCAAAACCCACAAGGTGTTGAACAAACAAGGAATGGTCGCGGCATCAATGACGAAAGGGCAGCTGAACAAGCTGCGTAAAAACAGCAATATCGAAAGTATATCGCCGGATCCAAAACGCTCGCTAATGGCACAAACCACACCCTATGGATACAATATGGTTCAGGCCAATCAGCTTGCGCAAAGCGATACCTCTGCCCGGAAAGTGTGTGTCATTGACACTGGCTATAACCTTGGTCATCCCGATTTACCCGACAGCAACAACGGCGTAACCGGCATTGGCAATAACAGCGGAGTTGGAAACTGGTATAACGACGGCAATGGTCACGGTACCCACGTGGCCGGCACCATCAGTGCCTATGATAACAATGAAGGTGTAATAGGCGTCTACCCTGGCGTTAATCTGCATATTGTTAAAATATTCGATGATAACGGCGACTGGACTTATGCCTCTGACCTAATAGCTGCAATCAACCAGTGTCAGGATGCCGGTGCAAACGTGGTAAATATGAGTTTGGGTGGAGGCAGTTCATCTTCTGCTGAGCAAACGGCTATGGAAAATTTTGAAGATGATGGCATTTTATTAGTTGCTGCTGCCGGCAACGACGGTAACAGCACTATGTCTTACCCTGCTTCCTATGATGCTGTCATGTCAGTAGCAGCCGTGGATTCCAACGAAAATCATGCGAGTTACTCTCAGTACAATTCTAAAGTAGAAATTGCCGCGCCTGGATCGTCGGTTTACTCTACCTATCCTACCAATACCTATGCATCGCTCAGCGGTACCTCTATGGCGACACCTCATGTCGTTGGTGCAGCAGCTCTGGTATGGAGTTTCTTCCCGCAGTGTACCAACACTGAAATTCGCTCTGCATTAACGGCGACTGCAAAGGATCGCGGAGCGGCAGGGCGTGATAATCAGTACGGATTCGGTATTGTCAAAGCATCAAATGCGGTGGATTATCTGAATACAAACGGCTGTGATGGCGGTGGTAGTGGTGGCGAAAATCCTACCGATCCTGATGTCGAACCTGTGTCTGGTCAAGTGACGGATTTGTCTGGTGCGCGTAGTTCATGGAAACGCTATACATGGGATATTCCTGCCGGTGTATCTTCTATGACAATTCAAACATCCGGTGGCACCGGCGATGTCGACTTGTATGTCAAACTCGGTTCGCAACCCGAAACCAACAGTTACGACTGCAGGCCTTACCTGGAAGGTAATGGCGAAGTATGTACCTTTAACAATCCAGCCTCGGGAACCTGGCACATCGGCTTACGCGCTTATAGTGCCTATAACGGTGTTACCCTAAGTTACTCTTATGAGTAATAGATCGTAAGATAGAACAAGGCCGACTGATGTTGGCCTTTTTTTTCCGCAACAGAAAAGTATTCATTTTTTCTTCAGCAAAATGTCAATAATGCAAAGGTTTTGTAAAGACGGGAACAGCCAGCGGATTCTGAGGCCATAGCTGCGTAATATAACGACAAAATAAGCTTACTCAAAAGCTCCCTCAAAACGCAACACAATACACTTTTTAAGGATGTACGTTTTTATGCAACCTCGTATTCTGGCTTCAATGTTTAAATTGTTAAGTCTGCTCGCTCTTGTCACTGGACTGACTGCTTGCGGCGGCTCAAGTGGCGATAGCGACTCCACTTATACCTACGCCTATTTGCAGTTTTATAATGCTTCACCTAATGGCGCTACCGTTATTATGCGCGAAGTCGACGGAGACGCGCTGGGATCAGCGCAATTTGGCGATTCTACGTCTTTAATTTCTACCGACACCGGTGAGTTGGAATTAGAGTTTATCCGCACTGATTCTGATGATCAGGAAGTATTAATAGATACAATGACAGTAAACATGGAACAAGGCCAAAAAAAGCTTATCGTATTAAGCGGTGATTTTTCTGCGCCTGAGCTCCTTGAGTATCAGTTTGAGCGTGAAACCCTTGAAGATCACTTTCGTTTATTTGTAGCCGGTCTGCTGGTGGATGGCAGTGAGTATGATTTTTATCTCAGCGAAGAAGGTGACCCTTTCGAAGCGGCAAATTTCTTGGGCACCATTTCCTATCAAACACTATCTGAAATGACGTTCTGGGCCGGCGATAGCGACAGCGACGATTTCGACTCTGGAAAATATACTATTTACCTCACAAAACCCGGTGAAACCGAGGTTGTGTTTGAATCGCAAACTATAGATTTCGCTTACGATACCGAATATGTGTTGACGTTGCGTGATGTGAGCGGCGCCATTCAGACAGGTCTTAGTGTCGATGCCATCTTAAACTCGTCCTATGTTACCAATATCACTGATGTGGACGCTGAATCGCAATATCGCATATATAACAGCACCGAGCTGGATCAGCCACTCACCGTTACCTTCGGCGGAAATGATGGGGAAGAAGATATTACTTACACCTTGTCCAGCGGCGAGATGAGTGACTTTACTGAGATCCGCTATGGTGATTACCGTGTTTCTGTGAGTGCGGGAGACGGTAGCGTCACACCTTTGAGTAACAAGCTTATGACGCTAAATCAGGGCGAAAGCAAAGCCATTATGATTTACAACAACAATAATGCCTTAGGCGCCGCGTCCTTTATTGAAAGTGGTCTTCCTCAGGCCTACGATAAAACAGTAAACTTTATCAATTTAGTCAGTGATTTCGATAACATTGATTTCTATCTGGTGCGTAAAGATGAAACTATCGATACAGCTCTCTATTATGCACTCAACATGGAGTTTGGCGAAAACAGTGTGGTAGTATTGCCAGCGGATTATTACGAAGTCATCGCAGTATATGAAGATGATAACGAAGAGCAGGTTCTGCTTGACCGCACTGCGTTAACCGGTCTTACCGAGGACGAAAATTACATTATCACGGTTGAGCCTGCCGACAATGCCACAGGCTATGAGGTAAATGTCCTTTATTAGTCATTGTAGTAGTCACTTTTAAAAAAAAACGGCGGCACGCTCCGCCGTTTTTCGTTACGCTTTCAGCGGAAATGGCATCGCGATCTGCTATGTGTCTTTCGCACCATTTTAATTACTATTACCGACTTTTTAAGCACTGTGATACTCTTATCAGAAGGTGTATCTCCCGCCCAAGTATCGCTTAAAAATAATTCACTTTTAACCTATCGCTTCCTAATCTTATCTGTTATTATTTCGCGCCCTTTTTAACGGGGTATGGTTAAAAAATAACGCATTTGTTGTTTTTTACAGCTGAAACGACTCGAGAGAGTCTTACATTAATAGCGGAGCACTAACATGATCCAAATGCAAACTAACCTGGATGTAGCCGATAACAGCGGCGCTCGCAGGGTTCAGTGTATTAAGGTTCTTGGTGGCTCGCATCGCCGTTATGCAGGTATCGGTGACATCATCAAAGTTACCGTCAAGGAAGCAATTCCTCGCGGTAAGGTAAAAAAAGGTGACGTTCTGAACGCAGTGGTGGTGCGTACTAGAAAAGGCGTGCGTCGTGCAGATGGTTCTACCATCCGTTTTGACAGCAACGCGGCTGTGTTGTTAAACAACAACAAGCAACCAATTGGTACGCGTATCTTTGGCCCGGTCACACGTGAGCTTCGAAGTGATAACTTCATGAAGATCATCTCATTGGCCCCAGAGGTACTATAAGGAGTCACGATAATGGCTAGAAAAATTCGTCGTGATGATGAAGTAGTCGTATTAGCGGGTAAAGACAAAGGCAAAACAGGCAAAGTGCTGAAAGTGCTGGTAGCTGATGACCGTTTAGTTGTAGAAGGTATTAACCTTATCAAGAAGCACACCAAGCCTAACCCACAGTTGGGTGAGCCAGGTGGGATTATTGAGAAAGAAGCTTCTATTCACGTTTCTAATGTTGCGATTGTTAACCCGGCAACGGGCAAAGCGGATCGCGTTGGTTTCCGTATTGAAGATGAGAAGAAAGTTCGTTTCTTCAAATCTAACGGCGAACTTGTTTAATTAATTGGAGAGTACGATGGCGAAACTGCATGATTTCTATAAAGAAACAGTAGTAGCTGAACTTGCTAAGCAGTTCGGATACAAAAGCGTCATGCAAGTCCCTCGGATTGAAAAAATCACTCTAAACATGGGTTTAGGTGAAGCAGTTGCTGACAAAAAGATCCTTGAGCATGCTCAAGCTGACATGGCGGCTATCGCTGGTCAGAAACCGATTGTCACAGTTGCAAGAAAATCAGTTGCGGGCTTTAAAATCCGTGACGGTTATCCGATTGGCTGTAAAGTAACCCTACGCGGTGAGCGTATGTGGGAATTCCTGGAACGCTTAATTTCAATTGCGATTCCACGTGTTCGTGACTTTCGCGGTTTAAACCCGAAGTCATTTGATGGTCGTGGTAACTACAGCATGGGTGTTCGTGAGCAAATCATCTTCCCTGAAATCGATTTCGATAAAGTGGATAAAGTTCGTGGTATGGATATTACTATCACTACCTCAGCGGGCTCTGATGATGAAGCGCGTGCTCTGTTGACCGCGTTCAACTTCCCATTCAGAAAATAAGGGTAGGGTTATGGCAAAAGAATCAATGAAGGCTCGTGAAGTCAAGCGTGCAAAGCTAGTTGCTAAATATGCTGAAAAACGTGCCGCACTTAAAGCAACTGTCAGCGATGTTAACGCTTCTGAAGAAGAGCGTTGGGATGCTGTTTTGAAGCTACAACAATTGCCACGTGACTCAAGTAAATCTCGTCAGCAAAACCGCTGCCGTATTACTGGCCGTCCACATGGTTTCCTTCGCAAATTCGGTCTTAGCCGTATCAAGCTTCGTGAAGCTGCGATGCGCGGTGAAGTCCCTGGCCTTAAAAAAGCCAGCTGGTAAGGAGTAGCGTAAATGAGCATGCAAGATCCTATCGCGGATATGTTTACCCGCATCCGTAACGGCCAAATGGCGCAGAAAGTAACTGTAACCATGCCTTCTTCAAAACTGCGTGTAGCTATCGCAGAAGTGTTGAAAGCAGAAGGTTATATTTCTGAATTCGCTGTTTCTGGTGACGTTAAGCCTGCCCTTGAAGTTACTCTTAAGTACTTCGAAGGTAAGCACGTAATTGACACAATTGAACGGGTTAGCCGCCCTGGTCTGCGCATCTATAAGAAAAAAGATGAGCTTCCAAAGGTTATGGGTGGTCTGGGCATCGCTATCGTGTCGACTTCTAAAGGTGTTATGACTGACCGTGCAGCGCGTAGAGCGGGCATGGGTGGTGAAATCATCGGTTATGTAGCGTAACGGAGGAGTTGAAATGTCACGAGTAGCAAAGGCCCCAGTTAACATCGCATCAGGCGTAGAAATTTCTATTTCTGGTCAAGAAGTTAGCGTAAAAGGCAAAAATGGCACACTGACACGTGTATTTAATGACGCTGTTGAAGTTGTCCAGGAAGAGAATCAACTGAAAGCCCTTCCTCGTGAAGGTTTTGCAGACGGTTGGGCTCAGGCTGGTACTGCACGCGCGCTGTTAAATGCAATGATCGTTGGTGTAACCGATGGTTTCCAGAAAAAGCTTCAGTTGAATGGTGTTGGTTACCGTGCGCAAGCACAAGGTAGCAAGCTTAACCTGACTTTAGGTTTTTCACATCCCGTCGTATACGAAATGCCTGAAGGCATTACGGTAGAAACTCCAACTCAAACTGAAATTCTCGTCAAAGGCGCGGATAAGCAGGTAGTTGGACAGGTCGCAGCTAACATCCGTGGTTACCGTCCACCAGAGCCTTACAAAGGTAAAGGTGTACGTTATTCAGATGAAGTTGTACGTCGTAAAGAAGCTAAGAAAAAGTAGGTGGGTGATACGATGGATAAGAAAACAGCTCGCTTGCGTCGCGCTACCCGCGCACGCGCAAAAATTCGTGAACTGGCCGCGCATCGCTTGGTGATAAACCGTACACCTCGCCATATTTACGCTCAGTTAATCGCGCCTAGCGGTTCTGAAGTATTGGCGGCAGCTTCTACCGTTGAAAAAGATCTGTCTAAAGATCTGAAGTCGACTGGTAATGTTGAAGCGGCGGCAGCAGTTGGTAAAGCTATCGCGGAACGTGCAATCGAAAAAGGCATCAAGAATGTCGCTTTTGATCGCAGCGGTTTTAAATACCACGGCCGCGTTAAAGCATTAGCTGATGCAGCTCGTGAAGCTGGTCTTCAGTTCTAGGAGTTAATAATGGCTAAACAAGAAACTCAAAACGGTGAACTGTTAGAGAAATTGATTGCCGTTAACCGCGTATCTAAAGTGGTTAAAGGTGGTCGTATCTTCAGTTTCACTGCATTGACAGTAGTGGGTGATGGTAACGGTCGTGTTGGTTTTGGTTACGGTAAAGCACGTGAAGTGCCAGCTGCTATTCAAAAAGCAATGGAAAAAGCGCGTCGCAACATGGTTAGCGTCGACTTAAATGGCCATACGTTACAGCACCCAATTAAGGGTCGTCATTCCGGTTCAAAAGTTTACATGCAACAAGCATCTGAAGGTACCGGTATTATTGCCGGCGGTGCGATGCGTGCAGTACTTGAAGTAGCTGGTGTGCAGAACGTACTTTCAAAATGTTACGGCTCTACAAACCCAATCAACGTTGTTCGTGCAACAATTAACGCGCTGACTGAGATGAACTCTCCAGCGGGTGTTGCAGCGAAGCGTGGATTGTCTGTAGAAGAGATTTTGGGGTAATCAGACATGGCAACGATTAAAGTAAAGCAAACGAAAAGTGCGATTGGCAGATTGCCAAAGCACAAAGCAACGCTTAAAGGCTTAGGTCTTCGTAAAATCAACCATGTCCGTGAGTTGGAAGACACCCCATCTGTACGTGGCATGATCAACCGTGTTCACTACATGGTTGAAGTAGTGGAGGAGTAAGATATGCGATTAAATACGATTGCTCCTGCACCCGGAGCTAAAAATAGTGCTAAGCGCGTTGGCCGTGGTATCGGTTCAGGTCTTGGTAAAACAGGCGGCCGTGGTCACAAAGGTCAAACTTCACGTTCTGGCGGTACTGTTAAGCCAGGATTTGAAGGTGGTCAGATGCCAATTCAGCGTCGTCTGCCTAAGTTCGGTTTCACATCACGCAAGAGCTTTGTTACTGACGAAGTTACCTTGGCTGAAATCGCAAAGGTAGCCGGTGATACAGCATCACTTGAAACCCTGAAAGCAGCTGGTCTTATCAAAAAAGATATCCAGTTCGTTAAAGTGGTTAAGAGCGGTGAAGTTTCACGCGCTGTAACTGTTAGCGGGTTAAAGGTGACAAAAGGCGCGCGCGAAGCGATTGAAGCTGCCGGCGGTAAAGTAGAGGAATAAGCTAGATGGCTAAACCAGGATTGGATTCAGGCGCTAAAAGTGGCTTGAGTGAGCTCAAGGCAAGATTGTTGTTCGTATTTGGTGCTATTGTAGTATTCAGACTAGGCTCCTATGTGCCTCTTCCTGGCATTGACGCTGCGGTACTTGCAGACTTATTTGAGCAACAAAAAGGTACTATCGTAGAAATGTTCAACATGTTCTCCGGTGGTGCGCTTGAGCGTGCGTCCGTTCTGGCTTTGGGCATTATGCCATACATTACTGCATCCATTATTATGCAGTTGCTCACGGTGGTTCATCCGCCGATGATGGAGCTTAAAAAAGAAGGGGAAGCAGGTCGTCGTAAGATCAGTCAGTACACGCGCTATTTGACGTTGGTGCTGGCAACTTTCCAATCTATTGGTATCGCGACGAATCTGCCAAACCTGATTAATGGATTGGTGATAAGTCCTGGCTTCGGATTCTACTTTACAGCGGTGGTAAGCTTAGTCACAGGAACCATGTTCCTGATGTGGTTGGGTGAGCAAATTACCGAAAGAGGTATCGGTAACGGTATTTCTATATTGATATTTGCTGGTATTGTTGCCGGTCTGCCAACAGCGATAGGTCAGACTGCGGAACAAGCGAGACAGGGTGATATTAATCTGTTGTTCCTGTTATTAATTGGTGTGATCGTAATTGGTCTTATTTACCTGGTAGTGTTCGTTGAACGCGCACAACGCCGAATTGTGGTAAACTACGCGAAGCGTCAGCAAGGCCGTAAGGTTTTTGCAGCGCAGAGCACGCATTTACCGCTTAAAGTAAATATGGCTGGTGTTATACCGCCAATCTTTGCTTCCAGCATTATTCTGTTCCCCGGAACCATCGCAGGATGGTTTGGTCAGAATGAATCCACAGCGTGGTTACAGGATGTCGCTTTAATGCTTTCTCCTGGACAACCGCTGTACGTGATGTTATATGCAGCAGCGATTATCTTCTTCTGCTTCTTCTATACTGCGCTGGTTTTCAATCCGCGTGATACAGCTGATAATTTGAAGAAATCTGGTGCGTTCATTCCGGGTATTCGCCCAGGTGAGCAAACGTCACGTTATATCGATAAGGTAATGACTCGTCTGACTCTGGCTGGCGCACTTTACATAACCTTTATTTGTTTAGTGCCTGAATTTATGCTGATTGCCTGGAATGTGCCGTTCTACTTCGGTGGTACGTCGCTTCTGATTATCGTGGTAGTCATCATGGACTTTATGGCACAGGTGCAGACACATCTGATGTCAACTCAGTATGAGTCTGTTCTGAAGAAAGCTAATCTAAAAGGCTACGGTCGCTAAGATTAGTGCAC
The DNA here is from genome assembly GCF_002499975.2 of Alteromonas pelagimontana. NCBI lineage: Bacteria > Pseudomonadati > Pseudomonadota > Gammaproteobacteria > Alteromonadales > Alteromonadaceae > Alteromonas > Alteromonas pelagimontana. The sequence goes on from NZ_CP052766.1 coordinate 2,814,483, forward strand.
TACGGAGTGATGTAATGAAAGTTCGTGCATCAGTTAAAAAGATTTGCCGTAACTGCAAAATCATCAAGCGCAACGGTGTTGTGCGAGTGATTTGTGTTGAGCCGAAGCATAAGCAAAGGCAAGGTTAATCATAGCGGCGATTAATGCAGAGTAATATGTAAGCAGAACCTGACATCAGGTTCTGCTCTATATGTTGCAGTATTATGAAGCTAAATTTGCAATTTAGTCGGCGGATAAGTATCCTATCGGGCTTTTTAGGTCGTCGACAATAAATTAGAGGAGTGCTGTTAATGGCCCGTATCGCTGGCATTAACATTCCTGAACACAAGCACGCCGTGATTGCGCTTCAAGCAATCTATGGTGTTGGTCCTTCACGTGCGAAAAGCATCTGTGCAGGCGCTGGTGTTGCAGAATCTACAAAAATTAAAGAGCTAGACGAAGCGACTGTAGAGAAACTTCGTGAAGAAGTGGCTAAGGTTACCGTTGAAGGTGACTTACGCCGTGAAGTATCAATGAGCATCAAACGTTTGATGGACCTGGGTTGCTTCCGTGGTATTCGCCACCGTCGTAGCTTGCCTCTACGTGGTCAGCGCACTAAAACTAATGCGCGTACCCGTAAAGGTCCTCGTAAGCCAATTAAAAAGTAAGCGGGGAGTATAAGTTATGGCTAAAGCACCTACTCGTAGTACGCGTAAACGCGCAAAACGTCAGGTCGCAGACGGAATGGCTCATATCCATGCGTCTTTCAACAACACAATTGTGACTATCACTGACCGTCAAGGCAATGCACTTGCTTGGGCAACTTCAGGTGGTTCTGGTTTCCGTGGTTCACGTAAATCTACCCCTTTTGCTGCACAGGTTGCTGCTGAGCGTGCTGGCGTAGCCGCACAAGATTACGGTCTGAAAAACCTAGAAGTTTTCGTTAAAGGTCCAGGTCCAGGTCGTGAATCTGCGATTCGTGCACTTAACGCTACTGGGTATAAGATCACAAACATTACCGATGTGACTCCTATTCCTCACAACGGTTGTCGTCCACCGAAAAAACGTCGCGTTTAATCGACGGACAGTTGGAGAAAGAACATGGCAAGATATTTGGGTCCAAAACTCAAACTTAGCCGTCGCGAAGGGACTGACCTGTTCCTGAAAAGCGGCGTTCGCGCAATCGATTCTAAATGTAAAATCGATACGGCGCCTGGTCAACATGGGGCCCGTCGTGGTCGTTTGTCTGATTACGGTGTTCAGCTGCGTGAAAAACAAAAAGTACGTCGTATGTATGGCGTATTGGAAAAGCAATTCCGCAACTACTATAAAGAAGCTGCACGTCTGAAGGGCAATACCGGTGAAAACCTGTTGCAGCTTCTCGAACAGCGTCTGGATAACGTAGTTTACCGGATGGGATTTGCCAGTACTCGTGCTGAAGCACGCCAGCTGGTTAGCCACAAGGCGATTGTTGTAAACGGTCGTGTTGTGAACATTCCATCTTTTAACGTTTCTGCCGAAGACGTGGTTTCTGTTCGTGAAAAAGCTAAAAAGCAATCACGCATCGTGGCTGCTTTAGAATTGGCTGACCAACGTGAAAAGCCAACGTGGATTGAAGTAGACAGCACAAAAATGGAAGGCACGTTCAAACGTGTTCCAGAAAGAACTGATTTGTCTGCTGAAATTAACGAACAGTTGATCGTCGAACTTTACTCTAAGTAAAGCTAACTAAAGAGGAAGCATTGTGGGTTCTGTGACTGAATTCCTAAAACCGAGATTAGTTGAGATCGAAAACGTTTCTCCTACTCGTGCCAAAGTAACTTTGGAACCCCTGGAGCGCGGCTTTGGCCACACTCTGGGTAACGCCCTGCGCCGTATTTTACTGTCATCCATGCCTGGATGTGCGGTAACTGAGGTTGAAATTGACGGCGTGTTACACGAGTACAGCACCAAAGAAGGTGTGCAGGAAGATGTAATCGAGATCCTGCTCAATCTAAAAGGTTTAGCGGTTCGCCTTGAAGGTAAAGATGAGGCAACCCTGACTCTAGTGAAATCTGGCGCTGGCCCTGTTGTTGCTGGTGATATTCAGCATGACGGTGACGTAGAAATCGTTAACCCGGATCATGTTATTTGTACTTTGACTGGCGACGCTGAAATCAGCATGCGCGTTAAGGTAGAAATGGGCCGTGGTTATGTTCCTGCTGCTACACGTCGCTCCTCAGAAGAAGATGATCGCCCAATTGGTCGTTTGTTAGTTGATGCTTCATATAGTCCAGTTGAACGTATTGCTTATAGCGTCGAATCTGCTCGTGTTGAACAACGCACAGACTTAGACAAACTGATCATCGATATGGAAACCAATGGCACTTTAGATCCTGAAGAAGCGATCCGCCGTGCAGCCACAATTTTGGCTGAACAGCTTGAAGCCTTTGTTGACCTGCGCGACGTTTCTGAACCTGTTCAGAAAGAAGAGAAGCCGGAATTTGATCCCATTCTGTTACGTCCAGTTGATGATTTAGAGTTAACAGTACGTTCTGCAAACTGTTTGAAAGCCGAAGCTATCCAGTACATTGGTGACCTGGTTCAGCGTACAGAGGTTGAGCTTCTTAAAACGCCTAACCTAGGTAAGAAATCGCTAACTGAAATCAAAGACGTGTTAGCCTCTCGCGGTCTTTCTCTGGGCATGCGCCTAGAAAACTGGCCTCCAGAGAGCATCGCTGAAAAAGATTAATCAGGTTTATATCAAACTGATTTGTAGAGAAGGATAAAACTATGCGCCATCGTAAGAGTGGTCGTCAGTTGAATCGCAACAGCAGCCATCGTCAAGCTATGTTTCGTAACATGGCTGGCTCATTGGTCAAGCACGAAGTGATCAAAACGACGTTACCAAAAGCGAAAGAATTACGTCGCGTGATCGAGCCTCTTATCACTATGGCTAAGCAAGACAGCGTATCAAACCGCCGTTTAGCTTTCGCCCGCACAGGTGATAAAGAAGTTGTAGGTAAACTGTTTAATGAATTAGGGCCTCGTTACGAAGCCCGCCCAGGTGGTTACACTCGCATTATGAAGTGCGGCTTCCGCGCCGGCGACAACGCCCCTATGGCATTCGTTGAATTGGTAGACCGTCCAGAAGTTGAAGTTTCTGAAGAAGCTGAAGCAACTGAAGAGTAAGCTTGTTTAGCTTGAAGGAAAACCCCGCTAAGGCGGGGTTTTTTGTGTTAAGTTAAACTAGACAATAATCGTTGCTCTAAGTAGAAAATTATTTGCAAGTAACCCGAGTAGATTTTATGGATAGCAAAAAATTTAATTTTGCTGAACTAGAGGAAAAGTATAGTGAAGCTCAAGAAAATATTCAGCGAGAAAGGGAGCTAAATACTCTTCTATTATCTCAGCTACATTCGGCGCAGGAAGAATTAGAATATCGAGTAAAAAAGGAAAATGATACCGTCTATAAGATTACAGATCTTGAACGTAGGCTAACGAAATATAAGCAGAAAGAAAAATGTCTTCTAAATGAATTAACATGGCTTAGAACTGTTGTTCGATTTGCTCACGAACTTCTTTGGAAAAGAAGCTGGAGCTTTAGGAGAAAAATTAAAAAAGATGTACAATTAATTTCTGAAAGAAAAACTTTTGACCGTGAGTTTTATATCTCCTCTTATCCTGATATAAAGTTTTCGAAGTTATCGCCGGAAGAACACTATTTATTACACGGTGCCTATGAGGGGAGAAAGCCATCGGATAAATTTGAAACTCTTTATTATATACATGCTCATGCCGACATAGCTCAGTCTGGTGTTCAGCCGATAATCCATTTTCTTAAATTCGGTGAAGCTGAAGAGCGTAGAATCAACAAGAAAGGCGACTAAAATTGCAGGAAAAAGTATACATTGCCGTTATAGGTTTAGGTTATGTTGGTCTACCGTTAGCGTTAGCTTTTGCTGGGAAATACTCTGTTATCGGCTACGATATAAATGAGAATAGAGTTTATGAACTTAATGACGGAGTAGATACGACTTTAGAGGTAACTGAAAAAGATCTGAAAACTAAAAATGTAAAATTTACTTCTGATTTGTCTGAATTAAAAGAAGCAAATATTTACATTGTGACTGTGCCTACACCTATTGATGAAAATCACCAGCCCGACCTTAACCCACTTATAAGTTCTTCATCAGCTATAGCTCAGGTTATAGATAAAGGTGATATTATAATTTATGAATCGACAGTTTATCCTGGAGCTACAGAAGAGGTATGCGTTCCTATTTTAGAGCAGGGTTCTTCTCTTACATTTAATAGAGATTTTTTTGTCGGTTATAGTCCTGAGCGTATCAATCCGGGAGACAAAGAGCGTCCGATTCACAAAATTTTAAAGGTCACATCGGGCTCAACTCCAGAGATTGCTGACTATATAGATAAGCTATACGATAGTGTTATCGAAGCAGGAACGTTTAAAGCAGCTAGTATAAAAGTAGCTGAAGCTGCAAAAGTAATAGAAAATACTCAAAGAGATGTCAATATCGCCCTCATAAACGAATTAGCAATTATTTTTTCTCACCTTGGGATAGATACGGCGGATGTAATAGATGCAGCTGCTACTAAGTGGAATTTTATTAAGCTTCAACCTGGCCTCGTAGGGGGGCATTGCATCGGCGTTGATCCATATTACCTTTTGCATAAATCAGTAAGTGTAGGCTATGTGCCTGACATGATAAGAACTGCAAGGGAAATAAATAATGGAATGTCTGAATATATATCTTCGCAGTTAGTTAAAAATATGATCAATAGAGAGCAAAGGATAAAAAACGCTAGAGTTCTAGTCATGGGTCTTAGCTTTAAAGAGAACTGTCCTGATATTAGAAACTCTAAAGTTTTTGCTCTAATTGATAACTTATCTTCATACGGTATGAAAGTCGATGCATGCGACTACTGGGTCGATCCAAGGATAATTCAGGGAAATTTTTGTTTAATTAATGAAAATACTATTGAAAATAGATCTTATGATGCTGTGATAATAGCAGTTGCTCATAAAAAGTATCGTGACAATTATAAGAATATAATGAAATATCTTGTTGATGGTGGCACATTGTACGATATGAAAAATATAATTGAAGAGCGCGGGCTAGGTCAGGTAAGACTGTAAGTTTAAGAAAAAAGAGGTTTTTCCGTGAGTTTAAAAGAAGCAAATTCGTTAGTTCGTCAAGATAAGTTATTAGAAGCAAAAAAAATATATAATAAGATTTATAAAAGTTCTAGTCCAACTATACGCGAGCAAATAGAGTTCAATCTTAAGCTAATAAATAAAAAGTTACTTAATAATGGTAACCACAAATCATTCTCTGTTCACTTATCTTTTGAAGAACCGACTTTTGTCGGAATAGCTTCTATACCGTCTAGAGAGTATGCGTTACTTGAGACAGTAAAATCATTAGTAAAACAAGTTGATAAAATAGGAATTTTTCTAGATGGATATTCTGAGATTCCGGATTTCCTAAAAGACAATAAGAAGATTTTGATCAAAAGGTCCCAAGACTTCGATAGAAAAGTTGGCGATGCAGGTAAATTTTTCTGGGTAGATGAACATAAAGGTTTTTATTTTACTTGTGATGATGATTTAATTTATCCTAATGATTATGTAGCAAGAATTAAACAAAAGATTATCAGCAAACGTGAACCTGTAGTGGTTGGTTGGCATGGAAGCTTAATTTTATGTCCCTTTAAGAATTACTATAATAAGAATTCAAGAAGAGTATTTACATTTGGCTCTGCTCGTCCAGAGGACACACCTGTACATATATTGGGAACTGGATGTGTTGGCTTTCATACGAGTTCTTTCAATGTTAATTTTTGCGATTTTCCAACTCCCAACATGGCTGATGTATATTTTGCGAAGCTTGGTCAAGAGCAGAAAGTCCCCTTTATAGTAATTAAACATGAAAAAGAAGAAATTCAAGAAGTACCCGATACCAGAGAGGTTTCAATTTATCAGCATAGTCATTCGAACAAGGATACTGAACATAACACTAAAACGACACAAAACGAAGTGGTTTCATCTATTGATTGGAACGTCAATTATTTAAAGAATTCTTTAGATATTCTCATTGTCGGACGATTTCTGATAAATGAAAAGGGTGGGATTTTCAAAAGCTCACGGTTGTTGGTTGAAGGATTAACACAGCTTGGGCATCGTGTTAGTACATGTTGCTTGTCTCAAATCGATGAGTTTGATTTCTCCTCAAAAAAATTTGATTTCTCTATCATCTATGCACCGGACCCCGAGAGGCCAGACTTTTCAAATTGTATCGACAAAGTTCAATTAATGATCAGGTTGGGTGTGGTATGTGCTGTGAATTTCTCATTTAATCTGAATGAAAATAGAACAAGATGGATCGAACGTAAGCTTACTGAACTTAATTCGCCATTTAGTTATCCACGATGTTTTTTCGCTAGTTTTTCGAATAGCACTTCAGCTTTGTTTAGCGAAGATATTAGTTCTATGATCGTTCCTTTTCCGAAAACAATATCTCTAAACTTAAAAGGTAAAGAAAGATTAAGGTATAGTGAACGCGAAGGAATATTTTTAGGGGATTTGGCTAAACTATTGGACGAAAAGTTGACTCACGGAAACCTTCTTCCGTGGATTGAGGAGTTGAGTAAGCGACTGCCTCATGTAAACCTCTATGCTATTAAACATTATCATACTGATCTCGACTATCCCAAAAATATCAAAGTCATTCCTTACACGAAGAATATAGAAAATGTATTAGGCAATTATCGCCTTTGTATAAATCTTACTCCTGGAGCTACCTTTGAAATGGTTCCTTTAGAAGCTTTATTGTCTGGTACGCCTGTACTGCACAGGAGAATGCCTCAATCTTTAAGCGAGTATCTTTCACCTGTTTCTATTGAAATCAATTCTCCAAAAGAATTAGGAGAGGTCTGCCAGAGAATCTATGAAAATGAAAACATCTGGAATAGGTTAAGTAAAGCTGGTTCAGGATCTTATGAATTTTTTAGGATTGAGAATATAACTGCTGCGCTAGACTTATCTATTAGGAAATGCTTGAATCGCTCAGGAAACTAAATGAATATCTCAACACAATTAGAAGAATTGATAAAGCGTTTAGAAAGAATAGAAAACTCTGTGAAAACTCCTGGCGGTAGTGCGGTTTATCATACCAATAAGGTAAGGAACGATTTAACTTCTCTCATAAAAAGACACGATTATATATGTTACAGGCAAATAGAAGCTTTTACAAAATTGAGTTCTCTACTTTCAAATTTCCAAAAATTACCCCCGCTTAGAGGGTGGGCGATATCGCCCGATGTAGCTTTGAGATTATATAATTTCGTTTTACAGAGTAAACCCAAAAACGTTTTGGAATTCGGTAGTGGCGCATCTTCTTTTATCATCGCTGAGGCGATGAAAAAGAATGGATTTGGGAAACTTACATCCGTCGATCATCTTAAAAAGTATTCTGATGAATGTAAAAGCAATATCGAATCAGTCGGATTAGGTCAGTACGTAGATTTTATCGTTTCTCCTCTAGAGGAATGGAATGGAGAACATCTGGATGTCGAAAATACTAATTTTTGGTATTCTTTGCGAAAAGATTTAGTTCCTGATGATATAGATTTTCTTTTTATTGACGGTCCTCCGGGAATTAAATGTAAGTTTAGTCGATATCCTGCTATGGTATTTTCAAATGACAAACTTTCTTTAAATTTTCAAGTTTGGCTCGACGATTCAGATAGAAGCGATGAGCAAGCTATTATTGAAAGTTGGACAGACAAATACAGTCTTAATTGCGAACAATTAAAATTGGAAAAAGGTTTAGCTATCTTCAGAAGACGAGAGAGCCCCGAATTCAGATAATAACTGCACCACTCATGGTTAAACGGTGAGAAGAGATCAAGTACCTGTTGATGATACTCTTTAGTCGCCAAACAAAACGAGTATTACCATGAGTTATAAGCAGTTGATTGAAGAGCAACGATACCAGATCGAAGCCGGCTTACGCGAGGTTCTCAGCCAGCGGGTGATTGAGAATTGTTTTTCACAGCACCATTAGTCGCGAAGTCCGACGAAATGGAATTAGGGATAACCACAACCTGCCTGAAGTGGCGCAAGCCAAGACGGTAAAACGACGATGTCAGGCAACCAAATATTGTGTACTTGAACTGACCATCACGTTTGTTGAATTCGGGTTGAAGCAAAAAGTGGATTCCTGAGTAGATTGCAGGGGTAGGCAAAATTATTTGTCATTTGGTAAGCCATGAGTGGATTTACGGCTACGTTCTACGCGATAAACTGCGTGGCGGCATGCTGTACAAGCAGTTGCGACATGGCCACCGGAAATACCGCAAAGGCAGCCGCGCGAAGCGAATTATTATACCGAATATGGTTGGCACTGGACGCCTTCCTGCCATCGTTGATAAGAAAAAACGGTTTGGTGACTGGGAAGCCGACACCGTATTAGGCAAGAACGGCACAGGTGGTATCGTAAGTCTGGTTGAGCAAAAAAGTAAACTGTACCTGATACGCAAAGTGCCAGCGAAAACCGCCGGTGATGTAGGGCGAACAATGGTTGGTATGTTGTGGCGTACCTTTGCCATGTCCGCACGATTACCGCGGCCAACGGCGCAGAGTTCTGCGCTCACGAGGTGGTTGCGGATAAGCTGAAAACGGCCGTTAATTTCGCTAACTCATATTCGTCCTGGGAGGGTGGGCTAAACGAGAGCTTTTACGGGTTACTGCGCCAATACATCCGTAAAGGCACAGACTTACGGAAGTTACCGATAAGTAAATTGCTGATGTTGAGCGTGCCGTAAATGCAAGATCAAGGGAGTGGTTAGGGTTTACACAGCCTGCCGTCGTGTTCGAGCAGTTACGAGGAGCGGCTTAATTTAGCGAGTGGTGTACTTCGGAGTTGAATTCGCGCCTTTTAAAGTTAGCAAAGTTAATGACGCTTGACGTCTTAAATCATCCATACTAATTTTGACGACCTGAAACCTCATTTTCCGCTAATGTCGTTGGAGTGTTGCTTTAAAGAAATTGAGTTGAGCTTACCACCCGAGCTCACAGAACTATCGCTAAATTTAAAATCTTTTTAATTAACCTGAGTTTTCGCTCATTGTGGTTGTTAATATTCTATAACAATGAATATGAGCTATAACGCCTAAAGATTTTGGTCCTTTTAATTTTCAATTGTATCGGTAGCTAGTTATATGTTTAGTTTTAAAGAACAAGTTTGGGATTTATTTGCGCGTGTTGATAGTAGCGACTGCTTGTTCAAGGTGTTTCAAACAGTTGATATTGAGGGTTTCGACGTTAGTGGGCAATTTAAGGCTTCATCGGATATTAATAAGTCGATAATCAGTTTTTTTAGTTTTATTGATAATGAAATGTCGGATATTAGCGAGAAAAGATTACTTATATTGTTGAATGCTTATGATCGTGATGTTGCTGAGATTAAAACTACAGCTGAATGGGCTGACAGGAGTTTCAGCAGCAAATTCCACCATTTGGTTATTTTTTCTAACAATGCCGGGGTTCCTAGCAGCGCAACAACTACTGTTCAACATGTTCCATGTAATACAGAGCTAGAATTTTCTAAAAAAGTTGCACGACATATGGAAATACTTTTGTCTAATCAACCGAAAGGTTCGACCTTAAAACCTAGTAAAGCGGTGTATCCTAAAAAAATAGTTAATACAGATAATTTGGAAAAAGTGGATATCAAATTTGATGAAAGCTATATCTTAAATGTGGATACTCATTTCCAAATGTTTATGGCATTGAAATCTAAATCCAATAAGTTATTAATATTCGGTCAAGATGCCATTAATCGGAGTAAGATAGATTTACCGGTTTTCTTTCGATGGAGCTGGGCGGCCGACTTACCATACTCTGTAATTATACTAAACGACCCAACGCTTTATGTTAACGAGGAGCTTAACGGTGGCTGGTTCGTGGGAAATGAAACTGAAGATTATGCTCAAACTCAGGTAGATATCATTAAGAAAATTGTTCATTGGTTCAAGCTAGACACCCGAGTTACTTTTTTTGGAGCTTCTGCTGGTGGTTTTGCGTCACTCATGCTTGCAGCATGTTATGGCAAAGACGCTCAAGCCATTGTTGATATTCCACAGATAGATCTTCAGACATACCACGCTCGCACTGAAGTTCTAAAGCTATTTAACGCTGCATTTGATATTAATGATACTGTAGTCGATGATGATATGTGCTATAGAGTTGATGTCACAAAGCGGTTTGAAAAACAGAGTTTTGTTCCAAAGATAAAATACCTTCATAATACGAAGGATAGCGCACATGTTTTACAGTTCAACTACTTCATTCATAGATGGTCTGAAATCGCACATAAGTTAGAGCAGAGTCAAGTGGGTGAGTTAACCCTTCATACTTATTCACGGTGGCACCTTACGAAGGGGGGACACGTTCCTTTGAACAAACAAGATACCATTGAGGAAATTATCTCTTTCATTGAATCATAGGCAATGTTTATCCGTAATTAACGAAAATGAAAGTGAGATGTCATAGCCGTTATTATCCGCAATAATATTTAGGATAAGCATTGATTTTTCAAGCTAAAAGTAACGAGTTTTGGATGACATAGAAATACCAGAAAGTATGCTACCGCATATTCTCTCGAATGGCTTAAACTGTACTAGCTCAGACCTGATCTGACAGTTACCCAGTATTCTGGTGCCAGGGTCAGATTAGATTTGAGCTGAATTTTTTTTCAGCCCAGATCCGTTTTCCATCAGTTAATGTTTCCACTGGCATTCTGCCACAGCACATTTTTCCCTGATGAGTCCGTTCATTGTTGTAGTAATTTAACCATTCGTCCAGATCTTCCTGCAACATTTCCAGTGAATCATAGAGTTTCTTGCGGAACGTAACCTGATGTCCACTTCCCCTAAACTGAGACAGACTTAATTGGAGTTTTCTGCAATGACAAACGCTGGAGATGACAATGATAAAATCCAGCTTTACCGAATCACAGATCATTGCTGTGTTAAATTTGGGGGAGAGGTCACCCGCTATAAAATAGGTGCTGATTAGCATACCTCAATGTTTAGCAGTTCCGGCGCAAAATATTGCACCGTTCTCTTAAAAACTTCGCGAGTACCTCGCACGTCCAGCGGTAGCCCCATGTTTACTTCATATAACTTACGACACGACATTCCTACCATACTATGCGCGGTAAGGTCACTTTCTGTTAATGCGTTTGCGCCCCACTTGCTCATTCGATGCTCCATATAGTAGATATCAAATAGATCCGCGTCGTAGCATTTGTCGTAGCTAAGGTTATCTATAAAATGTTGGAAGTAGTGCTTAGTGATTTCTTCCTGGCCGTTAATTCCCATTATTCCGGCAAACTTCTCTGCGGTGGCTTTTTTTAACGGTTTGCCTTGCTTCTGAAAAAAGCCGCGAATTATTTCACCGCCAAAACCTCGAGAGAAATTGCTGTTTACACTTGCTTTGTCTTTAAACGCTCGATAGAAGGTGTCGTTAGAATGAATAGTATTAAGCCGTTGTGGCCCTCCCGTCATTCTGAGCGCTTTTCTCACATCTGCAAAATACCCCTGGATTCTTGAAGCTTCTGTGGAAACATTTACTACGGTATGTGCAAAGCCGAATGAAATGGCAAGTTGCTTTGCAGTTTCCAAATCTTGACGATTATCCGCTCCACCACGTAGTAACGTAAAAGATTCTACCTCTACTCCTTTCGCTAATAACGGAGCAAGCATAGTGCGGCTATCCATACCTCCTGTAAGGCCAAAAATTTCTTTGTCAAATGTCTTAGCGATGTAATCTGAATAGCCATCTAAATACTGGATAAACGTAGCGGCTGCTAGTTCCATATCGTTATGGCGAACGTTATGACGGGGCCAAAAGCGTTCGAGATTCATCTGGGTTAATTCCAACATATGGTTAGCGGGCGCTACATAAACGTCTTCATATTCAGTCGCCAGACCTGGAAGATTTTTTACATCTCGCTTTCTGTATGACTCGCTGGATATAAAAGCAAACATATCGAAATCTAACTGGGCGCCGCAGGCGTTCGCTAGTAAACTGCTGTGAGAAGCAACTAAACCGGGATGGGAAGGTGAAAAGTAGCGCATTTTCGAACCGAAAGCGTCTGGATATACTTCCCAGCCGCGACCAAAATTTATAAATATGACATAGCGACCTGCAAGGCTATCTAAACTACCGAGAAATTCTTTGGTCGCTGAGTTGTAAGCAGCTAGCTTTTCGGCAATCTTCTGACTGTCGAACTCTTTATTCAGGGCATCGAAGATATGGCCTACCAGAACAACATGAGTGGGAGAGCTCTTCACTTTGTAAACAGGGCTTTCAGGATGCACCAGGAGGGAAAGGGTGTTTACTTGAAGTTCTACCCAGTGGCCAAGGCTTGAGCTAAGTGACCCGCTAAACTTAGGTCGCATGCCGATATTGGCGATATAGCCAAAACGGTACTGTCGTTTCACAATGTCTACATCGTCACTTTCCTGCGCAAACGGATAATCAGCAAGTTTATGCTTCATAGATATTCCCATCAGATTCAAGTTGTTGCCGCTGGTGCATGTTTTCCAGCACACACTGGCTAATGCTGCAGTGTAACGAAATCTGAAGCCAAAGTAACATTTTTACCTGAGTCATCGGATATTGTCATGTTCTGTAGAGCCGAGTGCGAAGTCACTTTGTAATAATATTCTCATTAAGATACAAGTGAACCTGGAGAGGGTTTTGTGCATAATAGAGCGATTGATGACAAACGGTTTCAGGTATCACAAGTGGGTGAAAGGGAAACTCATATATGAAGGCGCTAAAGAATGCTTAAATGGTGGGGGAGAAATTCCACTAATTGTAACCCAGACTCGTATCTGCAAAAGCTTTTTATTCCAATCCGTTTTTCGGTATTGACCTCTTCAAAAAACTGGGCTATATCCCGCAAAGACAATTTTGATATTTACAAAGAAGCTTTGTTTGCGAAGGAACGAATGGAAGCGAAATTGCTTTTATTTCGAGAGCTGGTTGTTCCCAATTTGAGAAGAATAAATGCGCTCGCAGAAGATGTTGATTTACAGGTTATAGTTTTGTCTTCTACGCACTTACCAGATTCCTACAAAGCGCAGTTGAATGAAATTGTGAATGGTTGTTCTTTTATTTCTATAAGTTACATTGATGAGAGCGCAGCCATAACACCATCTATAGACAGCTTAATCAGAAGCCACTTAGATAAAGCTTCGTCGAATGTTGCTTTTGCCACCACCAGATTAGATGACGATGATTTATTAGCAGAGCAATTTATTCCAAAGATAAAGAAATACATCCATCCGGGATTTTGTGATCATATCATTAGTTTTTCCCGTGGCTACGAATCTTATCTTGATATTGAAACACTGCAGCTGTCGCCGAACATCAAAATTAGTTCACCTAAGATAGCGCTAGGACTAAGCCACATCAATTTTTATAATAAAGCGGATAATAAATTAATGGGGAAGATCGGAAACGTGTATGGCGCAGGAGATCATACCCTTGTTCACGAAAACTTTACGTTAATAATAGATCACTCAAGGGCTATGTTTTTACGAATGAGCTATAACGAACAGGATACAGGCGCTAAAGGCATATTTGCCAGAATCAAGCGAAGGGATTGTGCCATTGTGGAAGCAGATGAAATATTCAACCGGTTTCCAGAACTCCACAACCTTGTAAAGCCGCATAATTCTCAATAAGATTTATATCAAATAAAGTTGACCATCAGTCGCGTTTTAGGTTTTGTGTTGGTATTATCCCGCACCGATAATCGCGAGTGTTAGGTGTAAAATGCTACTAAAAAAACTGGGAACGGCGCTTCAACTGAAACGCTTACGTTTGCGTAGAAAACATGCGCGAGATATTCAAATTATTACTGCCAGTGAATTGTTTGACCAAAGATTCTATATCAGCATGTATATGGATGTTCGCGCAGATGCTTTTTGGTCAAAAAACCCTGTGTTGCACTACCTTACCTTTGGCACTCAAGAAAATCGCAAGCCCTCCAAAGACTTCGATACTCAGTGGTACATTGAAAACAATGAAGACGTAGCGGAATCTGGAATGAACCCGCTACTTCATTACGCGTTACATGGCCGCCAGGAAGGGCGGAGACCGAACGGAAACCGTTATGATCATGCAACGCGTGACCGCAGAGAACTTCTGCGTCACACGGTAGTGAATCACTTGTGGGGAGGGTATTCAAAACCTGCTTTGGCAGATCTTGCAGCTATCTACGGGAACAAAGATGAACCCAGTGATGTAAGATTTTTTGCCGCGTGGCATGCTGGCCGCTGGTATTTTTATGTCGGCAATTATAAAAAGACGCTTGAGCTTGCTGAATTGATTGTGAACTTAGACCCACACTATCGCGACGATAAAGCCACAGCAATGATGTTTGCCCATTCATGGTTAGCGCTCGGTGAGACAAGCAAAGCAAAAGAAGTGGCTGAAAATTTTCTACTGAGAGTTCCTGGCGATACGGATATGCTGCTTACCCTGGCCAACACAGTTGGTAACGATGAGGATAAGTTAGCCATCACCAATCGCGTATATGCGCCTCGGGACTTAGCCATAGTAGAAAAACGTGATAAAACCCTGCCGTTGTCATTCGATAACATCACTGCTGCCGCTGCGCCGATCAATGGTGATGAGAGAGTTTCTGTCATTATGCCTATCTTCAATGCAGAAGACAAAATTGAGGCTGCCATTAGAAGCTTACTGGAGCAATCCTATAAGAATCTTGAAATTATCGTTGTGGACGATAGAAGTACCGATAACACATTTACCGTTGTTAAAAAAATAGCAGAGGCGCAACCAAGAGTTAAAGCCTTCCAACAAGAAAAAAATGGTGGCGCGTACTTGGCCCGCAACCGTGGGTTGAAAGAAGCCTCGGGCGATTATATTACTACTCATGATGCTGACGACTGGTCGCATCCGGATAAAATTGCAACCCAGGTTGAACTGTTACAGCGTAAAGAAACGGTAATGGGAGTCTGTTTGCACTGGACTCGCGCTCTAGATAATCTCACATTTACACATAACTGGAATTTGAACGCCAGACTTGTTCATTGGAATCACTCGTCATTTTTATTTCGTAAACGCGTTATAGATGATTTGGGACCGTGGGATTCAGTCATAGTGGGGGGCGATACCGAGTTTATTTGGCGGGTTCAGGCGCACTATGGCAACGGTTCGGTGGTAAAGTATAAACCCAATATTCCTTTCTCATTTGCTTTGGATGATGAAGGCTCGCTTACCCGCACAAAAGCCACTCATGTTAAAACCATTCATAATGGGCTTCGACATATTTACAGAAGCGCTGCTCAATGGTGGCATACTCACGCATCCGATTTGTCGGTATCAGTCAATCAACGACGTTTCCCTGCACCCAAAGCAATGCTTAAACGTGGCGATGTCAATTTAAGGTGCGACAAACTCATTATCGCAGAGTTTGGTGTATCCCAGGATTCAGAAAATGCGATTTTAGCCGCGCGACAAGCGCTAGATGAGGGGCTACGTGTGGGCCTGTTACATTGGCCCGCTTACGGCTCTGAAAAAGAAGAGCTGGCAGCAGATTTTTTCCAGTTACTGTTAAACGACAACTGCGATGTGGTTGTTTTCGGTATGCAGGTTGAATGTGAAGAAGCAGTAGTGCAGTCCCGAGATTTAATGGCACCGATGCTTGAAATGCGCCCGGTCATTATCGCTAAGTTAGTGCGGATGTTAGAAGGGGAACCTTTGATTGAGTCTGAGCAGGAAAACCTACGAATAACGCTGAAAACCCTGTGATGAGTAAACGAAGTATAAAAATTCGATGAAAGAGACCTTGCGAGATTGGCTTAAGGTACTGACGAAGTTTGCTCAGGCCTTTACTACACCGAATAAAAGCGAAGTACGGTTAGTTTATCAATCGGAAATGTTTTCTCCAGAAACGGAGGTGTCGCCTGCCTCTGCTTCAAGCTGGAAAGTTTTCAGCTACTGGAAGATATCAAAGTATCTGTTTTTGCGTGAGAACTATTTAGTTTCACCCGGTCCAGACTTCGATGCTGCCTGGTATAAAAGCTACTATCAGGATGTAGCCAATTCAAATGTTCATCCGTTTCTACATTATCTAAAGAGTGGCCGGCTTGAAGGAAGGCTTCCAGCGCCTAATAGAGCCGCACGGTTAGACGAAATTTTGTGGATGGGGGCGGATAATCTTGCATTGCGCAAACTAACACTGCTTCTTAGCGAGCCGGAAACCAGCTTACGGGAAAGGCATCTTGCGTTGTGGTACCTCGCCCGCTGGTATAACTACGTAGGCGACGTTGAAGAAGCGTATCAGTTTGCGTCTGCTCTTGTTAAAGAAAAAGAAAAGTGGGAGCGTGCGTACTATCCGCGCTTTTTACTTCTTATTATCGACTGTGCCATAAAGGCTTCAAAAATTGCCGAAGCTGAGGCAGTGTTAGCCATAATTTCAGAACTCACTCCATCGCTACCCGAAAAAAATTGCGCTAAAGTAAATTTGTTGCAGGTGCAAGGCAAATTAACTTCTCAGCAGTGGCTTGATGAATTTAATGCAGTACTCGCTTTACAGCAACTTGATCCAGTTACAATGACAGATACAGTGTTGAGCATGGCATCATTACAATGCCAATCAACTGTTTTGGCTGGGGAAACGGCGTTAGTCTCAGTAATCGTACCCATGTACAACGCTAGCGAGACAATCGGATATGTACTTAACTGCCTGAACCAGCAAACCTGGCCCAATCTGGAAATTATCATTAGTGATGACAGAAGCACTGATAATTCCACTCACTTGGTACAGCAGTGGATAGAGCAGCATAGCGGTAGGAAAGGGAGAAAGTGGATACTGCTGAAGGCTGATCAAAACGGCGGAGCTTACGCTGCGAGAAATAAAGGAATGGCGGCGGCTAAGGGTGAATTTCTTACGGTTAATGATGCTGATGACTGGGCGCATTCGCAGAAAATCGAGAAGCAAGTACACGCAATAGTAAAAGAGAGCGCCGCAGGCAGTGTCAGTTCAATGATAAGAACATTGCCAGATCTGTCTTTTTACTGTTGGCGAATAGAAGAAAGGTGGATTTTTCGCAATGTAAGTTCATTGATGCTCCACCGGCCTGCCTTTGAGAAGCTTGGCTTTTGGGATGAAATAAAGGCTGGAGCCGATACAGAGTATTTTTATCGTGTATTAAAAGTTTTTGGAAAGCAATCTATTGCTCATGCACTGCCAGACGTTCCATTATCGCTGCAGCTGGTAAGGGAAGGCTCGCTAACTCAGTCCACACATACTCATATGCTTACACAATTTGAAGGGCCACGAAAGTGGTATCTTGATGCGGCGTTTGCATGGCATGAACAATTCTCTCCTGATTTATTTATACCTGCGGCCATGAAAAAGCGCCCGTTCTTCTGCCCAGCAACGCTGTTGTCTCATGAGCAAGAGCAGGAGGTGGTCGACGTAAAAAGTGCGTTTCTGGCAAGTGGCTTCTGGGATGCTGCCTGGTACGTACAGCGGTATGCTGAACTACACGCCGGCGGCATCGATCCTCTTGAACATTACTTAGTAAAAGGGTTTGATGAGGGCAAAGATCCAGGCCCTGAATTCAGCCTGACTGGATACCGCCTGTCAGGTAAAAAGGGCGACGACATTTCCATATTTTCGCAATTACAAGGTACTTCAGCACCAATTCATCCTGTAATCCCAGGGCAGCGAGCAGTTGAACGCGCAGCGAATATATTGCTTGTGGCTCACCAGGCTGCACATACTGTGTACGGCGCGGAACGCAGTTTTATCGATCTTGCTACGATGCTTAACCTTGCTGGTTACAATGTTTATGCACTGATGCCAGAGGCGTACAATCAGGATTATGTCAACGATCTTGCAGTGCAGTGTGTAGAAGTAAAATTTATCCCTTACGGGTGGTGGTTCGAGAGTAAATCTCCGTGCAGAATCACTGTAGATGCAATTAAAGCTTATGCGAAGTATCGAGATATAGCTGCGTTTCACATTAACACGCTAGTTGTTGATGAGCCCGTCATTGCGGCACAAGAAGCTGGGCTCCCATTTATTGTGCATGTTCGGGAGGACCTGCCTACCGATCCTGCGCTACAAAATGCCTTACTTTCCACTCCTGCGGCTGTGCATACAAGAATTGCAAATAGCGGTGGTAAAATTATCTGCAATTCCCATTATCTTAAACAGAGTTTCAACAGCGCTTTGCCCCACGATTGCACGGCGGACATTACGGTGATTTACAACGCTATTGATGTAGAAAAACTAAAGCAGATCCCTTTAAACCAGCATCAACAGCTCGAAGTGGGCATTATCAGTAGCAATGTGGGGAAAAAAGGAATTTACGATTTCTTTGAAGTGGCAAAGCGTTCATTAGAATCAAAAAATATTCGTTTTAACGTTTACGGCCCGCTTACCAGTGAACTTTCCACCTGTCTCTCAACGTTTAAACTAACGAATTTGGCATACCAGGGTTATGTTGCCGATCCTTGTGATGCACTTCAGCACTTAGATGTGGTACTAAGTCTTTCGCATTTCAACGAATCATTTGGCAGAACAGTTGCCGAAGCACAGGCTGCTGGCCGTGTTGCAATCGGGTACAATCGCGGCGCTTTAAACGAACTCATTGAGTCAGGAAAAAATGGCTATTTAGTTCCTTTTCAGGATTATCAATCCATCGTTGAGAGTCTTAAACAGTTGGCACTGAATCCTTCCATCGTGGCTACAGTAAGTGAGGCTGCAAGAAGGTCTGCTGAACAGAAGTTTTCTTATCTGAGTGGCAGTGAGAATATTAGGTGCCTGTATCAAGCTGTGCTTCAGCATTAGCTGAAAAATCAATTTCTGAGATTAGATGTTAATTACATGAAAATTATTTTCCACTTTGGTCCTCCAAAGACCGGTACCTCTGCTATACAAAAGTGGTGCTCATTAAATCACGAATGGTTAAAAAACCAAGGGGTCTATTATCCTCAGCACGCAGTTGATGTAAATGGCGTTAGCTCTGGGAACTTACGAAAAGTTTTTGAAGGAGAAAAAGGAAGCTTCCATTTTTCAAAAGCGCTGTACGAATCAGAAGTCGCGCGAGCGCGCAAAGCAGACTGCCATACATTGTTATTTTCTTCAGAATTTTTTTTTAAAAATATTGAAATGATTGCAGATACGGTTCCTGAAGCTACGTTCATCGGTTATATCCGATTCGGACTAGAGATCCTTCAGTCTTCTTACAATCAAGCAGTGAAGCGTCATGGTAAGACAACCAAATTCTCACCAAACTCGGGTAGCAATTCTACGCTTAATACTCTTAGCATAAAAATTCAAGCTGTCGGTGAAAGTCGTTTCATTTTGCGACCCTATTCCACGGCCATATTTAAAAACAACAGTTTGATAGCTGATTTTCTTGAAGCGTTACATATTGACAATGCCCACGTTAATACAACTGTTGGGAATGTAAATTCCTCTTATTCTCTCGAAAGTATTGAAGTTAAACGCTGGTTTAACCAATTGGAATCAGAAGCATTACAAGTTCAGCTTGATCTTGCTTTACAAAGCTACGGGAAACGGGAAAAAATTTCATTATTTTCGGACGACAAGTTTGAAGCGTTTAAATCGATGTACCTTAACCAGCTAAAGCGCTTTCTTAATGCACATACAGTAGCGAAGAGTGAGGAATTTTACGCTGAGTGTAGAACGTTGCAAAACTTACCTAGCCGTGAACAAGAGTTGTCACTTTCACAGTTTGAAAAGATATTGCGTACACTTGTCCGACAAAAGAAAATTTCTTTGTTAACGCTATACAAGACGTATCAGATTGCATTAGAAAGAAAGGAACAACTGGAGCAACCAGAACGCGTAGCAGTTTTAAAGAAAATACTGCCAATATGGGTAGTGATAGTTGAAAAATTGCGACGTAGGTGCTTTTCATCAAATGAAGTTTAAGATTGTTATGCCGCTATGAAAAACTTCCCAGTAAGGGTTCTAAAAGCATCTTTTAGCCTTCTACCAGAAAGGCTGAAGAATCAACTAAGAAAACAGTATGGCCTTAAAGCATGGTACGGGGAACGTCTCCGTCGTTCCAGTTTGGCCTATGAAGTCCCGAGCTTACGAAAAATCCGAAAGCTTCTTACAGATAATCTCCTAAACCAAAAGGAATTTCTTTGTCGAAAAGAAGCAGTACTTGATCAATATAGTGCAAAAATTAATGTGTTAATTGTTGGAGACGGAAATGTTGCTGCCACTTTAAAGTCGCTACAGTGTATAGACCCAGTTATTAATACCGTGTGGGTCGATAAACATTGTGTGCCAGGCGATTGCGATTCACGAGACGATTTTGTGGTGCGGGCGTACTACGAAGATGACGCTAGGTTCACCACAAAGACTTTGGTTATTGAGGCGGGCATTCAATTGCACCAGCAGTTAGCATTGCCGATCTTAATGCTCCCAGCTCGTGGTGATCTCTGTTACTTCGACAGTATTAGTGTGAATGATAAGGAGAGGCTAAGCGAATACCGCTTTTTACCTGATTGGAATCCTGATTTGCAAATTTCGTCTGCTTATATAAATGAGGCTGTTTTGCTAAACACGCCCATGAGCTTACAGTTCATAGATAGGTTTGTTACCCATGGCATTGCAGCAACGATGGCTTATATTTATCTTCATTCCACTCAATTAAACATAACGCATCAGCCATTCGTTCTTTCAGTTAGAAAATCCTTAGCACTAAGTGATATGAATCGCTTATCCCAAGAGTTATCCGGGAACACTACGATAGTGAATGTCACACCAGGTTTGTTGAAAGTTCAGTGGCCAATTAAAAATCAACCTCTGGTGTCTTTAATTATTCCTACCTTCAATGGCAAAGATTTGGTAAAGATGTGTATAGAGTCTATTTTGCAAAAGACGACCTACCTAAACTACGAAATCTTGTTGATTGATAATAATTCCGATGATCCCGAAGCCTTGGCGTATTTTAGCGAGCTAGAGCTTCACCCAAAGATACGACTGCTTCGCTATCCTCACCCATTCAACTATTCAGCAATTAACAACTTTGCCGTTAAACATGCACAAGGCGAAGTAATAGGCCTGATCAACAACGATATTGAAGTAATTACGCCTGAGTGGCTTGAGTATATGGTAGGGCACGCTATACGCGAAGATATCGGTTGTGTAGGTGCCAAGCTTTTATACCCGGATGACCGCATTCAACACGCTGGCGTTGTTCTTGGATACGGCGGCGGAGCAGGGCACGCACATAAGTACTTTCCTCGTTACCACCCCGGGTACATGAACCGTCTTATTGCAACACAAAATTATAGTGCAGTAACTGCAGCTTGTTTATTGGTAAAGAAATCAATATATGAAGGCGTTGGCGGCCTTGACGAAGAAAATCTGGAAGTCGCGTTTAATGACGTGGATTTTTGTCTGAGGGTGTTGGAAACGGGAGTGAGGAACTTATATTGCGCCGAAGCTGAATTGTACCACCACGAATCGGTTAGCCGCGGATTAGATATAACAGTGGAGAAAGCTGCGCGTTTCAATCGGGAGCTTACCTACCTGCAGAGCAAGTGGAAAAAGTATATTGACCACGATCCTGCTTATAATCCTAACCTGACGCTAAAGCGAGAAAATTTCGCTATTAAAGGACCCAGAGAATATAGATAAGAAAAGACGTGTGAGTTGAAGTAGAGCGCGTCTTTTCCATGGTATTTCATTCACTATAGTTTTTAATCGCTTATAACAGCAGCTATCTCTTCGCTGGTAACGCCAGCTTGAGCTGCATACTCTCGTAATTTATCTTCGCTCATACCTGCGTTTTGCGCCGTCTCTAAAATGCGCAGCACTTGCTCCCTTTGTCCGGAAGATTGCATAACAGCAGTACCTACTACTTCATCGGCTTGCTCTGGAAACACCGCTAACAAAGAATCAACCACATACTCCCCAACATAAGGGACGGCGTTAAGTGCAGTTGTCAGAATCTCTATAATTTTGTTGGGATGACCTCTTGATAGCGTTTGCACAATGCTGTCAGCGGAATCCGGTTCGGTCAGTACCGCAATACGTACAATTTCATCCAAATCTTCAGGCGTACTATTTGCAGCCGCTTGCACAACAAAGTCCACATAGCTGGGCTCGGCATTAATTGCCATTTCAACAATGGCCGTGCACGACGCTACACCTTTATCAATTGCTAACTTTACAATATCTTCTGTTGAAGCAGGTTGCGAGGAAATGGCTGCATGAATGATTTCTCTATAACTTTCCGGATAGGTATCAAGCGCCACATCTACTATAGCTACCATTTCCTGAGGATAATGACTCCCGATAGAACGGATTGCACGACCCACTGACATATTCTGATCGACCTGTCGTTTCAAAAATGCAGTATGAAACGGATCAACCGGCTCTCTATCTAATTCGGGATAAGCATTGGCAAGTACTGAACAACTCAATGTGGCCGTAACAACAAATAGACCAAACTTCCGCATCATTAAACCCTCTGTGGTAACTCAAAAGCCATTTAGCATGACTATAACTTAACCTACAATTAAAACGATACTACGCATAAATAGTTCAAATTGTCTATATTTTGTCAGCTTAGCGTGAAAACTAACCATTTAGTATTAATTTCTCAACTTTTTTCGCAATTGCTGTTGACCTTTATTTAGAAATCTCTAGAATGCGCATCCGCTTCGGCAGGAAAGTCAAAACACCGACGGCCCTGGTAGCTGGTAAAGCCAGTGCTGATGCGGGTTTCAGCTGCAACCACTGATGAAAGAAATTTCAAAAAAAGGTTGACGCCAGAAACGAAAAGCGTAGAATACGCGCCTCGCTTCAGGGGGTTGTAAGACACACCGCTGAAGCCGTTTTGAGTGACACGCTCTTGGAAATAAAAAATTTCAAAATGTGTTGACACGGAAAACGAAAGGCGTAGAATGCGCCTCCCGCTTCAGGGAATAACCTGAAGCAAGCGGTTGAAATGATTAGTCATTAACTGCTTTCTACACAGCATTTGATTCGTAGTGTTGTGCGACTTGATGAGTGACGAAGGAGTATGCTGATGCATGTGACTGAGAAGCGAAGAAGCCAAGCGCATCAATACGAAGCAAAGGCGCAGTAGAAATGTTCTTTAACAATTTATAACAAGACAATCTGTGTGGGCACTCGTTAAGAGTGTCACAACGACAATTCATATTTCGATATATTTAATTGAAGAGTTTGATCATGGCTCAGATTGAACGCTGGCGGCAGGCCTAACACATGCAAGTCGAACGGTAGCAGGATGTGCTTGCACATCGCTGACGAGTGGCGGACGGGTGAGTAATGCTTGGGAACTTGCCTTTTGGAGGGGGATAACAGTTGGAAACGACTGCTAATACCGCATAATGTCCATCTGTAAAAAGAAGGGACCAAAGGGGGCGCTTGCGCTCTTACCAAAAGAGAGGCCCAAGTGAGATTAGCTAGTAGGTGAGGTAAGAGCTCACCTAGGCGACGATCTCTAGCTGTTCTGAGAGGAAGATCAGCCACACTGGGACTGAGACACGGCCCAGACTCCTACGGGAGGCAGCAGTGGGGAATATTGCACAATGGGGGCAACCCTGATGCAGCCATGCCGCGTGTGTGAAGAAGGCCTTCGGGTTGTAAAGCACTTTCAGTTGTGAGGAAGGGTTGATGGTTAATACCCATCAGCATTGACGTTAGCAACAGAAGAAGCACCGGCTAACTCCGTGCCAGCAGCCGCGGTAATACGGAGGGTGCGAGCGTTAATCGGAATTACTGGGCGTAAAGCGCACGCAGGCGGTTTGTTAAGCTAGATGTGAAAGCCCCGGGCTCAACCTGGGACGGTCATTTAGAACTGGCAGACTAGAGTCTTGGAGAGGGGAGTGGAATTCCAGGTGTAGCGGTGAAATGCGTAGATATCTGGAGGAACATCAGTGGCGAAGGCGACTCCCTGGCCAAAGACTGACGCTCATGTGCGAAAGTGTGGGTAGCGAACAGGATTAGATACCCTGGTAGTCCACACCGTAAACGCTGTCTACTAGCTGTTTGTGAATTTAATTTGTAAGTAGCGAAGCTAACGCGATAAGTAGACCGCCTGGGGAGTACGGCCGCAAGGTTAAAACTCAAATGAATTGACGGGGGCCCGCACAAGCGGTGGAGCATGTGGTTTAATTCGATGCAACGCGAAGAACCTTACCTACACTTGACATGCTGAGAACTTTCCAGAGATGGATTGGTGCCTTCGGGAACTCAGACACAGGTGCTGCATGGCTGTCGTCAGCTCGTGTCGTGAGATGTTGGGTTAAGTCCCGCAACGAGCGCAACCCTTGTCCTTAGTTGCCAGCATTTGGTTGGGCACTCTAAGGAGACTGCCGGTGACAAACCGGAGGAAGGTGGGGACGACGTCAAGTCATCATGGCCCTTACGTGTAGGGCTACACACGTGCTACAATGGCAAGTACAGAGGGAAGCGAGACAGTGATGTGGAGCGGACCCCTTAAAGCTTGTCGTAGTCCGGATTGGAGTCTGCAACTCGACTCCATGAAGTCGGAATCGCTAGTAATCGCAAATCAGAATGTTGCGGTGAATACGTTCCCGGGCCTTGTACACACCGCCCGTCACACCATGGGAGTGGGATGCAAAAGAAGTAGTTAGTCTAACCTTCGTCGTTTCACGATGAGGGAGGACGATTACCACTTTGTGTTTCATGACTGGGGTGAAGTCGTAACAAGGTAACCCTAGGGGAACCTGGGGTTGGATCACCTCCTTACCAAAAGTCGACGCGACATTTTTGATGCAGTGCCTACACAGATTGTTTTGTTATAGAAGATAAAGAACGAGATAGACCTATGGGGCTATAGCTCAGCTGGGAGAGCGCCTGCCTTGCACGCAGGAGGTCAGCAGTTCGATCCTGCTTAGCTCCACCATCTGCCTACAGGCACTTGCTTCGCAAGTGAGCGCGACACGCGGTTTAATCGCAGGGAAACCCTGCTGACCTAATGTCTGCTTACTAAAGAAAGCAGGTCGGGTAGAAAGTTATTGCGATGGCTTGGTTTGTAGTGGTGTTCGACTTGACGAGCGACGAAGGAGCATACATATAGTATGTGACTGAGGAGCGAGGAAATAAAGAGCAGCAATACGAGCCCAGACAGAAGCAAGAACAGGCTTGTAGCTCAGCTGGTTAGAGCGCACCCCTGATAAGGGTGAGGTCGGCAGTTCAAGTCTGCCCAAGCCTACCATTTCTTCCGTATACGGCGTCAGAGAAAATCTCATGTGCTACGCGCACACCACGATTTCCTCTTCCTTATCTACGAAAGAAATACGCTAATATGGTCGGCAAAGCAGAATCCTAATGAATAACCGCGGGTAAAGCGAGTATTGATTAGGGTTTTTTACTCTAAGGCAAGAAGGTGTTTGCTTTGCAAATATCTACCTTGTGTTGCAATCGGCAAGTTCGATTGCAAGAAACGTTCTTTAACAATTTGGAAAGCTGATATTAGTAATCAATCTAAGAAAGAGTAACTAAGAGAGATAAATAGTATGCAACTGAGCGTACTGTGAGTCCTCCTTGCGCAAAAGTCATCCTCTGGATGATTTTGCACTCAAGCTACTCTATCTGACTGAAAACGTGCAGCAAGTGGGTCATTTTACACAACTGAGTGTAATGATGGTCCTCCTTGCGCAAAAGTAACGATGCTTTGCATCCTTATTTGGCACGAAATTGATTAGACTTGTCATGCATACAACAGAGATTCAATTCTCACCTGAGCCCGGATAAAAAGGCGGGTCAAGGCCGCTGTTGCCACCCTTTCACGAACATTAGCTGTTCAAAAGTGGTAACAGTAAAGTGTCATTTTCATATCACGCTTCAATATTTTATTATTGAGGGGCTGATAAACGAAAATGGCGAGTCAATAGTTTTCAGACGAACCGAGCGACGAAGGAGCGAAGGAGTGTACATTTAGTACATGACTGAGTGAGTGAGGAGTAGAGGTGAAGTATGGGAAGTATTGACGAAGCTATTTAGGGTTGTATGGTTAAGTGACAAAGCGTATACGGTGGATGCCTTGGCAGTTAGAGGCGATGAAGGACGTGTAAGTCTGCGAAAAGCTGTGGTGAGCTGACAAAAAGCATTTGAGCCACAGATGTCCGAATGGGGAAACCCACACATTTATGTGTATCATTAACTGAATACATAGGTTAATGAGGCGAACGTAGGGAACTGAAACATCTAAGTACCTATAGGAAAAGAAATCAACCGAGATTCCCTTAGTAGCGGCGAGCGAACGGGGAGTAGCCCTTAAGCTATATTGGTGTTAGTGGAAGGCTCTGGAAAGTGCCACGATACTGGGTGATAGTCCCGTACATGACAATGCCATTATAGTGAAAACGAGTAGGTCGGGACACGTGTTATCCTGACTGAATATGGGGGGACCATCCTCCAAGGCTAAATACTCCTAACTGACCGATAGTGAACCAGTACCGTGAGGGAAAGGCGAAAAGAACCCCTGTGAGGGGAGTGAAACAGAACCTGAAACCGTATACGTACAAGCAGTGGGAGCCTCTCTTTATGGGGGGTGACTGCGTACCTTTTGTATAATGGGTCAGCGACTTATATTTAGTAGCAAGGTTAAGTGAATAACGGAGCCGTAGCGAAAGCGAGTGTTAACTGCGCGTTGAGTTGCTAGGTATAGACCCGAAACCCGGTGATCTAGCCATGGGCAGGTTGAAGGTTGAGTAACATCAACTGGAGGACCGAACCCACTAACGTTGAAAAGTTAGGGGATGACTTGTGGCTGGGGGTGAAAGGCCAATCAAACCGGGAGATAGCTGGTTCTCCCCGAAATCTATTTAGGTAGAGCCTCGGACGAACACCATTGGGGGTAGAGCACTGTTAAGGCTAGGGGGTCATCCCGACTTACCAACCCTTTGCAAACTCCGAATACCGATGAGTGCTATCCGGGAGACACACGGCGGGTGCTAACGTCCGTCGTGAAGAGGGAAACAACCCAGACCGCCAGCTAAGGTCCCAAAATATTGCTAAGTGGGAAACGATGTGGGAAGGCTAAGACAGCTAGGAGGTTGGCTTAGAAGCAGCCACCCTTTAAAGAAAGCGTAATAGCTCACTAGTCGAGTCGGCCTGCGCGGAAGATGTAACGGGGCTAAGCAATATACCGAAGCTGCGGATTTGAACTTAGGTTCAAGTGGTAGGGGAGCGTTGTGTAAGTGGTTGAAGCTCAATTGAGAAGTTGGGTGGACATATCACAAGTGCGAATGCTGACATGAGTAACGATAATGGGGGTGAAAAACCCCCACGCCGGAAGACCAAGGTTTCCTGTCCCATGCTAATCAGGGCAGGGTAAGTCGGCCCCTAAGGCGAGGCAGAAATGCGTAGTCGATGGGAAACGGATTAATATTTCCGTACTTGTATAATCAGTGATGGGAGGACGGAGAAGGCTAGGCAAGCCTGGCGTTGGTAGTCCAGGTGAAAGTGCGTAGGCTGAGTGTTTAGGTAAATCCGGACACTTAAGGCCGAGACACGAGACGAGCCACTACGGTGGTGAAGTTGTTGATGCCCTGCTTCCAGGAAAAGTCTCTAAGCTTATGATTATGCGAACCGTACCCCAAACCGACACAGGTGGTCAGGTAGAGAATACTAAGGCGCTTGAGAGAACTCGGGTGAAGGAACTCGGCAAAATTGTACCGTAACTTCGGGAGAAGGTACGCCTCTGTTGGTGATAGGACTTGCTCCTTAAGCGAATGGAGGCCGCAGTGACCAGGTGGCTGGGACTGTTTATTAAAAACACAGCACTGTGCAAAATCGAAAGATGACGTATACGGTGTGACACCTGCCCGGTGCCGGAAGGTTAATTGATGGGGTTATCTTTTAGAGAAGCTCTTGATCGAAGCCCCGGTAAACGGCGGCCGTAACTATAACGGTCCTAAGGTAGCGAAATTCCTTGTCGGGTAAGTTCCGACCTGCACGAATGGTGTAACCATGGCCACGCTGTCTCCACCCGAGACTCAGTGAAATTGAAATCGCAGTGAAGATGCTGTGTACCCGCACCTAGACGGAAAGACCCCGTGAACCTTTACTATAGCTTGGCACTGAACATTGAACCTACATGTGTAGGATAGGTGGGAGGCTTTGAAGCATTGTCGCCAGATGATGTGGAGCCATCCTTGAAATACCACCCTTGTATGTTTGATGTTCTAACATAGGTCCCTAATCGGGATTATGGACAGTGTCTGGTGGGTAGTTTGACTGGGGCGGTCTCCTCCCAAATCGTAACGGAGGAGCACGAAGGTTAGCTAATCACGGTCGGACATCGTGAGGTTAGTGCAATGGCATAAGCTAGCTTAACTGCGAGACAGACACGTCGAGCAGGTACGAAAGTAGGTCATAGTGATCCGGTGGTTCTGTATGGAAGGGCCATCGCTCAACGGATAAAAGGTACTCCGGGGATAACAGGCTGATACCGCCCAAGAGTTCATATCGACGGCGGTGTTTGGCACCTCGATGTCGGCTCATCACATCCTGGGGCTGAAGTCGGTCCCAAGGGTATGGCTGTTCGCCATTTAAAGTGGTACGCGAGCTGGGTTTAGAACGTCGTGAGACAGTTCGGTCCCTATCTGGTGTGGGCGTTGGATGATTGAGGGGAGCTGCTCCTAGTACGAGAGGACCGGAGTGGACGAACCGCTGGTGTTCGGGTTGTCATGCCAATGGCATTGCCCGGTAGCTACGTTCGGAATCGATAACCGCTGAAAGCATCTAAGCGGGAAGCGAGCCCCAAGATGAGTCATCCCTGACCTTTAAGGTCTGGAAGGGTTGTTATAGACTATGACGTTGATAGGCAGGATGTGGAAGTGTTGTAAGGCATTAAGCTAACCTGTACTAATTGCCCGAGAGGCTTAACCATACAACGCCTAAATGGCTTCGAGAGAAGACCGGTGTTGTGTGTGAATGACAAACCTAATCAAGTCAAAAGAGTAGCGAAGACTCTGACTTAGACACTAATATTATGCTTTCCAGCATTGTTAAGACCAATTAAGAATTTATGTAAGGGTGATGCTCATACTTGAAAGAGTAGTGAAATCTTCCTTACGCAATAAGACAACGCCTTATTGCAACGAGTTTTTGCCTGGCGACAATAGCGACGTGGCACCACCTGAATCCATTTCGAACTCAGAAGTGAAACACGTTAGCGGCGATGGTAGTGTGGGGTCTCCCCATGTGAGAGTAGCACATCGCCAGGCTCCCATTCGAAGAAAGGGCTATCCGCAAGGGTAGCCCTTTTTTTATGTTGATAAGTTCTCGGCAGGCGCGCCATCGGCAACCACCGGACGTACTGTGTGTCCTGCTTGCGCAACAGCCACACTAATACCAATCGGCATAATTATTTGACCATATTAATCCAGTCCCTTTTGCACATAGCGCTCAGTCTTTGTGTATATACAATAAAGTAGTTCCATGCGTTTGTGCAGGCATCAACAATATCTGTGTAGCCTTTAAAACAGCGATTGGCTAAGTGATGTTGACGAAGCCAACTCCATACTTGTTCGACGGGATTGAGTTCAGGTGAATAGGGAGGAAGCTTGATGATACTTAGGTTGTCGATATCATTTGCAATGTCAACTGTATGCCAACCCGCGCCATCCATAATCACCACCGCATGATGCCCGGGCAACGTGCGAGCCGCTATTAATCTCAGATGTTGCTTCACGATGTCTTTATTAACCCACGGGGCGATCAGTGCTTTGGTATCTCCTGTTGCCGGGAATACTGCACCGAACAAATAGGCGTACTCGAATTGTTGTTGCTTAACGGCTCTTGGTCGGCTGCCTTTCTTTGCCCAAACTCGTTTGGTGGTATTTTGCTGACCGAAACGTGCTTCATCCTGAAACTAGATATCAACCTTTTCTAACGGAATATGGTCTGGGATCCGTTTGCTCGTTTCAATCTGTAGTTTTTTTAAACTCGTTTTGAACAGCTTGTGATTGTTGTGGATGGCGGGAACGGCTAGAGATCCACGACAACCCCAGCTGCTTCAAAATCCGATAAATATGAGACGGTTCATAAACGACGCCAAATTCACACTGGATGTAGCGATTGATATCAGCGCCGGTCAAACGACCTCCCTGTTCAGACAGGCTGTGAGCTTCAACGAAATCTGATAATTGTCGATGTTGGGCCTGTGAAAGGGTGGGAGGTCGGCCGGGAGAATATTTGTCATTGGGACCTTCAATACCGTGTTGCAGAAAAGTGGCGACCCACTTGTTCACGCTGCCTCGACTGACTTTTAATGTATTGGCAATGGCAGTCCTACTTTTACCCTCTTTAAAGTGGGCAAGCGCTAAAAGCCGGATCCTTTTTCTCGCGCGCGATTCGCGTCGTGCAAGTTGTACAAAATCTGCATCGTGAAGCATAGGCATTGAATGAATTTAAGTGACACACCATTAGATCACATATTTATGACGAATGGTATTATTGCCGTTATCCGGACTATTTGCTTAATCGGTATTGCTCATTTTTTTCTGTGTCACATGGCCTTTCGACACCATTTGAATACAATGGAAGGATAAAGAGACTTTTTCACGCCTGTTGCAGAAACGCTACTGCATTATTAAAAAGACTATGGCGATTTTAGGATTTGATATGCTGTTAGATGTGGTTACAGACAAGCACTTTTATCGTTGCGCAGAAGGATCGATCTGGACTGATGAAGCTTTTCCTTACGGCTTTTGGTGTGGCTATTTGAGCGTCTTCAACCAGGTCAATATTGTCGCCCCTGTATACAACGTTAAGTGCACTAGACCAGGCTGGCTTGAGGTAACGGGCGAAAAAGTATCTATCACAGCTGTCCCCGCAGGTGAGGGACTGGAAGCCTTCGCTATGAGACTGGTAAAGACATGTAAGATACTACGTCAACGCAAAGGGATCGCTGACAAAGTTATTTTCCGCTTGCCGGGTTTTCTATCGTGGTTGTACCAGGAAATGGTAAAGCCTGCCCTGCATCAATGTGGTGCAGAAGTTACTCATGATCCCGTCGATGTTTATGCAAAAGATAACAGTGTGGGCGTGTGGCATCCGTTTCTGCGAAAGCTGCATGAAGGGTTGCTGCGTCAGCAATGCCGTCAGGTCTGTGCCATTTCTTATGCCACTGAGCATGCGCTACAAGAACGCTATCCCCCTGCGGCAGAAGCGTTTCATACTCACTACTCTTCCATTTTCCTTAACAACGATGAGTACCATCAGCGCACTCAGTATCCGCTTCATAAGCCAGTACGGGTGCTGTGTATCAGCAGCCTGTCCCATTCCTATAAAGGCTGTGACGTCATGCTGGCTGCGCTACGTCAACTCATTGACGCGGGAGTAACGTGTCATCTCACATGGATTGGAGGAGGACAACAGGTAAATCGGATGCAAGGCGCCGCAGTGACTTTAGGCCTTCATACTGTAGCCGACTTCGTTGGAAATGTTTCTTGCGAGAAAAAGATCCGTGATGCGATGGATGCTGCCGATATTTTTATAATGCCTTCAAAGAAAGAGAAGTTACCCCATGCACTTTTGGGAGCGATGGCCCGTAGCGTTATCTGCATAGCCAGTAGTGTGGCAGGAGTCAATGAACTGCTTAACGAAGAGCGGATTGTTGAGCGCGGCAGTGCCCAAGCGCTCAGTGAAGCTATTCAGACATGCCTAAGAATGTCTGAAAAACAGCGCCTCGACGAAGCAAAGCAAAACTTCCAGAGAGCGCAGGATTTTCATTACGATCTTCTTCAAGCGCGGCGTTTAGCCATGTTTGCACAGCTACGCAATGCCAGATGAGTATTAGCGGTATGGTGATTTTTATCAAAGGAAGCGCCTTATTATGGTGAAGCGTGTGATGGACATAGTGGGAAGTGGAGTTGCTTTATTTTTGTTGTCTTGGCTGCTGGGGGGACTGGCAATACTGGTGTGGATCAAACTTGGTTCGCCAATCCTGTTTAGGCAGTGGCGTCCGGGCCTAAACGGTAAACCCTTCGAGCTGATAAAGTTTCGTACGCAGATTAACGCTCGTACGGATGCCGGAGAACCGCTTACCGATGATCAAAGGCAGACAAAATTTGGCCGATTTCTTCGCCGTACAAGTCTGGACGAGCTACCTGAACTGTGGAACGTATTGCGTGGTGAAATGAGCCTCGTGGGGCCAAGACCTTTATTAGAGGAAGATGGGGATCAAAAGGATTACTTAGAGAAGGTCCGTCAGCAAGTGCGTCCCGGCATGACGGGTTGGGCGCAGATAAACGGACGCGACAATATAACTGAAGATAAGAAATTTGAATTGGATAAGTGGTATGTGGCAAATCAGAGCTTTTGGCTGGACTGCAAGATTTTGCTGCTGACCATACTAAAGGTTGTGCGGCGAGAGAATGTGCGTAAGCACAATAACAGTAAGGCATCCTCTGAAACGCAAGCGACCGTAAATAAGAAAAACTAAAAAGCTGTTGCTGTTAAATCATTTATCAACAAAGGAAAGCCATCTGTTTACAGCCATTGCGGCATAGATACTTTTATTCTTCTTCACCTTAGCCTACCATTGCCCGACCATCTGAAATATAGACGACATACCCAGTGCCATCATTGCAGTCTTATCACACGTTCGGCTTGCCCTCGCAATGCCAGCAGTTAACCTTCTTTAATACCGCAGACGAGTTTCTCGACGCTCTGTCATCAGCCTCGCATAACTATTTGCTTGGGGAAGGCAGTAATACGCTGTTTCTGGAGGATTTTGATGGGCAGGTACTAGTTAATCGCATTGCTGGTATCACTCATCATGAAACGACGGATGCTCATCACTTACGCGTCGGTGGTGGAGAAAATTGGCACCAGCTAGTGGTAAAAACCATGGAAAACGGTTGGTGGGGGATGGAAAATCTCGCGTTAATTCCAGGTTCTGTTGGGGCGTGTCCCATCCAAAATATTGGTGCTTACGGTATTGAAGTCGGTCAGTT
Organism: Alteromonas pelagimontana; assembly: GCF_002499975.2. Classification (NCBI taxonomy): domain Bacteria; kingdom Pseudomonadati; phylum Pseudomonadota; class Gammaproteobacteria; order Alteromonadales; family Alteromonadaceae; genus Alteromonas; species Alteromonas pelagimontana. Next base: position 2,847,529 of record NZ_CP052766.1, read on the forward strand.
TATCTCCTCGGTAGAGGTGATTTATATTCAAAGCGGGGAAAAAGCAGTCATTGATGCAAAAGATTGTTTGTTTGGCTATCGGGATAGCGTATTCAAACACGCACTAGCGGGAAAGGTACTGATTACTTACGTTAACTTTACGCTTCCTAAAAACAGTGAGCGAATTACCACGTACGGCGAACTGGCTGCGCTGGAAAATCCCACCGCGAAAGATATTTTTGATGCTGTTATCACCATCCGCAAGGCAAAGCTGCCGGATCCGGCGATACTTGGCAACGCTGGCAGCTTTTTTAAAAATCCGGTGGTCGAGATAGCATTATACCAACGAATTCAAGCGCAATATCCTAACGTACCTGCGTACGATATTGATGCAGAGCATAAAAAAATTCCAGCGGCCTGGCTAATAGACACACTCGGTTATAAGGGAAAGCAGTGGCAGGGGGTGCGTTGTCACCCCACACAGCCGCTTGTCCTTACGAACCTGGGATCAGCTAAAGGTGAAGATGTCGTTACTCTTGCATCAGATATTATTACCGCAGTACACCAAACGTTTGGAATTCCTTTAGAGCCTGAAGTCAGGCTAGTGGGAAAAACAGGATTGGTCACGCTATGAGGCACGCGTCAAAGATGATTCGGCAGCACATCCTGGCTTTACTGGCTGACGGGCAGTTTCATTCCGGTGAAACTATCGCGCAAGAAGTCGGTTTGTCTCGTACAGCGGTGGCTGGACACATTGCCCAGTTAACGGAATGGGGGCTGGATGTCTTTAAAGTAAAAGGTAAAGGTTACAAGCTAAACCGACAATTTGCTCTGCTTAACGCCGATCTGATAAATAGACAGCTAAAATGCCCCAGCTTATCGTTGGTACAGGTTGAGCCAGTCCTTGCATCTACCAACACCGAGTTAAAAAAACGCATTGTAAATGCCCGTCATAATCTGGCTGACGGCGATGTCATGTTGGCAGAAATTCAAACCGCGGGGCGCGGCCGCCATGGTAAGCAATGGCTGGCGCCTGTAGGTGGAAGCTTAACGTTTTCTATGTATTGGTCGTTTCCTGATGGATATCAAAGTATGGCCGGCTTATCGCTACTTGTTGGCGTGGCCGTTTGTAATGCACTGCAGAAATTTGGCGTAGAGGACGTGCAGTTGAAATGGCCAAACGACGTTTATCTGCATGGAAAAAAGCTGGCCGGGGTTTTGATTGAAGTTGAAGGACAAATAGGAGCGACAGCACACAGCGTTATAGGTATCGGTCTTAATGTGTGCGTACCGGATGAGCAGTATAACGTTGGACAGCCGCATACAGATCTTACTTCCTTTCTCGGTCAGGTGCCGGATCGCAACGCATTGGCAGCATCAATGATAGACTCACTTCGCGAACTGCTACCCATCTTTACCATGGAAGGGTTTGGCCGTTTTGTCGGCACCTGGCAGTCTCTGGATCTCTTTGCCGATAAGACCGTGGTACTGCAAATGGGGGATAAGCGCTTTAGTGGTATTGAGCGAGGAATTGACGAGAGTGGAGCATTGTTAGTGGAAACTCAAGAAGGCATTACCCGATTCCATGGTGGTGAGGTGAGTTTACGTGGTGGATGAGAAGCAGGTTCTTTTGATAGATGGAGGAAACACGCGCATAAAATATTGCCGCCTTGACACAGTTGCGGCCGAACTCGCAACTGTGTCAAGCGTTGAGGATCTGATAAGCCAGCTTATAAAGAAGAGAGAAATTCGCTATATCTATTTAGCAAATGTCGGAAACTCTAATTTAAACGACGCTTTGAGCAATTTCTGCACCGCGCAAAGTATCGACCTGCGAGTTATTGAAACAGAAAAAACGCAGTTTGGTCTTATTAATAGTTACGCTAATGAAAAAAAAATGGGAGTCGATCGGTGGCTAGCCATGATTGCTGCTCAAGAAATGACCGATAAGCCATTTGCCGTTATTGATATTGGTACGGCAATAACCTGTGATTTTGTTGATGGTGGTCAACATTTAGGCGGATGGATTGCGCCCGGATTTACTATAATGCGAGATGCGCTTATTACAAATACGGTAAAAGTGACAGCAAACAACACAAAACCTGAACAAATTATGGTGGGTCAAGATACCGAAGCTTGCGTCGCTTTCGGCTGTCTTGCTGCAGTTCAGGGCGTCTATTTTAGCGCAATTGATTATTTGTCGAGCAAACGAACCGATTTTTCTATAATTATTGGGGGCGGGGACAAAAATATGCTTGCATTTAGCCAGCACGCTGGTAGCATCCACGTCGCGAATTTGGTGGTGCATGGTCTAGCCCGCTACGCAAGAAGTGAACTTTTTGCGTAAGATATCTTCCAGGTGGTGAATGTTTAACCCTTTGGAAAAAATTGAAAAAAGCGAAAAAGACTATTGCACAGAGCGGAACATTGCTCTAGAATGCGCACCCACTTGATGTAGTGCCGACTTAGCTCAGTTGGTAGAGCAACTGACTTGTAATCAGTAGGTCGCCAGTTCGACTCCGGCAGTCGGCACCATCAATCTCAGGAGGGGTACCCAAGCGGTCAACGGGAGCAGACTGTAAATCTGCCGGCTCAGCCTTCGCAGGTTCGAATCCTGCCCCCTCCACCACTTTCTATGAGGTGGCCAGAGAATTAGGAATGCGGACATCGTATAAAGGCTATTACCTCAGCCTTCCAAGCTGATGATGCGGGTTCGATTCCCGCTGTCCGCTCCATTTCGTGCTGATATGGCTCAGTTGGTAGAGCGCACCCTTGGTAAGGGTGAGGTCGGCAGTTCGAATCTGCCTATCAGCACCACTTTCTCCCCAGCTCATGTTTGTTTAGAATCATTTAAATTTTTAAAGTAACTTTGCTGGGATAATAGAAATGGCAAAAGAAAAGTTTGAACGTAAAAAGCCCCATGTGAACGTGGGTACAATCGGCCACGTTGACCACGGTAAAACCACTCTGACTGCAGCAATCACTACTGTCCTTTCAAAGACTTATGGTGGTTCTGCACGCGCATTTGACCAAATCGATAACGCGCCTGAAGAAAAAGCCCGTGGTATCACGATTTCTACGTCACACGTAGAATACGATACTCCCACTCGTCACTATGCCCACGTTGACTGCCCTGGACACGCTGATTATGTTAAAAACATGATTACCGGTGCGGCACAGATGGATGGTGCGATTCTTGTGGTTGCTGCGACTGATGGTCCTATGCCACAGACACGTGAGCACATCTTGTTAGGTCGTCAGGTAGGTGTTCCTTTTATCATCGTATTCATGAACAAATGCGACATGGTAGATGATGAAGAACTGCTTGAGCTGGTAGAAATGGAAGTTCGCGAACTGTTAAGCGAATATGAATTCCCAGGCGACGACTTACCAGTTATTCAAGGTTCTGCGTTAAAAGCACTGGAAGGCGAAGAGAAGTGGGAAGCCAAAATCATCGAATTAGGTGAAGCACTGGATTCTTATATTCCTGAGCCAGAGCGTGCAATCGACAAGCCGTTCATTTTGCCAATTGAAGACGTATTCTCAATTTCTGGCCGTGGTACTGTTGTAACCGGTCGTGTTGAGCAAGGTATTGTGAAAGTTGGTGAGACAGTAGAAATCGTCGGTATCCGCGAAACACAAACTACTACCTGTACCGGCGTTGAAATGTTCCGTAAGCTGCTTGACGAAGGTCGTGCAGGCGAGAACGTAGGTGTGTTGTTACGTGGTACTAAGCGTGATGACGTAGAGCGTGGACAGGTTCTTTGTAAACCTGGCTCTATCAAGCCGCACACTAAGTTTGAAGCAGAAGTTTATGTTCTGTCTAAAGACGAAGGTGGCCGTCATACACCATTCTTTAAAGGCTACCGTCCTCAGTTTTACTTCCGTACTACTGACGTAACCGGTGCTGTAGAATTGCCTGAAGGCGTAGAAATGGTAATGCCTGGTGACAACCTGAAGTTCGTTGTCGAACTGATTGCACCTATCGCGATGGACGAAGGTCTGCGCTTTGCAATCCGTGAAGGTGGTCGTACTGTAGGTGCTGGTGTTGTAGCGAAAATCGTTGAGTAATCAACTCGCTTAACTCAAGTATCGAAAAAAAAGGTCGCGTAAGCGGCCTTTTTTAATGTCTTAATCTTTGAAGTCCCTCTTAGTATTATACAAATCCTCAATGACCGATCATCACTGCGGATCGATTTAGTGCATCGCCAGGCCCACCGGCTTCTGTTGACACATCAAATTCATATTCACCGTTTATTGTAGAAGTACCTACGTCACAAAAACGTGTAAAAGCTATGAAATTCAATTCGATAAAGTCGCGTTTATTATTAATGACCCTCATTTGTGTTTTGGGCATGAGCCTGCTGGTAGCCAGTCAGCACTTTTTCACCCAACGATTGGTGAGCTTGCACGAGCAACGTGATCTTCTCCTGAGGCTGGGACAAGATTTACTGCAAATGCGCAGGCACGAGAAAGATTTTTTACTACGCCATCAAATCGACTATTTCAATCGGTTTAATGAGCGTGCAGATATTTTTAACAACCACCTAAAAGCGCTGGTGCCATTATTTAAGGAATTTTCCTTACCAGATAAACGAGCCGGGGAGTTAGCGCAAGGCGTGCACGATTATCAGAAGCTGTTTCAGAAAGTCGTGCATTTACAGTTACAAATTGGCCTTAATACCGCTCATGGGTTACAGGGGGAACTTGCTTCGGTTGAAGCCATGCTGAGTCGTGAATCTGCCTTTGCTTATGGAACACAACTGTATCAGCAGTTTGTGATAGCGCAGTTATCCATCCGCAACTTTCTGCTAACCAAAGATGCTTATTATCAGCAACAATTTGATGATGCCGTTAATCAAGCAAAAATGCCGCTGAGTGATACGTCCTCTTCGGCAGCAAAGGCATTAGAAAATTACCGGCAAACCTTTGCAAAACTGGCGGATGCGACTACTGCAATGGGTATCACGCACCAGCAAGGGCTGACCGGCGATTTTCGCCGCCAGGCCCATCTAGTTGAGGCGCAACTTAACCAGTTGGATCAAGATCTTCAGCCGATGATTGAGTTACAGGAAAACCAGGTCAGGACTTACAGTATCTCTATTGCAGGACTGACATCTGTCACGCTAATCCTGCTTTTAATCAAAAGTTTCGCGACCTTTCATCGTGCATTTGCTAACTTTGTAATGTTCTTTTACCGTTGTAAACGGCAGTATCAAAAAATCGATCCTCGACAACTGGGGTTCGCGGAGTTTAAATCGCTGGCAGAGCTGGCTAATGACATGGTGGAATCCCGCCGGGATATCGAAAGAAAATTAGCCACCGCGGAAGCCAGGCTGGAAGAATCTACTCACGTTAATCCTACACAGTGATTAATACTAATTCGCCGTACAGGGCAAGATCACGAACATAAATTAACCAGCTGATTTAGCAGATAAAATTATAACTGGACGAGTTATAGTGTCTGTGATCTTATACTCTCTTTTGCGGAGAGAGTCATGGAAACAGGTGCATTTGAGCAGTTTTTTGGGGAATTAGAAGACCCTCGCCAGTCGGCCAAGGTAGCGCATTTATTTACTGATATTTTATTCCTGGTGGTATGCGCATCCATTGCCGGAGCCAAGGGATGGGAAGATATCGAAGACTTTGGTGACTTGCATTTTAATTGGTTCACAGGCAAAGGATTATTCAAGAATGGCTTGCCAGTCCATGACACCATCGCTCGTGTGGTATCGCGAATAGATAGTGAGCAGTTCCAGCGTTGCTTTATTGGCTGGATGCCGTCAGTGGCAGAGCTATCCGAGGGACAGCTAATTGCTATTGATGGTAAACGTCTTTGCGGGTCTTACAACCGTGACGAGAGGCAATCAGCGATTCACATGGTGAATGCCTTTGCATCAGAAAATAACATGGTGTTGGGACAGATAAAAACGCAGAGTAAATCGAATGAAATAACAGCTATTCCGGCTTTACTTAGCCTGCTGGACATAGGAGGTTGTTTGATATCGATTGATGCAATGGGCTGTCAAACCGACATTGCAGGACAGATTATCGATAGCGGTGGTGATTATTTGCTGGCGCTAAAAGGGAATCAAAAAGAGCTTCATGATGCCGTACGCTATGCACTTACCGGTGTTGTTAATGAGGAAGTGATTTGCTTAGAAAAGAGTCACGGCCGCAAAGAAGCCAGAGCTTATCATGTTATGGAAGCCGCTACGTTAGCGGATACTTTCCCTGAATGGAAAGGTCTGAAAAGTATTGGCGTTGCGCTGGGCTATCGGCAGACGAAAAGTGGTAAAGAGTCGCTTGAGTATCGATACTACATCAGCTCAGCCACGTTAACGAAAGCCCGCTTTGCCAAGGAGGTACGCAGTCACTGGGCTGTTGAAAATAGCCTCCACTGGGTTCTTGATGTGTCAATGAAGGAAGACCAATGCCGGATATATCGAGGAAATGCCGCTGAGGTATTGTCTGGGGCGAGGAAGATTGCATTGAACATGCTGCGCGCAGAAACGAGCAGAAAAGTTAGTATTCCGCGTAAGCAAAAGCGGGCGCATGGCAGCACTGATTATCTGGAACAGGTGTTAGCAGCGGGCTTGACCACATTGGGTGATATTTAAGCATTCATGCTCTTGCCCTGATTCGCCGTAGAGAGATGGATTCCTCTATCTCTGAGCTGATCACACATCAATATGAATTGGTATAACAAAAAAATTTATGTCTCTTCGTGCAAAATATGCACAAGGCTCAAACGCTTATACAGGTGAAAAATATGCAATTTACCACGTTAGGTAGTAGTGGTTTACAGGTGTCGCAGGTTTGTCTGGGAACCATGACATGGGGAATTCAAAATACCCAACAGGATGCCGATGAGCAGCTTGCTTACGCACTGGATGTCGGCGTTAACTTTATTGACACCGCGGAAATGTATCCGATTCCCCCGAATGCGCAAACTTATGCAGATACCGAACGTTTTATTGGCAACTGGCTGGGCCGGTATCCTGAAAAACGTCAGGATATTGTGCTGATGAGTAAGATTGCTGGCGGCGGTATTCAACATATTCGCAACGGCAGTGCTATTTCTGCTGCCACAATTGATGTTGCTTTGGATGCCTCTCTTGAGCGATTGCAGACGGATTATCTTGATGTGTACCAATTGCATTGGCCTAACCGTACCTCTCCTCATTTTGGCAAACACTGGCCAGGTAAAACTGATCCCACAAAAGTCAATGTTGCCGAGGAAGTTGAGGGAATGCGCGATATTGCCTCAGCGCTGGGAAAAGCTATTAAAGACGGGAAAATTCGCCACTGGGGACTTTCCGACGATACGCCTTGGGGAATTCATACATTCCTTTCGTTATGTAAGGAATTGGGAGTGCCAAAGCCCGTATCTATTCAGAACGAATTCAGTTTACTGCACGCAAAAGACTGGCCTTATCTTATTGAAATGTGCCATTTCGAAGATATCGCCTATCTGCCGTGGTCGCCGCTGGCCACAGGCATGCTTTCCGGAAAATATCTGAATGACGCGCGCCCCAAAGAGTCCCGCTGGACATATGTTCAACGTCAGGGCTTGTTTCGCAACAAACCTCAGGGACACGAAGCAACACGACGTTATATGGAAATCGCCAAACGCGCAGGAATAACACCTTCGCAACTCGCGCTGGCATGGTGTCAGCAAGTACCGGGTGTGACATCAACAATTATTGGAGCAACAACGCTGGATCAGCTAAAAGAAAATATTGCGGGTTTTGAAATTACCCTTGATGAACCTGTATTACGTCAGATTGAAGAAGTGCTACAGCTCTACCCGCTGGGCTTTTAAATCCCTCGCTTTGCATATAGAGCCATTTGCGCCCGCAGTACTAACAGGCGCAAATGGTTGGCTACTACTATAAATCGGCTATTTGGGCTGCTCCTTGCCCGAAAACAAAGGTGTTAACTTTGCCACAATGGGCAAAATGGTTGGCAGTTTGATAGGGAGTATCTGATTGACTTACATCAGCTTCCCAGCCTTGGCCGTTTTGAATGTACGCTTTTATTTCAAACCAGCCGTTGGCCGTTTTGCTGCAGTCCATGTCTACATCCAGCATCCAGTAATGCGCTCCCCAGGTATTTAATGGGGTAACACCATAACCGTCGGCGGCCACCGTTTTTTCGCCGCCCCAATCTGCTGGCCATACGTCGGTAGTCCAATCAAGCGCGCTACCTTCAGCATCACCGCTTTGATTAGCTTCAACACCGTACCAGTCTAAAAAAGTGTCGTTAGCTTTCCAGGGAGATGTGGTAGTATTTTTAAAATTATTGTGACGAATTGGAATCGCGCAGCTCATATTGCTCTGTGTGCAGGTGCGCCCCAGGTTCGCGGCCGCATAAGCATGGTCAATGCCGCCACGTACAAACATATTCTGACCTGACTGTGTTTGCGCCTGCACAAAGACTACCGTACGTTGCCAGTCGCCATCGGTGCTGGGCTGGCTGCCGATTCGGGCATTATGATGAATCGCGACTGCTTCCCAGGCGCCAATACTGACATTTACCGAGCCGTTCTGGTCAACCGTAACAGTGCTGCCAGAACAAGAATTGCCGTCACTACTCAATTCACCGCTTAACACGTTACAGTACACACCGGGTGCCATATCACTGTCCAGCGCCGCAGAGAGGGCATAATCTTCTTTGTTAATAGCGACGAAACCTCTGTCACCGCGGCCAAAAGCAATTTGATTCCCCCCATTGGACCACCAGTTGGTGACTGAGAATACATCTGCAGTCTGGTTGCGAAAATCCATTGCGCCAGCAATATAAGACCAGCGGTGTTCGCACTTCCAGTTTTCAGCAAAGCATTCCAATACGCCATTGTTATGGACCGGAACAGAAGGCGCGCCCGCATCGGTATCACCGTAAAAGTCATAGCTCGACATTACCTTGGGATACCCATACGGATATGCCAGCATAAAGACATTAGCTAAATCGTACAGCCGACCATCTTCAAAGGTAATTACGTTACCCGCGCCACCGTGACCCCGTTGGTTGTCGTGATTGTCTACAAAGACCACAGCCTGATAGCTGGGCATAAATCCCCAGGCCTCACCAAAGTTGCTTAGCCACGCTAAGGAACCATTCCGAAAAGTGTTTCCCAGCTCTACAGAATATTTAAATTCAGTTACTAAGCCATTGCCGAAATATTCTGCGGCGCCGATGGCTTCACCGCCTTGATCAATGACTTCCTGAAAAACAAGCGGATCGCCGTTCACTTTATCTAAAATGCCAGCGATGTCAGATGCAGCCATGTGTTTAGAGGCATCTAAGCGGAATCCCGCCACCCCGATATTCACGAGATCGTTCAGATAGTTTGCTATAGTGCTTTGAACATATTCGCTCGCCGTATTTAAATCAGCCAGACCCACCAGCTCGCAATTTTGTACCTCCCAACGATTTGTATAATCTACAACCTCGCAGGTAGAATGAAAGTCCTGGGGCGAATAAATAGGATACTGTTTATTGGCAAAAGTATTGCCTGACGTACCGGTGCCGCTGCCAGCCGCCATGTGATTAACTACGGCATCAACATAGATATCGACGCCGGCAGCGTCGCAACGCTCAACCATATCAACGAATTGAGCCCGATTGCCGCCGCGGCTATTTAATACATAGCTGACCGGCTGATAGCGAGCCCACCATTGGGGAACATTCAGGTGTTCATTAGGAGGCGATACCTGAACGGCAGCGTAACCCTTTGGTCCTAAGTAAGTTTCACATTCTGTTGCTACATCTTGCCAGTTCCATTCAAATAAATGAACGAAGGTAGTGGGCGCAGCAACGGCAGCAGAGTTGAGGTTAACGGCCGCCAAAGCAACAGCAGAAGCAACAGTAAGGTGGTGTCGAAAAAGCATAGTGTCTCTCCGTGAGTGGTAACTGAAATGTCAGGCTCAGATTTCACCATCGCCAGCAACTGTTGTTCATTCATCTCAGGGTGTAAACGCGAACTGAAAATGGAAAGAACCCGACTGGAGGTAACACTAGGTGGTTAACGTAAAATTAACAAAATGAATACGTATGTAAGAAATTTTACTAATTGCAGAAAAAAGCCCCGTCTATCAACAGGGCTTTGGTAGGCGGCTTCTAAGTGTTTTTAAAATACATATGTAGCGGAGAACTGAAAGCGGTTCATATCGCCTTCTATGCCAGCTTCAATTTCTCGTTTTGCAAACGCGTACTCGCCTCCAAAAGTAAGCGATTTTGTAGGGGAATAGAGCAAATTAGCTCGTGCACTAAGGGTGCTCTCAGTCGCCGTTAAACCTGTCAGTTCAGTATCGTTATCAGCTTCTAAGGCGGCAAACATAAAGTTACTGCGCATCTTTTCGTTCCACAGATGACGATACGCCAGCGTATAACCGTAAGAATCAATCGCTTCCAGATCCCCGTCCGCGGTAATCACAGCGCTATTGATCGCATTTAAAGCAGTATATCGGCCTATACCTGAACCTGCATTAAAGAGTACGCGAATATCGTCACCGTTAGCTAGATTGTATTTGCTGGAAATTGCCAGCCCGTAACTGGTTTCATCTGCATCAACATCTACGCCGTCATCATAGGACAACTGACGAACTAATCCTGCTATTTTTACGTGTCCCCAGTTTTGTTTAAATGTATACGCCGCAACAACATCCGGAACTGCATTATCGTCTGCCACTATGCGACTTCCGCCTTGAAAGGGGGTGACTGTGGTCTCAGGGTTTTCCAAAGCGAGTTGCAGACCGCCATTTGTGTATCTTACCAGCGTCTGGCGTCCAAAAATGGTACCGTCTGTTACGCCAATGAAATCCAGCGACTCGGGTAGCGTGGCCACATCCATAAACGTGGTCCAGGTTTGCCCAATCAGCCAGTTTTTATACTGCAAATATGCGTGACGAATACGAGGATTGTAGGAGTTACTGACCCGTTCATCCCCGTCATTAGTAACAATAAAGTCTAACTCCAGAACGCCGGTGATAGTGTCACCTTCTTCAGTAGGTGTGGTGGTGGCGAATCGGAAGCGGGATTGACGGGTGTGCGCATCAAACTGCGACCCCTCATCGTTTCCTCCCACTGGCGTGAGTGATGGAATATAAAAGTCGCGCCCAACGCTGCCCGAAGCAATGGTGCCGTCCGAGTAGTTACTCACCATTGCATCTGCTTTAATATAACCGGAGAAACTAACGTTGGTGCCTGCCAGCATGTCAGTTTGAGCCATAGAAACGCCGGACCAGCCCGCAACAGAAAGCGCAACGGCGAGGGTGGTTTTTTGGAGTGTGTTTTTCATATTTATATTCCGTCTCATGTTTCCAGGTAAAAATGTGTAAAAATAGAGTTAACCCTGAATAATTTGGCCGACATTCGCGAATTTGCAAATAAGCAGATGGTCTATTAGACGAAAGTCTTACCGGGTTGTTGAAGATGGCAATTCTGCTAAGACCAAAGTCTCATTTTGCTTTAAACAAGAAAAGCTACATTGTTTTAGTTAATTGTAGCATTTGAATTTTATAATCGGAGGCATTAGTTTATGACTGCCAGTAAAACGTATCCTGTCCCAGAGGAAATAAAACGAAACACGCATTTGACCGACGCGCAGTATAGTCAGATGTATAAGCAGTCGGTAGAAAATCCCGCTGCTTTTTGGCAAGAGAGTGCGGCGACACTGGAATGGTATGCCAAACCAACAAAAATAAAGAATACAGATTTTGGTCCGGATACAGTTTCCATTAAATGGTTTGAAGATGGCGAACTCAATGCCAGCTACAATTGCATCGATCGGCATCTTGCAACAAAAGCAAAAAAAACCGCCTTATATTGGGAGGGCGACTCTCCTGAAAATAGCGAAGAAATTACTTACCAGCAACTTCATTATGAAGTGTGCAAACTGGCTAATGGATTGAAAAATCTCGGTGTTGGTAAAGGTGATCGTGTAGCGATATACATGCCTATGGTTCCGCAAGCTGCGTACGCTATGCTCGCTTGTGCCAGGATTGGAGCCGTGCATTCTGTTATTTTTGGCGGGTTTTCGCCTAATGCCATTGCCGATCGTGTTAATGACAGCGCGACCAAAGTTATCATTACCTGTGATGAAGGACGCCGTGCCGGACGTGCCGTTCCGCTGAAGAAAAATGTGGATAAAGCGCTTTCCAATGGCGCTTGTCCGTCGATTACCAATGTCATTGTACATAAGTTAACTGGCGGTGACGTTACCTGGAACGAGGAAGTCGACGTAACGTGGGAAGATTTGGTAGAAGATTGTTCGGGGCAGTGTGAACCTGAGGTCATGAACGCCGAAGATCCTCTGTTTATTTTATACACATCTGGATCGACTGGCACACCTAAGGGTGTGGTGCATACCACAGGAGGCTATTTGTTGTATGCTTCCATGACATTTAAATATACCTTTGATTATCGTCAGGACGATATCTACTGGTGTACGGCTGATGTCGGCTGGGTGACCGGACATAGCTACATGGTTTACGGGCCACTTGTAAATGGTGCGTCGCAGGTATTTTTTGAAGGCGTCCCCACCTATCCAGATGTCCGTAGGATAGCGCAGGTGGTTGAAAAGTATAAGGTGAACAGCCTGTACACTGCACCCACTGCTATTCGCGCCTTAATGGCCCATGGCGATAAGCCAGCAGAAGGGTGTAACTTATCGTCTTTGCGGATACTCGGCTCAGTCGGAGAGCCTATTAATCCAGAGGCATGGGAATGGTATCACCGTGTACTTGGAGAAGGGCGTTGTCCGATTGTGGATACATGGTGGCAAACAGAGACAGGTGGCATAATGATCACACCGCTACCCGGCGCTACGGAGTTAAAACCCGGCTCAGCATCGAGGCCTTTTTTCGGAATACAGCCGGCTTTATTTGATCCTGAAGGGAAGGAGCTTGATGGTGCTGCTGAAGGTAACCTTGTTATCAAAGATAGCTGGCCAGGTCAGGCTCGCACAGTGTATGGCGATCATGAGCGTTTTAAAAGTACCTATTTCAGCGCGTACAAAGGGGCGTATTTTACCGGCGATGGCGCTCGTCGTGACGAAGACGGCTACTACTGGATTACAGGTCGTGTAGATGATGTGTTAAACGTATCGGGTCACCGTTTAGGAACCGCAGAAATTGAGAGTGCACTGGTAGCGCATCCTAAAGTGGCGGAGGCGGCGGTGGTTGGATACCCGCACGATATTAAAGGGCAAGGTATTTATGTTTATGTTACGCCTATCGAAGGTGTGTCTCCGGATGAAGAGCTGGCGAAAGAGCTGAAGGCATGGGTGCGAGCTGAACTCAGCCCAATTGCCACGCCGGACAAAATCCAGTGGTCAAGGGGGCTTCCGAAAACACGCTCTGGTAAAATAATGCGCCGTATTTTAAGGAAGATCGCAGCTAACGAGCATGATCAACTTGGCGATACATCAACATTGGCGGATCCCTCGGTTGTTGATACACTCGTTGAGGAGCGCTTAAACAAATAATCACGGAAAGAAAATGATAACGCTGCTAATTGCTGATGATCACCCGTTATATCGTGATGCACTACGAGGGGCGTTATCTTTGTCTCTTCCCGACCTTCAGCTGCTGGAAGCGGGGGATCTGACAGCAACAGTCGATATACTTGAAAAAGAAGATATTGACCTGTTGCTACTGGATCTTCATATGCCTGGTAGCAATGACTTATTTGGGCTTTTACATATACGAAAGCTCTATCCTGGTCTTCCGGTTGCGGTGGTATCCGGCACTGAAGATGCGTCTATTATTTCAAAAATTGTAGGGGTTGGCGCACTTGGTTTTATTCCCAAAACCGCTGGGTCGGATGATATTGCCAGTGCTGTTCAGGTTATTTTAAACGGTGATATATGGTTACCGGCTTCGGTGAGTGAAAAAATTGAACAGGTTGATGAAGTGTTTTCGGCGCTTGCTGATAAAGTCGCTAGCTTAACACCATCACAGTACAAAGTGCTTTGCTATATGCGAGACGGATTGCTGAATAAGCAAATAGGCTATAATCTAGAGATAGCTGAGGCCACAGTTAAAGCGCATGTTACCGCTATTTTTAAAAAACTTAATATCAATAACCGAACCCAAGCGGTACTTATTGCTTCCCAACTAGAGCTGGAGCCTCCTGTAAGTCATCATTAATTGGCTCCCTTTTTAAGTAATTTTGCTTTGAAATAAGCGGAATATAATGTTGATAAGCTTGTTGCGCAGCATCGCTAAGTAAAGGGTTCGGGATTATGTACTGCACTCTGCTTTTTAACTGCTCCTGAGCATGCTGATAAAATTCCTGGCTATGCAACAAGTGCTGTAATTTTCCGTTTTCTATTAGAAGATTTAGCCCCTTTTCTAGTCGTTCAGCAAGCAATATGTTGTTTTTAGATACAAAGAAAAACATGGCACTGGGGTAGACAATAACTAAATGAGGTTCCAGAGTTAACGCTGTATGAAGAGGATTTTCTAACTCATAACCTATTTCCAGTACGCCGCGCGGATAATAATCTACAAATTTCTTTTTAAGCATCTTAAATGCAGGCAGATAAGGAGCACCAATGACATTGAATCCGCTGCTTCTCAAAATTGTCGTATCGGGCCAGCTTTCTTCCTGAACAGCTATTAGCTTCTGAAGCTTATTTAATGGGAGAGGGGAGTTAAATCGAAGATCATTTTTACGAATAATAGCGAGTCGTTTGCCGAAGAGACCAGCCGCGATGGGCACATACACAGCCTGAGAGTATCGTTCTCTTTCGAAGCTGGTGACACTCCAGGTAACGTCCAAGTACTTATCTTGCAGATTACGTAGTTGACGCTCCTGAACGGTGGGTTCTGCATTGGCAACCAGAACAGCCTTGCCATATTGGTCGCTGGTAACATCCATCGTCATTTGTAGCAACTCAACCACATAGTTGTAGAACGGGCTAGTGCCGGCATGTACGCGAGGGATGTGAAGTGGCTGAACAGAAACCTTGTCGTTTACGGCAATAACATCAGCTTGAGCTTTTGGAGCCGCAACAGTCAAAAAACTGAAAAACGCTATGATACAACAGCGATAACACTTCATGGTTTTCGCATCGCTCCATGTTTCCTCAATTTCAGGAATGGCAGTACAGCTAGGCTTCTACTGCATCTGGCTTTTCAGTAAGAACATAATCATATTCAGGATCGACAATAAAACGGCCGTTCATGGCTTCACGACCAAATAACATTAAATACGTCATTTCTGAGCGGTCTGTCAACGTGATCTGAATGATCCATTCTTCGCCTGCCATAACAATGGGGGTGCTGATAACGTAACGTTTTTCACGAGTAGCGGTAGAGCTTTTTACTCTTTTTTTCCCCAGAACTTTTGCCTGTCTGCGTACAATTCTATCTACGTTGTGAATGTCGGGGTGAATATCGAAGCTAACCCACAGTTCGTCATCTTTTTCGAACTCTTCCAGATTGTCGACATGTAAAGATGATGTGGTGGCTCCGGTGTCTACTCTCACGTTTAAACCGGAAATCGCCAGGTCGGGCAGGTCACATAGCTCCAATGCGCCGATTACTCTTTTGGTTGTTTTCATCAGTTACTCTCGCTTATTCTTCGACAAGAGGTTGATCGCCCAGCACAAGATTATCCTGCAACAGCTCAACGTGCTCAGCCACCGAGTCGGGTTGTTTAAAATAGGCAATGTGGTAAATGGCTTCGCCTTCCTGTGCCAATGGAATATTCTGCTTACCTATTATTACCCCTTCAGCCGGACTGGTAATGGCCGCCAGATACGCACCGTACGGATCTGCAACTGAAGCCAGTTTATCACCTTTGTTAACATGATCACCTAACTGAGCCAGATGAGTCACAAAACCGCTTTCAGGTGCACGTACCCAGCCGCTTTCTCTGGCGATAAACCGCTGGATATCATGGCCTTTACTGTGGCTTTTGTTAAGCATGTTTAAATGACGCATCGTATTAATTATGCCACGGACGCCAGCTCTAATGGAAAACTCATCGTACCGTAAAGCCTGGCCAGCTTCGTAAAGTAATATTTTAACACCTGACTCGCTAGCCGCTTGTCGTAAGGAACCGTCCCGAATATCTGCGTTAAGTAAAACCGGCACGCCAAAAGCTTTGGCCATTTCCAGCACTTCCGGATCATCCAGATCGGCGCGGATCTGGGGCAGATTGCTACGATGGATAGCGCCGGTATGGAGATCGATGCCAGCATCGCATTTGCTTACCACTTCTTTAAAGAAAAGATTAGCTAAACGTCCAGCCATTGAACCTTTTTTACTGCCAGGGAAACTTCGGTTTAAATCCCGTCTGTCGGGCAGATAACGGGACTGGTTTAATACGCCGTAAACATTCACCATAGGCACGGCTATCAACGTACCACGAAGTTTAGCAATGGCTTTAGACTTTATTAGCCGTCCCACAATTTCAATACCGTTGAGCTCATCGCCGTGCAAGGCTGCTGATACAAACAGCGTAGGGCCCGGGCGCTTTCCCCGTTTTACATAAATGGGAATACTCATGTTCGTTGCTGTATACAAAGGAGGCATTTCCAGTTCGATTTTTGCCGTTTCTCCCGGCTGTACTACTACCCCACCAATCTCCAGTTCGGTAAAACTCACTATCCCTTCCCTTTGGTTTTTGTACTGTTAGGCTTCGCTGATCTTTCAATAAATTCGATTATCATTCCAGCTACATCTTTGCTGGTGGCTTTTTCAATACCTTCCAGCCCGGGAGATGAGTTAACTTCCATAACAACAGGGCCGTGATTAGAACGCAAAATATCCACACCACAACAGTTCAAGCCCATGGTTTTTGCGGCGTCCACTGCGGTTTTACGTTCATCCGGCGATAATCTTACCAGACTGGCAGAGCCACCGCGGTGCAGATTAGACCGAAATTCGCCTGGCGCGGCCTGGCGTTTCATAGCCGCTACCACTTTGCCGCCCACTACAAAGCACCGGATATCCGCACCACCTGCTTCTTTTATGTATTCCTGCACCAAAATGCTGGCATTTAGTCCCATAAATGCTTCGATAATGGATTCAGCGGCCTTTTGTGTATCAGCCAGTACCACGCCGATACCTTGCGTCCCTTCAAGTAACTTGATAACTACCGGCGCACCGCCTACATTCTTTATAAGATCATCAATACGGTCGGGATGATGGGCAAAGCCCGTTCGCGGCATGCCAATACCTTTACGCGAGAGCAACTGTAACGAGCGTAATTTATCCCGCGAGCGACTGATGGCGACAGATTCATTGATGCTATAGGTTCCCATCATCTCGAATTGCCTGACCACCGAAGTACCGTAAAAACTCACTGATGCGCCGATTCGCGGAATAATGGCATCATAATAAGGTAACTTTCTTCCCTTATAACGTACTGACGGCCTGCTACTGGTAATGTCCATGTAACAATGCATGGTGTCTATCACATCGACATCATGGCCGCGGTTTACACCTGCTTCAATCAGACGTTTTGTAGAATAAAGATTTGAATTGCGAGAAAGTATGGCAATACGCATGGAAATACGGTTTCCTGTCGGGGTTATTTTTATGTCATTCGCAAATTTACGGCTGCACAGTGAATTCGATCGCCTGAACAGACTAAAAATTTAAAATATACGTCATCTAACTATAGATGATATTATGGCTATGTTGTTAAAATTTTCTTACGCTATCGGTAGTTAGCTTGATTTAATGTTTTTGAGGAAATACCTAACATGTTGTGGTTAGAGGAGATATCACAGTGGATCACGTCCTATCAGAGCAATTTAATCTGGACCGGCGTAATGCTGTTATTCTACGTCGCGGTTACCCGTTTTGTCATTCCCCGATTAGAAAGAAATATCGAGAGTAGCAAACTTAAGTCTTCCAGTGCGATTAAAGGGCTGTATGCTGCGCGCATTCTTGCTGCTACGGTGACGCTGGCATTCATTTTTGCTGCCTGGGGCTTCGATTTCTCTGGTTTGTTGGTACTTTCTACCTCTATTCTTACCCTTACCGGCGTGGCCTTATTTGCCAGCTGGTCGTTAATCAGCAATATAACCGCTTATTTTATCCTGCTGACGAACGTAGCTTATCGGCGCGGGAATTATCTACGTGTTCTCGATGGCGATAATTTTATCGAAGGTTACATCGCCGATATCAATCTTTTTAATACGCGTTTGGTTACGCAGGATCGGGAAACGGTGTTGTACCCTAACAATCTTATTCTCACCCGCCCTATCATGGTAAATCCGAAGGCGCAGTGGGGGTCGATGGGTAAAGTCACCCCTCCGCCACAAGTGACCAAAAATGACGAGAAGGCTTAGCGTTAAAAGTTTATAGACGCTAGCTGCTATGCGCCTCTTTAATAGAACGGGTCATACTTTGTAATAACGCCCGTAGTCTGGCGGGTTTAATAGGTTTGGTAAGATAGTTCACGCCTTGCTCTTTGCATTTGGCTACTAACGCATCTTCTTGGGTTGCGGTAATGAGCGAAGCGGGTAACGCGATATTTAGATGTTGACGAATGGCATCAATTAATTCCAGCCCATTGTGTTGCTGGTTTTCCGGGCCGGCGCTCAATTGATAATCCATCAGCAGAATTTGGGGTGAAAAAATATCGGCCTGGCGGATAGCGTCATGCCAGCTATTCGCCAGGACCACAGTCACGCCCCACTTTTCTAATAACGTTTGCATGGCATCTAAGTTTTCCTGCTGATCATCTACACACAGCACTCGCAGGCCCTTAAAGGTAGTGGCAGAGGGGGAGGCAACGCTTGTCGCATGTTTGCACGGTGTGGTTTTCGATAGCGCCAGCGAAAAGCAGCTGCCTTTACCGGGAACAGAGTCAACTTTAATTTTGCTTTGCATTTGATTGCTTAGTCTGCGAACAACCCCCAGCCCAAGGCCGACACCGTGTTCCAGGCTATCATGGGTGCGATAAAAATCTGAGAATATCATGCCTAACTGAGCTTCGGATATTCCGATCCCTGTGTCCCGCACCTCAACATATACCGCGGTTCCCTGAGGCCTTACGGTTAACAGCACTTTTCCACTTACAGTATATTTCACCGCATTGGATAGCAGATTCTGCACTATCCGATACAAAAAGGTTTTATCTGCCAGTGCCCAGCAATCATGCATGCGCTCTTTTAACTGTAATCCCTTTTCATCGGCGCTCATGGTCATTTCTTCAAGTAGCGGCGTGAGCAGCGTTCGTAAATTGACCGCTTCAATTGTCGGCTTCAATTCGCCCTGATCAAGTCGGGCAATATCCAGCAGTGTCCCAATCAGTGCTTCACTTGAGGTGACGCTGTGATTGAGCTTATTGATGATATCCTTTACGTTCTCCGGCAGATTAGCTTCCTGAAGCGCTGTGACATAAAGCTTGGCGGCGTTCAAAGGTTGAAGCACGTCGTGGCTTGCCAATGCTAAAAACCGGGTTTTGCTGGCGTTAGCATCTTCGGCGGCTTTGCGTGCTCGGATCAGCTCCTTTTCTGCTTCTGAGCGACGTTCAATTTCAAGACGCAGTTCTGCATTAATGGAATGTACTTCCTCAGTGCGCTTTTTAACTCTGGCTTCAAGTGTGGTATTGGATTCCTCCAGTGCCTGCTGAATTTCGATATGACCGGTTATATCGTTAAAGCTGGTAACAAAGCCGCCGCCGGGAAGAGGATTCCCAACCATTTCTATTACCCGGCCATCACTGCGTAAACGCGTAAATCGGTGGGGCGTACCGGTACGTAAATGCTCCAGTCGTTTTTCCACATGATCTTCTACAGCGCCACCGCCAAACTCTCCTTTTTGCGCGTTGTACCGCATCAGTTTTTCTACCGGCGTGCCCACCGTGAGCAAATCATCAGGGTAATGGTACAGGGTGGCGTAGCGCTTATTCCACGCCACAAGGTTTAAGTGTTTATCAATAACGCTGATACCTTGATCCATATTCTCTAACGACGTGAGCAGGGCGGTCATGTTAAATTGCATCGCCTGCGTCGTATCATCAAAAAAGTTAATCACTTCCGTAAAATCGAGCTTTTTGCCGCGCAAAATGCTGTCTATCAATGCTTTTGCACTTGAAGCACCTATCACTCCGCCAAGCGCTCTTTCGCAAAACGCCAAAAATGCCTGATCGGGATGATCTTTGCGGTCGATATTGCGACGGTTGAGCTGCTGATATTCTTCCACCAGCTGTTCGCAGCGACCGCTACCCATGAAGGTAGAAAGTAGAGTGATCAAATCGGATATGGTGACATCAGTATGATGCTTTTTCCCCGGTCCGTTTCGGACATCGGCTGGCGAGACGAACGCTTCAGCCTGAATCCTGTCTATCAACCGCGCGGGAGCGAACCAGGAAAAGCCAATATATGCGGCAATGTTTGTCACCAGACTCAGCAAGGCACCGACGCTTAACATCTCGTTCTGTTCAACATGAGTGGCGCCATTGTTGACTAGCGGAAGCACCAGCCATAACAGCCAGGTTATAAGCCCCACCAGTAGTCCGGCGTAGACGCCATGAGCATGCGCACGTTTCCAGTAAAGCCCTCCCACCACCGCAGGCAGCAACTGAATAACCAGCGAAAAAGCGATCAGCCCGATGGAATGTAAGGAGCGACTATTGGTCATTTGCTGGTGGTACAAAAATGACAATAGCAGGATGAAACCGATGACTAAGCGTCGAATTAAGCGAATGCGCTTGCCGTAATCCCGCTGGCGGGGGCTGTGGTTCCCGATGGCAAACAGGCGGGGTAAAATAACATCATTTGTGAGCATCGTGCTTAACGTCAGTGTCGCAACAATGATCATTGCTGTGGCAGCGGATAACCCGCCAATGAACACAATTATCTGCAACAGCAACGATTCAGAATATATTGCCATGGACAGCACGTAGGTGTCTGGCTCAACATCACCGCCGGCAAAAATATTGTTCCCGGCAATAGCAATGACGGGGATTACCGTGGCAATAACCGCAAGGTAGGCAGGAAAAAGCCAGCGCGCCGTTTTCAGATGGCCCAGACTAAGATTATCAATAATGGCGACATGAAACTGGCGAGGCAGACATACCACTGCGGCAGCAGCCATGATGGTTTGGGCAATAAAGCTGAACGAACCGAATTGCGACAGCGATTGTTCATTAAAAAACGTGGTAAAAATTGGCGTACTCTCAGCCTTATACCAGGCACTGTAACCCACCACGGCAACCAGCACCAATGCCAGCAGTTTAATGCTGGATTCAAACGCAATCGCCAGCATTAAACCCCGGCGATATTCAGTAACGTCGGTTTGCTTGGTGCCGAAAAAGATGGCGAATATGGCGATAAAAGCGGTAGCGACAATGACAATAGCATTGCTGTCGGGTTGCTGGGTAAGCAGTTGAAATGTGGCACCAATGGCTTTTAGTTGCAGAGCGATGTAAGGAATTGTCGCCAGTAGTGCAATTACGGTAACCAGCAGTGCCACCGCCTGACGTTTGCCATAGCGCGAAGCAATGAAGTCAGAAATGGTATTGATATGCTGCTTTTTACTTACCAGTGTGAGCTTGTAAATAAACTTATAGCCCAACAGGTAAACCAGTATTGGCCCAAGCATGATGGGCAAATAAATCCAGGTATCCCGACTGGCTTGCCCTACTGCCCCAAAAAATGTCCAGGCAGTACAGTAAATAGCTAACGCCATGGAATAAACTATGGGATGGGAAGTAAGTCGTCTGGCCGCGGGGGAATTTTTGTCTCCCCAGCTGGCGATATAAAAAAGCAGCAGCAAATACAGTAACGCTAATAAAACCCATCCGAAAGTCATATTATATGCAACAATCCCTTAACAATAATGGTGGCATTATACGCACTAGATATTTATTGCACCTACGACCATCGTCGCATTTCTTGAACGCCATGGCAGGTCTAGAGTATAGCCAGTGCTAAAGTGGCTGCGGTTTTTAAATAAATTACAGAAAGCAATCGAAAGCGAAAATCGATGAAGTAAGAGTGAAAACTGTGCCGTTAGGGAAATGTAAAAATAAAACATCTGCTTAACCTGATAGAAGGATGGAAAGATGGCTTTTAAAAATGATGACGACAAAATTGCATATTGGAAAGAAAACCTCGCGCTCCTTTTCAAGCTGTTAGTCGTTTGGTTTGTCGTGTCTTTCGGGGCCGGCATTTTATTTGTAGATGCTCTTGATCAAATCCAGTTTTTTGGCTTCAAGCTTGGCTTCTGGTTTGCACAACAAGGTTCCATTTATGTCTTTGTTATTCTCATTTTTGTCTATGTGGCAAGAATGAAAACATTAGATAAAAAATATGGCGTAGACGAGGAGTAATTATATGGATATTCAAACACTAACGTTTCTCATAGTAGGTGCAACATTTGTTCTATATATCGCCATCGCAGTATGGGCTCGCGCAGGCACCACTAACGACTTTTATGTTGCTGGCGGTGGCGTACATCCGGTAATGAACGGTATGGCAACCGCTGCAGACTGGATGTCGGCGGCCTCATTTATTTCCATGGCCGGTTTAATTTCTTTTATGGGATACGATGGTGCCGTTTACCTTATGGGCTGGACGGGCGGCTATGTACTGTTAGCCTTGTGTCTTGCTCCTTACCTGCGTAAATTCGGCAAGTTCACTGTACCGGATTTCATCGGCGACCGCTACTATTCACAGACTGCACGAACGGTGGCGGTGGTGTGTGCCATTTTCGTCTGTTTTACTTATGTAGCAGGGCAGATGCGCGGTGTCGGCGTGGTATTTAGCCGCTTTCTCGAAGTGGATATTGTAACCGGTGTTCTCATCGGCATGGCAATTGTGTTCTTCTATACTGTACTGGGCGGAATGAAGGGCATTACCTACACACAAGTTGCACAGTTTTGCGTAATGATTTTCGCTTATATCGTTCCAGCCGTGTTCATCTCAATTATGGTTACCGGGCACATCCTTCCGCAAACCGGTTTTGGTGCTACCATTGCCGATGGCTCCGGGGTCTACATGCTCGAAAAGCTTGATGCGCTCTCGACGGACCTAGGCTTTAATGAATACACATCGGGCACAAAAAGTACCATAGATGTATTTTTTATTACCTGCGCCCTAATGGTAGGTACTGCCGGGTTACCTCATGTTATTGTTCGGTTTTTCACCGTTCCCAAAGTGCACGATGCGCGTAAAAGTGCAGGGTGGGCATTGGCATTTATTGCTATTTTATATACTACTGCACCGTCGTTAGCTGCATTCGCCCGCACCAATATGATTGAAACCATCAACGGTTCAGAAATGACAGGAACCAGTTATGCGCAGGCGCCTTCATGGATAAAAAACTGGGAAAAAACCGGTTTGATAGCGTGGGAAGACAAGAATAACGATGGCAAAATGTTTTATTCCGGAGACGAACGTAATGAGATGCAGGTTGACCGGGATATTATGGTTCTGGCCAATCCTGAAATTGCTAACTTGCCAGCCTGGGTGATTGCGTTAGTTGCTGCCGGGGGTGTTGCGGCGGCGTTATCGACTTCTGCAGGACTGCTGCTGGTTATTTCTACGTCAGTCTCACATGATTTGTTAAAACGGAATTTTGCGCCGAATATCACGGATAAGGCAGAATTATTTTATGCTCGACTAGCGGCGGGTGTCGCCATTGTCATCGCAGGTTATTTCGGTATTAATCCGCCGGGCTTTGTGGCGCAGGTGGTCGCCTTTGCCTTCGGCCTTGCGGCGTCCAGCTTCTTTCCTGCTATCATCATGGGTATCTTCAGCAAACGCATGAATGACAAAGGTGCAGTGGCTGGAATGATATGCGGTATTGCGTTCACTGCGGTGTACATTATCTACTTTAAGTTTATTAATCCTGCGGCCAACGTGCCGGAAAACTGGTTGTTAGGTGTCTCGCCAGAAGGTATTGGTACTATGGGCATGATAGTTAATTTTGTTGTCGCCTACGCAGTATTCAAGATGACAGACGAAGCGCCACAAGATATTCAGGAACTGGTTGAAAGTATTCGTTTTCCTAAAGGGGCAGGAGAAGCATCCTCTCATTAGGCACTGTGAATAATTAAAATCATGAGCAAGGCTCACTATGGCAGTGGGCCTTTTCTTTTGAGGTAAAGAAAACGCATGAGCGCAATTCCACAGCAGGTCACCGATTTTCTAAAATCGTCGGCGCCCTTTGATCAAATGGATATTGATGGCTTAAAAGCATTAGCCAGCCACGCCAATTTAATATATCTGGCTGGTGAGCAAAAACAGCAACTGCTAAAAGACAACCGGCAGTGCCTGTTCCTGATTCAAAGCGGCCAGTTCTCAGTTAAAGATTCTGATCGGCCTGTCAGGCACGTTAGCGAAGGCGATTATTTTAATTACGCCGCTACTCTGGATAACGTGAGCTATCCGCTGGAGGTTAATGTTGACAAGCCCGGGCTAGTCTATTGTTTTCCACCTGAAGCATTTAAACGCACTTTGCATTATGGGTTTGTGGCTGACTTTTTCCGCGGCACCCGTGCTGATATGCTACAAAATCAGGCTGTCGTCGAGTCAAACTCCATGTGGCTGTACAAGCCGCTAAACGAAGTGATGGCGTCAGCGCCCGTTTGGGCTGACAAAGCCACAAGTATTCGTGACGCCGCCTTATTAATGACCGAGAAAAACGTGTCTTCGTTGCTGATAACTGCCGCAGAAAAAGTTGTGGGGATTGTGACAGACCGCGATTTGCGTAGCCGCGTATTGGCAGCAGGGGTGGGTTCGGAATGTCCGGTAAGTGACATCATGACAGAAAAGCCGGCGATGATTAGCCAAGGCCGAACGCTGTTTGACGCAATAGCGCTAATGAGCGAACGTAATATTCATCATCTCCCGGTAATTGACCGCTCTACCCGCCAGCCCGTGGGAATGATCACCACCTCCGATGTCATTCGCCATCAGCGCGGCAATGTGTTGTTCATTATTGGAGAATTGGCCAAAGCAGGCAATTTATATGAGCTGACACGCCTTTCCTGGCAAATTCCACACTATTTAGCGACTCACGCTAAAAGACCGGGGGATTTTGACATCGCCGGTAAGGTGCTGTCTCAGGCTACGGACATTATGACTCGCAAGCTGATCGACTTTTTTCAGCGTGAGCAGGGCAGAGCGCCCATGGCGTATGCCTGGGTCGTGTATGGCTCGCAAGCTCGGGAAGATCAAACCATGGGGTCAGATCAAGACAACGGGTTACTCCTTGCCCGAGAACCGGATGCCGAAGAAGCAACCTATTTTGCCGCAATGGCAGAGTATGTATGTAATGGGCTGGCCAAGTGTGGCATAAAGTTGTGCGCCGGTAACATTATGGCGTCTAATCCTGAACTTCGACTGTCGCTTACTCAGGCGATCCAAGAAGCGCAACGCTGGATAAACCAGCCTACCAGAGCGGCGATTTTACACTTTAATATATTTTTAGATGCCCGTTGTGCCGCTGGCGATGCCGATCTGTTTCGTTCATTACAGCAAGCCCGCGCGCCTTTGTTGCAACAGAAAATGTTTCTGGCCGCCCTCGCCAGGCACAATAACGAAATATCAGTTCCGCTATCTATGTTCCAAAAATTTGTTTATGAAAAGGGGAGCAGGGAAGAGGTTATCGACCTGAAAGTTCGCGCAATTGCATTAATTAATAATGTAGTCAGAATTTACGCACTGGCTAACGGCGTCTCGTTGCCTTCAACCCTCGCGAGGCTGGCTAGTTTACCCGCCGGTTCAGGACTTTCTACCAGAGATGGCGAGAATCTAAGAGATATTTGGCTCTTTTTGAACCGTTTACGCTGGCGGCACCAATTAGCCAAGAATGTCACCGACAATCTTGTTGCCGTGAGCGAACTATCTTCAATTGAAAGACACCAGTTAAAGGCGGCGTTCAAAGCAATAGATCGCGCTCAACAGGCTGCTGTTATGAATTTCGCTGGTGGTATGAGCCAGTGAGAAATCCGCGGGTATTGTGGCAAAAGCTATTGTGGACAATTTCACCTGCAGCATTTCTGTTGCCTGCTTCATGGCAGCAACGGGCAATGGCAGAGGTTCCCCTGTTGGCGCTTGATTTTGAACTGACGTCGCTAGATGTCAATGAAGCCAATATTACTTCAGTGGGATGGGTTGCAGGTAAGGGGGGAAGTATAGCGTTGGATTCTGCGTATTATGAAGTTGTACGTAGCGACGGCGGCCTGGCGCAAAGTCCGGTAATTCATGGGCTTATTCAAGCCGATATCTCGAACGGTGTGCCAGTGAAACAAGTACTTGACGTCCTGGTGCCGCTGCTTAATTCCCACATAATAGTTTGCCATAACGCGAAACTGGATATGGCAGTGCTGCACAGGTTGATGCAAAAGCAGAACTGTTTTGCTGCTGACGTGGTGATTCTGGATACAATGAAATTTGCTATATATCAGCTTAAAAAGCATCACGAAGTGCTGCCATTGCAAAGTGCCACATTACCCGTTTGCCGAGAGCGCTTAGGTTTACCAGACGCGCCAGCTCACAATGCACTGGACGACGCAATGGCTACATTACAACTGTGGTTTGCGCAACTTCACCAGCTAAGTAGCGGTCAAAACACGAAAATGAAGGATTTAGTCCATACGGGGGGATTGTCGACAGAAAATTTGGGAAAAATTCCCGATGGGTAATTGACAAATCTTTGTGCTCAGCGTAAATTGCGCTCCCACAACGCAATGGGCTTTAAGCTGAATTTTTTTGCGTTGTAATGCCCAGGTGGTGAAATTGGTAGACACGCTAGCTTCAGGTGCTAGTGCTCGCAAGGGCGTGGCGGTTCAAGTCCGCCCCTGGGCACCATTCTTATAAGGCTGAATCCAGTCTGCATTTATTCCATATATTTTAAGCTTGATAAACTTGGCGGGCTAATTCAGCCGAAAATCGCAGATTTTCGTCGTTCGCCTGCGCACGAAGCAGTGCTTGTAAAGAAGGTTGCTGTCGGTGTTGTAGTACCATTTTTTCCCCTTTAGTATTAAATGAAATACCGTGCAAATAATTTGCATACCGAAGCTGGGCGCTAAGCGCTTCATTTTTTGTGTGTTGACTATATAGTGTGCAGCTCTTCCAATGAGGTAGTCCCATGCACATTAATACAAAGCTTGAAAAGCAGGACTATATCAACGCCTACAAGAATATGTTTGCTTTCGTGGTAAAGCGGCCAGTAATTATGGCTTTTGCGTTGATGTCCTGTTTCCTGGTAACCACTATTCCCTTTGCCATGTTTCCAGTGAAAATGGCCGGATTCGCTGCTTTGGTTGCGCTGATGGTCTGTTTGGTAACGACTCACTACCGTACCGGTTCGTTGGAAACCTTAATACAAGAGCTGCAATTCCAGCAGCGCATTTACTTGCCTGCGATCGTTGCTGTCGCTAGCTTGAGTTGGTTGGGCTTTATGGTTGCTGAGTTCATTGTTAGCCTTTTAAACGAAAATACCGTTGCAGCGCAAAGTGCTATCCAAGCCTCGCAAGCTGAGCCTTTATACAGTACCACACTATTAGCGGCTGTTATTGCTGCCGCGTTAATCTGCGTAGCACAAGTGATGCCCTTTGTTTTGGCACTGTTTTGCCATGGTCTTGATATATCAAAAGGACAAGGCGAAAATATCTGGTGGGCATTGATTACAAACTTACGCACCTTCGCGGCATTTGTACCCATTGCGCAACTGGTACCTATCGCTGTTGTATTTTCTGTCGACTTAACTGCCTTGATTGTACTTTTCGGTGGGATGTACAGCACATTCCTGCTTTTTATCGTGTTTAATATCGAACCAAAAACTGCAGAAAAGGCCTCTTCACTTACGCTGATAGAACAACTATAAAAGATAGAATCTTGCTAATAGTGCCTCACCGCAAGCAGTAGGGTGAGGCTTCTGCGTTTAAAGTAACTGCAGCGCCACAATAACAAACAATGCCAGATTGGCTAACCAGCCGATAAGGTAAAAATAGCTGCGGGCGCTTGGGTTCTTATTGGTTGCAATAGCATAATAAAGGGCCATGTGAAATAAGCGTGCAATAGCATAGACCCATACGACTATTGCCAGTGTATCAGGCGCTACGCCGATAAACATTGCCAATAGTGCTGGAATAACGAACACCGCAAGATTTTCCAGCGAATTTTGCTGGGTACGATAACTTCTGAAAATAAAAGATTCGTGGCCTAGACTTTCATCCATTTTCCCTGGCACCGGGTTTGCCTGCTTACGATGTGCAAGAGCTGCAACAAAACCCTGAGCAAATACCGTAAGTAATATCAGCCACAGGCCCCAGATAGATAAGTTGTAGGTCAGAAACATAGAGCTTTCCTCAAATTATAGTCCTAATCATTTCGTGATTAAATCCAGGAAAGATCAGCTTTCATTAAACTTTAATCATGAAGGCAGTATCGGGCAGAAGCAGCCGCTTTTATAACGCAATCCATGCGCCTGGCTTCGGTAATGCTTACCCGCTATGGCGCCTAACTACTCACATTTACTCAGCAGTTGTTATCCTAAAATTCAGGTCAGGTTACTACGCCGTTAGATGCTTTAGCGCCGGCGAAAATGCGGCAAATATTAAACCGCTACATCGGTATACAGTTTTACCTTGGTAAGAGAGGCCACATTCCCAATGTATTGTTCAAGCTCTGAGGGAATCGCTAAATCTTTTACCATTGTCAGGTTTCGAAGCGTGGGAAACAAATGCACATCGTTCCAGCCTAGTTGATTCATTTGCTGTCTTGGCAGCGGTGGCACCGGCATGGACCCCAAGGCTTCTTCGACCGCCTTCCGATGCTTGTCTGTGTTGTTCATCGCGTCTTCAAAGCTCATACCTAACGATTTTTCCTTTTTCTTCTGGAAATAATCCTTAGCACTTTGCGTATTAAATTCGGGCTGCTCAATCATGATATTGCGAGGATAAAGTAGTGCGCTTATATCATCGTACACAGCATCTAACGCTGACGTATATCTTTCATACTCGTTAGCCGGCAACATCTTCTTTCCGGCAGCCCCAAGCTCCTCAAATTTCTTCGCGATATCCAGGCTTTCGCCCATTGCTGAACCATCGTCGAATTCAAGAATTGGAACCATTTTGGCGTCTATCAAGCGGAAGCAGGTTTCCTCATCATCATTTAGCAGATAAACCTTTTTGTGTTCTACATCCATATAATTGGCCACCATGTCGGCACGTACGCAGTAAGGGCAATGAAGATATTGATAAAGTGTAAGCATTACGCTCTCCTTATTCTCTGTTAGATTTTCCAATTAATATCAATCCCTGTTGACGATTTATCATCGTAGACTGATATAACACTGCCGTTGGGGCGAAGACAGCCTTTAAAGCCATTTTGGCAGTGATGTCAACCCTTGGTACGCCCAAAACCGAAGTTCCGCTCAACATGGGCTATGGGATAGAAAGTAACGTAATCGATTATCGCTTAACTTTCGCTTCAACGACTACTAGCGTTCCTCATTGCCAGCTGGCGGTAATTTCAGAAGCGGTATCTGTAGCCTCAGAATTGTGCTGCGGCAATTTTTCTATTTCATTTAAAAGTGCGGCAAACTGCTTGCTGATTTTATGACTTGGCGCGTAATAAGGCAGTGGCAGACGGTGAGAGTGAGATTCTTTCACTTTTACTGTAGCGCTAAGACGGTTGGTAAACACGGGCAGGCTTTTCGCCTCTAATTCAGCAATAAGTTGGAAGGGTAAGTTTGCCTGCGGATTAAACTGATTAATGACAATACCTTCCAGCGCGAGTTCGGGATTGTGATCGGTTTTAAGTTCCATCACATTTTCCAATAAACGCTCTATTGCCTGCACTGAAAAGCCGTCGCAATCAAAGGGAATGATAAAAGAATCTGCCGCTATTAAAGCAGCCTTGGAATAAAAATTAAAATTGGGAGGCGTATCAATGTAAACCCGATCAAAACGTCCTTCCATTGCGCCCAGCGTCTCTTTCAGTTTAAACATTTTGTAGCGTGATTCCAGTTCTCGTTCAATATCAGCCAGACTGGGGTGCGCCGGGAGCACAGAGAGATTTTCTATAGCCGTGGGTTGAACGAAAGCCTCCGGTGGCATGGGTTTGGAAAACCAACCCACGATCTGCTTGAACATATCGGCTACCGTAAGCGTATCTTCAACAATATCTACGCCCACGTAATGAGTGCTGTTGCCTTGCGCGTCTAAATCGACCAGAAGAGTTCTGTAACCCTGTTTTGCGCTTTGAGCTGCCAGATTTGCGCTAATTGTCGATTTTCCCACGCCCCCTTTTTGATTGAAAACAACACGTTTCATAGTTGTCCTTAGCTGGTGGAATGCTATCGATAATTTGCAGTATAAAATATGCACAGAACCAGCAAGAAATGTAAAGGGATATAGAGAAATTTCATCGATTGGTAACAGTGATGTTGTTTGCCTGACGCTATATCGTCTGCTTCACGAAATACCCCCTAAGTGGGAATGAATGTGAATAAAATGTAAATTGTGCTATAGTTAGGCAAGGGCTTATTATTGCCGAGGCTATTGTATGGCTGTCCGTTTGGTTTTTCTCAGTATACTGCTATTGCAGCTAGCTGCTTGTGCATCCTCCCAACAACCTGCTGTCGTCGCTCATCCCGTTCTGCAAGATTCATTGTTTCCCAGTTACACGATATTCGCCGTGGAGTCTGAAGCTGATATTTTTTATTTAGACGAAAATGCGCAGCAGTTTGTTAACAGTGTAATAAAACCCAAAGACGGAGACAGAGAAAACATGCGGACGTTGGTCAAGCAGATTTTTGACCACTCCGAAAAAGGCTTGCTCTACAGAGGCAATGCCAATTCGGTAGCCTGGAAGACGTTTGAAGAGCAAGCAGCAAACTGCTTGTCGTTATCCATTATGACTTATGCCATGGCTGAGTATGCGGGGCTGGATGCCCAGTTTTATCAGGTGGAAATTCCTGAATATTGGACGCGAAGGGAAGGCTATAATTTGCTTAACGGGCACATAAACATGAGAATTTCCGCTAACGATCCTGCCGTTAATATAATCTCTGCGGATAACTATGTGGATGTTGATTTTGATCCTCAGGCATTACGGAGCCATTTTCCTCGCCAGGCTATCAGCAAGCGCGAGGTAGTCGCAATGTTTTACAACAACAAAGGTGCCGACGCACTGCTGGATCACAGCTACACAAAAGCCTACGCCTATTTTCGCCAAGCGGCTCTGTTGCAGCCGGACTTCGGTCAGGTATGGGTAAATCTTGGTGTGCTCTACCGAATGAATGATGCTCCCGATGCGGCTGAAAAAAGCTACCGCCAAGCGCTTGCGCTGGAGGCCGATAATCTTACGGCGTGGGAAAATCTTGCGATTCTATACAGGCACACCGGGCAAATAGACGAAGCTGAAGCCATCACTGCCAGTGTAGAGAAAAAGCGCGAGAGTAATCCTTTTTATCATTATATTTTAGGTGAGCAGGCGCTGGAGGAGGAAAAATATGAACAAGCCTTGACTCACTATCGCAGAGCCATGCAGCTAAACAGAAGTCAGCATGAGGTGTTATTTGGCTTAGGAAAAACTTATTACGAACTTGGGGATGTCACGCTAGCAAAAAAATATCTGGAACTGGCTGCCAGGTATGCGCCTAATTTGCAGGATGAAAACCGCTATCGCGGGAAACTGTCAGCACTTCAATCTGCCAGATAAAAAAGCTAACGGGACCGGGAAACCGAAAGAGGCGCGTTAATCATTTACCCGCGCCTTACCTTATCCTAATCCGCCATACTCTTTGGCTAAGCATGTTTGCCGCTATATAACTCCAAGTTCTCTCAACCGCTCCTGCAAATAAGATTTCGCCGTGTGCCGCTCTGATAACACCACATCTGGGCGGGGGTGTAAAAATAACGGGAGAGAAATACGTGATCTGGTCATGTCAGCGTTTTGCGGATTTACAACCCTGTGCGTGGTTGAAGGAAAATAACCACCCGACGCCTCTTGTAACATATCGCCGATATTAACAATCAAGTTACCAAAGTCGCAGGGAACATCCAGCCAGCTCCCATCTTTTGCCTTCACTTGGAGGCCAGGCTCGTTGGATGCTGGCAGTATGGTGAGAAGATTTATGTCCTCATGGGCGGCGGCACGGATCGCATCAGGCTCTTCATCACCCTTCAAAGGAGGGTAGTGCAAAACGCGTAGTAGTGTTTGATCACTGTCTTTAATCATACTGGAAAGGGGCTGACTGTATTTCACGCTTACCTCGGCAGGGGAATGCTTTTCCACCCACGCCAGTAATTCCATCGCCAATTCACTGGCTTTTTGATAATAAGCTGCTAACTGCGGCCGCAGCTCGACTGGACACTGGCCCCACGGATAAAAATGATAATACTCTTTAATATCTTTTTTGGTAAAACCTTTAGCCACTTCAGATACACTTTGTGGAAAGAAGCCGTCCTGGGAGCCTTTATTATACAAATATTTATGCTTTTCCTGACTATTAAAAAATGTCTGCCAGGCTTCATAAATGCCTGTTACCATCGACTGTTGAATAGGATGATTTTTAAGTACGCCAAAGCCTGTCTCGCGAAGTGACTCTACAAATTCCTGCTCAGCATTTTCAGCTTGATAATCGACAGCGACTAGTTGCATAAAGGTATCCTGTATCTTGTTCACCACAGCGTTCTGACGCGTAGCTGGGCCTTAAAACGAAACGGTTATTGAAGAATCAATAACCGCTATTTTGGGCGTTAATTTATATAAGCTTGACCGGATAGTCCACTTTTATATTGTCTCCCTCACCCCAAAGACAAATAAAAGCCTGCAAGCGCGGCGCTTAAAAGATTTGACAGCGTAGCAGCAAACACAGCCTTTAAACCCAATGTGGCTATTTCTTTACGCCGGGTAGGTGCCATAGCGCCGATGCCTCCCATAAGAATAGCGATGGAGGAAAAATTAGCAAAGCCGCACAAAGAGAAGGTAACAATGGCCTGAGACAGAGGCGACAGTTCAGGCATATGCTTGAGAAAATCCAGGTAGGCAACAAATTCATTTACCACGATTTTCTGGCCGATAAAGCTGCCAGCTAACTGCGCTTCACTCCAGGGCACGCCAATGGCCCAAGCCAAGGGCTGAAGAAGGTAACCCAGAATGCCTTGAAAGGTTACATTTTCATATCCCGCTAAGCCGCCAGCCCAACCGATGATACCATTGAGCATGGCGATTAAAGCCACAAATGCTAACAACATGGCGCCAACATTTAAAGCAAGCTGTAAGCCAGAAGCAGCACCACTCGCTGCGGCATCAAAAACATTAGCATAGCTGCTGTCTTCAGCATCCAGCTCTTTGAGTTCGTCTTTAGCTGTTTCGGTTTCCGGCAAAATGATCTTCGCCATAAGTAAACCACCTGGCGCAGCCATGAAACTGGCGGCAAGTAAATATTTTAGCTCTACGCCTAACCCGGCATAACCCGCCATCACTGAACCGGCAATGGATGCCAGACCGCCTACCATAATGGCAAAAAGTTCGGAACGGGTCATATGTGGAATAAATGGACGCACGACCAACGGTGCTTCGGTCTGCCCGACAAAAATATTCGCAGCGGCCGACATAGATTCCGGCCGGCTGGTTTTAAGCACCTTTTGAAGGAATCCCCCAATTAGGCGAATAATCCAGTTCATGACACCAAGATGGTAAAGAACTGCTATTAATGAGGAAAAGAAAATAATAACGGGAAGAACATTGAACGCAAAAATAAACCCCATTGATTTGTTGCCTAAGGGACCAAAAACAAAATCAATCCCTTGCTGGCTGTAATCGATAATATTGCCTACGAACTTAGTCATACTGAGCAATAATTTTATGCCCGGTTCGAAGTAGAGGACAAACGCGCCGATGAGCGCTTGAATAGCAAACGCTCCGCCGACGGTACGCCAGTTTATTGCACTTCTAGCGGAAGACAACGCAAATGCGATGCCGAGCAAAAGCAAAATGCCCAGTAAACTTACCATAGAACTAGTCCCTTATTGTAATGCTTGCTGAATGTGCGACTTAATAACATCCAGAGCAATTTGATTATGACCGCCTTGCGTAACAACAACGTCAGCAGTAAAGCGGCTGGGTTCGATAAATTGGTGATACATCGGCTTTACGGTGGATTCATATTGCTTAGCAACAGATTCTAGAGTTCTTCCGCGTTCTTTAACATCACGTATCATACGGCGCATAAGACAAATGTCTAACGGCGTATCAATAAAAATTTTCACATCGTAGTGCGGTAACAGTTCCGGACGGGCGAGCAACATAATGCCTTCAAGAATAATTACCGGCGCAGGGTTTAAACGTTCAGTCTCTGGCAGCCGCGTGTGCGTTTTAAAGCAATAATGAGGGTAATCAATAGGCTCACCGTTGCGTAGCGCCTGTAGGTGCGCCTTTAGGAGTTCGTGTTCAAATGCGTTGGGATGATCGTAATTATTTTTTTCTCTGGCTTCCATTGGTAGATGGTCTTGCGCGCGATAATAATGATCTTCACGCAACACCTGCACAGGGCGCCCTTGGGCACAAAATGCGCTGAACAAATTTTCGGTAAATGATGATTTTCCAGAGCCTGATGCTCCGGATATGGCAATAATTAATGGCGACTGCATATCTTCTGAGGGCTATTTTTCCTCTTGCAAAGATACGCAATTGACTCTGATGAATCAATCTTAAGTTAGGCTAAAATC
Source organism: Alteromonas pelagimontana (assembly GCF_002499975.2). Lineage (NCBI taxonomy): Bacteria > Pseudomonadati > Pseudomonadota > Gammaproteobacteria > Alteromonadales > Alteromonadaceae > Alteromonas > Alteromonas pelagimontana. The sequence goes on from NZ_CP052766.1 coordinate 2,882,173, forward strand.
GCCCAAGATGCTTTCTCGCCATTAAGATAGACGATTAGCTGCCTATAATTTCTACATCTTCTGCGGTCAAACTGGTCAGCGCAAACGAATGTTGTTTGGAGCGGGAGCCTTCACCTTGCGCCCGGGGAGGGTAGTAACGCTCTTTTTCCACCGGGTAACCTTCAAATACATCGTCCAGAGTCGCGCGTACCTCACTAAGGGTCTTGTCCAGATTGGCGTTGAAGTCAGGTCGTTTACGCTTCGTATGACCTAACTCAATCAATCGGGAGAATATTTTATTGGCAATTGCAGTAAGTTCGGGGGGAGCATCTTTGTTGTGTAATAGCGGAATAGTTGGATTTTCAATGCCATATTGCACTAGTGCTACGTAAAAACAGAATGGCTTGTTCTGCATGGTTGCTGTTTTAGTGTTCACGCCGTTCCCCAGCGTTTTATGCACCAAATTAATAATAAGTTTTGGTACAGGCGGCAGTTCAGGCTCCGCTGTGGCCAGAAGTCGCTTTTTCTTTTTCAGACGAAATCGAATCAGTAGCGGCGCAATAATTAAAGCACCAAGAATGGAAACTGGACTTAGCGAAAACCCCGCCCACCAAGGCTCAACGGCAAGTACTAATTTAATTGACTGCTCAGAGGTGGTTAGGTGAATTTCATGCTTTGAAGTAAAGCCTGAGGGAACATCATCGGCTAGAGCCACATCCTGTATAGAAAGAATTCGCGCCGGAAGTGAAAGGCTGGAAAGCTTGCTGTTGATTCTTTTAATATATCGATGAACTGCAGATTCGTTTACGAACGTGTTCAGCGTTTGATTGCCTACATCCAGGTACGCCGTGTCCAAACTGACCCGACTTTCAATTTCATCTAAGGTTTGATGATTAACCCATAAAGCAGAAGAAATTTGCCCTACGCTGGTGGCGAACTGTAAAAGTAAAAAAAGCGCGACGACGACGAGAGCGCCTTTAATCCACTCGCGAGGCGAAATTTCACTCAATTGTTGCATTTTCACACCTATCAATAATTACAACGTTCTGATAGTAGTTTTTGGGATGATTATCAGCGATCTCCTGAATCAACTTTTGCATTTCGCAGCGTAAGTCGGTGTTGCGCGTTTGCATTTTTAAATACCAGCGCATGCCACTAACCGGATTTTCTATCGCAGTAATATAATTTCTTGAAAGCACATTATCGTCACCTTTGCCCCAATAGGAAGAAATAATATCCACTTCCCCCGCCAAAAGCGCACGCCGAAGCTCCTTGTGAGAGTTGTAATATTGAAGGGCAACGTTATCTTCCTGTAACCCGAGAGATTTCAATACTGTCTTCGGGACAATGTGTCCTGAACGGCTGCTAGGATACGCTAAAATGCCAATCCGTTTGCCAAACAGATATTCCTTCGTCAGTTCAGGCTTTTCTCTTAAGGCTATAAAATAGGCGCTATAGTCTGCGTGTGACGCGATATTCTCATAACCATAAATTCGATCAGCATCGAAGGCATCGACCACATTACTTTTCACCAGCGCCAGATGGCTGACGCCATGATTGATATAACGGAAGGTGTCGTAATCGTTATGTCCAATCGTAACCCTGACATTCCCAAACTGCCGCGTGACCACGGGATCTTTACAAAGTAACGGAAGAGCCATTTCCGCAATAGAAGACTCAGTGACATAGACATCAAAGGTTTCACGGTTAGTCGAAATAGCTTCCGGACAGCTCAATATCTGACCGGTTTGAGGCGGTATTACAGGGACAGAAAGAAAATTCTGATAAAAGCCTGCCACCGCGCAACCAAAAATAGTGAGCGCCAGCAAAATCTTTTTTGATTGGCTATAAATTCGAAACGTAGACAACAGATAAATTAAGATATTAGCTTACTTATACAGCCAATTTCACCAGTTAACCTTACCTAAAGCAATAGGTAACTTTACTCATCTGTGTTAACTCTATGACTTAAAACGTTTTTTTAATTAAGAATTTTGAATTGCATTAAACGCTGTTTATTGAAAGCGATTTTGCGAAGAATACGCCCTGCCTCCACGTCAGGTCAGTCAGAAGTAGTGGTGAGGAATAATTCAGACTAATTGTTCAGGAAAATAAAAGAAACTTCTTTGCAATCATAGTATTGAAGTCAAATTAATAACAACTCCTGTCATAAAGTTGAAACATATCTCCTTAACAATTGCTGCGCCTGAAAGTAGCGTTTAAATGAGCCCTCGGGAGAGCTCCTTTATTCAATAACCCAGTTTTTAAAAAATAGGGAAACACATAAGATGTTCACTAAAACTAAGTTTAGCCGCATAGCAATGGCTGTTGCACTTGCGTCATCATTACCCGCGTACGCTGCAGATACCACTTCTGGTATTCGAGGAGTAATCACTGGACCAAACGGTCAACCAGCTACAAATACAGTAATTACTCTTATTCACCAGCCTTCAGGTACTGTTACGCAGGTAACTACAAACGAAACTGGTTCCTTTAATGCCTCAGGTCTGCGCGTGGGGGGCCCTTATCAGGTGACTATTGACTCTGATAAGTTTAAGGATGAGGAAAAAGGCAATATTTTTCTTCAGCTTGGGCAAACCTTCAGATTGAACGAACAGTTGGGCGAGGGCGATGTTGAAAAAATTACGGTAACGGGCACTGCTGCGCTTACATCAAATTCCGGAAGTGAAAGTTATTTTGATTCCGAAAACATTGTGAATTCTCCTACGTTCAATCGTGACATTAAAGAAGTTATCCGACAGAACCCGTTGGCAACGACACTGGGTGGCGATGATAATGCACTGTCAGTCGCAGGCCAGAATCCGCGTTACAATAGTATCAACGTTGATGGTATTGGAATGAATGATGACTTTGGCTTGAATTCTAATGGCTACCCAACTCAGCGCGCACCAATATCTGTAGATGCTCTTGAGCAGGTCTCTATCGAAACCAATCCCTATAATGCAGAATACGGTGGCTTTAGTGGAGCGCGCGTCAATGCGGTAACTAAGTCAGGTACCAATGAGTTCCATGGCGGCGTGTTTTACGAAAGAACCGACGACGCATGGACAGGTAAAGCAAAAAATCCTATTACAGGTACCGAATCGGATCTTGAAGGAATTGACAGCGATACCTTCGGTTTTAACGTCGGTGGTCCGTTGATAAAAGACAAGTTATTCTTTTTTGCTAACTACGAAAAATATAAAAGCCCCATTGTTGCCGATTGGGGGCCTGCTGGTAGTGGACGCCCTAATGAAACTAACCTGACGATAGAGCAATACGAACAAGTACGTGATGTTGCCCAGAGCAAATACGGAATTGATATAGGTGGCTGGGATGCGTCTCCTGAAGAACAAGATGAAAAATGGTTAGGGAAAATCGACTGGAATATTAATGACGATCACCGTGCATCACTGACCTATCAAAAAGTCGAAGGCAATTCGCTACGTAGTCTGACTTCTGGTGAAGGTACATTAGTGACGTCTACTGGTTGGTATGATTATCAGCAAAATATGGAATCGTATTCGTTCCAACTTTATTCAGACTGGACTTCGGCATTTTCTACAGAAGTCTATGCATCGTATAAAGATGTTGAAGCCCTGAGTGGGGTAGAAACTAGAGACTTTGGTGCAATATCAATTAGCGGCTGGGATGCATATAACGATAATACCGGCATTTCTTTTGGTCCAGATGAGTACCGTCATGCGAACGAGTTGCAGACCGAAACAACTACATTGGGTGTTGATGCAGATTATCTTCTGGGCGATCACAACCTGAGTTTCGGCGTGAAATATGACAAACTGGATATCTTTAATCTTTTTGTCAACCCTTCTTTGGGAGCCTGGAACTTCAGTACGTTCGAAGATTTCGTAAATGGTGAAGCATACGAGTTTGATTACACAAATGCGGTAACAAATGACGCCAATGATGGTGCGGCGGACTTCACTATGGGAACGTATGCGGCTTACATTCAGGATGAATGGTTTGTAAACGATGCAGTTGAGCTGTCTTTAGGTTTACGCTATGAAAGAACCTTTGCTGACGATACGCCTAATTATAATGAAAACTTTTATAATCGTTACGGGTTCAGCAATCAGGAAAACATGGATGGGCTAGATATCATTCTGCCTCGTTTAGGCTTTAAATGGTATGCAACGGATGATTTAGTGGTCCGAGGCGGTATTGGCCGATTTGCTGGCGGTCGTCCAAACGTGTGGATGTCCAACTCTTTCAGTAAAGACGGTATTACCGTTGCGGGTATAAATACTGTACAAGGCGCTACGTTCGATTCTTTTAACGGCGTTCCGCAAGAGTACCAGGATGCGCTTACCGCGGGAGATGGTGAAACCAACGCGGTAGATCCCGATTTTGAAATGCCGTCGGATTGGAGAACCAGTCTCGGTTTTGATTACACCTTCGATATCCCATCCTTAGGTGATGGATTCCTTTGGACGAGCGAATTCATTTATGTGGATAAGCAGGATGATTTGGCGTGGCGTGATCTCAATCGCGTGGATACCGGAGAAAGAACTTCCGATGGCCGTGTCATTTGGGAGCAAGTCGACGAAGATCACACTTATGACATTCTGCTAACCAACGCTGAAGAAGACGGAAACAGCAAGATCTTTTCTACCAGCTTAGCAAAAGCCTGGGATAATGGCTTGAGCATGAATGTATCTTACACCTATCAAGATATTGAGGAAGGAACGCCAGGCACTAGCTCTCAGAGCGCTTCTAACTGGAAGTATGACCACATAGTGAGTCGTAACGTTACTCAATTGGGTACAGGCTACTATGAAATTGAACATAGCTTGAAACTGTCGTTTAACTATAAACAAGAATTCATTGACGGTTACGCGACAAACTTCAATGTTTTCTTTGAACGCCGTTCAGGTCTTCCATTTAGCTGGTTGATGGGAGGAGCGTATCGAGACGCAAATGGTAACTTACCTTCAGCGGTTCAAAATGCTTATGCGATTGGCGACGAAAACGGCATCTACGGAAACTATGCCCCTTATATTCCTAGTGGTCCGGATGATGCTGCGGTTGCTTACGCCGACGGCCTGACTTACGAGCAGTTTATGAGTGACTACGTTGGCCCTGCAGGTTTAACAGGATACGCAGGCGGCTATGTGCCGAAAATGTCTGATAATGTTCCTTGGGTAACCACCATGGATGTTGCTATTCAGCAAGAAATTCCTGGTTTCGTTGAAGATCATAAGGGGACTGTTTACTTCACGATCAGAAACTTCCTTAATCTGTTGAACGATGATTGGGGACAGCAGGAAAGCGCCAGCAACAGCTACAAAACGTTAATTAATGGTAACTATCAAGAAGATGGCACACTTGTATATCGCCCATATTCTGGTTTTGAAACTGATAATAACTTTGAAACTGAAGATTCTGTTTGGTATCTGAAGATCGGTGTCCGTTACGAGTTTTAATGTAACGGTGTAACAGTAGAATTACTAAAGCCAACTAGCAATAGTTGGCTTTTTTTGTGCGTGGGAAATGAAAAGTAGAGCAAATGGTCAATTTTCACTTCTTCCAGGCAGTCAATACTGGATTGCAGGAAAAATACTCAGTAAGATGATGTTGTACAGTAACTGTACAACTAAAGTTTGGTTTTAAATTACGCTGCGAATGCGTCAATGTAATAACAAATTCATAATGAAGCAGTAATCTTTTCGCCAGTTCAAAAACAATAATATTGGTGAGGCGGATTGTCATAAAAGTGTCATACTTTTACTTCAATCTCGGCGTGAAAACAGCGAGCCGAAATAGCATAAGACAATTTGTACTCGCGCGCATAACACAAGGGAAACACAAATGAACACAATGATGAAACGCACACGTATTGCGTTGGCAGTGGCAATGTCAGTTGGCCTTTCAGCTCCAGCTTTTGCCCAGGAAACCGCTTCCGCCATGGAAGGACGCATTCTATCTCCTACAGGTACTCCAGCTGCAGGCACAACAATTACTGTAATTCACGTACCGACAGGAACTGCCCGGGAGGTGGTTGTCGGCGAAAACGGCTCCTTTGCGTTGCGTGGTTTACGCGTGGGCGGACCTTATAAGATTGTTGTAGATTCTAACGAGTTTCAAGATACGACGCTTAACGATATATATTTAACGTTAGGTGATGCATATGGATTAAATCTTCAGTTAGAAGATGATAATGCAGACATTGAAGTAATCTCGGTGAGCGGAAGTTCTCTGGCAGCGAGCAACTTTGGTAGCACCGGCCCTACCACTATTTTTAATGCCGAAGATTTGGCTAACATGCCAGCTATTAACCGCAGCATCACAGATGTTGTGCGTGCTGACCCTCGCGTATTCGTAGACGAAAGCTTTAACGATTCTATTAATTGCGGCGGAAGTAGCCCCCGTTATAACAGCCTTACCCTGGACGGTGTGGCAATGAACGATTTGTTTGGCTTGAATAGCAATGGTTACCCAACAGAGCGGATGCCATTTTCCTATGATGCTATTCAGGAAGTTGCCGTGGAACTGGCACCTTTTGATGTTCAATATGGTGGTTTTACGGCCTGTAACATTAATGCGGTTACAAAATCCGGGACGAACGAAGTTCATGGTGGTGCGTTCTTTGACTATACCAGTGACTCTTTCCGTGGAGATGAAGTTAACGGCGTTAAGCAAGACAACGGTAACTACACTGAAAAGCGTTATGGCGTAAATGTAGGCTTGCCGCTAATCGAAGATAAGCTTTTCTTTTTTGGTGCTTATGAAAAAGTTGAAGGTGTACAGCTATTCAACTATAACGCGTTGGATGCTGGCAATATTACTCAGGATGAAATTGCGCAAATTACTCAAATTGCAGCCGACGTTTACAACTACGATGTTGGCGGTATGCCAGGTTCTGCCCCTGTTGAAGATGAAAAAATTCTCGTAAAATTGGACTGGAACATTAATGCTAACCATCGCGCTTCTTTCGTCTATAACTGGAACGACGGGTTCTCTATCAGCCAATCTGATACTGGGTCTGACGAATTGCCTTTGTCGAATCATTACTACGAGCGTGGCGCGGAATTAACCTCTATTGCTTCGTCCATATTTTCGGATTGGACAGAAAATTTCTCTACGGAATTCCGTATTGGTTATATTGACTTAGAAAATCGTCAGCAATCGTTGGATGCGGCTTCCGGTTTTGCTGAAGCGCAAATAAAGACGCCTTCGTCCGGCACAATCTATATTGGACCGGATGATTCACGTCAGTCCAATATTATGAACTATGACGCATTAACGCTTAAGTTAGCAGGCACATATTATGCGGGCGATCATAAAATTACCGCTGGCATAGAAAACATGGACTTGGAAGTTTTCAACCTGTTTATGCAGCACACTGTAGGTGAGTATCGTTTTGCCAGCATTGAAGCTTTTGAAGCCGGCACTCCATCTGCCATTTACTATAATAACTCTGCTGGTACGAATAATCCTAACGATGCGGCTGCGTCTTTCTCTTACAGTGTAATGTCGCTTTATGCACAGGATGAGTTTTATATAACCGATGACATTAAGTTAATGGCCGGTTTACGTTATGAAAGATACAGTACTGATGATTCTCCTCGTTTAAATCAGAACTTTACTGACCGCTATGGATTTGCCAATACTGCCACAGTAGACGGTATCGACTTGCTACAACCGCGTGTGGGCTTTACCTGGTCTGTTCAAGAAGACTTGGAAGTTCGCGGTGGCTTCGGTTTGTATTCGGGTGGTAACCCTAACGTATGGATCTCTAACGCGTACTCTAACGACGGCGTAACCAATATCGGCGTACGCGAAGGTCTGATACCAGGTTGGTCAAGTGGCACAACGTCATTGTTCGACGTACCGTTAACAGGTGAAGGGCGTCCGATCTACGACATTCCTCAAGCCTTGTATGACGAAGTGGGTAATACTAGTATAACCGATGGTGATGGGGGTACTAATGCAACCGCTCCAGATTTTGAAATTCCATCTGAATGGAAATATTCGGTTGGTGCAACTTATATTACACCTAATGATTTTGTGTTGACTGCGGATATCATTTATACAAAACGTAAAGATGCTGCTATCGTTCGAGATGCTACTCTGTCTCCCACTGGCGATACACTGTTCGATGGGCGCCCAATATACGACACCATTCCTGGACGTTTTACTAATTATGATCTCATTTTAGATAACGTCGATGGCGATAGTGGCGATTCCACTATATTCTCATTCGGTGTTACTAAGGATTGGAATAATGGGTTTGATAGCACCTTTGGCTATGCTTACGTAGATGCTGAAGATGTGAGCCCAATGACAAGCTCAACAGCAGGTTCTAACTATGGTAACACGGCTTTAATTGACCCAGTTAATCCAGCGGTAGCAACGTCAGATTACTCTATCGGGCATCGGTTTAACCTGACTCTCAACTACGCGCACGAGTTCATTAATGGCTATGCCACTCGCTTTAGTCTGTTTGCTACTGCCAACGAAGGTAAACCTTATTCGTTTGTGTATGATACAGAGTCCGAGGCTTTCCCTTGGGATGATCAATATGGACGCCAGTTACTGTATGTACCGCTTGAAAACGATCCTAATGTTGTATTTGCAGATGAAGCAACAGAAGCCGCGTTCAATGATTGGGTTAACTCTGAAGGGATAACTCGTGGTGAGATTACTCAGCGTAACGCAGAAACTGCAGATTGGTGGTTCAAAACTGATGTAAGAATATCTCAAGAGTTACCTGGTTTCATGGAAGGCCACAGCGCAAGCGCCTTTTTCGTTATCGAAAACCTCACAAACTTGCTGAATGACGATTGGGGAGATTTCCGCCAAGGTTCGTTTGTAGGTAACCAAGTGGTTCGGGTTGATCAGAACGATGCGGGCCAGTATGTTTATAGCAGTTTTTCTAATCCTGAGCAAAGCGTTCAACGTGGTCCCTCACTTTGGGAAATACGCATTGGTGTGAACTATAAGTTCTAATTTACGCTCTCAAAACCGCCGACTTTGCTCGGCGGTTTGTTTATGTCTGAAAAACTACCTCTCGACACCCATCTCATACCGCTCCGGTAAACTTAACCCGCCTTACAAGAGTATTAAACACTTTAACCTCATGGGAGATGACAATGAGCAAGCGAGTGTTAATGGTAATGACTTCACACGACGTATTAGGTGAAACAGGCAAGCAAACAGGAATGTGGTTAGAAGAATTCGCTTCGCCATATTATGCGTTTTTGGATGCTGGTTACGCGCTTACGCTGGCATCACCAATGGGCGGTCAGGTGCCAATCGATCCAAACAGCATTGCGGATGACGCCATGACTGATGCGACAAAGCGCTATGTGGAGGATGATCTGGCGCGTTCGGCTCTGGCCTCAACCATGGCGTTGGAAGATGTTCAGGCGGATGAATTTGATGCTGTATTTTATCCCGGCGGGCATGGCCCACTGTGGGATCTGTCCGATAATCAGAAATCTATCGAACTGATCGAAAAGATGCTGTCGGCTAATAAGCCGGTTGCTGCTGTTTGCCATGCTCCCATTGTGCTCAAAGAAGTAAAGGGCAAAGATGGCAAACCGTATATTAAAGATAAAGAAGTCACAGGATTTTCTAATAGTGAAGAAAAGGCGATGTCGCTTAATGATGTAGTGCCCTATCTGGTAGAAGATGCGCTAAAGGAAAAAGGAGCGAAATTTATGTCTACAAAAGATTTCGAACCTAAAGTTTGTGAAAGCGGTTTGTTGATCACCGGGCAAAATCCTGCTTCATCCAAACCCGCTGCCGATGCGCTTATTGCCAAATTAGGGCATTAAGCTGGAGCGCTTAAAGAAAATAAGCGCGAGAGAGTATCTGCGCGTAAATCGATAGTAGAGGCTGCAAGTGCAGCCCGAAGGCATCGTCATAAACCTGTCTTGTTCGTTGTTGCACAGATTTGTTTAGCTGGCTTTTTGTCTAGAAAGACTTCATACCGCGCTGCGATCAAAACAGGTTTATTTAATTCAGGTAGCGAAGAGCAACAGGCCCTAGACATTTTCAAAAAGATTTTCCACGCGCTGGCGAATTTCCTCAATTTTAGTGACATCGGCGGGGGCAATGAAAATAGTGTCGTCGCCAGCGATTGTGCCTAATACGCCATCTTTCTGGCTCAGCGAATCCAGCAGTCGCGCGATGAGTTGCGCTGCTCCCGGGCTGGTTCTGATGATTACCATCACGTTGTTATGTACAATGTCTAAAACGAGTTGTTTTAATGGACTTTTCGCCGTGGGCATGCCAAGTTCCGGGGGCAAGCAGTACACCATATCGCCACGGGCGTTACGGGTTCTTACTGCGCCAAACTTACTGAGCATGCGGGAGATTTTTGACTGGCTTATATTATCAAAACCTTCAGATTTCAGGGCGTCGACAATCTCTCCCTGAGATCCGTAGCTCTCAGCTTTAAGAATGTCTTTGAAGGCTTTAACTAGCTGTTCTTGTTTTGGATTGGCCATAAAATCCTGTCGTGATTGGTGTTGTTCGTGGAAAGAGCTATTATTGTGCCGTAGAGGTGTGCTTTACGCAATTTAAATGCATAATCATTCATGATTGTGAATATTGAAAGCTTAATTATCTAAATCTTTGCATAGATTCCCTGGTGATTGAGTTTTTCCTCATGTTGCATTACTGTGACGTTCCGTTTTTAGACGTGAAAATTCCATAGGAGAAATGGTATGAAAGTAGCCGTGTTAGGTGCTGCCGGTGGTATTGGTCAGGCGTTGTCTTTGTTGTTGAAAACTCAGTTGCCAGCAGGTTCTGAATTAGCGTTGTATGATGTTGCGCCAGTAGTTCCTGGTGTAGCTGTTGATCTTAGCCATATCCCCACAGCGGTGAAAGTAACCGGTCACGGTAAAGACAATTTAGCAGACGCATTAAAAGGCTGTGACGTTGTTCTTATTCCCGCAGGCGTTCCGCGTAAGCCAGGTATGGATCGCTCAGACTTGTTCAACATAAACGCGGGGATTGTTAAAGGTCTGATTGAAAGCGTTGCTGATAACTGTCCGAAAGCTTGTATAGGTGTAATTACAAACCCAGTAAACACCACTGTTGCCATTGCTGCAGAAACTCTGAAAGCTAAAGGTGTATACGATAAAAACAAACTATTTGGTGTGACCACTCTTGATGTCATTCGCGCTGAAACGTTCATTGCTGAACTGAAAGATCTCGACCCGAGCGCTATTCATGTTCCGGTAATTGGCGGACACTCAGGTACTACCATTTTGCCTCTGTTGTCGCAGGTTGAAGGCGTAAGCTTTTCCGACGACGAAGTCTCCAGCTTGACTACGCGTATTCAAAACGCAGGTACCGAAGTGGTAGAAGCAAAAGCGGGCGGCGGTTCTGCAACCTTATCCATGGGTCAGGCGGCAGCGCGTTTCTGCCTGTCTTTGGTGGCAGCAATGCAGGGCGAGAATGTAGTTGAGTATACGTACGTTCAGACTGACGACAGCGATGATGCGGCGTTTTTCTCTCACCCGGTGCGTTTAGGTCCTAACGGGGTTGAAGAAATTTTACCTTACGGCGATTTAAGCGACTTCGAACAGAAAGCGAAGGATGACATGCTGGAAGGTTTACGTGGCGACATCAAACTTGGTGTTGATTTCGTAAAAGGCTAATGTTAGCAAGATAAAAAAACGCCGGCTGATGCCGGCGCTTTTATTGGTTATACCAAACGGTATAACTTAATGTCACTCTACTTAACCTGTATTACGCATCCCGATTGCGATGCCTGCAATGGTAACCATCATGGCACGCTCAAGGGTCGAATTATGAGCATCATCACCCGCTTCACGAATTCTTTCCAGTAACTCAATTTGCAGATAGTGCAGAGGCTGCAGGTAAGCAGCGCGAATTTCCATGGATTCTCTACCTTGCGGATCTTTATCCATAATACTTTTCTGACCAGTCAACTTCAGCAGTGAATTGACGCTTTCTGCTAACTCTTCTCGTAGCGCTTTACCGAAATGCTTAAGTTCATCAGGCACCAGTCGCGCATCATAGGCTTCGCTGATACGCGGGTCGGCTTTATGAAACACCATGTCTAACATTGATAGGCGTGAGCGATAAAATGGCCAGCTGGCAAACATATCGCTAACAACGGCTTCATCTTCTTCTTTTTTCACTTTATCAATGGCTCGCATAACGCCCAGCCAGGAAGGTAACACCAACCGCGTTTGCGCCCAGGCGAATATCCAAGGGATTGCACGCAAGCTTTCAATGCCGCCCTCTGGCTTACGTTTGGAAGGACGGCTGCCAAGCGGCAACTTTCCAAGCTCTTGTTCAGGCGTTGCTACGCGGAAATAAGGCACAAATTCTTTATCTTCGCGTACTGTTTTACGATAATTATCACGGCCTTGAGCTGCCATTTTAGTAATAATTTCGCGCCATTGTGCTTTGGGCTCCGGAGGCGGAAACAGCATTGCTTCTATAATGGCGCTGGCATAAATGCCCAAGCTGCGCTTAGCCAGAAGCGGCATGCCAAATTTGTAGCGAATGGTTTCCCCTTGTTCGGTGACACGGAATCCGCCTTCCAGAGAACCCGGAGGCTGCGAGTAAATGGCAGCATGGGCTGGTAGCCCGCCACGGCCTATTGTACCGCCCCGTCCGTGGAATAGGGTTAACGTGGTATCAAATTCATCTGCCACTTTTACCAGCGCTTCCTGGGATTCATACTGAGCCCAGCCAGCAGCCAAGGCTCCAGCATCTTTGGCGGAATCAGAATACCCAATCATGACGAACTGGCGGCCTTTAATGTATCCACGGTACCAATCGATTGAAAGCAGCTTACGCATGACATCTGGCGAATTGTTTAAATCGTCCAGCGTTTCGAATAATGGCGCTACTGGCATAGGCCAGCTAACACCGCTTTCCTGCAGCAGTAACTGCACCGCCATAACATCTGAAGGCTCGCTGGCCATGGAAATGATATAGATCCCAAAGCCGTTCTCGCTATGTTTGGCGATTACCTTGCAGGTATCCAGCACTTCTTTAACGTCTGGCGAGGCATCCCACTGATTCGGAAAAAGTGGACGCTTCGAACTCAGTTCACGTAACAAAAACGCCTGCTTGTCAGCTTCGCTCCACTGACTATAGTCACCTAACCCCAGGTACCGCGTGAGCTCGCTAAAGACATCGGCGTGACGTTCTGAATCCTGGCGAATATCCAGCCGTAGTAAGTGAACGCCAAAACAGCGCACACGGCGAATGGTATCAAGCAACAATCCATCCGCTGTGACTTTCATGCCACCTTCGCACAGCGATGCATAACAAAGCAGAAGCGGCTCCAGAAGCTCATCGTTCGAGGCTATCCAGTTACTTTGATCAACCTGCTTGCCCGCGAGATAATCGGCAATGCCATCGCGTGTAGAAGCGCAGCGTCGAACCAATGGCCGCAGCAACGCGCGGTACGGTTCGTTACAGTCGCCCACTTTCTCACGCACTGCATCATTACAATCAAACATCGACAGCTCTACCTGCAGACGGTCAAGATCGATAGTAAACAGCTTTGCCGCCCGTTTACGGGCAAGCAAAAGCACTTGCTCAGTCACTTTTGCCGTCACAAATGGGTTGCCGTCACGATCACCGCCCATCCACGAGCTGAATTGAATAGGGGCGGCATCTAATGGCAGCGCCACGTTATAATCTGCTTGCAGACGTTCATCCATCTCACGCAGAAATTCCGGTACCGCTTCCCATAGAGAATTCTCAATTACCGAAAATCCCCAACGCGCCTCATCTACAGGAGTGGGACGCTCAGAGCGAATTTCTTCGGTATGCCAAGCCTGACTGATGAGATCGGCAATACGCGTCTCTACCCGCGCTCGCTCTATATCATCCAGTGATTCCTGATGGATAGACTGCAAACACCGCGCAAGTTCTTTATGTTTGTGAATAAGGGTGCGTCGAGTGACTTCGGTAGGGTGCGCGGTTAAAACCAAATCAATATTCAGTTTTTCCACGGCTTTTTGTACGTTCTCTGCTGTTAATTCGGCTTTGTCGAGATGTTTAAAAAGCGCGTCGATAGAAGCATCGACATTCATAGCGCTGTTGTATTCTTGTTCGGCTATATTCCCCAGATTCAAAAACTGAGCGAAAGCGCGACCGACTGTAAGTAAGCTGCTATCGGGTAAACTTTTGAAAATTTCTTTCAGGTTCTCACTACAGGTAGTGTCGCCCTGATAAGAAGCTCTTCCGTCTTTGCGTATTTTTTCTATACGCTCTAACCATTCCTCGCCTAACTCTGCCTTAATAGTCTGGCCTAGAACTTTTCCAAGATAACGAACTGTATCTTTCAGTTCCGCGTCATAGTGTGTTTGCATGGCGTCCTCCTGATTTCATGGCCTTAACCTTACTGCTTCGAAAGAAACTTGTCTAACGTCTTTAGTTATAATTTAAGCCATACTGCCGCGGTAGGTGCTTGCTCCGTTTTGGGTCAGGCAAGACATTTTACGGTGTGATACAATTTCGAAGGTTATAGAAAAAACGTATTAATCCGTTATTTGAAGCGCAAATAACGAACGAAAAATGTAATTAAATTTCAGGAGTAATTGTGACTGATAAGTACACAACAGTGGAAACCCAGGCAAGCTATGGTGTTGGTTACCAAATGGGCGAGCAACTAAAATCGAATCCTTTTGAAGGAATGGCGCTGGAAGCGGTAGTGGAAGGAATTCAAGATGCATTTAAGGGGGCGTCGCAGCAGGTTGATAACAACACCTTGCGTAATGCCTTTGGTGAAATTCATCAGCGTATGCAAGCAGCGAAGGCCGAACAGAGTAAAGCAATAGTCGAAGCCGGTAATGCATTTTTAGCAGACAATGCCAAGCGTGAAGAAGTAACTGTTACTGAATCGGGTTTGCAATATGAAATCCTGGAGCAGGGAGAGGGTGAGAAACCAACCGCTGACAGCACTGTACGTACCCATTACCACGGCACTCTCATCGATGGTAAAGTGTTTGACAGTTCTTATGAGCGTGGGCAGCCGGCAGAATTCCCCGTAGGTGGCGTAATAAAAGGTTGGACCGAGGCGCTGCAAATTATGCCAGTGGGATCAAAATGGCGCTTGTACGTTCCTCATGATCTTGCTTACGGTGAACAAGGTGCAGGCGGCGCTATTGCCCCTTATAGCACGCTGATTTTTGATATTGAACTGCTCGATATCCTTGGGTAGATTTCAGCCAGTAACAGCAAGCTAAGACAGTGGTGGCGCTAAAGCCGCCACTTATCAGCACTTTCCATCCAGATAACTCAAATTCCGCTTCTATCTATTGGTTGGCAGGGGTTTAAGAATCGCTCTGTAAACTTTTACAGTAAAAGCGTAAACTGCGTCCATAGTACATAGCAAATATTACTAAGTTATTTGCTCAACCGTTATCTGCTCCGAGTTGTTATCGCGTTGGGCATCATTACAATACCCGCACAAATAGCAAAGGACATTTATTATGATCATCAAGCCTAAAGTCAGAGGCTTTATCTGCACCAATGCCCATCCAGTAGGTTGCGCAGCCTCTGTGGCTGAACAAATTGATTATGTTCGTCAACAAAGTGACTTGGGCAAGGGCCCCGCTAACGTGCTGGTAATTGGAAGCTCAACCGGCTACGGGCTAGCGTCTCGCATTACTGCGGCATTCGGCTATGGCGCTAAAACTTTGGGCGTTTGTTTTGAAAAACCGCCTTCTGAGCGTAAAACTGCCACCGCGGGTTGGTATAATACTGCCGCTTTCCATGCTCAGGCGAAGCAGAACAATTTGTATGCCGAAACGATAAACGGCGATGCATTTTCTGATGAAGTAAAAGAAGAAGTAATTGCTAAAATTAAAGCCGATCTCGGTAAGATTGATTTAGTGATTTATAGTCTGGCGTCGCCTCGCCGCACCGATCCGGTCAGTGGCGTTACTTATAAATCGACGCTAAAGCCGGTAGGACAGGCTTACACTACCAAAACCTATGATACCGATAAGGATCAGGTTCACGAAATAAAGCTTGAGCCTGCAAACGATGATGAAATTCACAACACCATCAAAGTAATGGGCGGCGAAGACTGGGAGCGTTGGTTAGATGCCATGGCTGCGGCAGATGTGTTGGCTGAAGGCTGTAAAACTACAGCTTATACTTATATCGGCAAAGAACTAACCTGGCCTATCTATGGACAGGCAACTATCGGTAAAGCAAAAGAAGATCTTGACCGCGCTGCAGCAGCAATTAATGGAAAACACAGTTCTCTTTTAGCTGATGCCCACGTGTCTTCATTAAAAGCACTGGTTACCCAGGCGAGTTCTGCGATTCCAGTAATGCCCTTGTATATATCGTTAATCTACAAGGTGATGAAAGAAGAGGGCACTCACGAAGGATGTATCGAACAGATATTCGGCTTATTTTCTGATTGCCTGTATGGCGATTCACCGACACTTGATGAAGCAAACCGCTATCGAATGGATGGCAAGGAAACCAATGACGCTACGCAGGCAAAAATTAAAGCGTTGTGGGATAAAGTGAATCAGGAAAATTTCCATGAACTTAGTGATTATGCCGGATATCATCATGAGTTTCTTAAGTTGTTCGGGTTTGACATCAATAGCGTAAACTATGATGACGAAACCGATCCGATGGTCAGTTGGTAACAATTCGGTTGTAAAAGGCCTTCCTTCGGCCCGTTAGCCTTGGCTGTCCGAATTTGTTGAGAATACGTCGGACAGCGCTTGCAGGCATTTTCTACTGCGTTAACTACTGTTCATGCAGGCCATTACATGTCACAGCCGCTGCCTTGCATAAAGAACCTGCCATCGTTGCAAAACTGAGCGGTACAGAACAACAGGCCCTTGAAACGGCTTATTTGCGATTTACCCGCAAAAAAGCACGGCGGAATGGACTGTTTTTTACACTCAAAATAAACAAAAATAAACCTTTCGCCATTATTTGCATGGCGTAAGCCGGTGGGTTGATGTTAAAATCCCCGGATTAAGTAGGGGGCTTTTTCAACCTTACTTCTTCGACTGCGGCCATTTAAGTGCATTATAATTAAACAAATGCTGAGATGGACTGTGCGTTGATCATTGCAAAATGAGCATCAATAACAGTATTCAGGTCTGTTTCGGGTTATCCCGATTGTCTGAACTTACTGTAGGTAATTCAAATAGATGGTAGGTGAAACACACCTGAGTTCAGTGCATTTTTGCATGCTGGCAGTATGTTCTGCGGTCATGCAAAAAGGTTCTTCTATTAGAGTAGTGCGATTACATATGATAAAAATCAAGAAAGGTCTCGACCTCCCGATAAAGGGGGCGCCGCTACAGCAGATTTCCGATGGAGCTGCTGTTACGCGCGTTGCCGTTCTGGGAGAAGAATATGTGGGTATGCGTCCTACCATGCACGTTCAAGTTGGTGACAAGGTGAAAAAAGGCCAGATTCTTTTTGAAGACAAAAAGAATCCAGGCGTTAAATTCACCGCCCCAGCTGCAGGCGAAGTGGTAGAGGTTAACCGTGGCGCGAAACGAGTTCTGCAGTCTGTGGTTATCAAAATTGAAGGTGACGATGCTGTTACTTTTGAAAAAATTGCCGCTAATCAGATCAATAGCGCAACCCGTGAACAACTTCAGCAGGTTTTGGTAGATTCAGGCATGTGGACAGCGTTGCGTACGCGTCCTTTCAGTAAGGCACCCGCGCTTGATTCTGAACCTCATTCTATTTTTGTTAACGCTATGGATACGAATCCACTGGCTGCAGATCCTGCCCTTATTATCGCTGAACGTGAGCAGGATTTTGTCAATGGCCTAAAAGCCATGGGGCAGTTAAGTGCCGGTAAAGTGTTTGTATCTAAAGCGCCAGGAGCATCAATACCAACAGGTGATGCCAAAGTCGATGTGGAAGAATTTGCGGGGCCACATCCTGCGGGTCTTCCAGGTACCCACATTCATCATTTAGATCCGGTAGGGCCGCGTAAGAAAGTTTGGCACATCAACTATCAGGACGTGATGGCAGTTGGTGCCCTGCTGACGTCTGGGGAATTAGATAATCAGCGAGTCATTGCAATTGGTGGCCCAGCTGCTAAGAATCCTCGGCTGGTGAAAACGCTACTAGGTGCTGATGTCACTGAGTTAACCGCCAATGAAGCTGAAGCGGGTGATGTGCGTACCGTATCAGGTTCTGTATTAAACGGTACCACAGCGCAAGGTGTGCACGGTTTCTTGGGGCGCTTCCATTTACAGGTTTCTTTAATAAAAGAAGGCCGCGAGAAAAAATTCCTCGGATGGATCACTCCAGGTTCTGATAAACATTCTGTGACTCGCGCCTATTTAGGTCATCTGACGGGGACCAAAGAGTTCGACATGACCACTACCACCAATGGTTCAGAACGTTCCATGGTGCCAATCGGCAATTACGAACGCGTTATGCCACTGGATATTATTCCTACGCTGTTGCTGAGAGATTTAATTTCCGGCGACACAGACAGCGCGCAGGCGATGGGGTGTCTGGAATTGGACGAAGAAGATTTAGCGCTGTGTACCTATGTGTGTCCAGGCAAATATAATTATGGCCCAATTCTGCGTAGCTGCTTGAATACCATTGAGAAAGAGGGGTAAGTCATGGGTTTGAAAGCATATTTGGAAAAAGTAGAACCAAATTTCGAGCCAGGTGGAAAATATGAAAAATGGTATGCACTATATGAAGCTGCTGCGACTATTTTTTATACCCCAGGTAAAGTAAACAAGGCCAGTACGCACGTACGTGACAGCATCGACCTAAAGCGCATCATGATTTTTGTATGGGTAGCGACTTTTCCGGCGATGTTTTTTGGTATGTACAATATTGGCTTTCAGGCGCAGGAAGCGATTGCTGCAGGCGCGGGAACGCTGCCTGATTCTTGGCAGGCTGGCCTGTTCTCTGCATTAGGTGGCGATATTGCCAACGCCGGTTGGTTAGGATTATTTGGCTACGGCGCATGTTATTGGCTACCTGTTTATGCAGTAACCTTCGTTGTCGGTGGCTTCTGGGAAGTGCTTTTTGCTTCAATTCGTAAGCATGAAGTCAACGAAGGATTCTTCGTAACGTCGGTATTATTTGCTTTAACACTACCGGCTACTATTCCATTGTGGCAGGTTGCGTTGGGCATTACCTTCGGTGTGGTTATTGCCAAAGAAGTGTTTGGTGGAACCGGCCGCAATTTCCTGAACCCTGCGTTGGCAGGACGGGCATTTCTTTATTTTGCATATCCTGCACAAATTTCAGGCGATCAGGTGTGGGTAGCCGCAGATGGATTTTCTGGAGCAACCACATTAAGCCAGGCCATTAGCGTCGGTGGTGTTGATTACAGCAATATGAGCTTGTGGTGGGATCATTTCTATGGCTTTATCCAAGGGTCGGCAGGTGAAACTTCTACTTTAGCTATTCTTATCGGTGGCTTGTTTATCATATATATGCGTATTGCAAGCTGGCGTATTGTTGCTGGAGTTGCGCTGGGCGTTGCTGCATTTGCTACGCTGTTAAATGTCATTGGCAGCGAAACCAATCCGATGTTTGCTATGCCTGCACACTGGCACTTTGTCGTGGGCGGACTAGCGTTTGCCATGTTCTTTATGGCGACGGACCCGGTATCAGCTTCATTTACCAACACTGGTAAATGGGCGTTTGGGATTTTTATTGGTTTTATGACGGTTCTGATTCGTGTCCTTAACCCTGCTTTCCCAGAAGGGGTGATGTTGGCAATTCTGTTTGCTAACCTATGGGCGCCACTGTTCGACTATTTCGTCGCACAAAGAAACATTAAGCGGAGGATAGCTCGTGTCGGCTAAAAAAGAATCTTTAGGTAAAACTCTCGGTGTTGTGTTGGCTGTGTGTTTGGTGTGCTCTATTGTAGTATCTGGAGCGGCTGTGGGTTTGCGCAAGATTCAACAGACTAATGAAGCCTTGGATAAGCAATCGAACATTTTGACAGCAGCAGGTTTATACGAAGCCGGAATGTCGGAAGATCAAATTAACGCGACTTATGATAAATATATCGAAAGACGTTATGTTGATTTAGACAGTGGTGATTTTACTGAAGCTCCGGCACCCGATTACGATATGTATAAAGCGGCTAAGCAATCGGAATTCAGCAAAAGAATTACTGACAGCAACGTCGGCTTTCAGCGTCGCGCTAACGTGGCCAGCGTATGGTTGGTGCATGATGAAAACGGTGCAGTTTCTCGGGTTATACTCCCAGTTCATGGGAGTGGACTGTGGGATCTCATGTACGGCTTCTTAGCTGTAGATGCAGATGGGAAAACCGTAAAAGAGCTGATTTATTATCAGCAGGCAGAAACGCCAGGACTTGGTGGTGAAGTGCAGAATCCTTCATGGCAGGCTAAATGGGAAGGTAAAAAGCTTTACGAAGATGGCGAAGTCGCTATCGTTGTTAAGAAAAATGCTAATCCTGATGATCCGCATGCTGTTGATGCAATCTCCGGTGCTACTTTGACCAGTAAAGGCGTTCAAAATACGATCCAGTACTGGACGGGTGAGCAGGGCTTCGGTCCTTTCCTTAAGAATCAGAAATGGCGTTCGTAAAGGGGTATTATCGTGGCAGACACTAAAGAAATGAAAAAGGTCCTGTTTGGACCAATTCTTGATAACAACCCGATTGCCTTACAGGTTTTGGGTATTTGTTCAGCGTTAGCGATTACAACCAAGCTTGAAACCGCTTTGGTTATGTCAATCGCGCTGACTACCGTTGTTGCATTTTCAAACTTATTCATCTCGATGATCCGTAACCAGATTCCGTCCAGTGTACGGATTATTATTCAGATGACGATTATTGCATCGCTGGTTATTGTGGTTGACCAGATATTAAAAGCTTATACCTACGAGATATCCAAACAGCTATCGGTGTTTGTAGGCTTGATTATCACCAACTGCATTGTAATGGGGCGCGCTGAAGCATATGCGATGAAGAGCCCGCCACTATTAAGCTTCCTTGATGGGATTGGTAATGGCCTGGGCTATTCTTTCATTTTGGTTTGTATCGGTACTGTGAAAGAGCTTTTCGGTTTTGGCACAATCTTAAATTTCGAAATTCTGCCGCTAGTACAAAACGGTGGCTGGTATCAAGGTAATGGCTTGTTAATCCTGCCGTTTAGCTCTTTCTTCCTGATTGGTGGCATGGTTTGGCTACTTCGTACCTTCCGCCCAGAGCAAGTTGAGCCTAAGGAGT
This sequence comes from Alteromonas pelagimontana, assembly GCF_002499975.2. Classification (NCBI taxonomy): domain Bacteria; kingdom Pseudomonadati; phylum Pseudomonadota; class Gammaproteobacteria; order Alteromonadales; family Alteromonadaceae; genus Alteromonas; species Alteromonas pelagimontana. The sequence continues at coordinate 2,903,354 of NZ_CP052766.1, forward strand.
AAGTCGTGGAACATTATTTGTCATTATTTGTCCGTTCAATTTTTATTGAGAACATGGCTTTGTCTTTGTTCCTGGGAATGTGTACGTTCCTTGCGGTATCGAAAAAAATTAAAACCGCTATGGGCTTAGGTGCTGCGGTTGTAGTTGTACTGGGTATTTCTGTACCAGTGAATCAGATCATTTATGTCAATATTCTGGCTCCTGGTGCGCTGGCATGGGCAGGTTTTCCAGACACTGACTTGAGCTTCCTAAACTTCCTGACATTTATCGGTGTTATCGCTGCACTGGTGCAAATTTTGGAAATGAGTTTGGACAAGTTCTTTCCCGCTCTATACAACGCACTGGGTATATTCTTACCTCTGATTACTGTTAACTGCGCCATATTTGGTGGCGTGGCTTTTGCGGTTCAACGGGAATACAGCTTCGCCGAAAGTATTGTATACGGTGTCGGCAGTGGTATGGGTTGGGCCTTGGCTATTGTTCTGCTGGCAGCTGTTCGGGAAAAGCTGAAGTATGCCGATATGCCAAACGGCGTACGTGGCCTAGGCTCAGTATTTATGATCGCTGGTCTGATGGCGCTCGGCTTTCAGTCATTCACTGGTATCGCACTGTAATAACGCTTGGGAGCAGTTAAATGAATGTAGAAATTTTTCTTGGCGTAGGCATGTTCATTGTGATCGTGTTAGCGCTGGTCTTCATCATCATGTTCGCCAAATCTAAACTGGTGCCAAGTGGTGATGTGACGATTACAATTAATAATGATCCTGAAAAAGCAATTAAGACCTCACCGGGTGGGAAATTGCTGGGCGCGTTGGCGGAATCAGGTATCTTTGTATCTTCAGCATGTGGTGGCGGCGGTAGCTGTGGACAGTGCCGTGTGGATATTAAATCTGGTGGCGGCGAAATTTTACCTACCGAACTCGATCACATCACTAAACGTGAAGCGCGTGAAGGTTGCCGTTTGTCTTGCCAGGTAGCAGTAAAGCAAGACATGGATATCGAATTACCGGAAGAAGTCTTTGGTATTAAAAAGTGGGATTGTGAAGTCATTTCTAATGATAACAAAGCCACCTTTATTAAAGAGCTTAAACTGAAGATACCTAACGGCGAGAGCGTACCGTTCCGAGCTGGTGGTTATATTCAAATTGAAGCGCCGCCTCACCATGTCAAATACAAAGACTTTGATGTTCCGGAAAAATTTCGCGGGGATTGGGAACGTTTCGGCTTCTTTGATATTGAATCTAAAGTAGACGAAGAAACCATTCGTGCTTACTCAATGGCAAATTATCCAGAAGAGGAAGGCATTATTATGCTGAACGTGCGAATTGCTTCGCCGCCGCCTAATAACTTAAGCTTGCCTGCTGGAAAAATGTCGTCGTACATTTGGAGTCTGAAAGAAGGTGACAAAGCCACAATTTCTGGGCCATTTGGTGAATTCTTTGCTAAAGAAACGGAAGCTGAAATGGTATTTATTGGTGGTGGTGCTGGTATGGCGCCAATGCGCTCACACATCTTCGATCAGCTTCGTCGACTGAAAACCAAGCGTAAAATTTCTTTTTGGTATGGTGCTCGTTCTCTTCGAGAGATGTTCTACGTTGAAGATTTCGACATGTTGGCTAAAGAGAATGATAATTTTGAATGGCATGTAGCCTTATCCGATCCTCAACCAGAGGACAACTGGGAAGGCTACACAGGCTTTATTCATCAGGTGTTATTGGAAAATTATCTGAAAGATCATCCTGCGCCAGAAGACTGTGAGTTCTACATGTGTGGTCCTCCGATGATGAACGCCGCAGTCATTAACATGCTTAAGGAACTAGGCGTAGAAGACGAAAATATCTTACTCGATGACTTTGGCGGGTAAATAAGTCTGATTAAATGACGGAAGGGGGCTCTCGCTCCCTTTTTTGTATGTTATGAGGGGCTGTAGTGACCAAACATATGATTCGTACCGGGTTTTTATTTTTATCACTTTTTCTGATTGCTGCATGTAGCCGCGATACATTGCCGGTTGCGCATCTGCATGGCGATACCATGGGCACGACTTATAATATTAAATATATCGTAGGTGAGGCAGGCGAGGTTGAAGGTCTGCAAGAAATGATTGATCAACGCTTGGTAGAGATTAATAAGCTGATGTCAACCTATGATCCTACCTCTGAACTTTCAAGATTCAATCAAAATCGGTTTACCGAACCTTTTGCTGTTTCTGATGAAACCAGAATAGTAGTTCAGGAGGCAATTCGGCTCGGACATCTTAGCCATGGTGTGTTAGATATTACGGTTGGTCCTTTGGTAAACCTATGGGGGTTCGGCCCGAATAAGCGGCCCGAGAAAATTCCGACGCAAGAAGATATCGCCAATGTAAGGGATTATGTGGGTTTAGATAAGCTGAAAGTCACCAAAGAAGGATTGATGAAGCGGCATCCTATGCTGTACGTCGATTTATCTACTATCGCCAAAGGCTACGGGGTGGATCAGGTTGCTGAAATTATTGAAAGTCAGGGAATCACCGACTACTTGGTCGAAATAGGCGGAGAAATGCGGGTCAAAGGGCAGCGAGGAAATGGTGAATCCTGGCTTATTGCCATTGAGAAGCCGGTGACCACGGAACGCGCAGTGCAAAAAATTGTCTCAATAGGAACAAACGCCATTGCTACCTCGGGAGACTATCGGAATTATTACGAGCAAGACGGTAAACGCTATTCTCACTTAATCGACCCGCGCACCGGCAGCCCTATACAACACAATCTGGTAGCGGTAACGGTAGTACATCCGTCTTCTATGACTGCTGATGGTTTAGCCACAGCATTCAATGTCATGGGGTGGAAAGAGGCACGAAAATTAGCCGAAAAAGAACACTTGGCAGTGTTTCTTATTCGACGCGTAGAGGATGGCTTTGAAGAATGGTCATCTTCTGAGTTCGAAGATTTGGTTGAAGTCCATAATTAAGCGGTAATTTGTAGGAGGTAAATAGTGGCTACATTTGTATTAGCTTTTGTTTTTTTTCTGGCTATGGTTGGAGCGATGGCCGTCGGTTATATGTTGCAACGCAAAACAATCTCTGGAAGTTGCGGCGGATTAGGTGCTTTAGGCATATCTAAAGCCTGTGACTGCCCTGAACCTTGCGATCGTAAACAGGCGCGAATGGAAAAGGAGCAAGCGCGTCAGAGCAGGTTAAAAGAGTGGAAGGAGAACCAAATTCTCTAGTTTCGCCCTTACTAGTCGATTAGGAAAGGCAGCTTACGCTGCCTTTCCTGTCTCTGATAGAGAGCCTATTACTGCTGATCAACCGTCCTCTTAATCTCGCACTATCGTTGTGCCCTGAGCTGATCACCCATCAACCTGGGATTATATTAGGCAAAATATAGCGCCGCATTTTTTCTCTGTAAATCACAAGTTATTCTTGTAGAATACTGTTTATGTGTACAGTTTTTGGTGCGTTGAGTGCGTAAAATTATCCATATTGATATGGACTGCTTTTATGCCGCAGTGGAAATGCGGGACAACCCTGCGCTCACGCATCTCCCTATTGCTATAGGTGGAAGTTCTCAGCACCGTGGGGTAATTTCTACTTGTAACTATCCCGCTCGAAAATTTGGCGTTCGTTCGGCTATGGCTACGGCGTACGCAATGCGATTATGCCCGGACCTTGTGCTGTTGCGTGGGCGGATGGATGTTTATGTGCGTGAATCCCAAAAAATCCGCCAAATATTTTCAGATTATACCCCTCTTATTGAACCGTTGTCGTTAGATGAAGCCTATCTGGATGTGACTGACTCACCGTTGTTCGGCGGCAGCGCAACCCTTATTGCTGAAGATATCCGCAAGCGGATACGCGAAGAGCTTAACTTGACCGCTTCTGCAGGCGTGGCTTCCTGTAAGTTTGTCGCCAAAGTCGCCAGTGATGAAAATAAGCCAAATGGGATCTGCGTCATTACTCCCGATAAGCTTGATGCCTTTGTTCGGGTAATGCCGTTGGAAAAAATTCCTGGTGTGGGGCGGGTGACGTTACAAAAACTGCAACGTCTGGGCCTCAAGATTTGTAACGACGTTCGCAGCTATCCCTATGAGCGCCTTCAGCAAGAGTTTGGTAAATTTGGTGCTGTACTGTGGAATCGAGCTCATGGCGTTGATGATCGCGAAGTTAATGCTACCAGAGAGCGTAAATCTATCGGAGTGGAGCGAACATTGAGTGAAGATATTCTTAGCCTTGATGAATGCCGCCAGTTTTTACCGCACCTTCTGGATAAACTCGAAGAGCGATTGGCGCAACACAAGGAAAAAGGTGGCAACCGCCGAAAGTGCAGTATTCGCAGCCAGGGAGTTAAGCTAAAATTCAACGATTTCCAACAGACAACGGTTGAGCATAAGCAACATCAGCTTGCTCCAGAATATTTTTATACGTTGCTTGAACAAGCCTATGAGCGCAGTAAGGGGCGGGGAATCCGCCTTCTTGGCTTGCATGTGGGTTTGGCGGAAGACGTACCTGTAGAACAACTGACTTTCCCTTTTGAAGAACCTGACAGGAAAAATTATGATTAAACCAGGGCGATATATGCATTACAAAGGCAGCGAATATGATGTTATCGGTGTTGCTACACATTCCGAAGACGAAGGCCAGTTGGTGGTGTATCGGCCGTGTTATGGCGAAAAGGCATTGTGGGTGCGTCCTCTTGCCATGTTTACGGAAAATGTCGAAGTGAATGGCAGATCGGTGGAGCGCTTTCGATACATAGGGAATGCTGATGTTGACAACTAATTCCAATTCTTCCGACGTAGTAGGCGTTAAAATGAAAAGGTGCACTGTTTGTATTGGCTTGTGTCGTTGCTGGTTCCTCACGATGGTAGCGAGCGAAAAAGCCACATACCAGATATGATAATGCGACACCCAATTGCTTTGTTGTTCGTCGGATTCGGCATGTTGCTGTTTGCCGCGGGTTACGCAATAAATAACCATTTGGCCAGTTCGGGAGTAGGCGATATGACATCTTCAGCACATTTTAAAGACGGAAAGTTTTCCAATGATGAACCGGTAGCAGAAAATAGTGTCTGGAAGATTTTGAGCATTATGAAGCGTTCTATCATGGATGAAAAAATTGACCCGATTCCTAAAACCGCGATACCGGTAAAATCTGTGACATCAAGCCAACTGGAGAATTTGCCTGATGAGGGTGTATTTACTGTCAAGCTGGGACATTCCTCTATTCTTTTGAAAGTTAACGGCGAGCTATGGTTACTGGATCCGGTTTTTTCAGAACGTGCTTCGCCGTTTTCTTTTACCGGCCCCAAACGGTTTCATGCTCCTCCAATCTCGCTTTCTGATTTACCCCACATAGACCGGGTACTGATTTCTCACAATCATTACGACCATTTAGATAAACCCACCATGAAAGCACTAGCAAAAAAAGCAGGTGCTTATTTTGTGCCCTTAGGCGTTAAGAGCGACCTGGTCAAATGGGGGATTGATCCGGAATCTATTCATGAATTTGATTGGTGGCAAGAAAAGACGTTGCCGGCGGGAATGGTGGCGTTTACACCGTCACGCCATTTTTCAGGGCGGGCCCTTACCGATGGTAACACCAGTCTGTGGGGAAGCTGGGTGCTAAAAACGGCGTACGAAAGTCTCTTTTTTAGTGGCGATTCGGGCTATTTTTCCGGGTTTAAGCAAATCGGCGAGCGCTTCGGCCCTTTTGATTTGACGATGATAGAAGCCGGCGCTTACGATAAGGACTGGCCGGAAATTCATATGACGCCGGAACAGAGCGTGCAAGCGCACCTGGACTTGCAGGGCCGGACGATGATCCCAATCCACAACGGCACTTTTAATCTGGCCTTTCATCCTTGGTATGAGCCGCTGGAGCGAGTTCTGAACGCCGCAGACGCCAATGAAGTGGTATTGTCGACCCCAATGTTCGGTGAAGTCACCGGTCCTGATTATCCCGCTAATGTTAAACGCTGGTGGCGAGACGTGATGTCATCAACAGCGGGTAGCGATCAGAAGTAAGAGTAAGCTTTGTAGTAAACACTGCCTTATCCACTTTTCCTCTATCTCCCTTCGTGCGCGGCTTTTTCAGCTTTTGAGGTGCGCCAATTGCGTTTAATTTAGCCCCACTACACCTTCACGAAATTGGCTTGTCAAAAGTTGAAAAATTCTCGCGCTGAGTGAGCACACATCAAGGTGGATTAGTATAATCATCATTTCTCGTAAGCCAGCCCTCTTTTTATTTGGTTGGATACACCTGCTTCCCTGCGAGCCAGGTTTGTTCTACGCGGGTTTTCCAAAGGTCTTGCGGGGCAATGTCGAAAATATTCTGATCTACAACAACAAAATCTGCCCATTTACCCGGCGTAAGTCCACCTAACGTATCTTCCATGTGCGCGGCAAAAGCTGCATCCAGAGTAAAACCTCGAAAGGCTTGCTCTATGGTAAGCGCTTCTTCCGGATGCCAGCCTTCTACAGGTTGATTATTTCTGTCTTGTCGAGTGACGGCAGCGTGCAAACCGTAAAAGGGGTTCGCCAGTTCCACAGGAAAATCTGATCCCAGTGGTAATGCCACTCCCGATTTAATAAACGTATTCCACGCGTAGGCGCCTTTCATTCTGGATTTACCCAACCGGTCTTCTGCCATATTTTTATCGCTAGTAGCGTGGGTTGGCTGCATAGAAGGCAAAACTTTCAATGCTGCAAAACGAGATAAATCTTGTGGGGCAATAACCTGTGCGTGTTCAATACGGTTGCGCAAATCCTGTCCGCCAACCTGTTTAAAGGATTTTTCAAACTGATTTAGAGCAAGCTGGTTGGCGCGATCGCCAATAGCATGAAAATTTAACTGGAATCCGGCACTCAAAACCCCATTAAATAAGCCTTCAAAATCTTCAGGTTGGGTAAGCATAAGGCCATGTTGATCAGGAGCATCTGCATAGGGCGCAAGCAGTGCAGCGCCTCGACTACCAAGCGCACCATCTCCGTACGCTTTAACACTGCGGATATTTAAGAAGTCATCCGCACTTCGGATTTTACCGTTATCCAGCATCTGGGGAAGCGTGGGGTCAGTAGCACTTAACATGGCATAGATGCGAACAGGCAATGTGTGCTCAAGAGCGCGGGCCATATAGAAATCATAAACATTGTGGCTGATACCGGCGTCATGCATGGCGGTAATACCGAGAGACAACAGTTGCGCGCCAGCGGCTTCAAGTTGTGCGGCATAAAGGCTGGCGCTTGGGGGCGGCATTTCTCTTTCCACCAATGCCATTGCGCCGTCTATTAATACCCCGGTCGGGTTACCTTGCCCGTCTCGAATGATTTTACCGTCCACCGGATCTTTTGTCTTTTTAGTAATGCCGGCAATAGCAAGAGCTTTGGAATTTGCCCATCCTGCGTGCCCATCCACCCTCGATAGCCAGACCGGACGGTTAGAGACTTCGGCATCAAGGGTTGATGCCAGCGGAAAAGCACGATCAGGCCAGAGCTCCTGATTCCAGCCACCTCCAGTGATCCAGCTCTGATTTGGGTTCGCAAATGCATACTCAGCCACGGCCTTTGCTGCTGCTTGTGAGGACGGACTTTCGCGCACATCAACTTCCAGTAGATTGGCACCTAAACCCAACAAATGACCGTGAGCATCAATCAGGCCTGGAAGGAGCGTTTTTCCTTCCATATCAATACGAGTTAAATTGTCATGAGGTAATTGTGCCGGATCCAACGCACTAACCTTACCATCTTCTACCAGCAGACGAGAAAACTGTAATAGCTTGCCGTTTTCATCAAGAGTATAGCCGTTAGCATTAACAACCAATATTCGCGTATCAGCCATAACTGACAGCGAGAACAACACAAGCAGGCACTTTATAAAACATCTCATAATGGCACTCCTATCGCGCAAGTTTTGGCGGCTGAAGCAGGTAGTCGGTTTGCCAGATTTTAGACATACTGGCCTGACTAATATTACCACCAGACAAAATGACCATAGCCGTTTGACCCGGTGTTGAATCCAGCGCCCATGCTGCAACGGCAGCCATGGACATAGCGCTGGTAGGCTCAACGTGCAATTTTAGCAAATGTTGCAGCCACTGCGTCCAGTAAGCAATTTGCGTTTCGTCTACTTCATAAAAGTCATCCAGTTGCTGGAGCAGCGGGAACGTCAGTTCTCCCACTGCCGGTGTTGCTGCGCCGTCTGCCAGCGTATCCGGGATGCCGTGCAAGCGCTCAATTGAGCCGCTTTGCAGTGAGCGAGCGGCATCGTTGGCATTTAACGGCTCTGCACCAATAACCTTTGCGTTGGGCTGCAGTTCACGGGTCGCCAGTAGTGTTCCGCTAAGTAAGCCGCCTCCGCCGCAGGGCGCAAATACTGCATCTACCTGACCTGCATCCTGTAACCCTTCCAATGCTGCAGTGCCTTGACCAGCAATGATATCAGGATGATTAAATGGCGGTATCCAAACTGTCTCTGCCGCCTGTGCAGCGGTCTTAACAGCTTCATCCGCTTCGGTCCGTGTGGGGAATAAAGAGAGCTCAGCCCCGTAGCCGCGGGTGGCGGCTGCTTTAACTGCAGAAATGTTTTCGGTGGAATAAATAGTAGTGGGAATATTGTAAAGGCTGGCTGCGTAGGCGACGGCTTGAGCGTGGTTGCCCGAACTGTTTGCTACAATTTTTTTGGGCAGGGCATCATTTTCTTCCAGGTGACACAAATAGTTTGTGGCGCCGCGAATTTTAAACGCACCGGTAGTCTGCATGCATTCGGCTTTAAAGAGAATTCGCTGCCCCAGCCATGCGTTTAATAACGCAGATTCCAGCAGTGGTGTTCGCTGTACTTTACCAATTAATCGCAGTGAAGCAGCGTGAACATTATCATAAGTAACTGAGGTGGCTGTGCTCACAAATATTCCTTAATAAGTTTATTTTTCTCAAACTTACAGTACCACTCATTGGCAGGATCAGCGAGTTTCTGTGTTAGGAAGTGAGTCTTCTAAAAATGGGAGTAAAGAATAGTGCTAACGTTCACTTCAAACTCGTCGACAGACTTAAATTGCATCGGGTGTTGAAACCAGACGAGCAGTAATAGAGTATTAACAACTAATTTTGTGAATAATCCTAACCCGCAATGATGTGTGCTCACTCAGCTGATCACACATCATCGGGAATTAATATAAAAAGAGAGGGTGTGATGGGTTTACTTAATGCGTTAATGGGTCATGCCAGCGAAGCGAATGCGGAAGAAATATCTGCAGAGTTGTCGCCTATTCTCGGCGAGCAGGAAAATGTAATCGCGGCCTACAAGCTGGTTCGCGATTTAATTGTGTTTACCACCGGCAGAATAATGCTTATTGATAAACAAGGCATGACGGGCAGAAAAGTAAATTATCATTCGGTTCCTTATCGCGCTATCACGCAGTTTACAGTAGAAACTGCAGGACGCTTCGATATGGATTCCGAGTTAAAAATCTGGGTCTCAGGTCAGGATGCCCCCATTGAAATCGAGCTAAGTAAGAACGCGGCGCAAGGTGTGCAAAAGACACTGGCAAACCAGATTTTTAAGTAGAAGCACCCAGCGTGAAGGCTGGCTCCTTTCTGAGTTGAAAGCACAGAGAATACAGGCGGGCCACCTCTTGTATTTTCTGTGACGAATATTAACCGGCTCCTACAATTTATCCCTAGCGCAGTTGTGGCATCGCGCCGATAACGCGTTTGTGTTATTCAGGTAAGTTTTCCATCCAGTCAAATAACCTATCTGGCCAACTGCTTAGATACCCTTGCCCTATGCCCAATCCGAAGCCGTGGCCACCTTTAGGATAAATGTGCATTTCAACTGGCACCTGCTTTTTCTGCAAAGCGCTATACATCACTAAGCTGTGGTCGACAGATATTGCATCGTCATCGGATGCGTGCACTATAAAGGTAGGAGGAGTATTCGTGTTAACATGCTTTTCGTTGGAGTAAAAATCTTTTAAAGCGTTATCAGGATGCTTTCCCAGTAATGCGTCGCGACTTCGGCTCTGCGAGCTCGTCATGTTATCCTGCATTGAGATAACCGGATAAATAAGTACCATAAAATCAGGACGGGTATCGTTATTAAAGTGTGTTCCTGCCGTAGATGCAAGGTGTCCGCCGGCAGAAAAGCCCATTATTCCTATCCGGTGTTTATCAATGTTCCAGCTTTTAGCGTGTTCCCGGGTTAATGTGATGGCGCGCTGGGCATCAAGTAGAGGAGATTTGTGTAATTCAATACTGCTGGCGGCGGAGGGTAATCTGTATTTTAACACAATGCCTGCGATGCCTTTAGCATTCAGGGCTTTTGCCACATCCCGCCCTTCCCAGTCGTAGGCAAGGATGCCGTAGCCGCCACCTGGGCAAATAATTACGGCCTGACCTGTCGCACTACGTTGCGAGGGCAAAAATACTTCCATTTCAGGATTTTGCACCTGCTCAACTTTGAGAATACCATCGCTGATGACGTATTTTTCCGTTTCGGAAGACATCTTGTGGTTGGGGATTTCATCCTGCCAGAGCGATATCACCAGCCCTGATCCCAAACTATCTATACGCTCTTGTGATGCAAATGCGGATAAAGTACAAACGATAGCCAAAAGTGAGGCAAACATTTTAAAACGAATTCTGATCACAGTTTTTCCTTCTCCGCGAGGCATTGTTTATCGAAAGCGTAAGTGAGTTCTTACTAACTTAGTCTTCTTGCTAGCTGGTAAGTAAGTCACATGCCGCTTAAGCGACTCAAAAGCAAGTGATACGGGTACAGTTTCACTGAACAGTAGGACAATGTCTTGAATGAGAAACGGGAAGTGCTGCAAGCTTGATCCAAATCGCATATCTATAGACGCTGGTATCTTCCCAGATCGTGGAAAATATTGGAAACTTTAAAGCGTTAAAAGGACACATCCCATTGCAGACGGTAACGCCATTGATCTTCAACGTAGCTGGCCAGTTGTTCAATATCAAAACGGGTAATATCTGCCGTCAGCTTATTGCTATGGCCATCAAAAAACCAGTTAAAGGCAATAGACTTTTCCAGATGCTTTTCATCACCGTTGTCGATGTTGGGATCGAAGCTCGCGTAACGAAACGCTGCTTCTAAAGGCTTCGGCCACCAATTAAAAGATTCATGCAAAAAGTAACCTGCCTGCACGTAATAACCAGACATTGTAGTTTCCAAATTACTATTTAGTGTATCTGTCACTGTTTTGCGGTGATATTCAGATTGCCAGCTCAATCCTTTATACATCAACGCGGTTTCAATAACGTACTGCTTAATTTTAAAGCGGCCATCTTCGCCAACCTCAAAACCTTCCAGCGCTCCGCCGCCAGAAGAGGAAAAACGGGTGTAGCGACTACGATTGGTAGAGCCGGCGACAGCAATAATTGCTGCGGGAACATCGTGGCGTTTAATATCGCTGGCGTCGAATTCCAATCCTCCACCCAACACATTCCACTGGAAGCGGCCGTAGTAGAGAAATTTGTCATCGTCATTAGAACTGGCTCCGCGACCTGTACCGGTTGTTATGCCTGTCCAGTAGTTGAAGTCCAGCAGACCATCTCCGCCAAGGTGACCGTAGACCGCGCCGCCCTGTTGTCTGTCCAGAGTAAATACACGATTGAGGATTGAGCGGTCCAGCATCTGTTGGCCGCCGCTACTAATGCTTCGCTCTCTGGAATATTCCAGTTTCCACTGGCCCGCCTTGAATTTAAGCCAGTCGTATTTCTCTATCATTATGCGATAGTCCAGCAGGTAGCCCCTTCTGAGGTCATATTCCCAAAAATATTTTAACCATGGCTGATAGGCGTGGCCGCCAACTTTTAATCTGGCCCGATTGATATTCAGTGTGTCAGCATCTTCGGTGTAGTAATCCTCCAAAGCGGTGGGAGCCTCGTCAGAGGGAGTGGCATAACGAAACTGGAAACGGCTCTGAATCTGTAGCAAAAAGCGATTATCAGTAGTACGGAATTCGAAACCTTTATCGCCATAGGATGACGTCACCGGGATAGAGTCTTGAGCATTTACCAAAGCTGCCGTTGACATTAAGGAACAAAATATGAGCGATGAGACGACGATAGAGGCATTAAAAGACAATGGGGGTTCCTCGAACATTCGACATAACCATAGTTATGTGAAAAATTGTTTATTTATAGTGTCATAAAAGTGTCGCAAAAGTGTAGCATTTATCGAAATAACAAACTAATCCATGTAGAGAATTTTGTTTTGAAATCTGTATAACAACATGAATAGCCTGCTGGAAATGCAACGGTACAGGTACTACCTTTACGTTTAAAACTGAAAATGGTTTTATGAAAAGAAAAAAGGACCAGCAATGCAGGTCCTTTAGGCAGAAAAAACAACGGTTACTTTTCTGGATGAAGGTTTCTGTTAAAGAAGCGGGTAATCGTTTTGTATAAATGAATGCCCGTTTGGTTTCCGCGAATGCTATGCTTTTTACCAGGATAATCCATGACTTCAAAGGGCAGGGCAAGATCCTGCAGGTGTTTATACAAGCGCGTACTGTGAGTAAACAGTACGTTGTCATCGGCCATGCCATGATAAATAAGAAGCGGTCCCTGTAGGTTCTTCGCGTAGGGAAAAACAGATGAAGCCGTGTATGCTTGATTATCAGTCTGCGGATTCCCCATGTAGCGCTCAGTATAATGGGTATCGTACAAGCGCCAGTCGGTTACGGGAGCCCCGGCAACCCCGGCTTTAAAGTATTCTCCGGCTTTAAACATGGCCATTAAAGTCATATAGCCGCCGTAACTATGACCATGCACACCAATCCGTTTGGCATCTACAAAGGGCAGAGTGCGCAGAAACTCAACGCCGGCTACCTGATCGGTAACTTCCACAGTTCCCATTTGTTTGTAGATTGGATCTTCAAACGCTTTGCCTCGATAATTAGAGCCGCGATTATCTACGGTAAAGACAACATAACCCTGTTTAACCCAGTATTGCATCAGCAGACCCCGGTTGCCACCCCAGCTATTGGTGACCATCTGTGCGTGCGGGCCGCCGTATAAAAAGACAATGGCCGGATGCTTTTTCTTCAAATTGTCGGGCTTATACAGACGGTAATACAGCTGCGCACCATCGTCCGTTTTCAGCGTACCGAAGTCGGGCTTCTCCCAATCCGATAAGTAGGGCGTAAGTGGGTGATCATCATCAAGCTTGTTTTCTTCCAGCCAGGTAATATGCTCACCATCAGCAGAGTGAAGACTTACCTGTGGCGGTCGATTGGCTGTTGAAAATTTATCAACATAGATAGAAGCGTCATCGCTGAATGAAATATGGTGATAACCCTCTTGTTGCGATACCCGGTCGATATCGCCTCCATCAAGAGGTACGCGGTAGAGGTGGCTTTCCAGCGGCGTATCTTTGCGACCGCTAAAATAAACCAGATTTTTAGCGTTATCTATGGCTTCTATTTGATCAACGACCCACTCACCCTGCGTAAGCTGGCGGAGCATGCTGCCGTCATTATTGTATAAGTAAAGGTGCTTAAAGCCATCTCGCTCAGATGCCCAGATAAAACGTTTTTTATCTTTGAGAAAGGTAAGGTCACGGTTCAGGTTTACCCAGGTATCCGATTCTTCTTTAATCAGTACATCCTGGGTTTTTGATGCCAAATGATACGCCCGTAGCTCAAGCTTTTGCTGATCACGGGATTGCCATTGATAGGTAAAGGTTTCGCCGTCCGGCATCCACTTACCTCTGGCTAAATATATATCTTTATTTTCTCCCAGGTCTACCCATTCGCGCGCTTGCGTTTGAACATCTTGAATAGCCAACGTTATATTGGCGTTGGGAGTACCTGCCTTAGGATATTTCTGCTTGACAACCTTTATTTCCTCGGCGTAGATCTCAGAGCGTGTGATTTCCTCCACAGGCGCTTCATCGACGCGGGTAAAAGCGAGATGACGTTCATCGGGTGACCACCAATAACCTGTCATTCTCTTCATTTCTTCCTGAGCCACAAACTCAGCCATACCATATTTAATATCGCCGCCACCTTCTGTGGTTATAGCTTTTTCTTCACCAGTTGCGATATTCTTGATGTAAAGATTCTGATCACGAATAAAAGAAATGAAGTTACCTTTAGGTGAAAGTTTAATGTCGGTTTCAAAGGCTTCTGTTTCCAGCAGGCGTTTTGCATCCTTCTGTCCCAGGCGATAGTAATAAACGTCACCACCTAACGGAAACAGTAGTGCGTTACCATCGTCAGACCATTGGTAACTGACAATGCCTGAGCCGGATAAACGCAGACGCTCACGGCGCGCCTTTTCTTCATCGGAAAGCGTTTCTTCGCCGCTTTGCAGTTTTGCAGAGTCAAACAGCATTCGGGTTTCGCCAGAAGATATATGGTATTCCCACAGGTCCAGACGTTCGTGGTCATTTTGTTTACCCTTTAAAAAGGTAACGCGTTGACCATCAGGAGAAATTTGAAGGTCGGTTGGGGCATTACCATCCAGCGAAGGGGATTCAAAGATCCGCTCGATGGTCAGCGTTTGTGCCTGAATAGCAGTGCTGAGCATAAAAGCTCCAAATAAAAAGATATTTTTCATTATTATCTACGTTTTTACTGTGGATGATCAATTTAGGGACACACAGGATGACACAAGGTGACAATCAATAAAACTGCTTTGGTACTAGGAGCGACTGGATTGGTGGGGAAGGCGTTGGTCAAACAATTGCTGGTGGATCCTCGTTATGATGCTATCACCTGTGTAGTGCGGCGTCCTCTGCCAGCGAAATTGTTCAACGATCCGCTACACAAGTTGAATCCCATTGTCATCGATTTTGAGAAGCTTCAGGAATATCATGGTTACTTTAATGTAAGACATGTTTACTGTTGCTTAGGTACCACCCTTAAAACCGCTGGTTCGAAAGAGGCGTTCAGAAAAGTAGATTTTGAATACGTGCATATAGCAGCGCAGTTGTGCCGAAACTCCCAATGCGAGGGCTTCGTTTGGATATCCTGTGTTGGTGCAGATGCAGCCAGTTCAAACTTTTACCTGCGGGTGAAAGGGGAATTGGAAAATGCCATTTTACGCATGACGCAACTGAAGCATGCAGCAGCCGTGCGCCCCTCGTTGCTGTTGGGAAAACGACATGAGAGCCGGCCCATGGAACAAGTTGCGCAGTACATGGCGCCTATCGTGGGTATGTTTATGGTAGGGCCTTTCGCTAAATACCGTCCGGTCAGCGCAGTAGAAGTCGCTCATAAAATGATTTCTCTTCAACATTTCTAAAGGATAGCCGAATATTTTATGAGTAAAGGTTTTAAGTGTAAGCAGTTTTTTGTGGCTCACGATGCCTGCGCTATGAAAGTCAGCACTGACAGTTTGATCCTGGGAAGCTGGGCCGAACCACAGGATGCCAAAAAAATACTGGATATCGGGACGGGCAGTGGGTTGCTGAGTTTAATGCTAAAGCAGCGAGCGCATCAGGAAGCGGTGGTGTATGGGGTAGAAATTGATAATCGCGCCGCGCAACAGGCGGTCCAAAACGTAGCGGATTCTCCATGGGCTTCACATATTGTTATTGTTAATCAGCCGATACAGAACCTGAATGACGACACGTCTTATGATGTGATTATCACTAATCCGCCTTATTTTATGCAGCCAGCTGCGCGCACCAATGCTTACCATCAGCAAACGCAACAGCGAGTATTTGCCCGACAGGATACCTCGCTATCGCCTCAGGAACTGTTTGCAGAGGTAGGTAAGCGACTTTCGTCCGTCGGACGTTTTTATTGCTTATATCCGTCAAGCCGTAAAAGGGAGGTAGAAAAAACAGCGCAAGAACATGGTCTTTATCTGCGCAGGACATTAGAGATCAAAAACAATGAAGGAGCTCCCAGTCATGTATGTGCCTTTGAGTGGGGCTTTGACCCAGTGACAGCACCCCAAAGAAGTACGTTGGTAATCCGACAACCGAACGGACAGTATTCAAAAGAATTTCGCATGATGTGCCAGTCTTATTATCTCAACTTTTAAGCATAGCGAGATTAACTGTCAGGATTGCTGGTGAGCTTCTGCCAGGGTAAAAAATGCCTGCTTTAGCTTCAGATTTCAACGTGATACATCCGTTTTTATTAAATTGCTGTATTGAATGTCATGCAATATCTCGCAGAAGGGTTTGGAGCCCTTGCCGTTCTCCTGAATTTTATCGGCTATCGGCAAAACCATGTGAACCGCTATCTTATAGTGTCA
Organism: Alteromonas pelagimontana; assembly: GCF_002499975.2. Lineage (NCBI taxonomy): Bacteria > Pseudomonadati > Pseudomonadota > Gammaproteobacteria > Alteromonadales > Alteromonadaceae > Alteromonas > Alteromonas pelagimontana. The sequence goes on from NZ_CP052766.1 coordinate 2,919,567, forward strand.
GCTTGTGCGCTGTTATCTGTCAGTATCCACTTTTTTATGTTAGGAGCCATGGCTGCCGGTGTAGGGTGTATGTTGGCGAGCATTCGCAATATTTTTACTCTGCGTTACCGCAGTCGAGCTCTCCTCAGCGTATTCATTCTGCTTAACCTCCTGTTTTTGGCGTATGAATGGTTTTATCTTGATCACGGGCCGCTGATATTTGTCGCTTACGCCTCATCTTTAATATTTACCGTAGGGTCTATTTCTCTTGAAGATACTACCAAGATACGCAAATGGTTTATTCTTGCAGAATCGTTGGGGCTGACATACAGCCTATGCGTGGGAAGCGTATTTGGCGCGATATTCAATATCAGCAACTTAACCAGCATTGTGGTGAAGCTTTGCCAGCAGAAACAGGCAAAGGAGCTTGAGTAGTGTAATACCGATCGCGGATGATCTTTAAGCGATAAGTTAAGATTTCTTAGCCGAACTTCTGGAGGGGGATGCTCCTGCAGAGCCATCAGGGATGATGTTCCGGCGTTTCGGATGAGAAATTTTGTTTATCCTTTGAGACTGCTGAATTGTTTTTCATTCATGCTGTTGCCCTGAGTGTAATACTCATCCACTTGGACGTGTGCTCTGAGCTGATAAAACGCAAGGTAAATTAGTGTTATCTGTAGGGAGAGGGGAAACATGTAAGCGAAAAAAACGCAGCCGAAGCTGCGTTTTTAGAAAAGAAAGTGCGGTAAACTTTTTAAGATTTTACCAGAACCGATACTTTATCAATGCCAGCAATCTTAACCTGGTTCATAACTTCTACGACAATACCATGTTCGGTATCTTCGTCAGCTTGAATTGCTGCAGTGTCAGTATTGTTGTTCGCCAGGAAAGTTTGTGCGTTTGCCACAACCCGACGAATATCTACTTCACGACCCGCCATAGTAATTGTGCCATTCTCATCAATACGAATAGACAATGCTTTAGAAGGCTCATTCGGATTAGCATTGCTATCTTCTGGGCGATTCACGTCCAGCGCTTTCTCTTTTACGAAGGAAGTGGTAACAATGAAGAAGATCAACATGATGAACACAATGTCCAACATAGGCGTCATGTCAATCTGCGCTTCGTCATCGACCGATGTATGCTTTTTTCTTTTCATCTCGTATTCTTTCTTCTCTTAAGTTCGAGCACATTAGTATACTGTTTGTAACATAAATGAATAGTATTTTGTACAAAACAGTCGCGCTTCTTAACACTTGCTGGTTGTATTCTGCACGATCAGCAGCGTAGATCTTAACATCTAACTTGGTTTTACTCTACGTTACCTTATTCGCCAGAGCGATCCCGAGCTGGTAAAAATACAACATTAATGCATGATTAAGTTGTTTACGCAAAGTACCATGAGGATAAATGCCAAGTCTAGCCTCTGTCGACATTTTTGTTCCCTGTACCAGAAAAGCGTTTTTCATAGGCTGATCCTGGACACAGGCTTCAAATGCTCGCGCTGCCATTTCCTGAGGCATTGCATAATAATACATTTTTAATGCGCGATCAGCCTCAATTGATCGCAATAAATAGTTGCTTGGCGCACTCTGATCGTTGAGAAACAACAGCTTAAAACAATCGCAAAGCTGGGAATTCAGCGGATGATCAAGAGCTTGTGCATCATCCAGCCAGGCTTGTGAAGCAAAACTACCGATTGCAGATGAAGGAAAGACTTTAGCTGCAATATAATGATCAAAAGCGTGAAACCATTCGTGCGCCAGAGCACCTCCGCCGGCATTTTTCGCTAGCGCCAGTTGACGTTTTGTACTGTTGTAATGAGCGCTTACATGTTTTTGCCCACCTGTACCAAACGCTAAAGATAGAGAACCGTTCAGCGAGATCACCAGTTCGTTGATTTGCAAAATATCCACAAGATCACAAAGGGCGTCGAAAAAAAGATTGGCGGCCAGTTGCTGTTCTGCGGGCGTTACCCACCGACCTACAGAAATGGTAGAAAAGTTAAATAACTTGCGAATATCCTGAAAACTGACATCTGCACCATCGCGATGGGAAGGGCCGTTGCGAAAAAATTCGCCATGTAATCTTCCGTTAGCCACTAAGTTCGTCTAGTAACTGGTGGCTCCATGCGTGAATGCGTTCATCGGTAACATCATATTGATTTTCATCATCCAGTGATAACCCAACAAAAAAACGTCCGTCATCAGTTAATGCTTTTGATGCAGCAAATTCATAGCCTTTGTTGGGCCACTTGCCAATAATCTTGCAACCTGTGGGTTCAATGGCATCATAAAGCATTCCCAATGCGTCTTGAAACCAGTCGGCATACCCAAGCTGATCGCCCAAACCAAACAGGGCAACAATTTTGCCGTTCAGATCCAGTTGATAAACATCTTCCCAGTTCGATTCCCAATCTTCCTGCAATTCACCAAAATCCCAGGTTGAAATGCCAAAGATAATAATGTCGTGCTGCTGCGCCTGCTTTAACGCGACGTCTTTAATATTGTGCAAGCTTACAACGGGAGCATCAAACAGACTGTTGAGCTGGGCCTGGATTTTTTCTGCCGCCATTTCGGTGTAACAGGTGGTAGACCCGTAAAAAAGACCGATCGACAGGTCAGCTTCACTCATACTTTACCTTCCGTACTTTTTTATATGCTGAAATTATTGCTCATCATGAGTGGGAAATTCTACCGTTTCTCCTCCGCTACACAAAGCATTGCAGGTTACAGTGGTGCCATTTTCATGTATCACAAGTTGCCCGATTGCGGAATGGTTCAGTAATGCAGAGCCATCAGCACCGGAAGGAGGGCGCGCGGTCACCGACATATTTCGGCGACGGGTAAATATGTTAAGTGGTGAAGTCGGTCCGTAGAACCAGCGGTTACAGGTGTCCAGGCAGTTCAGCAATCTGCGGGGAAAGGTATTTTTTAGCCCACTGCAGGTAAACTGCGTGATCCGCGGACTATTGCGTCTAAAACGTAGTCTAACGTCGTAGACAAAAGAATAATGCACATCCCCTGACAATATAATGAATTGAGGTGGAGTGTTGTAATGGCGAAAAATGTTTAACATGACATGAGCTGTGCCGCGATGAGCCATCCAGTTTTCGGCATCGACGGTGAGCGCCTTGCCAAAAAAAGTGAAAACTTTTTGAATAGTTTCAATCATTTTCACCCCATAAATTGGAGCGGCAGAAACCACAATAACGGATTGTTGGCCAATAAGATCTTGTTGAAACTCGCACAGCGCCTCCCAGTCCATAAGACCAGAGGGTTTGTGTAAACTGGACTCGGAACGCCAGCGACGGGTGCGGGTATCTAAGACGTGCAAGGGCGGTTGAGTTTGCAAGTTATAATGCCAGTCTTCAAAATCAAATAATGTATCAATAAATTTATCGTGCTGTTTAAGGCCCGTATCGGTGAAAACCTGCTTCGCCTGGGTGAGGATAGCTGCAAATTTATCTGGCTTGTTTCCCCAGCCCTGACACAACCAATAGCCCATCAGAGCATTACCTACCATTCGCCGGGACAGGGGATGGCCGTAAACCTCCTCTTCCCACCCTCGATTAAGATTCCAGTCATCGGTAACATCATGATCGTCAAATATCATATATACCGGAATATGCGCCATAGCGCGTCTTACCTTAGGTAAGGAAGCACAAAAGCCGTTTATAGCCGCTTCTTCTTCCTCAAATCTAGCGTGGAAAGTGTGATTTACCGCCGATTTGTTGAAGGTGATCCCGCGCCAGAGGACCGGAGACCACACAAGTAAATACATTGCCATAATTTCGGCAAACGCAATTAAGTGGTTCTGGGCGTTGACAGAAGTGAAAACGGGTTTTTTCTTAGCGCCAAAAAAGATTTTCGACAGCACAGTGTTGGTGCTTATCTGCGGCAAGATTTGCTCGCGACGATATAAGTTATAGGGGCTGTCAGGTAAGGCATCACTGTGATTGACGATGGCCCCCTTTAACGGTTCCTGAAAGAGCCCAAGAAGGTTAATAACCTGTTGTATGGCTTGAACCATTGGCCCCGCCACATCGTCAGCGTAAACCTGGTCGCCCGTTAATAACAGTAAGTCCGGTCTTTTGCTTTTTCCGAGACATTCATCGGCGATTAGCTCATCAACTCTCACCAATGCATCATCTGCCGGATGATGTGGCTTGCGACAGGAACCATGTAGCACATTGCTAAGCTTGGGTTGCCATCGAAAGCTCAAATGGTTTTCGTTAGTGTAGAGTAACTCGCGTTTTTCCTGTTGCCAGTGAGAAGCGGTGGCGCTGTCTTCGATATGGATATCGTAATGATATTTTTCGCCGGCTCGTAACGGAGCAACGAACGTGGTTTGAAGCAGGTAAACGTATGCCGCCTTCCCCACAGGAAGGCACTCACTTTCAGTTTTCTCAATTTCAGGGGCGTTACCGTCTGTTGCACCTATCTGCAGGCTAAGCTGTTGACGAGATGAACTCACGAGCCAAACCGTTAGTTGGTTTTCATCGACAAAACGCAGTATGGGCCCAGCTAAAATCACGGGTAACGATGAACTACAAATGGCTAATACCTCATCAAATAATGGGAAACTATACGTGGAAGTAGGGAACGCCGCCAATTTTTGGCAATGAAAAGCCAAACCTTCACTTGCTCATAATCTTCGATTGCGAGATTATTTTCATTATTCACGAGTTAGAAAATCATATAAAGGTTTTAAATGAAACAAATAATCGGATTGGTTCTGATTACGGGAGCGTGTCTGGTCGGCTGCAACGAACAGCCGAAGGAAACTGAAGTTACGGTAGAGAAGAACGCACTGGAGGTTGTAGGGCATTGGCTAGTGGACAGTGCTGGCGAAGTAATGTCAGATCCACAAACCTCGGGTTTAACCCACTGGCAAGGACAACTGATAAGTATTTCAGACGGTAGCGCAGTAAGCGAGCAACAGCGTCGGCTGCATTTTATTGACCCGCAAAACGCTCAGGTTACTAAGTCAGCAAACACAATGAGTCTGTCCACCAGTGTTCGCCGAAGCTGTTTTTCCGACTATCTTGCCAATGAGCCTGATTTTGAAGCGTTAGTGGCAGACCCTGCCGACGCTGCAGTGTTTTATTCTGTAACCGAAGATGCGACGCGCACCGGCGCATTGTCGGTGCGTTGCCAGCAGCAGTTTGAAGCGTCCGGCTCTACGGCTTATCCGACCTTACTGGTGCGCCTTGAACGCAGTAATGCCGGAGATATCACCATTACCGGTGTACGCCCTTTGCAATTTCCTTTGGAATACAAAGTGGGAGACTTCCCCAACGACGGTATCGAAGGCATGGCGTTAACCCCGGAACGGACGTTATATCTTGGCTTGGAAAAAGATACAGCGGGTCAGCCGCGTATTTTTACTCTTAATATGAATGAAGATTTTTTCAAGTCAGGTGACTTTGCTAAAGTCGCTGATCCCGAATTGTTACTGCCAACGTTCAGTGGCGGTAATCATCCGATTAACGGCTTGGAATATTACGTTAACCCCACTGACGGAAAAGGTTATCTGCTGGCGGCAGCACGTAACGACAATGAACTATGGGTAATTGATACCGCAGCTGAAACACCTACCCGCCGAGTGCTGATGGATTTTACCCTGGCGACGGATTCTACCGATGGAAGTTGTCCTGAAATGGAGCGGATGGACAATGCTTCTATTGAAGGTTTAGCGGTAATTGGGGAAACACTCTGGCTGATTAATGACCCGTGGAAACAGAATTATTTAAAAAATATTCAGTGCCACACTCATTCAGCAAAATATCAGGCAATGGCGCCGCTGTTATTCTCCACCCCCATTGATCAAGCATGGTTTACGGCACCATAAGGTGCCGTCGTAGCGCTAAGAGCGTAATCGCGAAGCAAACGTCTTTTTAAATTTGGCCAGTTTTGGGGCAACCACCATTGCGCAATACTGGTTCTGTGGATTATTTTTAAAGTAATCCTGATGATAATCCTCGGCTGGAAAATAGTGATTCAGTTCGGTAACTTCTGTAACCACTGGATCCGGCCAGATGGCTTCATCAGTAATCTCTTTAATTATGGCTTCCGCTTCCCGTTTTTGCTCGTCGTTGTGATAAAACACCACGCTTCGATACTGCGTCCCTACATCGTTACCCTGCCGGTTTAACTGAGTAGGGTTATGTAAGGCGAAAAATATTTCCAGAATTTCGCGGAAGCTGATGATATCCGCATCAAATTCTACTCTCACGATTTCTGCGTGACCGGTGTTACCGCCACATACCTGCTCATAGCTCGGCGAATCAACAGTACCACCAGCGTAGCCGGATATAGCCTTTTCTACGCCTTCCACGCTGTTGAAAGCTGATTCAATGCACCAGAAGCAGCCACCACCCAGCGTTGCAGATTGTACGTTTGCCATAATTTCACCTTGTTTGTTGTAATGCAAAGAGAGTGGGTATCGACTGCGCTAACTTCAAGGCTCTCACTGACAATATTTCGTTTGTTGCAGCTATTCTGTGTAAGAAAAGCCCAACGCCGTTTTGCTACCATCTGAGAACTGGCGATAGCGATGTTTGCGCACTGTATCAACCAAATGTTCAATCGGAAATCGTATTTTACCCCTAGTTATACGGCTGCAAAGCTTATTCAGTTACTGGCAGAGCTTAAACCGTAATTTCTTTTGTGACCGGATGGGCAAGTCGGTGAATCGGTGACACGCCGGAAATACACAGGCATGCGTTCAATTTCAAGACATTTCTTAACACTGCTGTTACCATGCTGAACAAAGACAGGTGAACGCCAAAGGTTAGTAAAACAATGATAACTGGCGTGATTTTTCAGTAAATAACAATAAGTTTATAAGAGGAAGCTGAATATGAGCGAGACCAGAGAACAGTTCGGATCGCGCATTGGTTTTATTCTAGCCGCGGCGGGTTCGGCTGTAGGAATTGGCAATCTGGTGGGTTTTCCTGTCGGAGCTGCAAAAAACGGTGGTGGAGCATTTCTGCTGATGTACGCTGTGTTTGTTTTTGCCATTTGCTTACCGGTTATGCTGGCAGAAATGTCCGTCGGGCGCCACACTAAAAAAGATCCGCTCGGCGCGTATCGGATGTTAGGCGGTAACTCGCCGCACTGGAAGCTCGCTGGCTGGCTCTCTATCATTACCCCTTTTATGATTGCGGTGTTCTACCTGGTAATTACAGTATGGATATTCGGCTATTTGTTTGAAGTGGTGACCGGCAATCTGGAAGCGCTGGCGGATCCGGATACCTTTAGTACTTTCATTAACAGCCCTAATATTTTTATCTACATGGCGTTAGTGGTCGGGATTGTTTATCTGATATTGCAGGGCGGAGTGAAAGACGGTATCGAAAAAGCGGCGAAACTGCTGATGCCTTCACTGTTTGTGATGCTGTTATTGTTGGTAATTTTTGTGCTTACCCAAGATAACGCCATGGCTGGGGTGAGGTTCTATCTGATCCCTGATTTCTCAAAAATTAACGCCTCTGTGGTGAACGGAGCTTTGTCCCAGGCGTTTTTCTCGTTGTCTCTGGGAATGGGGATAATGATCACTTATGGCAGTTATATCGATAATCAAGCTGACGTGCCTAACTCAGCAAAGCTTGTGGCCATAACGGATACTGCAGTGGCGTTCGTTGCCGGATTAATGATACTTCCTGCTATTTTTTCATTTAACCCGAATACAAATCCAGCAGATTTAAGTGAATCATCTATAGGAATGATTTTTACTTTTCTTCCCAAAATATTTCTGGCCTTACAATCAAGTATCGGTTTTGTGGGCGCGTCAGCTGTGGCTGGCATTTTCTTTCTATTAGTATTTTTTGCTGCAATTACGTCTCTAGTCTCCATTTTTGAAGTACCAGTTGCAGCATTAATGGACGAAAAAGGCGTAAGCCGGAAAAAGGCACTTTTACTTCTGGGATTGTTGATGGTCGTACTTGCGTCTATTTGTGCTATTTCATTTGGATTCAGTGACTTTTTTACCTCATTTACCAGTTATGCAGGCTCTTCTAAATCGTTCTTTGATGTAGTATATGACGTGTTCTATGACACTATTTTGCCGCTGAACGGTTTTTTGATTTGTATTTTTGTTATATATCGCTGGAGACGAGCCAACTTTAACAGGGCACTGGATGAAGGTGCGCCTAATTACAAAGGCAGCTTGTTTGAGCGGTACGTCAATTTGTCAGTGGGTACATTTATTCCATTAATTCTTCTGGTGATATTTGTAAACACTGTGGCATTGAAATATTTTGGTATCAGCCTTTTCGGCTAACATCAGACTTATATCATGTCGTAAGGGCTGGCGTATCGTAGCGTCAGCCCTAGTTGTTGCCAGCTTCTGGACGCATCAATAATCTTACCAGACACCGGTATCTCCTGATACGCATTGAATTGCGGTACTGCAAGTCCCTTTGTGTGTGCGCAAAATGAATAATAGTCGCCCCGCTTCGGATGTTGATTACTACACAAATGCAACGTTTGCCCGCGTCCTCCTTGTTTTTTAAGTGCAAGAATAGCGGCAACCGCATCATCAACATGTACCAGATTGACAGCCTTTTCGCCCTTTTCCAGCAAACGTCCGGCAAGAGAATGAACCGGGTGGCGATCGGGCCCCACCAGACCCGCTAAGCGCAAAATAGTAAAGCGACCATCACTGTTGCTACTAAGGTGTTGCTCAATAGCCACATGCGCTTTGGCGGAAGCTGTTTGTGGCGAAACAGGCGTATCTTCCTTAAACATTCCATCATCTTCACCGTATACCGAAGTAGTGCTGATAAAGATAATATGTTTAGCGCCTGAGGAAACAAATTTGTCAATGAGTTTGGTCATCTGGCTGATAAACACTGCTCCGACCGGTTCTTTGCGGCCAGGCGGAATATTAAGTACCACGGTGGAGGATGTACCGGCAGAGACGAGCGCTTCGACGTTGTCACCTAACGAAAACAGAAAAGGAGTGACTCCAAGCGCTTGTAAAGCCGGAAAATTTTCTTCTGAGCGGGTGGTGCCGATAACGTCCATGGTAGCGTGAGCGCGGGTGGCAAGATATTTACCGAGCCATCCGCATCCACAAATTGTAAGTCCAGCAGTCATAGATTAATCACCGATACAGCGTAAACAAGCTTTTATGCTAACACGGCTTTAATTACCCTCTGCCTACATTTGCATGTTATCGCGGTTAATTTCCAGCAGGTTCAGGCCCTCAAGACCAGAAATATTTTGGCGCATCCGGTTTTCAGCATGATCTGCTTTCGATAACGCTTCGCATAGCGCATCGGCTTTGACTTCCAAAGCTTCTGCCTGGCCTTCAACACGCTCTTCGATACTTTCACCAAACTTTTCCATTCTTTCCTCAAAGGCTGACATATCCCCGCCATCCCAGATCATTTCGGTTCCAATGGCAATCAGTAACTTACCCATTGACTGGCTCATCATTTTTTCCATCTGGCTTTCGAAGCGATCTTCCCAGGCGCTGTCAAACCAGCCGTCATCGCTAAACTGTGAGGAATCAACCCTGATATTGCCGTTTTCATCATAAAAATGAGACTGCATTTCGGCGGACATTGAGTCGAAAGTCTGTTGAAATTCCATAACCATTTCATCATCATGACCCAGCAATTCCCCAAAGACTTCCCCCACCGCAACACTAGCTAATTCCAATCCTTCTTTGGCTATATTTAACGTCATAGGAATTGAGGTATCTATGTGCCGATAATAGTCCTCTACCCACTGTTGTTGCTCATCATCCAGAGACACTGCCGAACCGTTTATCGCCAACTCGTGATTTGGCTTAATGGTCATGGTGCTGCCGTTTTCTAACTTTACCGTAAGAAGCCCTTTGTAATATTGCATGTCGCCGTGAAGATCAATCTCACAGTCTGAGTCAATGTTGACATCGGCGTAAGCAGAGGAGACAAACAGTGCGCTTCCTATAGCGGCAGTGATCAGAGTTAACTTTTTCATTGTTATTCCTTGCAGTAAGTATTGTTTTCATATTTTTTTGTGGCGATATAACACTCTGAGCAAAGGGCAGGCCATTAGTTTTAACCTTTTTATTATCAAAGCCTTGTGTGAGTTTTTCAGTTGAGTTTCCGAAAATGAGTAACATGAGCTTGGCGTAAAAGACAAAAATTTCGTTTAAATGACGAAGATCAACAACGGTAATTTAATTTAAGATTCGGCGTATGCTTTTTCCACACTTTGTTGCATAATAACGGCCTATTTATGTGCTCCTTTCATCAGGCTTGTGAATGGCCTTATCAGGCCGGGACGTGCAAGAAAGCTAAGCACAATGCATAATATAAGTTACGCATTCTGATGCTTAATGAATTGGTATAAGGGTTGTGATTATGAATGAGTGGATCAGTGCTATTGGTTTTGGAATAGGGCTTCTGGCGTTTGTCCTTGGAGTAACCAGTATCATTATGAGCTTTATGACGAGTGAAAAGGGAATGTCAGAAAAAGTTGAGTACAGCTTTTTCGGTGTGGCTGGTATCGTTATCTGTATGGTAATGGGATACGCCCTGTCGTAAACGAACTTATCGAATAATAAAAAAGGCGCTGAGCGCCTTTTTTATTGCTTCTCTGGAGAGCGAGGCTGTTCGTCTGACGGTGTGGAAGCCGGTTGCTCTGGCGGCAGCTTTACGGCATCTGAGAAGAACAGATGGCTGTCGCGTTGGTAAGCGCGGAGATCAAACTTCGGTAACATCGCCAGAATATGATCAAAAATGTCGGCCTGAACAGCTTCGTACTTAGTCCATTCTTTTTCGGCACAAAAACAATACACTTCCAGAGGCAGTCCCAATTCAGTTGGAGGCAGTTGCCGTACCATTAAGGTAAGTGACTGGTTTATGTGAGCGTGCTTTTGCAGGTACGCTTGTAAATACGCCCGAAATGTACCGATATTGGTAAGATTGCGGCTATTTAACAAATCAGTTTCATCAATAGAATAGTCTTTATGATAAGCCCGCAATTCATTCACTTTCTTATCAATGTAATCCGAAATAAATCGGATACGTGAAAATCGTTCCAACATGGGCGGGCTACATAACTTGATGGAATGGATATCAAGATAAATCGCACGCTTTATTCTGCGCCCACCGGATTCTTGCATTCCACGCCAGTTCTTCACCGCTTCATTGGTCAGGGAATAGCTGGGGATAGTGGAAATGGTTTTGTCCCAGTTCTGCACCTTCACGTTGGTCAAACCTATTTCCATAATCTCACCATCCACTTCAAATTTGGTAATTTGAATCCAGTCACCGGTATTGAACATGCGGTTGGCAGCAATCTGAATTCCCGCGACAAAACCCAAAATAGTATCGCGAAATATCAGCAGTAACACCGCAGCTAATGCTGTTAATCCGGAGACTATCAGCAAGGGGCTTTTACCGATAATTAAGGAAATGCTCAGCAGCATAACCAGAATGGCAACACCCAGTTTAGCGACTTGTATAAAACCGGTGATGGAAGCGCGCTTGGCAAAATAAGATGCGTTGTAAATGTCCTGCACTGTGTTCAGCAGCGCAAAAACCGCTAGCAGCGCTGTGAACAGCATGTATAGCATGGACGTTTTTAGCAAAAAACCGTGCAGGGTGCTGTCTGCGTTAATTAATATCGAGGTAACCAGAAAAATGAACAACGCCGGTATCAGATGGATAAGTCGTTTAAAGAAACCGTGGGCGAGCAAGGCATCATCCCATACATTGCGCGTTTTTTTCACCCACCGGGTAATCTGAAACTGAAGTATCAAACGGCTGATAAACAACAGCGTAAGAGCCGCGACAAAAATGGCTCCCACTGCAATGAGATTATAAAGAGGATCTTCTGTGGTAATAGACGGAAATACTTCTTTAATAGTCTGCACAAAAGTTTCACGTAACGAAGAAACTACTTTCACGTTTTTTGCTCCATCCATTGGGCGATCCGTGCATCTTTTGCCGCCCACAAGCCATTTAGCCAAGTATGAAACTGTCCGCGAAACTGCTCATCAATATAATAGTCGCCACGAGACTCCGCCGGCACATCTAATACATTAACGTCCATCACAACCCGCGAGAGCTGCCCACTTAGCATGGATAACATGGGATGCCGCTGGTTATCGGGGTAGAGCAACGATATATCCAAAATATTGGTAAAAAGCTCGCCCATCGTTGCTAAGGTGAAGGCAATACCGCCAGCCTTCGGTGGCAGCAGATGCTTGTACTGACTACCTCTCACTTTATGTTTAACTGCCGTATAACGCGTGCCTTCCACAAAATTTATAACCGTTGTCGGGGTAAGTTTAAATTTTTGGCAAAAGCGTTTGGTGGTTTGTATATCCATACCCTTTTTGTGAGGGAATTTTTCCAAATATTCGCGGGAGTAGCGGCGCATAAACGGCATGTCCAGCGCCCACGCACCTAATCCTACAAACGGTAACCAGATGAGTTCCTGTTTCAGAAAAAACTTTGGCACCGGAATGCGCTCGGCTGCAAAATCGATAAGCAAAATAATATCCAGATAACTCATGTGATTAGCGAGTATCAAATACCAGCTTTTTTTTGATAGAGCTCCCTGTACTCGAAATTCAAACTGCACAGAATTAAAACAGCGAATGAGCAATACGCTCGTCTTGCCGAAACAAAACATGAAAAAATGCATGGCACTAGCTAACCGCTGCTGCAGAATGGGGAATGGTAGCAGCAGTTTCGCTACGCCGAAGATAATAACCAGGCTCGCCCACACCGCCAGATTCGCTATTTGCAAGGGGGTATGGATGAGAAATATCAGCGGGAAGAAAAACTGTCTCATAATGGCGCTTGTGTTGAATTCATACTGGATAGCTGGTTGTCTTTTTGCGCCCAGCGCTGGTTGAGCCACTGCTGGAATTTCTCGCGTTGTTCCGGGTCTAAAAGTTCGCCCTCGTGAAAACAACCTGCCTGCATAATATCTTTAATGGGCGTGACTGCCACGTGTACACGAATGTCACTGACTTTGCCACAAACAAAGTCCCAGAAAGAAGGCACACCACCGGGATAGTCAATTGTGACATCTACAAGTTTATGTAACTGATTTCCCATAGCACTGAGTACAAAAGCCATTCCCCCCGCGCGCGGTTTAAGTAGATGGGTAAAGGGAGAACCTTGCTTCTCGTGTTTCTTATAGGTGAAGCGGGTACCTTCAATAAAATTCATAATACTTACAGGCTTGTACTTGAACTTTTCACAGGCCTGACGGGTTGTTTCCATATCTTTGCCCAGCAAATGCGGGTTCTTCGCGAGAAACGCTTTGCTGTACCGGCGCATGAACGGAAAATCCAGTGCCCACCACGCAAGCCCAAGAACCGGAACCCAAATTAGTTCTTGTTTAAGAAAAAACTTCAAGAACGGAATTTTGCGGTTGAAAACCCGTTGCAGCACCAAGATATCTACCCACGACTGGTGGTTGGCGATAACCAGATACCAATCCTTAGGGCTGAGTGACTCTACTCCTGAGACTTGCCAGCGCGTATTGCTGGTCAGTCGCTGGGTTACGTTGTTCAGGGTAATCCAGGCAGTGGCGCAGTTGTCCAGCAAGTGGGAAATAAAGCGGCGCCAGTGCATAATTGGAATAAGCTTAAACAGTGACAGCAAAATAATGGGCGTGGCCCAGAACACCGTGTTCAAAAAGTATAGGAGGAACGCCAATGTGCCTCGTAAATGATATCCCACGTTCTTTAGCATGGTATTTACCTCTGAAATTTGGCCGTTAGTGTAAACGAACTTGAAATAAAATCCGATAGAACGTTTACTGTAAGCAGTAAACAAAACCCAAAAACCTGGAGAAAAATAAAAGATGAACGGACAACCAATTACATGTAAAGCGGCAGTCGCATGGGGACCAGGTAAACCGCTTTCTATTGAAGAAATTGAAGTGGCCGCGCCCAAAGCAGGCGAAGTCAGAGTTAAAGTAATTGCTTCTGGCGTCTGCCACACCGATGCTTTTACGTTGTCGGGAGACGACCCGGAAGGCGTATTCCCCAGTATCCTTGGTCATGAAGGCGGCGGAATCGTTGAATCCGTAGGTGAAGGCGTGACCACGGTGAAACCCGGAGACCACGTAATTCCGTTGTATACGCCAGAATGCGGAGAGTGCAAATTTTGTAAATCCGGCAAAACCAATCTGTGTGGCAAAATTCGTGCTACTCAGGGGAAAGGATTAATGCCCGACGGCACCAGCCGTTTCAGCAAAAATGGCGAGACGATTTATCACTATATGGGCACATCGACGTTTTCTGAGTATACCGTGCTACCTGAAATCTCGCTGGCAAAAGTGAATCCAAAGGCGTCGCTTGAAGAAGTTTGCCTGCTCGGATGTGGCGTCACCACCGGGATTGGCGCGGTGCTGAATACTGCAAAAGTGGAAGAAGGCGCTACGGTGGCAATATTTGGTTTGGGGGGCATCGGCCTGTCAGCCATTATTGGCGCAGCAATGGCAAAGGCCAGCAGGATTATCGGCATTGATATAAACGAAGACAAATTTGAGTTGGCCAAGCAGCTTGGCGCGACAGATGTCATTAATCCGAAAAAGTATGATAAGCCGATTCAGGAAGTGATAGTAGAGTTAACTGATGGCGGTGTGGATTATTCGTTTGAGTGCATCGGCAATGTGGATGTAATGCGCTCTGCACTGGAATGCTGCCACAAGGGCTGGGGGGAATCCGTTATTATTGGCGTGGCAGGCGCGGGTAAAGAGATTTCCACCAGACCTTTTCAATTAGTAACAGGACGCGTCTGGCGCGGCTCGGCTTTTGGCGGTGTGAAAGGGCGTTCAGAGCTTCCGGGCATTGTTGAACAGTATCTCAATGGCGAAATTCCATTAAAGACCTTTATTACTCACACCATGGGCCTGGAAGATATCAATGAGGCTTTCGATTTAATGCATGAAGGAAAGAGCATTCGTAGTGTTATTCACTTCGATGGGGCAGCGAAATAATGGAATTAATAAGTGAAAACCGCGCTTTTGGCGGTAGGCATTGTCGCTATACCCACGCTTCAGCGGTTAATAACTGTGACATGACCTTTGCCGTTTTTTTGCCGCCTTTTGCTTCAAAAGATAATCCGGTGCCGGTGCTTTACTGGCTTTCGGGTTTAACCTGCACTGACGAAAACTTCATGCAAAAAGCGGGGGCAATGAAAATGGCTGCTGAACTGGGAATGGCCATTGTTGCGCCTGATACCAGCCCCAGAGGTGATGATGTTGCCGATTCGCAAGGAGAATACGATTTGGGTAAAGGTGCTGGCTTTTACGTCAATGCTACCGAATCACCCTGGAAGCAGCATTATCAAATGTACAGCTATATTACCGAAGAACTTCCCGAGTTGGTGGAGGCTAATCTGCCGGTAACGCGGGAGCGAGCCATCAGCGGTCATTCAATGGGCGGGCATGGTGCGTTAGTGATAGGTTTGCGTAATCCACAACAGTATGTATCGGTGTCAGCTTTTAGTCCGATTTCGCATCCTTTAGATTGCCCGTGGGGCCATAAGGCGTTAGGAGCCTATTTAGGTGATAACCGCACCGCATGGGAAGAATATGATGCGTCGCTATTATTGGCGCAGCGCCAACATTATATCCCGTTGCTGGTAGAGCAGGGCCGGGCGGATCAATTTCTGACAGAGCAGCTCAAACCGGAGTCACTCATTAACGCAGCGCAGAAAAGTGAAACGCAACTTACGCTTAATATGCATGAAGGATACGATCACAGTTACTTCTTTATCGCTTCTTTCATTGATGAGCATTTGCAGTTCCACGCGGGTCATCTCGGTCTGATGTAGCCGTAACTGCAGTTGGAATTCAGGTTATAAACGAATGGATTCCAACTGCACTGTACTCTGAACTAATCAATTTGACTCCATCTGCAGGCTAAGCAAATTGCTTTTAATCTTTCGAAGTTTGAAGCGATAAGACGACATAACTCAGACTTACCCACTCTTCTTGCCACAAATTTATTACCTTATTAATTGGTCTTGCGAACGTCATAAAGTGGCGCATATTCATCTTTGTTAAAGAGGCAATAGAATAGCTTTCAGGTAAATCTGCAGCTTCCATAAACGCTTCTACCATTTCCGGCTTTTCATCTATCACGGTTTGAACCTGGGGCGTTGTTATAATAAGAAAAGCCTGCAAGGCTACGTTCTGACGAGCAATGCCAAGACGATGGGATATGACGCCATTGATAAGGCCTAACGCGAGTAATCCAAAAATGTTTGGTAACGATCCTATTGCACTCAATGTCGGATAAACGCTTAACTTCATCGCGTAAAGATCGTCAAAATGTAGCCATGTATAAAAAGCCATCATGCCTAATACGATTGCGCTGGCGAGGAGCGTATATCTCAGGCGCTCGTTTAATCTATCCCGTTGCGCAATTGCTTTTTCCATCGCGGTCATGACTTTTTATACCCCCTTACTTACCTGTTGCTGAACAAACGATAATATTCTGATACGAGACAAGAGCAGATAGGCTTACCTGGAACATCCGAAAAGTCTTAGTAACAGATTGTGTGGTACTAAGTAGCTGTTCGTAAGTGTGCTCACATGAAAAGGCAAAACGAGGATACTATTGAGAACTGTCTGCAGCGCTGTGCAGCAGGCGCTGTGCAAGCAGCATGAATGCTGCGGCTGAGCGCCCAAGGAAGGTTTTACAGCGCGTTCTGAGTGGTGTCCTCGTTATGATTCACACCTCGGACAGTTGTTAAGAGGTTACACTTTTCTGGTTTAAAAGAGGCGCAAGCTGATTTATTTACAGACGCTGTTACTCTTTCAGAGGAAGAATTTCAGTGACGTCTTTTGTAGAATAGGGGCGCTGCGCATTAAGGGCTTGGCCACTGGCGACCCGTTCATAAAGTTGCGAATACTTCCTGCACATTACATCAGCATTAAACTCTTCCCTGGCGAGCTCATGACAGGCTTTGCGGTCAAAGCTCTCATAGCGCCTGACTGCATCTTCTAATTCACCGTAACTTGCGGAGAGAAATCCTACTTTTTCACTTTTAACTAGTTCGGGTAGTGAGCCGTACGGGGAAGCAAATACGGGGCACCCTAAAAACAAGCTTTCTGTAATAGCCAAGCCGAAAGGCTCCTCCCACCTGACGGGAAAAATTAACCCTCTGGAATTTTTTATCAGGTGATTCTTGTTTTCGCCTCCCACCATCCCGTGAAAGCGTACGTGTTTGTCAAAACTAAAATAGGAGTTGCGGCCAAAATTGAACCTGCTTCCGCCTAAAACCCTAAGCTTATTACCCGTGTTTTTTGCAATGTTTATCGCACCAGGAAGATTCTTCGTGAGCGCCCTTGCTTTTCCCAGGAAATGGAAGTGCGAGTTGTTCATGTTTAGATTGGGTGAACCATATTCGCTCCATTCTAAACCGTTATAAACAAAGCATGTGGCGTTGTGATTTTGCGCATGCTTTTGAGATACAAATACGGTATTGATATTGTAGTCTCTCGCTATTCCAGCGTTGCCATGTTCGGTGCAGAGATAGGGAACTGCTAACTCTTCGTCAAAAGGCCAGTGAAAGTGTACAATGTCGGGCCAGTCAGTAATTTGTTCCTGAACCGGCTTGTTGCGGTCATATTTTAGAGTCGAGTTAGCTAACTCCCCAGCATTACGCGCTAAAAACTTTACCGTGTGACCAGCACGCATTTGTGCTTGTGCCAACGACCAGATTACTCGCTCAGTTCCGCCATATTTTTTAGCAGGTAAAGCGAGTCGAGTAGCATAAGCGTGGAGAATTTTCATAAGCTTTCTAATGGTTATCAGCCGCTGTACCAACAATGGTGAAGGCAGCCTGAATGCGTTTAATCCGTCAAATTATCAATCAGTTCCCGAATTATCAAAGGTTTTTTGCTACTCATTTTTTCTAATTTCCATCTTAAAAATCATTGCGCCTTAAATATTTGCTTCTTCGCCGCCATAGCAATACAGAGGTGGGATCACCTTAACGCGCAATAAATAAACACTTAAAAAAATCTTTTACCAAAAATCGAGAGTACAAATAACCGAACTAACGATATGGGAGATAGATCATGCGAAAAAAGAGTGTTGTCAGCATATTAGCGGGAGTGGCATTATTCAGTCCTGCCGTGTTTGCGCAGGTAGGAGCAGAAAGCGATATATCTTTATCTGGTCACTTTTTCACAAGTGTACTAGCCGGGGTGGTTATTGCTATCGGAATCCAATTCTTGCTTAGCAACCTAGCCATTGCAATGGGCATAACGGCTATCGGTGACGTTAGGGATCGTGAAGGCAACGATCATCATCATAGTTCGGACAGCTCCAAACATTCCACTCCGGGTAGCACAAGCTCAAAAATCTTGTCAGGGTTAGGTATTTTTACGACTCTCACAATGACTATATCTCTTTTCGCGGCAACCTGGCTGGCACTGGATTTGGCTGATGGACCCAGTCCACTGAATGGCGCGGTGACAGGAATGGCTATCTGGGCACTGTTTTTTATCATTTCGTTGTATTTCGATATCAAATTAATGACCAGTATATGTGGCAGCCTTGTCTCGTTTATTCAGTCAAGCATCACGAAATCTGGTGCGGCATTATCAGGAGTTTTCAGTTCTTCAGACAAGGCAGATCCTCAGAAATTTGCCAAAGAAACCGTTAAATCCATTCATGATGAAATACGTCAGGAGTTTGACTTATCCGACATTGATAAGAAAATTAAGGAGTATATTAACAAAGGATCATCGGATTTAACGGCACATGATTTGAGAAAAGAAATCGAAAAACTTATCGATGATATTGAGATTGAGGAGCAGTACACAACAGACGACCCCGATGCAGCACGTAAGCTAATTTTGGAAGTCACCAGTAAACATTCTTCCATTAGCGACAAAGACAAGAAGAAAATTTCTGATACCTTAGGTGATGTAAAATCGGCAATGAAAAAAGACGGCTCTAACAAGGAAAAAGCGACAGCCGCGTTTGATAAACTTTCGCCTGGTAGTGAAGAAGACGGCGCAACGTATCGTAAAAAAATTACCGAATATTTGGATAGCACGGGCAGAGATGAACTGTCTTCAGAGCAAATAGAGCAAGACATTGAGAAAATACTGAGTCATCCCTCGCAGTCGAAAGATGTAATTTCTCAACGTATCCAAAAGCTTGACCGGTCTTCGATAAAAGCTGCGATAGCCGCGCATCCAGACATGGATGATAACAAAGCGGAAAAAGTACTAGGTATTGTAAATAAGGTGATGGATAAAATTTCCTCTACCACCACCGACTCCAGCGCGAATGCTAACGTCAGTCAAACGCCTAATCTTCCGGTTAAACGTAGTAATGCTGAAAACCGAGTCCAGCAGTGGTGCGATAGAATGCATCGTCCCGAGCTGAAATATCGCGACTTGAAGTCTGACTTTATGGAAATGCTGGATAATCCAAAGACTGCACCCTCTATTCTTTCCAAACGTGTTTCGCGGATGGATGAACAAACAGTGCGCGCTTTGCTGACTAACAACAGTATGGTAGACGAGTCGGACATAGACGAATATATGGCGAAATTTAATGAAGCTAAAGCAGACTTACTAGCTAAATTAGAGCATTATCAAACTGAAGCGCAAAAGCGTATTGATGCCATCAAACACAACGCTTATCGTCAGTCGGAAGCCGCTCGTCGTACTGCATCAACAGCAGCGTGGTGGTTATTCGTTAGCGCATTGTGTAGCGGTGTTGCCGCCACTGTGGCAGGTGCGCTGGCCAGCAACCTGATATAAATGTAAATAGATCCTAATGCAGGCTTCGACACAAGGAGTTGTCGAAGCCTCTTCTTTTTGAATACTTGTCATCTTGAACCAAGCGATACCCAGCGGCTTTCCTGAATTTTATTTCCTATAGCGTACTTCTCCCCGATTTTATCTACCGTACCTGTGTCGTCGTACATTCTCCATTATGGTAAAATTAGCGTTCGCTTATCCAATTGGTGGTGACAGAAGGGCATTTCTTGCCCCTATTTGCCCGAGTTTTTATTAAGCTGGAACAAAACGAGAAAAGCGCCAACCTTAAAACGCTATATTCGACAGAGAGATAACCTAGGTGTCTGATGTAAATAATTTAAACAGAACTATTGCCAATCCTGCCATCGACAGACGTTTCTCTGTGGCGCCAATGCTGGATTGGACGGACAGGCATTGCCGCTACTTTTTGCGTCTTATTTCACGTCATGCGTTGTTGTATACAGAAATGGTTACCACTGGCGCGATTATTTATGGCAAAGGTGATTACATGGCCTTTAGTCAGGAAGAACATCCGCTGGCGCTCCAATTAGGCGGAAGTAACTCTGTGGATATGGCAAGATGCGCTGAAATGGCGCAGGCGCGAGGGTATGATGAAGTCAATATTAATGTGGGCTGCCCTTCGGATCGGGTAAAAAATGGTAGTTTTGGTGCCTGTCTTATGGCGCAACCGAACGTAGTGGCAGATTGTATTAGGGCCATGCAAGCTGTTGTCGATATTCCTGTTACCGTTAAATGTCGCATTGGTATTGATGATATGGACGAGTACTCTGATTTTGCGCGGTTTATCGACACCGTTGCCAACGCCGGTTGTGATACCTTCATTGTGCATGCGAGAAAGGCGTGGCTGCAAGGTTTGAGTCCTAAAGAAAATCGCGAAGTGCCGCCTTTAAATTATCCGCGGGTGCATCAATTAAAAGGCGAACACCCAGAGCTATCCATTAGCATTAATGGCGGTGTTAAAACTCTGGAGCAGGCGAAAGAACAGCTCGCCGTTGTTGATGGGGTAATGATGGGACGAGAGGTTTACGCTAATCCTTATCTGTTGTCCAACATTGATAGTGAGCTCTTTGGCGACCATCGGTGTGTGCCTACACGCCGAGAACTTGTGGTGCAAATGCAGGCGTATATTGAACAGCAAACAGATGAGTGGTTCAAGCCCTGGCACGTCGCCCGCCATATGCTGGGCTTGTTTCAAGGACAAGCTGGTGGACGGATTTGGCGGCGTTATTTGAGTCAACAAGGGACGGGTAAAAATCCTGATCCCAATTTGCTGATGAACGCGCTGGAGCAAGTTGAAGCCGCGCAGTCTGAAATTGAAGAATATCACGCAGCAAAGCAAGCTCAGGAAGTTAGTCAAATTAGCCATAAGCAATAGTTAATTTGGCTAATTTTTATTGTTGATCCGAAAATTGTTTCTGCTGCTTTTTAAGGAACGTATTTCTTTTCTTAAAAATCAAAAAGATAGCGTTCGTTGTTGGTTTGGCATGTCTTTCGCTATTCCCTTGCTACAGTGCAGCAAACAGGTTGCCGCACAAAATCACCGTAGGGACATCCCATGAAAATCACATCTTTTATCGCAGTCAGTTTTATAACTTCAGGTCTATTTACCGTACAGGCGCAAGCTCAGGAATCTTCTTTGGAGCGGGTTCTAAGTAGCTTTGTCAAGCATGCAGTAGTTACGACAACAAACGAATTGCAGATAGATGTGAAACAGGTTGTGGCCAATACGGCGTATCGTTTTAGCTTAACGGGTGAAAGCGTAGTGGGTAAAGTTAGTGTTACTGATATTGCTAAAACTGACACTCTAAAACCAGAGACGATAAAGAATAAACAGGGGTAAGTTGGTCATCCCGCAATGATATCAACAACTGAGTTTGCTCATGATGATATTGATACCATTTGCAGCTTTTGAAGTGGGCGCGACGCTGTTTTTAGCCATACAGGTGTCGCGAATGCTTTTTTAAACAATAAGTGAAGATCTATTTGCCGAACGTTTGAAGCACGGGTGCTCCAGCAGATCCATCAGGGGCAATGTTACGGCGTTTCGCATAAGAAATTTGTGCTTGCTTCTCAAGGCTGCGAAATTTTTATTCATTCTCTTGTGCTGTATTCATATAGGGCGGCTTTTTCAGACGCCTACTGCCAGACAATTAAAGTTGAAGATTGCATCACCCTACCAGATTATGTACGCGCACGTGCTCCCTTGTACTGGACTACCTTTCACTACTGCTGCTCTGTTATTTCCTCCCAATATTTGCTTAAACATTCAAGCATTTCAAGATAGTTAACCCCAACCCAGGATAAGATAAGCCAATATTAGCTTAAGAACTATCGGCTGCTATATCTAAGATCCTGATTTTAAAGGATGCTTAAAGTATATCCGACACTTCTTATCCCCAGTCGGGGTTAATTAGATTGCAGCGAGTTCTGCTTTAAGCGCTGGGTGAGCACTCCTCAAGGCGGAAAAGTATTGTACCTGCACATCAGCAGCGAGAGTTGAAGTTTCGCATAACCCGCTTAAAAGAGAACTGCCATTTACGTGAGGGGCTGCCATTCACCGCAGAATGCCTCCTGGACCAGTTGCTCTGTACCCAGGTTTGTGGTGGTTAAAAACACTAATTTGTTTGGTTAATTTAACTAAAATATTGGAGCGAGGTAGGAAAATTGGTTTGAAGTGATAGGGGGGTTATGGGATTTATTCAATTGAATCAAAAGGTTAAATTTGTGGCACATCAATTGTAATTACTTTCTATGTAACCACATTTTAACGCCCATCATTGTTAGCGAGGAAGACACATGAGCATGTTTTCAAGAATAACCGATATTGTTCAAGCCAATATTAACGCTTTGTTAGATAAAGCAGAAGATCCCGAAAAAGTCATTCGTTTGATTGTTCAGGAAATGGAAGAAACCTTAATTGAGCTGCGTTCCGTAGCGGCGAAAAATATCGCTGAACAGAAGTATATAGATAGGCAACTGTCCGGGTACACCAAACAAGCGACGCAATGGCAAGAGAATGCAGAATTGGCAATGGGTAAAGGCAAAGAATCCCTTGCGCGAGCTGCCTTAGTCGAAAAGCAGAAATACCTGAAAAAGGCTGAAGAGCTTAACGAACAGAAGGGATCTATTGCCGAAATTATCGAAAAAATTCAGGAAGATACGGGCCGGTTAAACGCGAAGCTGAGCGAAGCTCGGGCGAAGCAAAAAGCCTTGGTTAGCCGACATCAATCAATAGGCGTGCGTCTCAAAGTCAAGAACATTGAGTATAGTGGCAAAGTTGAAGATGCGATGACCAGATTTCAGCATTATGAACAGCGTATTGATCATTTGGAAGCGCAGGTTGATGCTTATGATTTGGTATCCGATCGCAATCATGAAGCATCATCGTTAAAAGCGCAGTTCTCCGATCTACAAGCGAACGATGCCATTGAGCAGGAACTGGCTGCACTTAAAAAGAATCGCGCAGCTTAGCAGTTAATAATATTACGCCTGCCGTGGCGGGCGAATCTAAAGGGTGAAGCTATGAAATTACCAGAAAGTGATAAACGTATTTATCGTGATGTTGGTGAAGCTATGATTAGTGGAGTGTGCGCGGGAGTGGCGCGCTATCTTTCGGTAGATGCAGTATGGGTGCGGGCAGCTGCAGTTGCGGCGTTGTTTTTAATGCCAGGCATTTCTGTGGTGGCGTATATTGCAGCTGTTTTTATGTTGCCCCGGTGGTCACTATGAAAAATTTCCTGATTGCGGTGATCATTGCAGTTCTTATTGCTTCAAGCGTTGGCGCTGTCGCCGAAGATTGGTGGGGGCTCCATTGGGTAATCGCAGATGAAGTGCTAAATCCGTGGGAAGCCTTTGTCGCTTTTTCAATTGTTGCAGTTGTCTTTGTATTTGTAGGGTTTATAGTGGCGATGAGTATTGCGGGCGAAGTGGTAATAGGGGTGGTTGCCGGTGGTTTTGCCCTCTTCATTACTGGCATAATCGCGCTATGGCCTCTATTGTTATTGGTGGCGTTGGTGTATCTTATACGCCGCAAAAGTCCTTCGTACGCGACCTAAGGTCTCATTTGTGGTTCTCGCTAAACATTAACCATATCGAAAGCGTATAGTATGATGACATTTACCATCGCGTTGGTGAACCTATACCTTTAAGGAAAAAGAGCTAAGCATGAGACAGTATTTAAATGCGAAATGGGTTGGCGCTGCAATCGCTATTCTCTTTATAATTTTTTGGATAATCGGTTTTTTCTGGAGTATTGAGCCAGATACCTTTGATATTAAGCAGAACGCCAGACAAGTGGCGGCAAACCCAACCCAAACGTCCGTTCCCGGTTATACAATGACAACGACAATGATAACCGTAGCCGAAACCCTGATGAATAAGCCAGGAGGTTATTTGTCAAACGACGTGATGCCCCCCAGCATTTTTCTTGACGACATGCCAAGCTGGGAGTTTGGGGTACTGGAAACGGTACGGGACCTGGCATTGTCTATGCGAAAAGATTTTAGCCGCTCTCAGTCTCAATCTCTCGAAAATCCCTATTTAGTAAAGGCTCAGCCTAAGTTTAACATTGATAGCCGCAGCTGGCTGTTTCCTTCCGCAGAGTCTCAATATAAAGAAGGCATTGCCTTGCTTAAATCCTATCGTCGGGAATTAGCCGATCCAACAGTGGGCGACAGTCAGTTTTATACGCGGGCAGATAACCTACGCGAATGGTTAAAGCAGGTTGAGAAGCGAATGGGAAGTTTGTCCCAGCGTTTAAGCGCCAGCGTCACTTCTGACCGAACGGATACCGATTTGGCAGGTGATGCTGCGGCCCGACGTTCTACTCCCACTTCTGGACAAAAAGACGTTAAAACCAGTTGGATGGAGTTAGACAACAATTTCTATGAAGCCCGCGGTGCGACCTGGGCACTGTTGCACCTTTTGCGCGCAGCAGAAGTGGAATTTGCTGATGTTCTTGAGAAGAAAAACGCGTCGGTAAGTCTACAGCAAATTATTCGTGAGCTTGAAGCTACTCAACAACCCGTCTGGAGTCCGATGATTTTAAACGGTAGCGGCTTCGGTACTTTAGCGAACCATTCATTGGTGATGGCAAATTATATTTCCCGCGCTAATGCTGCTCTAATTGAATTGTCTGAACTTCTTAATCAAGGATAAACTATGAAAAAATGCGTCATAGCCGCAGCTCTTCTCAGCGCTTTCTCTGCAATGCCAGCTATGGCAGACACTATTGCTGGTGTCTATGTGGGTGCACAAGGTTGGCGAACCAGTACTTCCGGTGGGTTTGCCGATGATAATACTGTTGCTGATTTTAATTTCGACGATAAAACTCAGGGCGCTTACTACATTGCTTTGGAGCATCCGATTCCGTTTGTCCCTAACCTGAAGTTGGGCCGGACAGGATTGGATACATCTGGCGCAACGACGCTTGATAGCAGTTTTACTTTCGAGGGAGATTTGTATACTGCCGCCAGCACAGTGGCAACCCAGGTGAATTTGGATGCCACCGATATCATCCTCTACTACGAAATATTCGATAATGACTTAGTTAGCCTTGATTTAGGCATAAACGGCAAGTATATCGATGGTTCGCTGTCTGTTGCCGATGAAGCCAGCGATACCCGCGGAACAGCTGATTTTTCGGGTATTGTACCTATGGCTTATAGCCGCGTGCAGTTTGGTTTACCATTTACCGGCCTGGGTGCTTATGCAGAAGGTAGCTACCTTTCTTTTGATGACCATAAAATCAGTGATTATCAAATTGCTCTGACTTATTCTTTTATTGAAAGTCTGGCGGTGGATATGACGGTACAACTGGGTTATCGCAACGTCGATATCGATATTGATGATCTTGATGATGTCTACGCTGATATGTCTTATGACGGCGGTTTTATCGGCGTAGAAGTGCACTTCTAGCATAAAATGATATGGCCTAAGCACTTTAGGTAATAAAAAAGTTAGAATTAATCTTTTCTCTTCTGCAAAAAACTCGTTAGCCTTACGTTATCTAATTAAGGCTATCGAGTTATGTCACAACAACCAAAATCAAATGCAGCGCCAGGCGCCGTGCTCAACGATCAGCAATGGAACGCCATTACACAGGCAATCCACGGTCTTAATCGTGATCAGCTTACGTGGGTTAGCGGCTATCTTGCAGGTGTTGCTGCAGGACAAGCAGGCGGTATGCCAGTGGCTGCGAGCAGTCAGGGCGGTAACGATACCGCCAGTACGCCAACGCTGACGATTCTTTACGGCTCTCAGACAGGTAACGCAAAGGGAGTTGCTCAGCAGTTCCAGGCACAGGTAGAAGCTGCGGGCTATACCAGTAAACTTGTTAATATGGCCGATTACAAACCCCGGCAATTAAAAAGTGAGTCTCATATAGTTATTTTTGTCAGTACTCACGGTGAAGGCGATGCCCCTGACGATGCAATTGAATTGCATGAATTTGTCAGCGGTAAAAAGGCGCCTAAACTAGGTACGCTTAAATATGCAGTATTGGGGCTGGGGGATAGCAGTTATGAATTCTTCTGTCAGACCGGCAAAGACTTCGACAGCCGCCTCAGCGCGCTAGGGGCTTCTGCTTTGCTCCCGCGCGAAGATTGCGATGTGGATTATGAAGAGCAAGCAAAAAGCTGGGGAGCAAAAGTTATTGATGCATTGAAAGGTGATTTCAATGTTGCTCCCGCCTCGCAAACGGTAGCTGTACAAACAGGCTCGGCGGCGCAAGCTGTTGCCTCGCATACTTACAGCAAAAAAGCACCGTTTGCAGCCACGTTGATTGAATCTCAGAAAATCACCGGCCGGGATTCGGTAAAAGATATTCGACATATTGAAATCAGCCTTGAAGATGCTGGCATTACTTATCAACCCGGTGATGCACTGGGCGTGTGGTTTAAAAATAATACAGCATTAGTGGCTGAGCTGCTGTCGCTGGTTGAGGTGAATGGCGATGAAAGCGTTACTGTTGCCGGTGAGACAATGGCTGTCGCTGATGCGCTGGCCACTAAGCTTGAACTTACGCTGAGCTATCCCAATTTTATTAAAGCGTATCAGGAAGCCACTGCGTCTTCTTCGTTAGCAGAACTAATGGAAGATAAGGCGACCTTACGTACCTATATGGCGGAGCGTCAGATCATCGATATCGTACGAGATCACCCAAGCAAGATTGCCGCGCAAACATTGGTTGACGCATTACGGCCGCTGACGCCCCGGCTATATTCCATTGCGTCCAGTCAGGCTGAAGTCGAAGACGAAGTCCATTTAACCATCGCCCACGTGGATTACGAAGCGTTTGGTCACCGTCACCAAGGCGGCGCTTCAGGTTATCTCTGTGATCATCTGGAAGAGGGCGGTGAGGTCGAAGTCTTTGTAGAATCCAATGATAACTTCCGGTTACCAGAAAACCCTGATGTTCCCATTATTATGGTAGGGCCAGGCACGGGTGTTGCGCCATTTCGCGCCTTTATGCAGGAACGGGACGCGCAGGGCGCCTCAGGAAAAAACTGGTTGTTCTTTGGCAATCCTCATTTTACACAAGACTTTCTCTATCAGGTGGAATGGCAGGCGTATTATAAAACACGGTTATTAACTGATATTACCTTGGCATTTTCTCGTGATCAGGCAGAAAAAGTATATGTTCAGCATAAGCTTATTGAACATGGTAAGGCGGTGTACGATTGGCTGGAAGAGGGGGCCCACTTTTACGTATGTGGCGATGCAATGCATATGGCGAAAGATGTTGAAGCAGCCTTAATAGCAATTATCCAGAAGCATGGTGCTAAATCTGAAGCTGAAGCCAAAGCTTATGTGGTGGCCTTACGCAAAGCCAAACGTTATCAGAAGGATGTCTACTAATGAGTAACGAAAAATCTCCATTTATCGTTGAGGGCAAACTGTCTGACAACGAGCGTCTTAAAGGCGACAGCCGCCATTTGCGCGGTTCCATTGATCTTGATCTAAAAGACGAGCTCACCGGTGGTTTTACCGCTGATAATTTTCAGTTGATTCGCTTTCACGGCATGTATCAGCAAGATGATCGCGATATTCGCGCCGAAAGAGCCAAGCAAAAGCTTGAACCGCTGCATAACGTCATGTTACGTGCGCGGCTACCGGGTGGCATCATCACTCCGGCTCAATGGCAGATTATTGATAAATTTGCTGATGACTACAGCATTTACGGCAGTATTCGCCTGACTACGCGGCAAACTTTTCAGTTTCATGGAGTCCTGAAGCCGAATATTAAACTTATGCATCAGACGCTGAATAAGGCGGGGCTGGATTCCATTGCGACGGCGGGTGATGTAAATCGAAATGTGCTGTGTACGTCTAATCCTGTGGAGTCCCAGTTGCATGTTGAAGCTTACAAGTGGGCGAAGAAAATTAGTGAACACTTGCTGCCAAAAACTCGCGCTTATGCTGAAATTTGGTTAGACGGTGAAAAAGTTGAAACCACTGATAACGTGGAGCCCATTCTTGGCGATCATTATCTACCGCGTAAGTTTAAGACGACGGTAGTTATTCCGCCGCAAAATGATGTGGATGTCCACGCCAACGATCTAAATTTTGTGGCCATTGCTGAACAAGGCAAGTTAGTCGGATTTAATGTTCTGGTCGGCGGCGGGCTGGCTATGACTCACGGCGATCATTCAACTTACCCGCGCAAGGCAGACGATTTTGGTTTTATCTCAATTGAACATACCCTGGCAGTGGCTGAAGCGGTAGTTACTACACAGCGCGATTGGGGGAATCGGGTCAATCGTAAAAATGCGAAAACCAAATATACCCTGGAACGTGTGGGCGTAGATAATTTTAAAGCTGAAGTAGAAAAACGGGCGGGTATTACGTTTGGAAAAAGTCGCCCTTATACGTTTACCGGACGTGGGGACCGTTTTGGATGGGCCGAAGGGATTGACGGTAAATTCCATCTTACCCTGTTTATCGAAAATGGCCGAATTTTAGATTATCCACAGAAGACGTTAAAAACAGGCTGTCTTGAAATTGCTAAAGTTCATCAAGGCGATTTCCGTATAACGGCAAACCAGAATTTAATCGTGGCTGGTGTGCCGGCGGACCAGAAAGAGATAATTGAAAATCTGGCGCGTAAACACGGCTTAATTCAGCCAGAGGTATCCCAGCAGCGACTGGACTCAATGGCATGTGTGTCGTTGCCCACCTGCCCACTCGCAATGGCAGAAGCAGAACGTTATTTACCTGGCGCTGTAACTCAAATAGAAGATATTTTAGCCAAGCATGATGTAGCGTCAGACAGTATCATTTTTCGCGTTACCGGCTGTCCGAACGGATGCGGCCGCGCCATGCTCGCCGAGGTAGGTTTGGTGGGTAAAGGCCCAGGTAAATATAACCTGCATCTGGGGGGCGATCGGGAAGGTACACGTATTCCTCGTATGTATCGTGAAAATATCGGTGAACAAGAAATTTTGAACGAACTGGATGCATTGATTGGGCGCTGGGCGACAGAACGAGAACTCAATGAAGCATTTGGAGATTTCGTTATCCGTGCTGGAATTATTAAGCCAGTCGTCAATTCAGCAAGAGATTTCTATGACTAACACAGCGTTAGACCTTAATGCACCTTTGTCGCTAGACATTAACTCGGCCGACTTGGGCGCAATCAATGCCCAGCTTGAGAAGCTTGATGCTCAGGCACGAGTGGCTTGGGCGATGGAAAATCTCCCCGGCAATCACATAGTCTCTTCCAGTTTTGGAGCGCAGTCGGCGGTAATGTTGCATTTGCTCACTCAGGTTAAAGCAGATATTCCGGTGGTGCTGACAGACACCGGCTATCTTTTTCCTGAAACGTATCGGTTCGTGGATGAATTGACGGAAAAGCTTAATTTAAATTTACATGTTTACCAGGCGCCTATGACGGCCGCATGGCAGGAAGCGAGGTTTGGCCGCTTATGGGAACAAGGGCTGGATGGCCTGGAAAAGTACAACCGAATGAACAAGGTTGAGCCTATGCAGCGTGCTCTCAATGAGTTGGAAACCGGAACATGGTTTGCAGGATTACGACGTAGCCAGTCTGATTCGCGCGAGAAGTTGCCCGTACTGCAAAAGGTAAAGAAGCAGTTTAAGTTTTACCCCATTATCGACATGAGTAATAAGGATTTACATTATTATCTGAAAGATAATGGCCTGCCATACCACCCACTGTGGGAAGAAGGTTATGTGTCTATTGGCGATTGGCATACTACGCAATCGTTACAGGAAGGTATGAACGAGCAAGACACCCGCTTCTTTGGTCTTAAACGTGAGTGCGGCTTGCATGAGTTTGGAGATGGTATTTAATCTACCGTAAACGCCGCTGTTAGCAGATGTTTAATGGCGGCAAGATAGTGCTGATTATCATGACGATTAATCAGTTTAAAGAGTTCGGCTCCTACAGCGGTAAATTTGTAATAAACCAGCGCCACCCCTGGCTTATTGGCAGTAAGAGAAAACGTTTCATTGGTGCAACGCCATTGTACTTTTGTCCCCGGTGCCAATTCACCACTTTCAATTTCGCTGGCAAATATCAGCTTCATATCAGTAAGCGCCAGCAGATCGGGATAAGACAATCCGTAAGCAGAAAGATTGAGATGTTCTGGCGGACCAGGCCGAAACAGTGACATCAGACCCTTACGTTGATGATAACCCACAATTATTCTCGGTGTGGTATCGCCGCTGCGCCGGCTCGCGAGAGCGGCTGCCCGACTAAATATTTTGGCGTCTCGTTGGGTTAGCACTTTCAATGTTTCTAAGCTTCGTAAAGAAAAACTTCCCGGCTTATTAACTTCAACAGCAAAAATCTTTCCCCAAAGCTCTTGCATGGCAGGGGAGTGAATGTTCTCTGCAAGTTGGCTAAAGGCAAAAAACCAGTCTGGATCGACTTGTTCCTGATTTCCTTCCGGCAACGTGACATTAAGCGCCACTTCTAACACGGCTTGCAAATTGTTGACCTTTTGTAACGCCAACATTTCTTTGCGCCTGTCTAACGCGTTGCGACGGCTTTTGGCGTCGTGCAGTGGCATATTCTGACGAATCCCCACCCGCGCAAAAAGCGACTTCATCCGCTGGTGGTTAGCCGTGGTCGAAATAACGGCTAGCTGTTCTTTAGGCGGTTGCGCATCTTCTTTTTTGTTAGCTTTGGCAGGTTTTATCTGCTGGATCGGAGAACTTTGGGTATCGGTAGAGATCTTCATCTAGACTTCGTTGCCTATCGCTGGTACAACAGTTAAATGTCAAGGACGTATGAGTACTATTGCATTGGCCGTGTCACTTTGCAATTGCCTCTGCAAGCCGTAGTATTGGTAGACTGCTGTAGTGAGGGTTTTTCCGACAATGTCACCAGCTGATTATGAAAACGACGAGTTAGTCTTTCTGGATGAGGATTCCCATCCGGAACTAGAGCCGCAGATTTACAAAATCTGGAATATTCTTATTGTCGATGACGATGAAGAAATTCACACCGTCACGCGTCTAGCGTTAGCCGATCTCATTGTAAATGATCGCAAGCTGAATTTTCTGCATGCTTATTCCGGTGCTCAGGCTAAAACCGTGTTACAGGAATATGGTCGCGACATCGCCATGATTCTGTTAGACGTTGTGATGGAAACTGACGACGCGGGTCTTACGGTCGTAAAGTATTTACGAGAGGTTCTGGACCTGACAGAACCGCGAATTGTTCTTCGCACCGGGCAACCGGGTTATGCTCCCGAAGAAGATATCATCAAAACCTACGACATCAACGACTATAAAACGAAGACGGAGCTTACGCGCAGTAAGTTACTCACCACCGTTATTTCCTCTATACGCTCCTATCAACAAATCATTACAATTAATCAAAGCCGCTTAGGCTTACAAAAAATTATTGCTTCCGCGGCTAACCTATTAGAAGAGCATTCTGTAAAAGGGTTTTGCGAAGGTGTGGTGACGCAAATTAGCTCGCTAATTGGTTTAGATGCTGAGGGATTAGTTTGCGCCAGAGCAGGGACGGTGCTTGATCGCGAAGATGACGGCGTATACGTATTGGGCGCAGCTGGTGACTTCGCCAGTTATATTAATGAACGTATCGAAAATATTCATAACGATACAATTGTCGAAAATATAAATCGCTGCTTACGACTAAAGCGCCACATCTTTGAAACCGATTGCTCCATTTTATATCTCAACAGTTCAGGCTTTGAAGCGGCAGTTTTCGTTAACATGAGTCGCGAATTATGTACTATTGACCGTCAATTACTCGAAGTGTTTTTGTCCAGCATTTCCGTAGGGTATGAAAACGTTAATCTTTTTCATGAGCTGCGAAATGCGGCCTTCCGCGATTGGCTCACTCGCTTACCCAATCGCAACGAATTTATCAACATGCTCGACAGGCCATTTCTTTACGGTGCAGATGACGCCTGTGTAGCCGTTGTTGATATTAACCACTTTTCGGATATTAACGATGGGCTTGGGCAGGACGCGGGTAATGAATTACTAAAAGCGGTGGCCAAGCGCTTAGAAGCCAGCTTTGGCGAAAGTGTGAAGAAAAGCCGCATTAGTGGTGATATGTTCGGGTTGATTGGTCCTGCATCAGTAGTTAATCCAGAGAGCATTAATCAGGTATTTCAGTCTTCTTTTCGAGCAGGTGATCATACGCTGCCAGTAAATGTCACCATAGGCCTGTGCCGCTTGGGCAAAGAAAGAAAAATAGGTTTAGAAATACTTAAGCGCACTAACATTGCGCTTAATCGGGCGAAAAAGAATATTTCAGACAATTTCGAGTATTTTGCTCCAGAAATCGAAGAAAAAACTACCTGGCAGTTAAATATGATACGCCGTTTGCGTAACGACTTTGCTGACCGTAAATTACAGCTTTGGTTCCAGCCACAGGTAGATTTAGTGACCGAACAAGTGGTTGGCGTAGAAGGTTTATTGCGTTGGCCTGATGGCGATGGCGGTTATATTTCACCGGCAGTTTTCATTCCCTTAGCAGAATATTCAGGCTTAATCGTAGATATAGGACAATGGGTGCTGGAAGAATCCTGCCGCCGCATTCAGCAAATCAAGCAAAACGGGTATGAAGAACTGCGCGTTGCGGTGAATATTTCTATTCCCCAATTCCGGGACCGTTGTTTCGTGCAGAAAGTGAAAGATGCATTAAGGAATTTCGATTGTCAGCCAAGCCGCCTGGAACTGGAAATTACCGAAAGTGTAGTCATGGATGAGCCGCAAATTGTTATTGATGCGTTGCGCACACTAAAAGATCACGGGGTTGCCATTGCTATTGATGATTTCGGTACCGGTTTCTCATCGATGAGCTACCTGCAAAAACTGCCACTGGATCGGCTTAAGGTAGACCGTTCATTTGTCAGTGACATCAAACCGGGAAAAAGCGCGGTGATAGTAGAAACAATTGTGACGTTGGGCAATAAGCTGGGGCTTTCCACAATTGCAGAAGGTGTGGAAAAGCGCGAGCAAGCCAGCTATATGATTAAGTTAGGCTGCGACGAAGCCCAGGGCTATCTATTCGCGAAACCTATGCCGTTTGATGAATTGATGGTGCTTCTGGAAGAGAAAGGAAAAACGGTTAATGAATAGGCAAATTGTTTTAAGCGATCCTGTCGGTAATCAATGTTCTTACTCGTTTTTTAAGTAAGGGCACTACCTGATCCTCGAACCAAGGATGCCGCGTTAACCACCGATTATTTCTTCCTGAAGGGTGCGGCAGTACCAGCATTCCCGAGTGAGTTTGTGCCTGCTGCGCAACGGCTTCAGTTAAGGTTTTGTACTGAGGCAGATAATATTTCTGCGCATAACGCCCGACCAGCAATGTCATTTCTGGCTTTATCCGCGAAAATAGTAAATCATGCCAGGCGGGCGCGCATTCTTTGCGCGGGGGCGCATCAGCGCCTTTAAGATATCCGGGAAAGCAGAAACCCATTGGTACAAGTGACACGCATTGGGTGTCATAAAACGTATCTCTACTCATACCTAGCCAGTCACGTAATCTGTCTCCACTACGATCATTCCACGGCGTACTGCTATCATGGGCAACTATACCGGGCGCTTGACCAATAATAACCAATGGACTGCTTTCAGATGCCGCTAGTACAGGGTTGGGCGAATGAGGAAGATGTTCTTTGCACAAGGTACACTGCCGCACCTCTTGCATTATTTCACTAAAGTTTTTTTCAGTCATATCTCAACGTAAAATGATTTTGTCACATAACTGACACATACATGTGATCTTAATTGACGACGCTTCCTTTAGACAGTATGCTGATTTATACAAGTAATAGTGTACCATAGGAGAAAAGACGTGCGTAAATTAACAATTGGCCTTGCGCTGTTAACCACAATGGGTATTGCGCATGCGGAATCTGAGCAAAACCAGCTTTTCAAATGTATGGACACTAAGACGTTTGAAATGAATAATGATTGCATGGCTACGCAGATAAGCAATAATGTGCGTTTCCGGGATACCCAAAATAAATTGGTAAAAACAACCAGCGCAAATGCGGGGGATTACGCAATCGCCACTATGACTTTCGATCAGGAAAAAATGCAGATTGATATTGTGGCTCATCGCGATGCATTGCAGGTGAACAATACGTTGGCAGCAGTTAGCAACTAACAACAAATGTTATTTAGTGAAACCGGCCTAATGGCCGGTTTTTGCATTTAAGACTTGCGGATTCCGCCGCGCTAATCTTTAAAAATACGATTAAGACCATTAAGTGCCGCTACACGATAGGCTTCGGCCATGGTGGGATAATTAAAGGTGGTGTTGACAAAGTAATCTAAGGTGTTACCGCCATTTTTTTGCTGCATAATTGCCTGACCAATGTGTACAATTTCAGAGGCACGTTCACCAAAACAATGGATGCCGAGGATTTCTTTGGTCTCTCGGTGGAAAAGTATTTTGAGACTTCCTACCTGAGTAGAAGCAATTTGGGCTCGCGCAAGATGCTTAAATTGTGCGCGTCCTACTTCATAGGGTACTTTTTGGACGGTAAGTTCCTGCTCAGTTTTACCTACAGAACTAATTTCTGGAATGGTATAAATGCCTGTAGGAATATCTTCCACCAAACGCGCATTAGCTTTTCCTGCTAACATGGCTTCAGCAGCGAAGCGACCCTGATTGTAGGCTGCCGATGCTAAACTAGGGTAGCCAATGACATCACCAACAGCATAGATATTTTCTACTTCAGTTTGATAATTATCGTTCACAGACAACTGGCCCCGGGAATCTGCTTTTAGGCCGACATTTTCCAGTTTCAGCATGTCGGTATTGCCAGTTCGACCGTTGGCGAACAACAAGCAATCAGCGCGCATACGCTTGCCGGATTCAAGGTTTAAAACCACGCCGTCTTCGCGACCCTCTACAGATTTATAGGTTTCGGTGTGGCGGATAACTACACCGTTGTTCCACAAATGATAACTGAGTGCGTCAGAAATTTCAGCGTCCAGAAACGACAGCAATCGATCCCGCATATTCACCAGATCTACCTTTACACCCATGCCGCGAAATATGCTGGCGTACTCGGAACCGATGACACCTGCACCGTAGATGATGATAGTCTGCGGCTCGCTGTTTAAAGATAAAATCGTATCGGAGTTATAAATTCTGGGATGGCTGAAATCGATATCTTCAGGGCAGTAGGGTCGGGAGCCGGTGGCGATAGCGATCTGATTGGCTGTTAACGTTTCTCTTGAACCATCAGCGCGAACAACCTGCAATGTATGCTGATCAACAAAGCTTGCCTCGCCGTGCAACAACGTAACACGGTTGCGGTCATAAAACGAAGAGCGGAGTTTCGACTGGCTTCGCACTACGCCGCTGGCATGGCGCATAATTTCCGCGAAGGTAACGCGACGATTAATATGATTTTCAGAAAATAGCGGCGTGTTGTTGTATTCAATCAAACGGCTTACAGAATGACGCAGCGCCTTGGACGGAATGGTACCCCAGTGGGTGCAGCCTCCACCCACTGAATCATATCGTTCGACAACGGCAACATTCTTACCCGCCTTCGCAAGCTGCATAGCAACCCCTTCTCCGCCGGGCCCTGTCCCGATAACAATAGCATCGAACTGGTATTGAGGTTTAGCTTTTGTCGCTTTTTTAGTCATCGTGTAATTTGCTCGCTGCTGTTAACGTGGGATACATTAAATGAATGGTCGGGTTTACGACATGATGAGAACTTTACAACAAGCCATAAACGCCTTTCGAGATTAAAGTCTAGCAAGTTTATGATCAGAAAAAAATGTTATGGCGAAGAATCAACCGTGATAGCACGTAGACGAAAGATATGATTGCAGGGGAGCTTACAGCAGTCAAAAAAAAGCGCCACGAATATTCGTGGCGTCGATAAAGCTTCTTATTAAATTAGGCGGTCTGTAAGGAAAGCTCTTGTAGCCTTACCCACTTTTCCTTCTGTAACGCGAGAGCTTGCTTTAACTCTTTATAATGAAGATCAAGCTCCAAACGTTCTATGCTTCGTTTCAAACATTTTTTTCGTACATTTACCAAACGTTTTTTAGCTGCATAGTACGCTGACATTTTCTGAAGTAGTAAATCGTACTCATGGTGAATTTTTGCCAGCACTTCCTCAGCATGAGGTAGCTGCGACAGCTTAGCATTCGCCTGTTGAAACTGCATGGCAGCCCGTGCTTTTTCAATACGTTCTTCCGGCACTCGACGAAGATTGTTTGTCATACCTAAAAAAGACAGACCACGGATGAGCCACTTGGTTGGATCATACTGCCACCAGTGAATGCCGTTACGGTAATCATATTCAAAGATATGATGAAAATTATGATAGCCTTCGCCAAAAGTGAACAACGCGATAACGCCATTATCACGGGCGGAATTGCTGTCTGTGTATGGCTGTTTGCCCCAGAAATGGGCCAGAGAATTTATAAAAAATGTGACGTGGTGAACCATTACCAGACGGAAGACGCCTGCAATCAGAATCATTCCTAAGACATCGCCGTTTAACCAGCCTAAAAAGGCCGTAATTCCGAAATTCGCAATCAGTACAATTGGTAGGTAATAATTGTGTTGCCACATAACCACCTTATCTTTTTGTAAGTCACGGCAGTTACCATAGTCGGAATATCGATTGGCCTGGTACTCCCGTAACATCCAGCCTATATGCGCAAACCATATTCCGCGCTTAGCAGAGTAAGGGTCCTGATCATTATCATCAACATGGCGATGATGCACCCGATGATCCGAG
This sequence comes from Alteromonas pelagimontana, assembly GCF_002499975.2. Classification (NCBI taxonomy): domain Bacteria; kingdom Pseudomonadati; phylum Pseudomonadota; class Gammaproteobacteria; order Alteromonadales; family Alteromonadaceae; genus Alteromonas; species Alteromonas pelagimontana. The sequence goes on from NZ_CP052766.1 coordinate 2,956,555, forward strand.
GCCCAGTGCAAAATACTGTTCTGTACCGCCATTGCACCGCCAATAGCCAGGATTACACGCACGACAATATTGGCATCATAGGTTTTATGAGACCAGAGACGATGATAACCCGCAGTAATAGACATTCCTGTAAAAAAGAACAGAAGAATTGCCGTTACTATTTCAGTGGCGTCAAATCCAATGGTCATCGCCCAAACCGGCACACCAATGAAGGCAATGGCACCAGTAATAACAAATATTAAAAAATTTGTCAGAATGAGGGGTGGTTTCTTCATATTAAATACTCAGCTTACAACTGTACGCCAATTTATCTTTTTCCCTACCCATAGGCAAGGGAAAAGCGGCAGATTTAACATTAAATTTGTTGTAACGTTCACTAAAACGTATTTATTTCCAGGCACCATTCGCGCTCTTCGAGACTGAGAAATTGCTGCTGATTGGCAATATAATCCAACATTTTTAAGCAGTTGAGTTACAATGTTGAAGGTAACGGAGAGAGTATCTTGAGTCGTCAGGAACAAAAACTTAAAACCAGACAAAATATTATCAACGCCACCTTTACGTTGCTTGATGAAAACCGTAGCTTATCGGCCATTAGTTTAAGAGAAGTATCCAGAGCGGCGGGTATTGCGCCTACGTCGTTTTATCGCCATTTTAAAGATATGGATGATCTGGGCTTGACGTTGGTTGATGAGGCGGGGCTGGCATTACGTCAGTTAATGCGACAAGCACGTCGGCGAATCGCATCTGGTGGTGGTGTTATCGATACGTCGGTAGATACATTTATCGAATTTATTACCGCTAACACCAATGTTTTCCGTCTGCTTTTGCGTGAACATACGGGAACATCTGCGGCTTATCGAATGGCGGTACTGCGCGAAATCCAACATTTCATTGAAGAGTTAACTGACTACATAGTGGAACAGCAATCGTTAGAGCATTACTTAGCGAATCTGCAGGCAGAAGCGATGGTGCGACTAGTCTTCAGTGCCGGAGCTGAAGCACTGGAAGCCGATGTTAAATTGCGCGGTGAAATTGGCGATAGGGTAAAAACCCAGCTACGATTTGTGCAACTGGGAACAGAGGCTTATAAGCTGAAGCGTCGTACCGATCCGCCGAGATAGCATTCACGCCCGGCGGGAAAAAACCGGGCCAGCCAATTGGCTTGGCAGTGTTAGCCTTTTTTCCGCACCAGTTTTACACCTGCTTCAATGTGGTGAGTAAAGGGGAACTGGTCGAATAGAGCGGTAGCCTGGATATCATGAGTTTTACACAATACGTTCAAATTATCTCGCAAGGTTTCCGGGTTGCAGGAAATATAAATAATCTCCTCATAAGCCTGGATCATTGATAGCGATTCAGCGTCTAATCCTGCCCGTGGGGGATCAACCAAAACGGTAGAAAAGTCGTAATCTGCCAGCACGATGTCGTGTAAACGTGTAAAGCTACGGCCAGTTACCATTGCTTCAGTAAATTCCTCCGCAGATAAACGCACTATCTTTAAGTTTTCAGTTTTGTTGATTTCAATATTAAACTGGGCGGCGCTAACTGAAGGTTTGGCAATTTCAGTTCCTATAGCTTGGCGAAAGCGAGAGGCTAAAGGTAAAGAGAAATTTCCCGCGCCGCAGTAGAGCTCAAGTAAATCTTTTTTACTCGGCGGACAGACTGAGAGCGCCCATTCAATCATTTTACAGTTAACCTCGGCGTTGGGCTGGGTGAAGCTGTTTTCGATGTGCTTAAATAAATATTCCTTCCCGTTTACCGGCAAACGCTCAATGATAAAGTCATTGCCGATAACGCATTTTTGCTTGCGTGCGCGTCCTATTACACTAACGTTAAAAGATTCACGCAGCGCTTCTACCAATTCTTCAGCTGCTTTTAACCACTTTTCATTTAATGGTTTGTGGTAAAGCAAGCTCACTACAATTTCACCAGACAGTCCAGTGAGATAATCTATCTGAAAAAGCTTTTTCCTCATTACCTCTGAGGTTTTCAAAAGTGGAAGTAGCTTAGCCATCATGGCATTAATAGTATGACTTGCGGGTGGGAAAGTATCGACGCGGTACTTTTCCTTGGTCTGCGGGTCGAACATAATGTGGTAAAGGTCATCACCATCATGCCACACGCGAAATTCCGCCCGCATACGATAATGCGTTTCGGCAGAAGGGAAAACTTCTAATGCGGGCGCAGCAAAGGGAGCCAAAAGCTCCTGCAACCGATTTACTTTTTCATTTAGCTGCTTTTGATAGTTTTCACTAGTAGTGCATGCTGTCATTGTTATCTTCCGAGCCCTTTAAAACAGGCTGCGCATTGTAGAGGCTTATGCGTTAACTGCAAACTCAAAACAATTCTATTGCATTAAAATTAAACAATCTTGAGTTGCGGCCGATAACTACTACGAGGATAGTGAGGATCAGTGTATGAATGTAAGCCAGATTAAGGCATTTCTTGGGGATCAGAAGCAGCAAGCTGTAAGCCCTGATACTGCCATCAAAAAACAACTTCAGGAAGAGGGGCTACGTCAGGCTGCTGAATTTCGGCAGCAGCAGGCGGCGACAGTTAGTGTTAGCAGCTCACAGACCACCATTGGGCTAAAAGTTTTCAGTGGAGCGCTTGAGCAAAACGTATCTGTGGACGGTCAAAAACCTAAAGTAGATAAAAAAGATGAAAAGGAAGGTAAAGAAACTTCACTTTTCGATTTCGAAAAAGTTGCGCGTAATGTAATGCAGTTTGTTGGTGGCGTTATTCAGGGAGCCACAAAAGGTGGCGCTGATCAAAACAAGCTAATCGATTTATTTGCGCAGGCGAGGGAAGGTGTAGCCAAAGGCATTGCTATGGCTGAGAAAGACATCGGCGGCTTTATGAATGAAGACATCAGCAAAGGTATAAACAGCAGTCGCACATTAATTGAAGAGCGTCTTAACGGTTTGGAAAAGCGTTTGCTCGGAACTGGTGACGCAGAACAGATTGATAAAGTAACCAGTGGCCTTTCGGTGAATGCCAGCGATGCTAAAGATGGTAACTTAACGATACGAACAAAAGATGGCGACGAAGTGAAGCTCAGCTTCGAAAATTTGCGTGAATTTCAGTTGTCTCAGCAGTCAACTATCGGTTTAGCGCCCGAGATAATTCAGAACGAAGGTGCTGCAGCAAGCCAACAAGTAGCATCTGCGTCTGAGTCATTGACTGCGCAATATTTTGAGCGCAACGGCATTAGCTTTTCTCTCAAAGGTGAATTAGATGAGGGCGAACTTACCGCAATTGCAGATTTAGTGGAATCGGCAAATGATCTCGCCGATACCTTTTTTGCCGGCGAAATGGATAAAGCTTTTGAACAAGCACTGTCCCTGGGTTTTGATGATCAAGAGCTGACGGGATATGCGTTACAGCTAAACCGTACTCAAAAAGCTGAATTCGTGCAGGCTTATGAAAGTATTCGCCACTATCGTGAGGACAGACCTGATGCTAACAAGCACGGTGATGCAGCTAGCCCTATCGCTCAATATCTGGACAAAATGATGGATGTCATGAATCAGTCAGGTGAGCAACTAGAATCAGGAGAGGACTATAGCGAGCTTTTGAATAGCCTTATTAACCGCATGGAAGACGTAAAGGTGCCGGATCTGCTAACGGCGATAAATCGTTTTCACACGTTTAATCAGCGATTGCTGGATGCATTACCGAGTTCACAGCCTGCAGAGGAAACTTCATCAGCAACCGATGAATAGAGATGAAAAAAAACCTGGGAAATCCCAGGTTTTTTATTATTCGTCGCTTTCCCCTTTATCTTTTGCCGGGCGAACTTTCAAAGTTCGCTCCAGAAAGACCTTATCGTTGAGCTTACTAATAGCCCCATCAATATCAGAGGTGATTACTTCAATAAAACCATATCCTTTACGCTTACCTGTTCTACGATCCTTCATCAAACGAACAGATTGCACATCGACATAGTCTTTAAAGTAATCTTTCACAGCGTCTTCGTTAGCTTTATATGGAAGATTTCCAACATATAAAGTAGTGGTTTCAGCAGAAGATGACGATGTCCCTTCTCTGGCAACCGAAGTTGAAGACGATTGGTTAAACAAAGATGCTAGCCATGGCGTCACGATACCGCTAATAAGTAGCGACAACGAAACCGTGAGCGGTAAACTCATGTCCAAACTAGCTGACGAAAAAACGAGATAACCCGCTAATGCAAATACTGCGCTAATAACTGCGCATTGAATAAAGCCTACTTTCATAAACCTACCTTATATTATTGTATGTGATCGTTGGAGGCTGGCTATAGTTTACTCATTTGTAACAAATTGAACAATGATCTGTCACAGATGTAGACTAAAGACTATCACATCATATCCTTTTGTCGGAAAAATAGCCATTTTCGAGAGCTTTTTGAGAAAACTCTGAAAAAGATGAAAAAGGTGTTGACCTTTATTTAGAAATCTCTAGAATGCGCATCCGCTTCGGCAGGAAAGTCAAAACAACGACGGCCCTGATGGCTGGTAAAGCCAGTGCTGATGCGGGTTTCAGCTGCAACCGCTGATGAAAGAAATTTCAAAAAAAAGGTTGACGGCAGGAACCAGTCGCGTAGAATGCGCGCCTCGCTTCAGGGGGTTGTAAGACACACCACTGAAGCCGTTTTGAGTGACACGCTCCTGGAAATAAAAAATTTCAAAAAGTGTTGACACAAAAAACGAAAGGCGTAAAATGCGCCTCCCGCTTCAGGGAATAAGCTGAAGCAAGCGGTTGAAATGATTAGTCATTAACTGCTTTCTACACAGCATTTGATTCGTAGTGTTGTGCGACTTGATAAGCGACGAAGGAGCATGCTAACGCATGTTACTGAGAAGCGAAGAAACCAAGCACATCAATACGAAGCAAAGGCGCAGTAGAAATGTTCTTTAACAATTTATAACAAGACAATCTGTGTGGGCACTCGTTAAGAGTGTCACAACGACAATTCATATTTCGATATATTTAATTGAAGAGTTTGATCATGGCTCAGATTGAACGCTGGCGGCAGGCCTAACACATGCAAGTCGAACGGTAGCAGGATGTGCTTGCACATCGCTGACGAGTGGCGGACGGGTGAGTAATGCTTGGGAACTTGCCTTTTGGAGGGGGATAACAGTTGGAAACGACTGCTAATACCGCATAATGTCTACGGACCAAAGGGGGCGCTTGCGCTCTTACCAAAAGAGAGGCCCAAGTGAGATTAGCTAGTAGGTGAGGTAAGAGCTCACCTAGGCGACGATCTCTAGCTGTTCTGAGAGGAAGATCAGCCACACTGGGACTGAGACACGGCCCAGACTCCTACGGGAGGCAGCAGTGGGGAATATTGCACAATGGGGGCAACCCTGATGCAGCCATGCCGCGTGTGTGAAGAAGGCCTTCGGGTTGTAAAGCACTTTCAGTTGTGAGGAAGGGTTGATGGTTAATACCCATCAGCATTGACGTTAGCAACAGAAGAAGCACCGGCTAACTCCGTGCCAGCAGCCGCGGTAATACGGAGGGTGCGAGCGTTAATCGGAATTACTGGGCGTAAAGCGCACGCAGGCGGTTTGTTAAGCTAGATGTGAAAGCCCCGGGCTCAACCTGGGACGGTCATTTAGAACTGGCAGACTAGAGTCTTGGAGAGGGGAGTGGAATTCCAGGTGTAGCGGTGAAATGCGTAGATATCTGGAGGAACATCAGTGGCGAAGGCGACTCCCTGGCCAAAGACTGACGCTCATGTGCGAAAGTGTGGGTAGCGAACAGGATTAGATACCCTGGTAGTCCACACCGTAAACGCTGTCTACTAGCTGTTTGTGAATTTAATTTGTAAGTAGCGAAGCTAACGCGATAAGTAGACCGCCTGGGGAGTACGGCCGCAAGGTTAAAACTCAAATGAATTGACGGGGGCCCGCACAAGCGGTGGAGCATGTGGTTTAATTCGATGCAACGCGAAGAACCTTACCTACACTTGACATGCTGAGAACTTTCCAGAGATGGATTGGTGCCTTCGGGAACTCAGACACAGGTGCTGCATGGCTGTCGTCAGCTCGTGTCGTGAGATGTTGGGTTAAGTCCCGCAACGAGCGCAACCCTTGTCCTTAGTTGCCAGCATTTGGTTGGGCACTCTAAGGAGACTGCCGGTGACAAACCGGAGGAAGGTGGGGACGACGTCAAGTCATCATGGCCCTTACGTGTAGGGCTACACACGTGCTACAATGGCAAGTACAGAGGGAAGCGAGACAGTGATGTGGAGCGGACCCCTTAAAGCTTGTCGTAGTCCGGATTGGAGTCTGCAACTCGACTCCATGAAGTCGGAATCGCTAGTAATCGCAAATCAGAATGTTGCGGTGAATACGTTCCCGGGCCTTGTACACACCGCCCGTCACACCATGGGAGTGGGATGCAAAAGAAGTAGTTAGTCTAACCTTCGTCGTTTCACGATGAGGGAGGACGATTACCACTTTGTGTTTCATGACTGGGGTGAAGTCGTAACAAGGTAACCCTAGGGGAACCTGGGGTTGGATCACCTCCTTACCAAAAGTCGACGCGACATTTTTGATGCAGTGCCTACACAGATTGTTTTGTTATAGAAGATAAAGAACGAGATAGACCTATGGGGCTATAGCTCAGCTGGGAGAGCGCCTGCCTTGCACGCAGGAGGTCAGCAGTTCGATCCTGCTTAGCTCCACCATCTGCCTACAGGCACTTGCTTCGCAAGTGAGCGCGACACGCGGTTTAATCGCAGGGAAACCCTGCTGACCTAATGTCTGCTTACTAAAGAAAGCAGGTCGGGTAGAAAGTTATTGCGATGGCTTGGTTTGTAGTGGTGTTCGACTTGACGAGCGACGAAGGAGCATACATATAGTATGTGACTGAGGAGCGAGGAAATAAAGAGCAGCAATACGAGCCCAGACAGAAGCAAGAACAGGCTTGTAGCTCAGCTGGTTAGAGCGCACCCCTGATAAGGGTGAGGTCGGCAGTTCAAGTCTGCCCAAGCCTACCATTTCTTCCGTATACGGCGTCAGAGAAAATCTCATGTGCTACGCGCACACCACGATTTCCTCTTCCTTATCTACGAAAGAAATACGCTAATATGGTCGGCAAAGCAGAATCCTAATGAATAACCGCGGGTAAAGCGAGTATTGATTAGGGTTTTTTACTCTAAGGCAAGAAGGTGTTTGCTTTGCAAATATCTACCTTGTGTTGCAATCGGCAAGTTCGATTGCAAGAAACGTTCTTTAACAATTTGGAAAGCTGATATTAGTAATCAATCTAAGAAAGAGTAACTAAGAGAGATAAATAGTATGCAACTGAGCGTACTGTGAGTCCTCCTTGCGCAAAAGTCATCCTCTGGATGATTTTGCACTCAAGCTACTCTATCTGACTGAAAACGTGCAGCAAGTGGGTCATTTTACACAACTGAGTGTAATGATGGTCCTCCTTGCGCAAAAGTAACGATGCTTTGCATCCTTATTTGGCACGAAATTGATTAGACTTGTCATGCATACAACAGAGATTCAATTCTCACCTGAGCCCGGATAAAAAGGCGGGTCAAGGCCGCTGTTGCCACCCTTTCACGAACATTCGCTGTTCAAAAGTGGTAACAGTAAAAGAACATTTTCTGGTATCAACCTGGTTGATAAGAGGAAATGGGCAATGATTTGGTTTCCAGACAAGCGAGCTTGACGAACGAAGGCAGGAGCATACATCACGTATGTGACTAACTGAGTGAGGAAAAGGCGCGCAGGTTAGGAAGCAAAGCAGCAGGCCATTTAGGGTTGTATGGTTAAGTGACAAAGCGTATACGGTGGATGCCTTGGCAGTTAGAGGCGATGAAGGACGTGTAAGTCTGCGAAAAGCTGTGGTGAGCTGACAAAAAGCATTTGAGCCACAGATGTCCGAATGGGGAAACCCACACATTTATGTGTATCATTAACTGAATACATAGGTTAATGAGGCGAACGTAGGGAACTGAAACATCTAAGTACCTATAGGAAAAGAAATCAACCGAGATTCCCTTAGTAGCGGCGAGCGAACGGGGAGTAGCCCTTAAGTTATATTGGTGTTAGTGGAAGGCTCTGGAAAGTGCCACGATACTGGGTGATAGTCCCGTACATGACAATGCCATTATAGTGAAAACGAGTAGGTCGGGACACGTGTTATCCTGACTGAATATGGGGGGACCATCCTCCAAGGCTAAATACTCCTAACTGACCGATAGTGAACCAGTACCGTGAGGGAAAGGCGAAAAGAACCCCTGTGAGGGGAGTGAAACAGAACCTGAAACCGTATACGTACAAGCAGTGGGAGCAAGGACTTGTCCTTGTGACTGCGTACCTTTTGTATAATGGGTCAGCGACTTATATTTAGTAGCAAGGTTAAGTGAATAACGGAGCCGTAGCGAAAGCGAGTGTTAACTGCGCGTTGAGTTGCTAGGTATAGACCCGAAACCCGGTGATCTAGCCATGGGCAGGTTGAAGGTTGAGTAACATCAACTGGAGGACCGAACCCACTAACGTTGAAAAGTTAGGGGATGACTTGTGGCTGGGGGTGAAAGGCCAATCAAACCGGGAGATAGCTGGTTCTCCCCGAAATCTATTTAGGTAGAGCCTCGGACGAACACCATTGGGGGTAGAGCACTGTTAAGGCTAGGGGGTCATCCCGACTTACCAACCCTTTGCAAACTCCGAATACCGATGAGTGCTATCCGGGAGACACACGGCGGGTGCTAACGTCCGTCGTGAAGAGGGAAACAACCCAGACCGCCAGCTAAGGTCCCAAAATATTGCTAAGTGGGAAACGATGTGGGAAGGCTAAGACAGCTAGGAGGTTGGCTTAGAAGCAGCCACCCTTTAAAGAAAGCGTAATAGCTCACTAGTCGAGTCGGCCTGCGCGGAAGATGTAACGGGGCTAAGCAATATACCGAAGCTGCGGATTTGAACTTAGGTTCAAGTGGTAGGGGAGCGTTGTGTAAGTGGTTGAAGCTCAATTGAGAAGTTGGGTGGACATATCACAAGTGCGAATGCTGACATGAGTAACGATAATGGGGGTGAAAAACCCCCACGCCGGAAGACCAAGGTTTCCTGTCCCATGCTAATCAGGGCAGGGTAAGTCGGCCCCTAAGGCGAGGCAGAAATGCGTAGTCGATGGGAAACGGATTAATATTTCCGTACTTGTATAATCAGTGATGGGAGGACGGAGAAGGCTAGGCAAGCCTGGCGTTGGTAGTCCAGGTGAAAGTGCGTAGGCTGAGTGTTTAGGTAAATCCGGACGCTTAAGGCCGAGACACGAGACGAGCCACTACGGTGGTGAAGTTGTTGATGCCCTGCTTCCAGGAAAAGTCTCTAAGCTTATGATTATGTGAACCGTACCCCAAACCGACACAGGTGGTCAGGTAGAGAATACTAAGGCGCTTGAGAGAACTCGGGTGAAGGAACTCGGCAAAATTGTACCGTAACTTCGGGAGAAGGTACGCCTCTGTGCGTGACAGGACTTGCTCCTTAAGCGCATGGAGGCCGCAGTGACCAGGTGGCTGGGACTGTTTATTAAAAACACAGCACTGTGCAAAATCGAAAGATGACGTATACGGTGTGACACCTGCCCGGTGCCGGAAGGTTAATTGATGGGGTTATCTTTTAGAGAAGCTCTTGATCGAAGCCCCGGTAAACGGCGGCCGTAACTATAACGGTCCTAAGGTAGCGAAATTCCTTGTCGGGTAAGTTCCGACCTGCACGAATGGTGTAACCATGGCCACGCTGTCTCCACCCGAGACTCAGTGAAATTGAAATCGCAGTGAAGATGCTGTGTACCCGCACCTAGACGGAAAGACCCCGTGAACCTTTACTATAGCTTGGCACTGAACATTGAACCTACATGTGTAGGATAGGTGGGAGGCTTTGAAGCATTGTCGCCAGATGATGTGGAGCCATCCTTGAAATACCACCCTTGTATGTTTGATGTTCTAACATAGGTCCCTAATCGGGATTATGGACAGTGTCTGGTGGGTAGTTTGACTGGGGCGGTCTCCTCCCAAATCGTAACGGAGGAGCACGAAGGTTAGCTAATCACGGTCGGACATCGTGAGGTTAGTGCAATGGCATAAGCTAGCTTAACTGCGAGACAGACACGTCGAGCAGGTACGAAAGTAGGTCATAGTGATCCGGTGGTTCTGTATGGAAGGGCCATCGCTCAACGGATAAAAGGTACTCCGGGGATAACAGGCTGATACCGCCCAAGAGTTCATATCGACGGCGGTGTTTGGCACCTCGATGTCGGCTCATCACATCCTGGGGCTGAAGTCGGTCCCAAGGGTATGGCTGTTCGCCATTTAAAGTGGTACGCGAGCTGGGTTTAGAACGTCGTGAGACAGTTCGGTCCCTATCTGGTGTGGGCGTTGGATGATTGAGGGGAGCTGCTCCTAGTACGAGAGGACCGGAGTGGACGAACCGCTGGTGTTCGGGTTGTCATGCCAATGGCATTGCCCGGTAGCTACGTTCGGAATCGATAACCGCTGAAAGCATCTAAGCGGGAAGCGAGCCCCAAGATGAGTCATCCCTGACCTTTAAGGTCTGGAAGGGTTGTTATAGACTATGACGTTGATAGGCAGGATGTGGAAGTGTTGTAAGGCATTAAGCTAACCTGTACTAATTGCCCGAGAGGCTTAACCATACAACGCCTAAATGGCTTCGAGAGAAGACCGGTGTTGTGTGTGAATGACAAACCTAATCAAGTCAAAAGAGTAGCGAAGACTCTGACTTAGACACTAATATTATGCTTTCCAGCATTGTTAAGACCAATTAAGAATTTATGTAAGGGTGATGCTCATACTTGAAAGAGTAGTGAAATCTTCCTTACGCAATAAGACAACGCCTTATTGCAACGAGTTTTTGCCTGGCGACAATAGCGACGTGGCACCACCTGAATCCATTTCGAACTCAGAAGTGAAACACGTTAGCGGCGATGGTAGTGTGGGGTCTCCCCATGTGAGAGTAGCACATCGCCAGGCTCCCATTCGAAGAAAGGGCTATCCGCAAGGGTAGCCCTTTTTTTATGTTGATAAGTTCTCGGCAGGCGCGCCATCGCCAATGACCGGACGTACTGTGTGTCCTGCTTGCGCAACAGCCACACTAATACCAATCCGCGTTAAATTTTTGCCCACTACCTCTCGGCTTCTTGAGCACATTTTCATTATATCAACCAAACCAACAACTGCTTACGTGAGCCCAGCTTCTCGTACACATCTTTATCACATGAGCGCTGTCGCTGATAAAGTCATTCCAGGCCTTGCTGCATGCATCAACAATGTCATCGAATTCTTTAAAGGTTCGTTGAATGATGCTGACGAAGCCAACGCCATACTTGCTCTATAGTTGCTGAGTTCTGGTGAATAGGGAGGAATTTTCATTACCATCAAATGCTGAATTCGTTAGCAATATCATTGGTTTGCCATAGCGCAACCTTCCTAACGATTGCATGTAGGCTTGGTTTTATTTTTTTGATATCAGCTCCAGATGTTGGCGCATAATATCTTTGCTTATGTAGGGAGCGATAAAAGCTTCGTTTCACCAGTTGCGGGACAACCTGCACCAAATAAGTGGGAGTATTCAAATTGCTGTTGCCGCAAGCCCCGCGGTCGTATGCCTCTTCTTGCCCATAAATACGTCGCGGCATTATGCTGGCCTATACGAGCTTCATTCTGACACCAGACGTCGACCCGATTTAGGCTAACACCCCCCGGCGATGAAGGATCACTCCCATAGGAAGCTTTTTTAGGCCTCCCGCACGCCTTACTTAGGGTTTCGTGAGCGGCACATTATCCAGCTGTATCCCAACCGCCCCAAGACCTTATATTCGTGGTTCAGATGTTAGTTCACACCAAATTAACTTATAATATATTGCTTGATGTGAGGACCGGTTGTTCTTCCTCCATTACCAGATTCAGCTTCTTTATCTATAGAGCGTGCGAGTCGCTGTTTTTGGTTGAAAGACAATTGTTACCAACAATGAAGGAGGGTGACCTGAGCGGTTTGTCGTCAAGGCCTGATAGTTCATTAGAAAGATACTCGTGACCCAGGAATTTAAGCTGCGTCGCGCGCCCTTAAGCTGTCTGGCAACTTGAGTACGATTTTGGCTCTCAATAAACAAGGAGACTGCTAAGAAGCGAACTCGCTTGTTCGGGTTCTTTTCCCTTTCTGATAACTATTTTAGCTTGATCACGCCAGTCATTTTCACGTACCGCCGGAAACACGCGAACGCTATTGCAGATAAGATCATCCCATGCTATGGAGCAGACATGAATGCCAGCGATATTTTTCACAAAGAAGCGATGAGTCGCTGAGTGAGCGCCCATCAAGGTGCATTAGTATAAGACTTACTTTTTGGGAACATCGCCGACTAATTTTTGGCAGGTATAGGAAACTCAATGCTAAAAATCAGACATTAAAGGGAAATGTTGCGGCGTACCTTTATTTAGGTCGTATAAGATTAACTTTTGAGATAAGTTATCAGGAACGTTACAATAACCGAGTGAGTGAGTTCCTTTGCCATTCCTGCCGAAAATGACATTTCACTCTCAATGTCCGCCAGGCTTATGTATTAGACGTTCGGAAAGCAATTAAACTTATTCCACATTTTTTGTCGTTATAATCTTACGCGTTTTTGAATAAATATGAGGCTAGTATATAACAATGAAAACAAAGGCTTGCGCCAAATATTTATTTGATAATCACGAACACATTTTCAACTTATGGGAAGATCGGGCTAATAATGAAGTATTAGCTGCTTCAAAAACGCCAGACTTGGTAGTGCGAGATTATCTTCCTCATTTTATGGAAAGTTTAACGGAGGCTCTTGATAAATATGAGACTACCTCCGATGAAACACAATTTGCTGACATTAATTTCGACCCGCAATATAGCCATGTGCATGGAAGAGCGCGTGCTGCGGTACAGTATTACGATCTTCGGCAAGTCATGCGGGAGTACGCGATACTGCGGCAAGTCATTCGAGAAGAATTAAAAAAGAACGATTTGCTTTGTTTTACTTCATTAGAAATTATCGACCGCTTTATCGAGTCGAGCAGCCTTGAAGCCGGGCAGCTTTTTGTCGACTCTATTAAAGAAGTGCAAGATAAATTAATCAGTGTAATTGCTCATGATCTTCGTAATCCAATTTCCGTCGCCTCTTCCTATATTGAAGTTGGTGAAGAAGGATTAATGACGGCAGAAAAAGTCTTTCCAGCCATAAAACGAAGTTTGGCAAAGGCGCTTAAGCTTATCGGTGACTTACTTGATGCTAATCAGGTAAAAGCCGGAAACGGTATGACATTCCGGTTCGAGCGTTGTGATATGGTAGAGGAAGTGACTTACGCCTGTAATGAAGCCAAAGAAGTTTACGCAAACCAGGTTCATTTCAAATCAAAAATAGATTCAGCGGTAGGTATTTACGATAAATCTTCCGTTCATCGAGTTCTTGAGAATCTTATCTCTAATGCTATCAAGTACGGAGGTGTAGATACGGCCGTTAACATAGCCATTGATGGTAACGATAACTTCGTTACGATAAGTGTGCATAATACTGGCTCCTATATCAAGCAGGAAGAGCAGGCCTCAATCTTTAACTTTTTGTCTCGTGAAGACAATGCCCAATCTCAGCAGAAAGAGGGATGGGGTCTCGGTTTATTTCTGGTCAAGGTCGTGGCAGCGGCTCACAAAGGAGACGCTTGGGTAGAAAGTAGCTTGGAATCGGGAACGACGTTTTTTATAAAACTTAACCGTTCTGCCCATAAAGAGAACACAGCGTTTTCGAATTTCCTTTAGCAGCTCAATAGCGGCTACAAACTTTCTCTCTGGTCAGATAATGTAGCTGTTGCTCGGGAAGACGCGATGCGCCAATCGCGATGGGTTTATCCCACTAAACCTTCCCGAAATCGGCTTCGCGAAAGGTAAATTCTATCTGAGGCGTGAACATTAGGCAAAGAGTCGGATACGTTCAGACGTACCCGATTTATTCCACTTGGCCGTAAAATCCCTAAATGTTCCGAAAGATTTTACGTATCGAGAAGCCGGCCTATCTATCTTTGTTTTTAAGCGCCACTTCCACTTCTTTCTGATCGACTTGGACCTCAGGATCAGGCTGTTGAATTTTAACATCTGGGTTTTCCTGTTCCACATCAATAGCAGGTTTGCCGGCCTTTACATTAACTCGAGGTTTAGATTGGGCAACATTTACCTCCGGCTCAGGTTGGTCGATCTGTATGTCAGGGTCCCGGGTAGTAATTGTCACCTCTGGCTTTGGCTGTCTAACCGTAACTTGAGCTGGCTTTTGATCAATGGTGATCTGGGCGGGCTTTTGGGTTACCGTCACCTTATCGCCCTGCCGCGAATCCTCGCTGGTCGCATTTCCTTTAGACTGAGTTGCTGCGATGTATTGGTTCAGTTCGTCTTTGTCCAATTCGCCACTATGGTTTACATCATATTGTTCAAAAACCTTTTGCAGATCGTTCGAATTCCCGTCCTTTCCACTTGTTTTCAGTGTCTGATTCGCCCCTGCCATACTCGTTGCAAGTGCAGAAACTATTAACGTAGCTAATCGAAGATGTTTCATTATTGGTCTCCTGTTACTGGGTCCTATAAAAATTCATTTAAATTTGGATATTGCAGGTTTATCGGTGTTCACCAATATAATCTTCTACGGTTTTTTCTTTTTGATTCAAAGCAACATATTGAGATTCGTTAAATTCGGGTAGCTGCTCAGGATCCTTATTTTTGTCCCATACAATTTTATTATTTTCCAGTGTCACCTCATCCAGCGGCAGAACCGATTTAGACTCACCTACACCCATAATTCCACCAGATTCGATAACAAGAGAGAGTTGCTTATCTTGATTATTTTGCACAACTTCTGAAATTTCACCAACGTCTTCGCCCTGTGAATTAATTAAATCTTTTCCTTCCAATTCTGCAATCTTTAACTGGTTTACATAGGCAATATCACTGTCTTTACGTAAATTCCCTTTTTGATCTTCTCTAACTATATTAATTTCAGGTTCGCTTTTTTCAATGCTAACTTCTGGTTCGGCTTTATTAACTTTAACGTTCGGCTCAGCTGAATTGATAATGACTTCAGGTTCTGCCTGAGCTATTTCAACATCCGGTTCTTGTTGCTTAATGCTTATTTCTGGTTCTTTGTACTCGACATCCACCTTTGCTTTGCCTACAGCTACGTCGACTTTTGCATCTTTCTGATTAATATCAACGGATGGTGCCGGCTGTTTTACCTGAACATCAGTTTGGCCGCGTATAACTTCAACCTCTGCTTTTTCGGGCTTTTCAGAAGATTGCTGGGCGGATACAGATGCCACTCCACTTCCCATAGCTATAGCGATGGCACATGCGGTAAAACGACGCTTGAGGATCGGAAGAGTGTTATGTTGTGTATTAATCTTCATTACTTGGCTCCTTTCTCTAATTTACAATTACCTCGCTTAAAATGCTGACGAAGATTTTCTTACACAATGATTGCAGCAAATGGCAGACCATAAGGGGAAAAAAATATTTATAGATGCCAGAATTGGCGGAAGTTTGGTTTAATAAGATTAGCTAAATAGCTGAATCATTTGATAGTTAGGGTTTGATGCCGGATTTAGCGTTATCACGTGGGTATCGTTCCCACAGCTGCTGCAGAATTAATAAATTAAAAGATTAAAGTGAATTTTTTTATCATCGTGTAAACATTTTACAATCTTATAGATATTTATTAGGGGATAGTGATGTTCATTAACCAATTTGATTGTAAGCTATAATCATTCCTGATGGCTTTCCTGGATTATTTCTGCTCCAGAAGTTAGGCTGAAAAATATTTCTATGGCTATTCTCAATCTTGGGCTGGGGGAATACGAGTAACCAGCTTGTTATTGTGTATATTTAATAATATAAGAAGAAAAATTTTGGGCGTATTTTTAAATACAGCGAACAAAAAACGAAAACTACTCCTAAACGCCGTAGAACCATCCATGACCGCTCTGCTAGAGCATTCCTGTACCCGTATTTCGGCTAAGAAACATCCAATTGTCGTACTATAATTAGTCGTTATATTAACCTGGTGATAACCTGCCTAACCTCAGCAGACTGCTTATACCGCCATACCTTTACGGGATTGGCATGACAGATGTTGAAAAATTCTCGCGCTTATCTTTTCACGAGCAAAGATTTTAAAGAGGCTTTATCCGAATAAACCCATCTGCTGATTAAATAAGTCATCAAACGAAAGACCTATTGAAGGCAAAATACTTTCGGCAATAGGCCGAATTTGCTTTTCTATATAGTGCTCATAATCCAAAGGCTGGTTTTGTTGTTCGACAGTTTGAGGACCATGAGTTGTCACCACATAAAAAACCGTTGTTTTATTCTGGTATTTGAGCACATTTCCCGCTTGTCGATTATGTTCATCTGCAGCGCGTGCCGCTCGCACATGAGGCGGCATCGTCTTAGTATAGTGGGAAAGCGGCTTTCGCAATCGCCTGGCGTAAATCAATTGTTTATCTTTTTGGCCGCTTCGAATCTGCTCCAGTACGTCTTGAACATAATGTTCCACCGGTTGCTTTGTAAAAATGCGGGTATACAGAGCTTCCTGAAATTGTTTTGCCAAGGGAGTCCAGTCAGAGCGAACGTTCTCCAGCCCTTTGAACAGCAGTTGCGCGTTGCCGTTTTTCATAGTCATACCGGCGTAACGTTTCTTACTGCCGGTTTCAGCTCCGCGAATGGTAGGCATAAAAAATTGATGAAAATGAGTCTCGAACTCAATTTCTAAAAAGCAGTCTAGCGAAGAATTGTCTTTTAGATTGGCGCGCCAGCTTTGGTTTATCATCTTTTCCAGATTTTTGCCTATATCCGCCGCCTCTTGTGCATGGCGCACATGGGGGAGATGTACGAAGAGTGAATCGGTATCGCCATAAATCACTTCGTACCCCTTTGCATTAATCCACCCGGCGGTGGTTTGCATAATTTCATGCCCCCGCAAAGTAATTGAGCTGGCTAGTCGTGGATCGTAAAACGGACAACCGCCACTGCCCAACACGCCGTAGAATGAATTCATTAAAATTTTTATGGCTTGCGATCGAGGTGCATCTTTATTGCGTTTTGCTTCATCCCGCTGTGACCAAAGGTTTGCAATAATGTCCGGCAGGAAGTGCTTGTCACGAGAGAACAACGCCCCATTAAATCCTGCAATTGCATCGGCTGGATTAGCCAGACCTTCGGCGAGTCCAAGCGGGTCTACTTTAAATGTGCGGATAATAGACGGGTAGAGGCTTTTAAAATCAAGCACCAACACGTTTTCATATAAGCCGGGACGTGAGCTCATCACATAGCCTCCGGGGCTGGTGAGCCCTCCGTGCGAAGGTCGCACACCACAGATAAAACCTGCACGATGGAGCTTGGGCAGGTATACATTTATAAATGCGGCAACTGAGCCGCCAGCGCGGCTCATATCTAACCCGGTCAGCGTGCTTCTCAATATCATAAAATCCAGAAATGCAGTTTTAGTGGCAATATCATTTACCAGCTCACAATCCTGAAAGTTGTATGCCGCAAGTTGTGCCGGATTATCCCGATACAAGCTCTTAATGGCTTCAAGCTTGTTTTCGCTCTCAATAAGCTTGCCTCTGCCGGTCAATGTCTGAGCGACATTATCTAATGCAAAGCTATCAAACTGGTACGTCATAGTTTTGAGTGCTTCAATACCATCAATTATGCTGCGACCTGGAACTTCAACGATAACTTGACCGGGCTCCCATTCCCGCACGCTTAAGGCTTGTTCGTGTCGTCCTATTTTCAGCTGGCGATTATATTTTCCTGCGCAACGGGCCAGCACGGCCATGTCGAATTGTTTGACATTCCAGCCAGTAATAACATCAGGATCTGCTTCACGAATAGCCTGTTCGAAAGCATCAAGTAATGCTTGTTCATCGCGCACCAGCTGAAGTTGATAATGATTCGAGTGCGCCTCAGGTAGCGACATGGCATTAGCGATGAGAATAACCCGGTTACAGCTGTTGCCAGCTATACCAATGGAAAACAGCGTTTCGTTTTCATCACACTCAATATCCACACTAAGGGAAGAAAGCTGGGGGCGAAAGGTAGCGCCTTTTACCTTTGCATGTCGCAAAACGCCTTGTTCATCCTGTTCCCGCGCGGAGTAACTAATGGCACCATAAGCGAAACGTTCCATCAAAAAACGATCCACCAGCTTAATGTCCGCTTCGTATAAAGTGACTTCACTACCGTTCAGGTACCGCCGGAGTTGGTATAATTGATGTTCGTTTTTGGGGCGCAACAAGGTCACAGGCTGTTGCTCCAGTGTTTTAAGATGGGTGTTTTCTATACTAAACGAGAGTGATTGCGAGTTAATTGCGGTTTGTGCTGCGTTAAGCTGTTCCTGACGCACAAAACACACATTGGTCTGAGGCTCAGAAACCACACAGCGGGGGCCGTCTTTGGTCGCTAACCACAATTCAATACATTCGTTGTTGCCCTGCCTGATCAAACGGCGGGTAAGAATAAATCCGGTGCCAGTATAAATTGCCTGAAATCGCTCAGCTTTACCAAAACTGCTTCATTCTAGAGCAGACTGGCAGCATTTCAATAACCGCCACGTTAATTACGAAAATACTACCAGCTTATCCCGGCCACTGCTTTTTGCTTTGTAAAGCGCTGCGTCAGCGTTAGCGATAAGTTGAGTTGAAGTAGAAGCAGATGCTGCGGAAACCAATCCTATGGAAACGCTCAAAGCAAGTTGAGGTGTGTTGATGTTTTCGGGAATATGCTTTACGGATTCTGCAAACTGTTTAAGCATATCTTCGGCATCATCACCACTGGTGTGGGGGAAAGCAAAAAGAAATTCTTCACCGCCAATGCGGCCGATAATATCTGTACTTCTGAAAGCATTTACTGCAAGTTCGCCGAATGCACGCAGCACGTCATCTCCCACCTGATGTCCATACTTATCATTGATATCTTTAAAATGATCAAGATCCAGTATGGCCAGTGAAAAATAATCATTATGGCGGTAAGCCAGGCCGAGTTGCTGTTCTACGTCCTCAAGCGTTTTGCGGCGGGTCTTCAGTCTGGTAAGACCATCTTCATTAGCCAGATTTTCAAGACGGCGTTGATGTTGCCTACCGTTGTTATAGAGCCAGAACATCAAAGCACAGATAACTATCAGCATAAAGACCAACGCAATTGAGTATCGCTGCATCTTTTGTTCGTTTTGTAATTGCGTCTGCTGTCTTAGGTTTTGCTCTTTCAGCAGGTCATTTTGTGCCTGCTGCTGTTCAACTTCAAAACGGGTTTTCAGTTCCAGCAACCGCTGACCATTTTGCTCTTTTTGCAATCGTTGATTTGCTTTCTGATTCTCAAGCATAAGTACATACGCTTTTTCAAACTCTCCTTTAGCAGCAAAGACCCTCGATCGCATTTCATTTATCTTTATGCGGTGGGGTAGGAATGAATCGCCTTTAGCAAGTGCTTCCGTCTTATCGATAAATGTCATAGCAGTGGCTGGATTGCCTTCTATCAACGCAATATTCGCTTGTTCCAATAACACGCCTATTTGCATGAACGGGTTTTTTGCCTGCGCGAATAAAGTTAGCGCGTCTTCAAGATATGAACTAGCGGCGTCACGCTCTCCCTGCCGCACAAGAGCGGAGGCAATTGCCTGATAACTATAAGCTGCGCCTTGCACATCGTTAATATCAATAGCCAGATGAGCCGATTCCAGCAGAAGCCGCAGACCCTCTTCAACATCGTCTGTGTTGGCGTAAGCCTGACCAAGGCCAAACAATGTGTTAGCTAACTCTAAGCGAATATTGTTTTGGCGATAGTAAGTTTCAGCCTGCTCAAAGTAAGGAACCGCAAGTTCATATTCTTCACGATATTCGTGGACTAAGCCAATCATGGCGGCAAAGTCCTCAGGTTTCAGACGCAAATTTTCTCTTTGGCTCAGTGAATAACCTTTTTGAAAGAAAGAAAGAGCTTCATCAGTAGCGCTAAGGGTCAGTTTTAGGTATCCCATCGTACTTAACGCATGCGCTTGCATTTCAGTTTCCTGATTCTGGCGCGCCCACACAAGTGCATCTCTGGCAAGCTTTTCAGCTCGCTGGGCACGGCCGAGACCATCCAGTGCTTCCGCTTTGGCAAGTGCCAGGTGGTGATACAGCCACGGCTCAGCCTCAGGGTCGATAGTGTTAAGAGCGGCATCAGCTTGTTGCAATGCGAGATCGTGGAGGACAAGCGCTGAATAGGCGCGGCTCAGCACAAAACGCAGCCCTACCAATTCTGATGTCGAAGGAGATTCGGAAATAAGCGATGAGACTTTATCTACTACCCGCTGCGGGTCGTCACGAAAGTCGTTCAAAAGTGGATGAACTGCTTCAGACCATGTCCGCGTAGGCTCTGAAAAAGCAGCAAAGGAAGGAAATGACATAATAAAAAGGAACAGACAGTGCCACCTGAAACTGGATTTACTTGCTTTTATTGAAGTCAACAGACTGCGCATCTTGTATCCTAAATGTCTTTACAGACTGCTTAACACCGTAGTATCACAACCAAAACATCACTTTTTCTTCGCCTGATACGATACCTTTAAGACAGCGAAAAGACTAGTCGCCTGACGCTACATTTTGTAACTTCAAGAGGTACTTCATTGGCGAAGAGTGCGACGATAAAATCGTTCTGATTAGTATAATTAGCTGTGCGAAAGTGTGCTACACACGAAAAGGCAAAACGAGGATATCATTCAGAACCGTCTGCAGGCGCTGTGCAACAGGCGCTGTGCAACAGGCGCTGTGTAACGGCATGGATGCTGCGGCTGAGCGCCCAGAGAAGGGTTTACAGGGTATTCTAAGTGGCGTCCTCGTTGTGACTCATAATTCGCATCGGTGTCACCAGCGCTGAACTGCCCAGTTTAGAGCGACTAGCGCGATAACAGCAGAAGTTAACGGCATGACTCGGCGTGCGTACCATTGGTAATGCCGTAGGCTAAGTAACAGCGGCACCAGCAGTATAACAATGGCAAGCTGACCAATTTCTACACCAATATTAAATGAAGCAACGGTTAGCAAAGGTTTATTAGCAGAGGCTTGCAGTTCGCCAAATACGCTGGCAAAGCCCATTCCGTGCAGAAGACCGAAAGCAAAAGTTATCCAACCCAAACGGTGAACTACCGGCCAAATATTATTCAGCGCTGTTAGAAGCACTGAAACGGCAATGCCAATTTCAACCCAACGACTGGATGGCTGGTACCAGCCTAATGCGGTAGTGGTAAGCGTAAGTGAGTGTGCCAACGTAAAGGCAGTAATCAACAGCAACGCTTCTTTTAACACAGGTGATATCTGGCTTTCCGCTACCCACTTTTTGTCTCGGCGACACAAGTTAATCGTAAGCAAAGTTGCGATGAGAAAAAGAATATGGTCAATGCCAATCCAGATATGGATAATGCCTTCATAGACAAAAGTCTTGATGGTGTCGAGGGTAGACGGCGCTTGGCCCGAAATGGTGATATTTCGATGAGTGGTACTAAATACATCCGAACTTGCCACATCACCGACAATTATTGTGACCAGCGTTTTATGAGTATCATCCTGTTCAAACACCCCTTCATAATGAATATCTACCGGATCGGTATTTTTGCAGGTAACCTGGAATGGCAGTGTAATCAGAGTTTGGGTGGAAACAGCGTCCAAGGCAACGGGTTTGAACGTTAATGCACAGTTTTCATCATTCTGGGTGAAATGTAAAATGTTACTGTAATATGCCTGCAAAGCAGGCTCACTGTCAGTGACTTCTTGCCAGGTAAGATCGCCGTCAAAGTTAGCATCAAGCTTTACTTCGATTTCAAGATCGTAGGGAGTAAGAGAGAGTTTTCCGTCTAGCTGGCGAGTATTTTCCCCGCCCAGCGTGAGATAACCATTGCTCAACTCATGAGCGTGCAACTCGGTTGAACCTGTAAACAGCCACAGTATTGTAAAAACATATCGCAATAATTTTCGGTAGACGTACATGTCAGACGACTCTCCCCTTAAAGACACTGGTTACTACAAAGAAATGCTGGCTAGCGCTAATAGCTTCTGATCGGCAAAGGTTTTTGCCTGCTGACAATTTAATTTGGCAAGAGGCATAGCCTTCTCTTTGGCGCTACATCATTTCGCCATTCTCGCATTGCCACCCGCTGAGCCATCATGTGCTGCCACTTATTTGATTTATTTTGTTGTTGTTCGGCCATAGCTAATCGTGACAGAACAGCATCATTCAGATAGCAACTTGCCCAAAGCGCAACAAGGCTCGCAGGAACAGTATCCAACGCTATCTTCTCCAGATGCGCAGGCCCAACTTGTGGTTTTCCATTCTTCAAGGCCATATTAACAAGCGTTTCCTGTACCCACTGATTCGCTCTGAGATCTTTGGACAGGCGTAACGAAGCAAGCTGATTCAGCTAATTGTACAGATTTTTAGTGGATTGTTGTTGAAACTGTGCGTCCAGCATGCAGGTAAACGAGACGACATACTGGGTTTGCCTAATGAGCGACTTACCTGTTCCAGCGCCTTTTCATAATTGCCCAGGTTGAAGTAGACCATGGCAATCAAATTTAGCTGAGCCATAGTCGGAACGTTGCTGTAAAACTATCTGAAGCCTGGTTCTGCTTCGTCAACTGATGTTGTTGCTGCAGCCGAGCCCCTACTAATAAAATCGGAAGAACGCGCGCCTTGCACTGCTACAACAATACAAGCACACATCACTGCAGATTAGCATAACAACTATCTGTAATTGTAAGGAAAAAGCTTGAGTCAAAGACAACGGGTGTAACAACGTGACGGGAAAGAGAAACAGAATTTAATAGAGAAAGGAGCCGATCTGGCTCCTTTTCAGCCATTTACGCTTTAATAGCTTTATGCATATCATCCAGCGCTTTAGGCATGGCATCGACATACATTTGAACGTGCTCAATTCGTCCGGTACTGACGCGGGACCATAGCTGATAAGTGCGATATTGCCCGCGAATATGGACATCATAATTTGCCATGGCTTTTTGAAAAGCGTTGGCATCGCCTCTGTCGCCCAAATCAACGAATACGAAGTTGGTGCTGGAAGGCAGAGCGGCTAAGCCATTTTCTTTAACCGCAGTCATAATCATGTCTTTTGCTTCTACTACTTTCTCCCTAGAAAAAGATTTGAAACTTTCGTCGTTATAACTGGTGATAGCCGCCGCCAAACCGGCCTGATTAATGGAATACCCGCCTAAACCATACTTGTTAATCCAGGTCATGTTGTCTTCCGAACCCAGCATATAGCCGATCCGCATACCGGCAAGGCCATAAATCTTTGAAAAAGTGCGCGCGACAATAACGTTATGCCCTTCGTTTATCAGCGGTATCATGGAGTGTTTGGGGCCATCTTCCATCAATTCATTATAGGCTTCATCTACCAGCACCAGGGTTTTCTTCGATGCCTTAATACAGAATTCGCGCAGCTTTTTTGGGTCCAGAATTTTACCAGTAGGATTGTTTGGATTACATATGTGTACCATTGCCACATCGCTGTCTATGGCGTTGTACAACGCTTCTAAATCGATATCCAGATCTGCGGTGTTCGGGATACGGCGTATACTCGGCCCGCCCTGACTGATGGGCGCCATTGACGTGGTATCCCAAAATAAATCCGGCCCCAAAATCACTCCTTTGCTGGTTGCAGCGTAGGCAGCAAACGCCAGAATCAGGCTTGACCCTGCAGTAATCGAAACATTTTCGCGCTGCAGATTATTTTGCTCAGCAATCATATCGGTAAGATACATACCCGCTGTGTAGGCATAATATGCGCCGCCAGAAGAGGCCGCCTCAGTAATAGCTTTAATTGCTTCAGGGCTCGGACCATAGGGGTTTTCGTTAGCATTTAGCTTGGCTATGCCGGGCTTAGGACCATAATAAATTTTGTTAGCTGATGCAGGAGCCGCCGATGCTAAACTCATGGGAGCAATAATACCGGAAGCACCGAGTGCTGTAGTCGCCAGACTGCCGCCTAGAAATAAACGACGGGAAGGATTGTAAGTCATGTATGTTTCCTCTTTTTTTATGGGTAATGTGCCTACAACAGGGTTTTATAAAACATGCTGGCAGAGACAATCACCAGATAGACGCCGAACAGGCGCTTGAGCGTTTTTTCACTAAATTTATGCGCCATTGTGGCGCCGATGGGAGCGGTCATAATTGAACCAATGCTGATAGCAATAAGAGCCGGAATATTGACGTATCCGATGGTTCCCGCCGGAAAGGCTGCAGATTCAGAGTGTTTCATGATGAGAAATCCCAGAGCGCCGGGCAGACCGATGAGAAATCCCACTCCTGCAGCGGTAGCAACTGCTTGCTGAATAGTGCGACGGCACATCACCATGGTAATGACAGTCGGTGTGCCGCCGCCGATACCCAGCAGCGCAGAAAAGCCGCCAAGAACAAATGCCAGCGTTGCACGCCCGATTCCTGTCGGCATGGAGAAGTGGACGCCGGGACGGACAACCAGATCAGGAAACAGAAAATAGATGGAATACAGCAACACGCCAGCCGCAAAAACAATTTTCAGTCCATCACTGCTGGTGTAGTGAGCGATAAATAAACCGCCCACCACGCCCAGTACTATCCATCCGGACCATGACTTCAACACATCAAAATCTACCGCGCCACGCAGCATGTGTGCTTTTACCGAACGCATGCTGGAAACAACGATTGACGCCAAAGAGGTGCCGATAGCGACTTTAGCCAGTTCGTCTGAATCCGGAGTGAAAAAGGGAAAGACAATAAGTAACGCCGGCACCACCACAAAGCCGCCGCCATTCCCGAATAATCCTGCAGTAATACCGGCAATTGCCCCTGCAGCACATAACATTAGAACAAACCAGACAAGCTCTAATTCCATCACCGCAGTGCTCCTGAATAAAACAAATATGAATACATAAACAAAATTCACCTGAAGTTAATGATTCGAATCTGGGAAGTCTGGCAAGTCAGGCTTGCCAGACCTCTCTACTCACCGTTCATTTAAAAATTGGCAACTAACTTGGTGTAGTAATAGCCTCCCTGCCAGTCGACGATAGAGTCTGCGCGATAAATCTGGCCACAGCAGGAGTCGGCTAAGTTGGTTTTGTCAGGGTAGTTATCAAACAGGTTTCGCACACCGGCGCTTAAAGACAGGTTTTCACTGATGTGATAAGTACCTTCCAAATCAAACATCCATTCGCTGCCGAATTTCTGTAAATCGGTATTGTTCCAATCGATTTGGTTGCCTTGTGCCAGTGTGGTAACAGCATCAACGTTTTCGTATTCACCGTAGTAGCTAAGACGGGCAAGCACTTGAAACGCCTCGTAAGCATGTTTAATTGAGAAGATGCCCCGGGTCTCGGGAGTGCCGTTCTCAAAGTCATACATATCTTCAGCATTTAGGTATTCGCTGGGATCTGAATCGAATTCGCTTTTGTTGTAGTTGACCGACGCGGTGAGAGTGGTGCTACCATACTCGCTTTCCATAAGGTAATTGGCGACTAGATCCACGCCTTCAGTAACAGTATCAAAAGCGTTTTGGAAATAGAGCACACCGCCGATAGATTCTGCGCCCACGACGCCTGCGTCTACTAAGGCCAGATAATTCTGGTAAGCATCGCCAGCGGATTCATCAGCTGACACGTCAAGAGTAGAAATGGCGTACAAACGGTCTTCTAACGCAATGCGATAGTAGTCAAGCGTAATGTTTAGTGCGCCATAGTCAGCGGTAACGCCAAAGGTGATATTGCTGGATTTTTCGGGATCAAGATTGCTGGCACCTAGCGCCTGTGCAATCTCACCTCCGGCGGGGAAGAGGCCGGTGGCCACAGGAAAACCATTGGGCAAGCGAGTTGAGACGTTGGTCGTGCCTTGTTGTCCCGGAGTGGGTGCCCGGAAACCGGTGCCGTAGGAAGCGCGTAAGCCCACTTCGTCATTTAACTGGTAAAATCCGGCTATTTTGTATACCAGTTCTGAACCAAAGTCAGAGTAGTCTTCATAGCGCAGCGCCGCTTGCCCGAAAAGATCATCGGTAATGTCTCCACTTAGATCAATATAAGCCGCGTAAGAATCGCGTTCATAGGTGCCAGCAAATTCCGGTGAATAGCCCGGAAAGCCGTTCGCGCCTACGCCCATTATTTGATAAACCGGATCATCGGGATTCGCGCAGTCTAACGATGAGCCGTTAGCGATAACGTTTAAACCCTCTGCCGAGCTTGTGCCGTCAGCATTACAAAAACCCCAGGGATCGGCGACTGAATAATTACCTGCGACAAAGGAAGACTCCTCGCCACCTTCGATATCATAACCTTCATCCAGATAGCTTAAGCCGAAGGCAAACACATAACTGGCGAAATCATAGGTAAAGTCGGCTTGAAAATGTGTTTCTTCGTTTGACAATAACCCTGGTCGAAATGCGGTAGGACTTGCATCGCCTAAGGACGGGTTAATGGTGTTACTGATGGTGTAATCTATTTCATCGTAACCATACCGGCCGCTGATGTCATACCCGAAGGCATCAATCATGCCTTTAACGCCACCCACCATTGAATAGTCAGTTATCGAGCCGAAGAAGCGCGGCGTAAAGCCCCCTGGGAAGAAAGAAAGAGGGTTCCATACAGAGCCATCCTCTAGCCGTATATCTTCAATCGTGCCGTTGCCGGGGTAGCGATAGTAAAATGTACTGTCTGCGTCTTTTTCGCTGTAATTTCCGAAGGCATACAATTCAACCGCGTCGGAAAACATATAGCCTGCATTAATAAATACGCGGGTGGCTTCTGAATTCGGTGCCCCCCAAGGCTGCACAACGTCAGCGCCTTGTGTCGAGTTTGCCATTTCATCAGCTGCGGCTAAAAATTCCGGTGTTAAATAGTCGTTGTATGCAGCATCAGCATCATAATTTGGAAGTGAAGAATCGAGACAGAATGCCGCTGTGCAATACTGAACGGCTCGGTTGGTTGCGTCGTTATCGCTGTATTCAGCAGAAATACTAACAAAGCCGTCTTCCCCCAGGCTAAACCCTTTGTTCCCGCTGATAGTCAGGCCGTCACCATCACCTTCATAATATTGCCCCCATTCTGCGGTAAACATTCCGCCCTCGGTGTTGTTCTTTAGCTGGAAATTAATCACTCCAGCAATGGCATCTGAACCATATTGGGCTGCGGCACCGTCGCGTAGTACTTCTACCGAACCAATTGCCGCAGTAGGAATCATGGCCAAATCCGGCCCTTGAGTACCCGAGCCACCGACTTCTACCAGCGCCGAACGATGGCGGCGCTTAGAATTAACCAGTACCAATGTTTTATCTGTGGGTAAGCCGCGTAAACTTGCAGGGCGGATAAAAGCAGCACCGTCAGCAATCGGCTGCCTGCCTAACGTATAAGACGGGACTAACGTTTTCATTACGTCATTCATGTCGGAAAATGCGACTGCAGATACATCATCAGCTGTCAGCACATCTACTGGTACGGGTGAACTGGTTACCGAGCGTGGTGCACCGCGAGCGCCCACAACTGCAATACGTTCCACCGCATCAGATTCAGCATCTGGCACAACAGTTTCTTGTGAATAAACATCAGAGACAGCAGCCATAGACAGTGAAATGCCAGCAAAACTGGCGTAAATCGCAGCACTTAATTTTTTTCTTTTCATCCTGTGTTCCCTTAGTTGCCCGCTTTGCTCATTGTTATTGTCAGGCGAAGAAGCTGGAGAGGCTCCTGCGACGCCCAAAGTTGGCTCACAGCAGCACCAGCCCAATGCAGCGATAGTAAATTTTGTTTTGCACCTGGGGCTGCTGCTGTGAACTACAGACTAGAAAACATCTCGCATGCTGCGGAAGAAAAAAGAATATTGAGGGTTATAGGAAAAATATGGAGGAAGTCATAGAGCCCATATCCGTCAAGGCTTTAACAACAAATATCGGTGAATAATTAATCGCTATTTGTGGTGAGTCATAACATAAAGCTAACAAACTTCCACTGTTTACCGTTTAGATGGTGGCATGTAACTTGCTGAATTAAATAAAATTATAATCAAGAATATACCTAACAGTTTTCATTATAAAAATATTACTAAGCCAAGACAGGAAAATTTCCCGTAGCGATTTTTATCTATGCACAGCAGGAAAATCAGCCATGAACTCAAAACAGCTGCAATATTTTTTAATAACCGTTCAAAAAGGCAGTATCGCGGCAGCCGCGCGGGAACTGGATATTGCGCAACCTGCTATCAGCCAGCAATTAGCAAATTTAGAAAGAGAAATGGGCGCGCCTTTGTTCGCTCGCAGCTTTAAAGGCGTCGCGCTGACAACGGCAGGAGAAGTGTTTGCCAACCACGCAAGAAGGCTGGTGGAAGACATCAATACGGCCAAAGCGGATTTACAGCGTTTGGTAGAGAATCAGGCTGGAACGGTGAGAGTAGGAATGCTGCCGTCAATCGGAAACGTGTTGTCAATGCCGCTAATTGCTGAAGTTAACCAATGGCATCCAAAGCTAAAATTAGAAATAAGCACTGGCCCTTCCTACTCGGTGCGCGGCTGGCTGGAAACCCGTCAAATTGATATCGCTATTACTTATGAACAAGACATCGTAATGGGTAGCATGAAATGCGAGCCGCTTATTGAAGAATATATGCATTTGGTGGTGGGAGCCAACGATCATTCAGAGATTTATCAAGCATTAAAACACCGCGAATGTATTGAGTTTTGGGAACTGAGCCAATTCGAATTACTGAGTCCGACGAACAAGGAAGCGCTAGGAATGTTGATTGAGAAATATGAAAAGAGCACTGGCGTGGCGTTGCGGCACAATAAGGCTTATTCTGGACAGCTGATGACAGGTTTACGCCAGGTGATGCAGGGAGAAGGTTTAATGATATTACCTTCATCAGCTATTTTTCATCTGGAAGAAAGCGGCTTGGTCAATGCCATAAAAATTGTGGCGCCTGAAATGAAACGCCATGTGCTTATTGCCACCAACAACAGCGATTCCCTATCCGATGCCACCATTCGCATGAAACGTATTATCAGAAAAGTGACGGCTCAGGAGCAGGCGCTTGACCATTGGCGCGGTGAGATGACTGAGGGGGCAGCCGCAACCGCTCCTTTAATGACTCCCGCTCAAGAGGGGCGCATGATTTCTCGTTAGCCGCAGCCTGTGGCCACGCTACGCCGGCAAGGTTACATCAATCTGTACGGGTAGATGATCTGACAGTATCTTCGTTTTATCATCTTTTAACTTTTTGGCTGCCCGTAGGGTGATGTCCGGCGAGGTCCAAACTCTGTCTAAGGAAAATATGGGAAAGCGACTGGGAAAAGTAGCGCCCACCTTGTGTTGCCTTAATAGGCGATTCAACCCTTTAAAGGCCGAGGTAAAAAACTGCCATTCATTAAAGTCTCCCGCCACTATAATTGGCGTTGGCTGCTCTTCCATTCTTCTTGCAATGTACTGGTGGAGTAAAGCGAACTGAGACCGACGTTCCTTCTTTTTCAACCCTTTGTGTGTATTTATCACAGTAAGAGGCCCCGCGGGTGTTTGTAATACCACCGCCTGAATATTCCGTGGCTGAAAACCGGTTTGGCTTACATCCACAGTTTCGTTGCTAATTACCGGAAAACGACTGAGTACCGCGTTGCCATACCAGCCGGTGTCTTCTGTGATAGCGGGGGAGGGAACAAGCGTAAATACATCACCAGCACATATATGTTGCCGGTCCAATTCTTCGGAACGGTCTCCCGGGCGAGTGTCCATCTCCTGAAGTAACACCACATCTGCTTCTCTACCAGCGAGATATTGTCCTATTCGATGATAATCATGTTTGTGATCTGTACCTACACCACTGTGAATGTTATAGGTTACGATACGGCACATTCTTCACCCTCAGCTTTCTGCTTTTCTTTTCGTTTCTGATAATATTTTGCAAACTTCTGCGAACCCCAAATCATTAGTCCCCACAATACGATGCCGCCGACCAGATAGCCAATTGTTTCAGGCGATGGATTACGGAAAATCTGCGTAATTGAATCTCCGACTAATCCTTTCGCGATCATCGGTGGAAACATCCCCAAAAAAGTACCAACCAAAAAAGGCAGCAAGCCGATTGAGGACACGCCAGCCACCAGATTCACTAAACTGAATGGCGCAATAGGTAACATTCGTATTGCCGCTACTCCGACAATGCCGCTATTACGGAATTTCTCATCTACCGCTTCAATTTTTGGCCCGCCGAGCTTTTTAAGTCCCGCGTTTCCAGCCAATATACCCAGACCGAACATACACGCTGAACTTAATAGTGCGCCCATTATTCCGTAAATCGGGCCCCACACTGGACCAAATATAGCCGCCACCGCTAATGACATGACGGTGACTGGAAAGAACACAAACCCGCCGACCAGATAAACCAGTAATACCGTAGGTAACGCAAAATATGTTCCGCGGCTTTTTTCGAGAAAGGCGTTAATGTTTTCTGTACTGAGCCAGGAAATGGAATTAGTGGCCAGAATAAGCAGTCCGGCAAAAATAGCTAATGCAATGACGCCAATACCAATCATGATGGTTCGGCGACGAGGATTACGAAGTGGAGTGGCATTCCCAAATGCGGAAATGGCGGGCATTAATGGTTCTTCCGGGTCAGATAACGAGCGAAAGAAATTGATCCCCGATTGATCGGTGAACACTTCATCATGAATCTCAGTGAGAACATAACCGTGGGCAATTTGTCCTTCCATAAGCGCTTTGGCAGGATTTTCCGATTTCATCAGCTCACTCACTGCGTCCAATTCACGCCCCGTGTGTTCTGCCAGTAGATCGTCTCTTACCCGCGCTATCTGGCGGCTGTTCTCGGGCGTATTGCCGAAGAATACCGTGTCGATTTCTGTATCCAGTGTCATTGATCGATTACTAAGATTAGATGAACCAATTACCAAATACTTGTCGTCGATACTCATTACTTTAGAATGGATGCGCTTGTAAGCCTTGCGCCCTTTCTGATCTTCAATAGAAGAATAAGTCATGATGATACGACTTGGATCGACATCTTTTTCCAGAATTTTTTTAAAGTCGATGCGACTTGCCCAAAACGCTTCGCATTCGAACTTGCCCTTAGGTTCATACGAACTTACTACGATAATGTGCAAGGAAGGGCACGCTTTCATTCGGCGATTTAACGCCTCAGCAATCTCTTGTCGGCTTGTAAATTGGTTTTCGATGAAGATTACATTTTCTGCTTCGTTGATAAGATCCAGTAATATATGACGAACTTCCTGTACCGGCTCAACTTCGTCCATGAACGGAATGGTGCGCGCCAGAGCACAATCAATCTTCTCAAACCAAGGGTCAAACATCTGCGGCCAAGCTTCAGGTAGAGGAGAGTCCAGCGCATTTTTAGCATCTTCGCGAATAGCAATAGGCTGCGTTTCAGCAACTCTTAACCAGCGCCACCTTACCAGCTCGGCAAAATCCTTAACTACTGGACCCGCGGCAACCATTTGCACATCATGTAGGGGAGCATATTCACCCTCCGGTCCATTTCGTTCTTCGCTTTCAACGGGGTGGTCGCGGGTATCCCAACGATTGGTTGAAACATCCATTCCGCCGGAAAACACCACCTCATCATCGATTACGACAATTTTTTGGTGCTGGCTACCTCCCATCGGAATGGTATCATCAAGTACGGTTTCTACATTATCAGGTGTTTTTTCATCCCACACCTCCTTTGCCCATAATTCTCGCTGAGCGAAAAAGGCCAGAGAAGAATCCCACCGCAGAAGATAAATTTTTAATTCAGGATTTTGTTCTGCTTTCCACGCCAGCAAATCGCTGATAACAGAGGGTGCCTCTGACTGCTCCTCTTCATCACCGCGCAGTAAACGAATGCGACTGTCGATATCCCAGCCGACGATAAAAATACTGTGTTTGGCTTTTACGATGGAAGCATGAAGCGCTTTGTAGTAATTGGCGCAGTCAATAAGCGGCGTCGCGTAACTCGCCGTACTCGTCACCCAGCAGTTCTCTCCTTGTTTAAAAATCGAACTATTTGCCGACATAATTTCTCCTGTGCACAACACGCTCGCTTAATCTAATCTGAAATGCCGTTGCACAATTTATTCCATGAGTAAGAAAACCTATATTTATTATTAAGTTATTGTTAGCCTTAATGAAATCAATAGGTGGACAAAATCTACCGGCCAATGAACTTTACGGTGCGGGAAACTTTAACCAGGCTACTTTGTAATATTTCTATGATCCGAATGGGCTGAGCAAAAAGTAAACTACTCTACCTTCATCACTTTCTTAAGGTCATTAATATGTTCAAATATATGCTTATCGCAATGGGCGTTTTACTCTTCGCCGGATGTAGTTCAACGTCTGATTGGAACGGAATGTCGGAAAATGAAATTAGTGCATGGCAGTTGGCGGGTTTTGAAGCAAGGGATGCACAGCAGTGGAAGGAAGAAAACTTTACAGTGCTGGAGGCCGAAGCCTGGTCTTCTGGCAGCTTTTCTACTCAAGAAGCAACACAATGGCGGGATGAAGGGTTTGCTGCTGTAGAGGCAACGAGATGGCAACAGCTAAGTATACCGCTCGAAGATGCGCAAGAGTGGAAAGCGCGTCAATTTACACCTGATCAAGCCCACGATTGGATTACGGCTGGCTTTACTCTACAAGAAGCCGAAGAAGGCCGCGCTAAGGGTCTTGAACCTACCAATTAGGTAAGTTTACCCGTAGGAAATCTTACCGGATATAATCTTGCACATGTAAAATGATGCCGCTCTGCCAGAGCGGCATCATTGCGCTCGGAGTTTTACCCTGGGCGGTTCAAACGTAGAAGAGAATGACACGAACAAAAAAACGCCCGGAAATTCCGGGCGTTCTACCAGCTAAGCGGGATATCCGAACTTAAAAGCGGTATTCCACACCAATGCTGGCTTGTTTAAGATCGGTATCAAAGTTGGTATCGTCAATGTCATCAGCAAATTCATTGGCGTCAAGGTCTGCATCGTAAACCGTGTATTCTGCGTTAATTACAAAACTTTTGCTGATGTTGTAGCTTAAGCCAGCGCCGATAAATAAGCTTTCATCATCGTAACTGCTGGAAAATTCTTCTACACTGTAATCGGTTTCCCACCAAAGCTGGCCACCTTTTACATAGACAGCAAATCTGTCAGATAAGGGTAAAGTACCTTTAACTGCCGCGGTGTAACCGTCGGTGTCTGCATTAGCAAATTCGTTACCGTAGTCGCCGAAATCTACAACGCTCCCTTCAATTGCCAAGTAACGATTAAAGCGGTAGCCGACGAGGCCCTGGAGCACATCATTGTCATCATCAAAATCATCCTGACCGTCGACCTTCAGGTAACCGTAGTTACCGCCAACGTAGAAACCAGGATCGTCTTGCATAGGGGTGTCGAGAGATTGCGCAAAGGCCGCAGAAGAAGTGAGTGCAGTAAGGCTCGCAATAACTTTAAGGGTATTTTTCATATCGTATGTCCTCTTTTTGAAAACCATCCGGGTTTGAGCGACAACCCGAAACGTATAGCTTTTCTTTCAAAGGACGTGCCAACCACTAGCTGCCCGGGGATTAAACAATTCTGTATTATTTACCGAAAAACTGGTGAGCAATTCGCCAAGCGTGAAACTTTTTTAGGTTACCTATTGACGACGCAGTGCACATCTTTCATTGGCATTGCATGAATTACATTAGTGGCGTCGAAGAGACTATCTGCCATAGTCCGGAGCAAGTTATACAGGGCAGAAAAACCTCGAATTGCGAACAATTCGCAAAATCAATTGCATTCGAGCTTCAATACAGCCAGAGAACCTGAGATACTATAGAGGTTCTCCTGGTAAAAACGTAGTTAATGATGAGCAAGGTAAATAATAAATTGTGGTTTCAGCTTCATGGGTGGTGCTCACTTCCTGTATGGGTGCTGATTTGTTTTATCTGTCTGTCTGGGACAGTGGCAGTTGTTAGCCACGAAATTACCTGGTTAACTAATACTGATTCGCGCGCGCAAAGCGAAAATGGCGAGCCGGCCATATCTCCAGCTAAAGCGGTTGCTATTGTCGAACAGGCGTATCCTACCGCTGATGTTACTGGTGTTGCAGTCAGAGAATCCTATCTAACCTATACCGTAATGTTCACCGATACCGGGAAGCCATTTGCCCTTGCTTATGTAAATCAATATAACGGCGACATACAGGAAGTAAACGACGGCAATACGTTTATTAATTTTATGCGATCGCTGCACGGATGGCTGTTGTTTCCCTGGCAGCATAGCTACAGTATTGGCTATTATCTGGTAGGGTTGATGGGCTTTTTCATGCTTGGTGCACTGATTACCGGGTTAATGGTTTATAAAAAGTTTTGGCGGGCTTTTACCCAACCAACGCTACGCACACAACAAGGCACTAAAACCTTACTGACCGATTCACATCGTCTTGCGGGAGCGTGGTCAATCTGGTTTTTACTTATTATGAGTCTTACCGGGGCCTGGTACTTTATTCAAGGGGCGCTCTGGCATGGCGGTGTGGAAGTGGAACCTTATCCCTCAGCTTTTTCTGCAGATCTTCTTCCGCAAGGTGAGCAAAATAATCAGGCTGCGTCTTTGGATGATGCGCTGGCTATTACGCAGCAGCAATTTCCGGATTTTATTCCCAGCTATATTGCACTGCCTGAACATAATCGAGATACCTATAAAATTTCCGGACATGGGGATTTCCTCTTTTTTGACGATTTGAGTTATCGCGTAGCCGTGAATCCATGGAATGGTGTCGTGCAGAGTAAATTCAGTCCCGCTACCATGACCCCATTACAAACTATTTCTCACCTCGTTGATCCACTGCATTACGGCACCATCGGCGGTATCTGGACGAAAGTAATCTGGTTTATCTTTGGTGTGCTGCTAACCGCAATGTCCATAACCGGTTTTATCATGTGGCGAATGCGTCTGGTTCAGGCCACAAAGAAGCGCAGAGAAACCCTGGCAGCCACATCTTATTCGGAGGCAAAATAACATGGCTCGTATTAAAAACACACGATGGCAACGGTGTAAATATTTGCTCAGTGCGCTGGTGCTGATGCTTCCGCCATGGTTCTATTATCAGTCCCAAAACCCTGAGTTTCCCGATGCGTTACCGGGAAAGACAGTAGGAAATTTCGATATTGTGCCTATGCCATTTGACATAAATCCGCCTTACCAGCACGACGGTATGTATGTGAAAGATTTTTTATTGATGTTCAATAAGGGCGAGGTTAAAGCGATTAAGCAAGCTTATTTGAATATCGGCGATCAACCGCTACCGTTAGCAGAATTGCAAACTGGCGATTTAGGAATATTGCACGGGACTCGCCACGGACAGCATGTTCATGCATTGTCAGCGCCGCGTATAGAAGCTTCTCATAAGGTTTGGCTTACTATAGAACAATGGGGTGGTGAAGTGTTGACTGCAAGCTGGGATGTACCTGTTCATCTGATTACCCGGCAAAGCTGATCATCTTGTATTGCAAACGAACAACGCGTACGACGCCGTTTCTTTCGTACGCATTACTTTCATTGTTAAAGCCTCTTACCCTGCACGCGTAGCGCCGCCTAATAGCGCAATAACCTGGCCGGTTAAATAGCCCGAATCGGCATTGGAGGCTAAATAAACATAGGTGGGTGCTATTTCATCAGGTTGTGCTGGACGACCATAAGGTGTGCCTTCGCCAAAATGTTTTACTTCGTCTTCAGTACGCTCAGCAGGATTTAGCGGCGTCCATACAGGACCGGGCGCCACACAATTGACTCGAATTTTCTTCTTCACCAGTTCCTGCGCCAGCGTTTTAGTAAACGCATGAATAGCTCCTTTTGTTGAGGAATAGTCCAGCAACCCTGATGAGCCTTCCAATCCTGTAATTGATCCCGTGTTGATAATGGTGGAGCCGGCTTTCAGTTTTGGTAACGTGGCTTTCACCATTCTAAAATAGCCGTAGATGTTGGTTTGAAATGTTTTGTCCCATTGCTCAAAGCTTAAGGATTCGGTCTCTGAAACATGGTTTTGAAAGGCGGCGTTGTTAATAAGAATATCGACCTGACCAAACTTCTCGATGCACGCACTGACCAGGTTCTCGCAGGAGGCACAATCTGTTACATCCAACGCCACCGCTAGAGATTCTCCTCCCACGGACTCAATAGCCTGCCGCGTTTCTTCAGCATCCTGCTTTTCTTCGGGCAGATAGGAAAATGTAACTTTTGCGCCTTCGCGCGCAAACAATACTGCAACCGAACGGCCGATACCTGAATCGCCGCCAGTAATGATTGCCACCTTATCTTTTAGCTTTCCAGCGGGCAGATAATTCTCTCCCTCGAACTCTGGGGCGGGATCCATCTTATTTTCCTGGCCCGGCAGAGAACCGGTGGCTTGTTCCGGAAACGGAGGTGTAGGGCGGGTTTGTGAATCTGTAGATGACATGCTGTTCTCCTTTGTTCAAATTAAAAAGCAAGTCTTTGCATCTTATATACCAGCTATGGCTGCATGTGCTGCCATAGCTTTCTGTAGAACTTAGAATGATAACTAAATACCAGCTTCACCTTTAAATGCCTTGCTACCGGTGGCATACTTTAAAAGATGCAGCTTACCACTGTTTGATAAACCACAATCATAGTTGATGCTGATAGGGCGATCTACTAGCTGATTGGTAATGTAAAGGAGAGCCGAATGAAAATCGCTTTAATGAATGAATTCAGTCAGGCAGGTAAAAATGCCGTTATTGCAGAACAGCTTGAATCGGTGGCTAAAAATTATAAGCATACCGTCTACAACGTGGGCATGAAAGACGACCATGATCATCGTCTTACGTATATTCATCTGGGGATTATGGCAAGTATTCTCCTGAACTCCAAAGCTGTCGATTTTGTAGTAACAGGATGTGGGACAGGACAAGGCTCGCTTATGTCGCTTAACGCCCATCCGGGGGTGGTGTGCGGTTACTGTATTGATCCCTCAGATGCCTATTTATTTGCGCAGATAAACGCGGGTAACGCACTTTCTCTGCCGTTCGCAAAAGGATTTGGCTGGGGAGCAGAGCTCAACATCAAGTACATCTTTGAGAAAGCGTTTACCGGCGAGAAAGGGCAGGGCTATCCGCCTGAGCGAAAAGCATCGCAGGTGGAAAACGCTGGCATTTTAAATAAGGTGAAAGCAGATATTTCTAAGGGCTTTATGGAGTCATTGAAGTCTTTGGACAAAGAGTTATTAGTTACGGCAGTATCAGGTAAGCATTTTCAGAAGTGTTTGTTTGAAAACAGTGAGGATAAAGAACTGACAGATTTTATCCGCAGCGTCACTGCCTGATTCGTTAACAAAAAAAGGAAGCGCAAACGCTTCCTTTTTTATGCTTTTTTAAAAATTAAATACCAACAGCTGCGGTGGCACTGCATGATAATCCACTGCCATGGCAATGCTTAGCACCGTAATATTCACGATGGAAAACGCAAATACCTGGCGGGCCCATCCATTGAGATCCACATCCCGTCGGTAGCCGCGCAGCGCCATTATTAGCCACCAAAAGCTGGTGGTGCAGGCCACCGCCATAAAGGCAACGCCCGTATAGCCACTAATGGGTAGTAGCAAGGTAACAAGAGCAAAAACAGCAATGTAAAGCACAATATGCAGCTTGGCTTTTGCAATGCCCTCGGCAACGGGAAGTACCGGAATATTAGCCGCCTCATAATCACGAAAGCGGAAGATGGCAATGGCATAAGAATGCGGCATTTGCCATAAACTAAACATCGCCAGCAATATCGCTGCACCGCCATCAAACTGACCCGTCACCGCACAATAGCCAACTACAGGTGGAACCGCGCCGGATAAACTCCCTACCAACGTGCCGTAAACAGAACGACGCTTCATGTACAAGCTGTAGAGCCCAACATAAACCACGTAGCCAATTGCGGCAAAGAAGGTTGCAACCGGGGTAGTGTAATAGCTTAACAACGTAAAGCCGGTCACGCCCAGCACCACTCCGTGAGCAAACGCTGCCTTTAGTGACATTTCGCCAGTAACAGTGACGCGGGATTGCGTACGCTGCATCTTAGCGTCGATATCCCTGTCGATGCAGTTATTAATGGCGCATCCCGATGCCACTACGAGAGACAAGCCAATCAGCGTGACCATCATCAGCCACCAGTCAATATCGCCGCGGGAGGCTAAAAGGAAGCCTCCGGCAACGGAAATCAGATTGCCCATAATGATGCCAGGTTTGGTGACTTGTAAATATCGACGAAACATCAAGTTAGCCCTCTAGCAAGAAATTGAGATTGCCCACTGTACTGCATCAGCTAGTACATCATCATCGCGTTAGATTCATAAATAATCCAAACCGACAGCCCCACAACCATAATGATGATAACGGCGCTGAACAAGAACGAGAAAGTATTGGCTCTGCCCTCTTCGGTAAGAAAACTCAGGTGCAGGAAATACTTCAGATGTACCCATATCTGCAATATCGCCATTACCACAATCGTCATCAGCGTATGACTTTTGGATAAACTGCCTTCCATCACAGCCCAAAAGGGAACCACCGTTAGCAAAACAGACAGCAGAAACCCGATAAGATAGGATTTTACATTGCCGTGAGACGCCTCGTGGGCTGTCGTTTTTTCATAATTAACAGCATGGCTTTCGCTATGGCTCATTACATGGCTCCCATTAAGTAGACAACAGTAAATACGCAGATCCACACAATATCCAGAAAGTGCCAGAACAGGCTCAGGCAGCTTAACCGGGTAACAGTTTGTGTGCCCAGACCGCGGCGTAGTACCTCAATCATCATGGTTATCATCCAGATAAGACCTGCGGTTACATGCATGCCGTGAAGCCCTACCAAGGAAAAGAACGACGTTAAGAAAGCACTGCGTTGCGGCCCGTTGCCTTCAGCTATCAGATGATGAAACTCATACACTTCCATGCCAATGAACACCGCGCCAAAAGCGAAGGTGATCAACAGCCAGACCAATGTAAGGTTTTTCTTCTGTCCGTGGGCAGCAATCATGGCAAACCCGAAGGTTATGCTGCTTAGCAACAATGCGCCGGTTTCTACGGCAACAAAATTTAATTCAAATATATCTTTACCGGTAACGCCGCCAGCGCTGTTCATGTACAGCACCGCGTAGGTGGCAAAGAAGGAGGCGAACAGCAAACAATCGGTCATAAGATAAAGCCAAAAACCGAATAAATTATTGCCGCCTGTATCATGGTGTTCATGACCATGGCCATCACCGCTACCGTCCCCGTGGGTATACGTAGTCGGTGCTAAACTTGCGGGTACGGTACTCATGCCATTACCTCCATATTTACGCTTTTCACATGCGCATCTTCAATCTCTTTTATTTCTTCAGGCTGCACGTAATAATCGACATCGCTGGTGTAGCAACGTGTAATGAACATAGCGATTGCTCCCACTAACCCCACTACTGCCAGCCACCAGATATGCCAAATCATGGCAAAGCAGAAGGCGGTAATTCCCAGACTCATGAACACACCTGCCGGAGTATTTTTAGGCATATGAATCGGCTCGTAGCTTTCAAATTGCTGATAGGCTTCGCCTTTTTCTTTTATGTCAGTCCAGGTATCAATGTCAGAGACTGTAGGTATTTCCGCAAAGTTGTAGTATTGAGGCGGCGAGGCGGTAGACCATTCCAATGTATGGCCATTCCAGGGATCGCCCGTGGTGTCATTAAGCTGATCGCGCTGCTTAAAGCTGACGACCAGTTGTACAACCTGTAACACAACGCCGCACATAATAATCACTGCACCGCCACAAGCGATATATAGCCAAAGGTTCCAGTCCGGATTGTCGGTGTGATTCAGACGACGGGTCATACCCATAAAGCCAAGGACATACAGCGGCATAAAAGCAACAAAGAACCCTATCAGCCAACACCAGAACGAAGCTTTCCCCAAACGCTCGTTAAGCTTAAAGCCCATGGCTTTGGGAAACCAGTAGGCGAAACCGGCTAAATAGCCGAAGACGGCGCCGCCAATAATGGTGTTGTGGAAGTGCGCGATGAGGAACAAGCTATTGTGAAGTACATAATCAGCCCCTGGAATGGCAAGCAAAACGCCGGTCATTCCGCCAATGGTGAACGTCACCATAAAGCCAAGTGTCCATAATACCGGCACCGTAATCTGCAAGCGGCCGCGATAGATAGTAAACAGCCAGTTAAACAGCTTCACCCCGGTAGGCACTGCGATGATCATAGTCATCACACCAAAGAAAGCGTTAACGTTAGCACTAGACCCCATGGTGAAGAAATGGTGTAGCCACACCACGAATCCCAGTATAGAGATAGCGCCGCTGGCATAGACCATTGACTTATATCCGAACAAACGTTTGGCGGTAAAAGTAGAAATGACTTCAGAGAAAATTCCGAAAGCCGGTAAGATCAAAATATATACTTCAGGATGTCCCCACGCCCAAAACAGGTTGATATACATCATGGCGTTGCCGCCAGCTTCATTGGTAAAGAAGTGGAAGCCTAAATACCGGTCCAGCGTCAGCATTGCCAACACAGCGGTAAGAATAGGGAAAGATGCAGCAATGAGGATGTTTGCCCAGGTACAGGTCCAGGTAAATATTGGCATCTGCATTAATTTCATTCCTGGCGCACGCATCTTAAATACCGTCACTAAAAAGTTAACGGCCGTCAGCAGCGTTCCCAGGCCGGATATCTGCAAGGCCCAGATATAATAATCGACCCCCACACCCGGACTAAATGTTAACTCCGATAGCGGCGGATAAGCCACCCAGCCGGTTTTAGCAAATTCGCCCAGCGCCAGTGACAGGTTAATTAGAATTGCGCCACCTGCCGTAAGCCAAAAGCTAAGATTATTTAAAAAGGGAAAGGCGACATCACGGGCACCAATTTGCAAAGGCAATACAATATTCATCAAGCCAATCATAAACGGCATTGCCATGAAAATAATCATGATAACGCCGTGAGCAGTGAAGATCTGATCGTAATGTTCAGGGGGCAAATAGCCAAGATCGCCACTGGTGGCAAGGGCTAATTGCAAACGCATCATGATAGCGTCAGCAAAGCCGCGAACGAGCATGATTAACGCCAGAATAATATACATTACACCCAGTCGTTTATGATCAACTGAGGTTATCCAGTCGTTCCAGATAGTGCTCCACTTTTTATGTCTTATCACTAAAGCCGCGATCAGGAGGCCAGCAATTGCAACAATCGATAACGTAACCATGATAATTGGCTCATGGTACGGTACTGCATCAATGGTTAATTTTCCAAAAAATGACATGGTTACTCCTCAGCCTGCATATGATGGGATTGCGCTGAATGTCCGGACTGCGCGTGAGAATTCATCTTTCCGTGAGACTGCATGTACTTCATCACGATAGAATGAAACAGACCTTCTGAAACGGTGCTAAAGTACTCGACAGGGTGATCTTCACTCGGATGGGCCAGGTCTTCATAGTGCGCTTGAGTCAAGCTACGGCCTTCGCGTTTAACTTTCTCGACCCAAGCCTCGAAATCTTCCTCAGTTTTTGTTGCAGTAGCTTTAAACTGCATGCCGGTGAAACCGCTGCCACTGTAATTAGCAGAAAAACCGTGGAAAGTCCCCGGTTCATCGGCAATGAGATGAAGCTTGGTTTCCATGCCTGCCATTGAGTAAATCTGGCTGCCCAATTGCGGTATGAAAAAAGAGTTCATTGTACTTGCAGAGGTAATTTTGTACTCCACGGGTACATTTGCTGGAAACACCAGCTCGTTGACCGTGGCGATTCCTTGTTCCGGATAGATAAACAGCCATTTCCAGTTAAGCGAGACAACCTCAATTGTCATATGCTCACCTTTTCCTTCGAGTGGCTTGTAAGGATCTAAAGCTTGAGTGGATTGCCAGGTAATGACAGCCAATACAATGATAATAATAATGGGTATGGACCAGACCGCAGCTTCAATTTTGACGGAGTGCGCCCACTTAGGCGAATAGATTTCGTGGTCGCGGCTAGCGCGATATTTCCAGGCAAAGTACAACGTCATTCCGATGACCGGAAGTACAACCACCAGCATCAGCGCCGTTGAGACGATTATCAGATACTTTTCATCAACGCCAACTTGCCCTTTCGGATCAAGAATCCCGCCTTTACAACCAGCCAGAGCAAGCACGGCCATAGACAGAGCAATTTTACAAAGGTTACGAATAAACAAAAGAATTTCCTACAACCCAGAGATTACCATCCTGCCGCCCCGCAAAGAGCGACACTCAATTACCAGCGTGTGCCGGCGAAATAAGGGCTGTTGATTCCTAATGTAAAATGAACAGAAAAAGCCAACAGCCTCGGGAAAGACACCTGTTTTCCTGTCACAGATGACTAAGCATCTGTGATAATTCCACTGCGCATCAATACAGATAAGTCAGAAGATAAGGAGAATCAGATATCAGTAGGTAATAGAGGGAGGAGCACGACAACCGTGAGCGGAATGAAAAAGAGGACGTATAGCAGCGTAAAAATTTTTGAAACTGGCTTTACGGAGAATTACTCCTGCGCGGCGAGTAGGGGAGCGGCGCAACCAAAGCCAACACAGCCCTAACAGCATAGCATTAGTAAAAACAGGCTCGGAAAAATAGCTGCCCGCAAGGGTAAACAATACCGAATCAAAGAGCAGAGAATCTTGTAAAACTAACCAGAACTCGGTGGTATCAGACATCACATTGCTGAACCCTAACAAAAAGTTAAGGCTTATCAAAAGAACTACAGTTCCACAACAATGCATAGCATTGAAGGCACTACGAAACACACCTTGACCTTTAGTCAGATGTTGAAGCACGGCAGTGGAAAGAATTATTGATTTCAAAAAGCTGTGACAACTCATGCTGATGCGATATAGCAACACCGCTTAAAAGATAAGTACATATAATACCAAATGTGGAAGATTTAAACAAAAGACCTTTTCATTCTTCAATCACGCCGCGCGTGGTGTTTTTATGGAACATCTTATTAACAAATAATCCCCTCATTGATTTTTAAAAGGTTATTAGAGGCTGTTAAAGAAATTTGCTGTATTTCCCCAACCGAATCCAATTTAGATAAGACAACGGCATCGTTGAAAAAACCGATTTTTACGCCGAATTGCGGCAGACCTTCATTTATTTACATTTTTGTCACATGTGATAAAAGAGCTACCAATAATGTGAAGTTAAAAACCTATATTAATCAGTAAGGTGCTGTAGATATTGAACGTTATAGTCGTATCTCATTACTGTGGAATTTTTAATCTACTGTCTTTTTCGATGATCCCCTTCATCTGCATCAGTCAAATATCCGCGGCTGTGTTAATAAAATGTTTTGATATTTAACAAATTTATATATATGGTTAACTTGTATTACAATATTATCTTTCCAAATTGCAACGGGTTTTATTTTTATTCCACTTTCTGTGCGAGTAGTCAGAAGTAACTGTGACATCAACATGTTGCAGTTACTGAGTCACAGATGAAAGTCATCATTATGAAGGTAGAAGCATCATGTCGAAGAAAGGCACAACTCCCCGCTTTTTTTGTACCAGTAAACGTATCCCTTTTAAACTT
The DNA here is from genome assembly GCF_002499975.2 of Alteromonas pelagimontana. Taxonomy (NCBI): domain Bacteria; kingdom Pseudomonadati; phylum Pseudomonadota; class Gammaproteobacteria; order Alteromonadales; family Alteromonadaceae; genus Alteromonas; species Alteromonas pelagimontana. The sequence continues at coordinate 3,000,221 of NZ_CP052766.1, forward strand.
TCTGCAATAGCACTTGCGACATTTTCATTTGTTCACGCTGCGTATGGGCAGGAGAAGGAAGCATCCGCTGAAACTGACGACGTTGAAGTCATTCAGGTAAGCGGTATTCGCGGCAGTCTACAACGCTCTATTGCACTAAAACGCGATGCTAAACACATTGTCGATTCTATATCCGCCGAAGATATTGGTCAGTTTCCTGATACCAATTTGGCTGAATCGTTACAACGGATTTCGGGGGTAGCAATCGACCGCAGTGGCGGTGAAGGTCGTTCGGTAACGGTGCGTGGATTTGGTCCAGAATTCAATACGGTGCTACTGAATGGTCGCCGGCTTGCCTCAGACACCGGCGCACGTTCGTTTAGTTTCGACGTCCTGCCTGCAGAACTGGTTTCCGGTGTTGATGTTTATAAGACACAGGCGGCTCATCTTGATGAGGGTGGAATCGGCTCGACTATTGTAATGCATACTCCCCGTCCCCTTGCTTTTGACGGTTTCAAGGCGGTAGCGTCGGTAAAAGGATTGTATGAAGAGTTATCCGGCAAAACCTCACCGCAGCTGTTTGGAATGGTAAGTAATACTTTTGCAGATGATAAACTCGGCGTATTGGTGTCGTTGTCGCACCAACAGCGAAAAAATGAAATTAATCGATTTCTTACCGACGGCTATATTGTATTGAACCGCGATGAAATGCCAAATATTGCAGATCAACTGGCAGCGGAGGGCTATTCAGCAGATGATCAATTTTTCCTACCGCAAAATCTTAATATCAGTCCGGTAAGTGAGGACAGAGAACGTACGACCTTTAGTTCTACAGTGCAGTATCGTCCTACTGACGCTCTGGAACTTACGTTGGACGGTTTGTACAGCGAATTTGAAGTCATGTCAGAAACCACCAATGTGGGCGTCTTCTTTACGCCTTCCCTGATTTCTGATGCCGAGTTTGATGAAAACGGGGTAGGGACAAGCGTAACGGAAAACCGCAACGCAGATGCCACCCGAGCGGTGTTAAATCGTCCCACTAAAATGTATGCCCTTGGCTTTAACGCCGACTGGTTTGCATCCGATACGCTAAATATCAGCTTCGACACTTCGTGGTCCCGGGCTGAATCGGGGGGCGCAGAAAATACAGATGTAGTGGTGATGGGCCTTGGCGTGCGTGATGTAACGCCCTCAACTGTTTCCTACGACGAAAACGGGTTTCCTACCGTTTCTGGCGTTAACGAAGCGGATTTAGTCGACCCCAGCCTGGCCAAAGCGCACTTTACTTTGCGCGGTACCGGGGGCGGCCCCTTTGGCGGCGGTCAGGATTTTGAAGATGAACTGTTCCAGCAGCGGGTGGACGGCACCTGGTCAGTTTACTGGAAAAATCTGACGGATATTTCGTTTGGCGTGCAGTATTCCAAACAAAAACAATCCACCACCATCCGGTTGTCTCAGCCAGAGGTGTTATGCGCGTATTGCGGCTTTCAGGTGGATGTACCAAACGATTTATTTAGCGTAACCAGCATCGACGCCGATTATTTGGGGGGCGCAGGCAATTTACCCCATAGCTGGCTTTCGTTCGATGTTGACGAAGCTATCAGCTATTTAGAGTCTGATGAAGCTATGGCTGCAAATGATGCTGCTAATGGTTTGCCAGCGGGAACTACCGCCGCGCTGTTTGCCGAAACCAATGGTTTTGCCTTGGCGACGCGACCAGATTCTTCTGAAATTGAAGAAGAAGCTATTTCTGCATATGTTAATTTTGCGCTGGAAGGGGACTTGGGAGATAAACCCTGGAACTGGAACATCGGCGGCAGGTATGTACACACAGAAACCACTGCCATCGGAATTTCGCAAATTTTACAGGATCTGGTGCTCTCGGCTGCCGACTTATATACCCCTGTACTCACTGGCGAACAAATGGTGCAACAGACCAACGAATACAACTATTTCCTTCCCACTATGGATTTCAGGCTTAATCTGACTGATGACATTATCGCTCGGGTGGCAGCATCAAAAACGCTGACTCGCCCCCCGCTGGGCGCGCTTTCTCCACGCACCAGCATAGGGACTACCCGGCCGGGAAACCTTCAGGCTTCCAGCGGAAATCCTGATCTAAAACCTTTTATTTCCAAAAATTTTGATGCGTCGCTAGAGTGGTATTATCAGGAGGGCGGCTATATCACCGTGGGATACTTCAGAAAAGATGTGCAGAATTTCCTCGTCAGTACAGTGGAAGATCGTGCATTTCCTATCACCGACTCGGAAGATTTATTTGCCGGCGATCCTATTTTTGAAGTGAGTTTGGTAGACAACGTCGAAGAAGCAACGGTAGATGGTGTAGAAATTGGTGCGCAATACACCTTTAGTGAATTACCGGGTTTCTGGAGCGGTTTTGGTATCACAGGCAATGCCACTATTGTTGATAGTAACGCAGAACTGGACGTGGATAACACCTCTCAAACCTTTGCGCTAGTAGGGTTGGGCAACACCTATAACATAATTGGTTTTTATGATTATGGCCCGGTAGAAGCAAGAGTGGCGTGGAACCAGCGCGACCGCTTTTTGCAGACTGCCCGTGGCTTTGGCGGAGAACCTACCTATGTAGAAGAATATTCTCAGGTTGATGTGCGCGTGAGTTACGATGTTACCGAAACGGTTCAGGTCTTCGTCGAAGGAATAAATGTCACCGACGAAAAGACCAAAAAGGTCGGCCGTTACGATAACCAGATCATGCTTTATGAGGAAACCGGACCCCGCTATACAGTGGGTGTCAGTGCCACTTTCTAACTTTAGATAACGAAAAAGCCATGAACGTGAACTCATGGCTTCTACGATAAAAGGCAGCAGCCGTAAATAGCAAATCAGGCATTTACTTGGCTACTAGGCTTCTGCTCTCTCTCGTTTCAAAACAGGATAAAGAATGAGCAAATATATCGTTGGCGTCTTAACGCTGCTATTTTCGAAGTTTACTTTTGCTGAGCTTCCACAAACAGTGCATGGGCCGGATGAAAAACTTCAGGTGACCGTCGGTGCCGAGTCAGGAAAGCCGTATTATACAGTATCTTATAATGGCAAAACCTTTCTTGAACGCTCCGCTTTAGGGCTTGAGACATCGCTTGGCGACTTTACGCAAAACTTAACGTATCAATCTCACAGTGAAAATGAAATAAGTCAGACATATCATTTAAACAAGGCCAAAGTGAGCACGGTAGACTATCACGCCAATGAGCTGACGGTGAGTTTTACCAATGCCGCCAAAGATGAGCTGAAAGTTCTATTTCAGGTAAGTAATAACGATGTGGCGTTCCGTTACCAGCTCTCATCTGCCAGCGGCGCTACCCGGGTTATTGTTAATCAAGAGGCAACCAGTTTTAACTTGCCCGATAAGGCAACCACATTTATTACACCACAGGCATTACCGCTCACTGGCTGGATGCAGACAAAACCCAGTTATGAAGAACCTTACACCTTTAATGAACCTATCGGAACTCCGTCACTTTATGGCGCGGGCTATACCTTTCCCGCTCTATTCAAGAATGAAGAGAAAGGCTGGGTGCTGATTTCAGAAACCGGTGTAGATAGCCATTATGTGGGTGCCCGTTTAGGAGAAGGCGATAAGCAAGGCGTGTACCCGTTGCGTTTCCCTCAGCCGGGGGAGAATGCCGGTATCGGCCCTACTTCTGCGGCAATGGCAATGCCCGCTTCCACGCCCTGGCGTACTATTACGGTAGGTGAAACCTTAGAACCTATAGTCGAAACTACAGTGACTTTTGATGTGGTGAAGCCCCGTTACAAAGCATCCAAAGAATATAAAATGGGACGCGCGACCTGGAGCTGGATTGTCTGGCAGGATGACAGCATCAATTATGATGATCAGGTGAAGTTTATTGATCTGGCCGCTGAACTGGATTTTGAATATGTGCTAATTGATAACTGGTGGGACAAGAACATTGGCCGTGACCGCATGGAAAAGCTGGTTGCCTATGCAAACAGCAAAAACGTTGATGTCATCCTTTGGTATAACTCTAACGGCTGGTGGAACGATGCCCCGCAAACGCCGCAGGATTTGATGAATGATACTCCTGCCCGAAAAAAAGAAATGGCGTGGCTGCAAAAAATAGGGGTGAAAGGTCTGAAGGTGGACTTCTTTGCTGGCGATAAGCAGGAAACGCTGAAATTGTATGAAGATATTCTTGTCGATGCTAATGACTTTGGACTGGCTATCACTTTCCACGGCAGTACATTACCCCGGGGTTGGGAAAGGATGTATCCGAATTTTGTGACGTCTGAAGCCGTATTGGCCTCGGAAAACCTGGTATTTGATCAAAAGGCTCTGGACTCCCATGCGTACAGTGCCACCATATTACCGTTCACTCGTAATACCGTTGCCGCAATGGATTTCGCGCCGGTTTTTCTGAATGAAAGGCTATCACAGGATCAAAAGACAGGAACAATTCGCTCTACTACCGATGCATTCGAACTTGCCACTGGCATTTTGTATCTTTCGCCGGTACAACATTTTGGCTTAACGCCCAATAATATTAATGAGCAACCGGATTATGTGCTGGAACTGCTGCGCAAAATGCCGACAGTCTGGGATGAAACCCAGTTCATTGAAGGGCAGCCTGGTAAACATGTGATATTAGCCAGGCGCAAAGGAAACGCGTGGTATGTGGCTGCGGTGAATGGCGAAAAGCAAGAGAAGTCACTCAACGTGAAATTGCCCATGCTGGCAAATAAAGAGGCAACCTTAATTTATGATGGTAAAGACGGTACAGCAAAGTCGCGTACGCTTACGGTTAATAATAAAGGAGAAGTGCCGCTAAAACTGCTTTCAGAAGGTGGTGCGGTTATTTATACCCAGTAAACCGCGCTGGTAACTCAAGACGCGCAGCCTGTTGCGCGTCTAACTACGTAGAAGTGAGACTGTTATATCTTGTTCGGTGAAAATTTTTGCAGTTTACGTTGAAGGCTGCGCCTATGCATTTTCAATGCTTTTGCTGCTGCCGATACATTGCCATTATTTTCTAGCAGTACCCTTTGAATATGCTCCCATTCCACTTGTGCGGCTGTCATAGGAGAGTGGGTAAAAGTTTCGACTTCTTCCTGGTCGCTCACATCGCTTAACTGTTGCAGCAGTACGGCGAAACCTACCGGTTTGGCAATGTAATTGGTGGCGCCCTTTTTCATCGCAGCAACAGTAGTGGCAATGCTGGCGTAGCCTGTCATGATGATTAAATGTTTTGGTGAAAACCTGGCGTTCAGCGGCACTACAAAATCCAAACCGATTTCCTGTTCAAGCATCATATCCAGCAAAATTGCGTGTGTAGTTGTTTTTACTGCCTGCATTGCCGCGGATGCACTTGGAAATGTTTCAACGGTGTAATTGCCGGTTGCTTCAAATCTTCTGCGAAGCACCTGTGCAAAACGTTCGTCGTCATCAATAAGAAGAATTCGTTTCATCACATTTTTTGCGCCGGTAAATAAATAGAAGTCACAACGCAATCTGGATCATAGGCCCAGGTAACTTTACCGCCGAATTTTTCAATGGTGGCATTGCTGACAACAGCGCCGATACCAGTACCTTTTTCACTTGCGACAATTCGGCTGCCCAACACCGCAAGATGCTCTTGTTTAACTTCTGAAACCGGATTGATGACAGTAATTAGCCAATGATCATCGGCAATCACCAGACTGATCGTCACACTGCTGTGAGACTGCAGGTGTTTTGCCTCGCAAGCATTAAGTACAATGCTTGAAAGCGCCGGTACCAACGTCGGATCAGCCATTACCCGGGAGGCATTATTACCTGCAATTTCAGGCCACTTCACCTGATATTCCGGACTAGCCACGGCGACAATGTAACGTAGCGACTGCATCAATTTCTTGGGACAATACGCGCTTAGTCGCGCTTCTCTCACATCATCAGCCACACAGCGCCAATTAAGAAGTAAGTTCTCTAACCGTGTGAATTGCTCGTCCAGCTCGGTGATGAGAGCAAGGCTAAGGGCTTCTTTAGCCTCTTCAATAATTAACCGGCTGGTTTGAATCGGGGTGGCAGCATCATGGGTGAGTTGCGCCGCCGCAGTGCCGATTGCCAGAAGTTGCTCATCCCGTAACTGGCGTTCCCGCAGCTTGTGGATTGCTGCAGTTTTTTGTAGCAACTGAAAGCGAAAGTAGAATACCACGGCAGTAATAAGAAAACTGGTCACCACGAAACCTACTATCATACTGCGGGAATGACCAACCATAGCGGAGGAGTGGCCGTCAAAATGGGGCAGATACAGTTGTAATATCTGTCCGGAAATACTGATAGCGAGAATGAAAACTGCCAGCGGAGGAGGCAGCAACATTAGCCCCAATACCAGAGGAACCAGCAAGATGATACTGAAGGGGTTGCTTGCGGCTCCGTTTAACGCAATAAAAGCGTTAAACAACCCAATTTCAAATAACAGAAGACCGAGTGAAAGCCATAAAGGTAGTCGTTGCTGGCGGTAACAGTAACCTACAAAAAGTAGCAGCATGGCTCTGAGATCCTGGCCCTTGTTTAAAAACGATAACTTATGCCAATGTCGACAGAACGGCCCCGGCCATCAAGTTGCGGAAAGCCCAAAGTACTATTAGCTTTATTCGCAGCAACGTTAACTCCGCCTAGCGGCTGTTGAAAGTACTCATCCAGCATATTGTTCACCGCCACTTCAATAGCAATGTTTTGCCAGGATAGTTGTGTGGCAATATTAAGCAGTGAATAGGCGTTAGTTTCATTTTCAAGCCGTCGGATATCAATGTTGTTCTTGCTGTCAATCCAACGCCATTCAAGGCGCGTTTGCCAGTTATTTTTCTCATGAGATAATGTCATTACATTTTCCAGCGGGATAATCTGGTACAGATCGTCTTCACTGTTTTTTCGCTCATCTTTTTGCCATTGCAATACGTTTGAGAGCAACCATTTTCCAGTGGAATTTTCTGCTAACCGGGCGGTAGTGCTAAGCGTAGCACCTAATAAGGACGCATCAAGATTGGTGATTTGTAGAATATTTCTGTTGCCAGCCGAGGTGCTGGTGCTGTTAAAAGAATCAAGCACTTCTACATCAATATAATCTTGTAAATCTGTGTACCAGACGTTAGCGCTTGCCGTCCATTTAGTGGCATCATAACTGTATTTGGCACTGGCAGTCAGCGCCGTTTCCGGCTTCAGGTCAATATTCCCAACATAGCCATTGCCGTCACCGTACCAACCTATCATTGTGGTTGCCATAATACCGCGACCCCAGCTATAGCGTTCATACAGGTTGGGAGCACGATTCTTTCTGGTAATGCCCATCTCTATTTTATGCTGCTCTTCAAACGTGCGTTCCGCCAACAGTGTGGCATCAATCACGATATCCGCCTGACTACGGTCCTGCTGATTAAAAACCATGGCGGCTTCACTGTCTGCATTCATCATGCTCATGCCACTCATTTGCTCGCTACTATACGCCTGTACCTCGCCAGTGTCGGTGGTGACACGTTCAACACGGGCACCAGCTGAATAACGCCAACCCTCCTTTTCCGGTTGCGTCCATTCGGCATATGCGGCTATTCGCTGACGTTTTCCGTTGTTGATATTTACGTAGTCGTCCGGCCCCATCATTGTGCCTGCGACTGCCGGCCAGCGATCATCAAGGGTAGTGCTGAAATAGCCTTGTCCGACAATCAGGGTGGCGCCAGAATTCAAAGGCAGTGACCACTTTAATTTTAGCGTTACATCTTGTCCCGCCGTATCCATGGGCATGACACCGCTTTTTTCGGCCGTAAAAAAGCCCATTTCGTGTTCAATATCGTGCCAGCTTGCGTGGGCTTCAAGCATGCTTTCACGTAGTTCCTTTTCATAGTGTGCGAGAAAGCCTGTGCTGTTATTATCAGTCATATCCATATACTGGTTTGGAAAGCCTTGATATGGAATTTCCTGATGGGTGAGTTTTACATCTATCCGCTGGTTATCGTCTCGGTAACTTATCGCAGCGATATGATTTTGCGCTTTAAAAAGTGTGTCTAAAACCCGTTCACCGTTTCCATTTTTAAAACTCTGGGCTTTGTTTCGATTTCCGGTATAGCTGACATACCAGGTATTACTGGCACCACTTGCGTTCACATCTATGTTCTGGCCGTTGCCATTGGAGCTATGGTGGTAAGAAACATTTCCACCGGCCCACTGTATATCAGGTGATTCAGAAAATCTCGGTGCAAAGGTGTTTACTTCAATAACACCAGCAATGTTATCGCCCCCCGCGCTGACTTTGGATACACCAGGCAGTACCGACAGACCTTTTACCTGGTTGGCAGAAACATACGACAGCGGCGGGTTCATCTGGTTGCCGCAAGCCGCGGCGCTAGCGGCGCCATCAACTAATACCTGAACCCGATCGCCCATCAAACCATGAACAACCGGCAGGCTCGACACGCCGCCTGCCGCAGAAAAATTAACACCTTCAGCGGTAAGACGCTCCTCAAGATCCGCGGTAAGGCTGCGGTGTGCGCTGTGGGTGGTGATTTCGATAATTTCAATGTCATTTTCAACAGCCGCAACATGAGAAGTAAAAAAATTCGCGAGGTTTAAAATGATCAGGTGTGGGTAAAATCGGTTCACCTGCATAATCCGTTGAGTATCCAGCAATAGGTGTAGTTTGACGAGATTGTAACCTTGTTATTGAACAGTACCGATGCGACAAATTGTCGCAGTAAATGAGAAAAATAGCTGTTCGTTTATAGCTAAACAATTTCGTTAACTGAAACAGGGATGGCGGATAATTTTCCGGTCAAAGGAAGTGAGCGATCCTGAGTCAGGATTACATTTCATTTATGAAATACCTACATCATTTCTCCTCATGCAGTTTACAACTCCCACGACATCAGCGTTCTTTGACGGTTAATCCACTTAAATTCAGTGGGTTATATTTCTGTGGCGAATTGGTTCGTGTTTTGCTACTCCCCGTTACTGCATTCATCGCTTACGAACAGGTTCAGCCTTTTCATTTTTCCAGAGGGTTCAACGTATGTCTTCATCCCTTAGCGTAGTCACCATTGTAAAAAACCGAATTCCGCAGCTTAGAAATCTTATTACTCATCTTGAAGCTTGCGATCCACTGCCTTCAGAACTTGTAGTGGTATGGATGGCTCCGCCTTCTCAAAACTCGCTGATCAAAAGTGAACGCATTTCTATTGTACATAAATTCGTAAATGGCGAGAGCCTGCCTATCGCGAAGGCGCGAAACAAAGGAATTTCCTGTGCCTCTAATGACTTAATAGCCTATCTCAATGTAGATGCGGTGTGTGCCCCTAATCTTGTCACTGCTGCATTGGAACACTGGCAGCCCAAGTCACTGCTAACTACCGATGTAAGATACCTGCCGCCTTCTGATCTGGAACAGGATTATCAAACGCTTTTAAACGCTCACCAGGCTGACGCCAATAAAGGAAAAAGAGATGGAAAACCTTTTGACGATTATGATTGCTCTACATTGTTTCTTATATCTAAGGAAGATTTCGCAAAAACGGGTGGCTTTGACGAAAGGTATGACGGCTTCGGCCTGAACGACGAAGATTTTTTTACTAACTGCAGAACGTTAGGGTTTACCTTTAAGCCGCTTGATTTGGTCACTTTCAGTCAGGAGCGTCCTAACTACCTGTGTCCGGTAAACCATTTTTTAGACTTTATTCGAAACGCCGAAATTTACCGGAACAAGTGGGGGAGCTACCCACGGGACGGTATTTTGCGAGAATACGCTCATCATGGATACATCAATGAAGATTTTCGGGACAGAGGTATCGTTATCCAGCAATTGCCTTCTCGCTCAGAATATAGCCAAACATTTGTAGAAAATGTTCAGCTGGTCAGCGAAACATCCCGTAGCTGAGCCTGAAGAGGAAAATTGCCTATGATAGAAGTTCAAGATAACCTGGAAGAGCAGTTTAAAGCGTTCGTTTCCCAGCAAGGCTTTCCCTGCTCCGGCGCCAAAACAGCGCTTCATCGCGACCAAATTACGGTGCGTCAATTCGATGATATTCGATGTGATAAGAACAATATTGACATACTCGTAGAGTTATATCAGTTTGTCGAAGCCTTCGACATCAACAGGCACATGTATTCTTCTTTCATATGCGCGTTCGAACAGCCTGATGATTTAAGCGAGAAACAGTTCGAACGAGCGCTTTGGAATAAACTTCAGCAATTACATGACATTGATGTGAAGTTACATCCGTGGGATCGCAAGGTAAGTAACGATCCCGCCAGTGAAAATTTTAGCTTTAGTCTTGGGGGCAAAGGTTTTTTTATCATTGGTCTTAATCCAAATAGCCAAAGAAGAAGTAGACGTTTTGTTGCTCCTGCTATCGTATTCAATTTGCATATGCAATTTGATTACTTGCGTGAGAAAAACAAGTTTGAAAATTTCCGTAACCACATCCGGAAAAAGGATGCAGAGTTTTGTGGGGACAGAAACAGCATGTTGAGCAATCATGGTGACGAATCGGAAGTCCGTCAGTACAGCGGAAGAAAGCTAGAGCCAGAATGGGAATGCCCTTTTAAACCAAGGAATTAGTAAATGACAAATACCATACCACCACGAAGTGGAACCGCATTTAAAATGAAACAAGGTGAGTGTCTTAAAGTTGTCGATCCTGAAGGGGAACAGGTAGCGGATTTATATGCCTTTAATGAAAACGACCATACAGAGTTCCTTTCATCTGGCAGATCTCTGGACTACAACGAAAGCGTGGAGTTTGGAAAGGGAGCGAAACTATACTCTAATAACAGCAATGTTATGTTTGAGATCGTTGAAGACACGGTCGGCGTTCATGACTTTACGCTTACCCCCTGCAGCGTAGATACCTTTAAGCACTTTTATCCCAATGAAGCGCCTGTCCCTGGATGTTTTGGCAATCTCGCAGCAGCGTTTGAGCAATACGGTATTCCCAAGCACCTCATCGGAACAACGTTTAATACATTTATGAAGGTAGATATCGACAGGGAAGGAAAAATTTCCGTTCTTCCCCCTGTCAGTAAAGCGGGAGACTACACAGTATTTCGTGCAAAAATGGATATGATTGTGGGGCTAACGGCTTGCTCTGCTGGTGAATCGAATAACTTTAGCTACAAGCCTATTGAGTACGAAATAATTGCGCAATAAGTAAGTCGCTGTAGCGACTTATTCTTTGACTCGCCAGAGTCCGTTTTTCTTGATCATTGAAAACGATGTCTCCGTCAGCGCTTTTATGACGTCAATGGTAACGACACCCGTATTGTCAATATAGCAATGAGCGCTGGCGCCATCATGAAGTTTTGCGGTAATTTCACCAGCACAGGAAATTTTCTCCACCTCTTTGATAAGGTAAGCGCGTTGCTTGCAAAACGCACACAGCGCTTCTGTTATGTCGCTATTGAGCGTTTTAGGTTTATTCGGGACTTTATCTATTTCTGAAAGAAGATGTTGCAAGACTGCTCTCTTTATATGTTAGATACCACGATTGAACGGACTACAAGCACGGAAATTTTACGCTACTTCTGACACAATAGCGAGCGACAGTAGATAACTGGCAGATAATCCGACCGATGATACCATCTTTGGTGGCAGGGCGCTGTTGCGGCAAAACGTCTCCACTGACTAACAGGCGCGTGTAACTATGCCATCAGTTCCTGAATATGCCATTGGGAATGGCATTTTTCCAGAATATAATGTCGGGATACATTTTCGTAGGAGAGTTCAAAACTCAGCTTTTTTGCTTGCAACTGCCTGCATTGCAGGGTTTTGTTCTCATATAACAGCACTTCACAGTAATCTTCGTCTGTAACCACATTGAATTCTTTAATAGACAATTTTGCTTTTAAGCAAAAAGCCGAAACCCCATCAAGTATAAAGTAGAGGTTAAGCGGCGCTCGATTATTTTCTGCGTCTTGCATGTTTACACCGCTTTTTCTATAGGGTCTTCATTTCAAAGATATTAACGCGCATCGTGTAGCCAACTTGTGATAGCTAGTAAATTTACTAAGCTTGTTTAATGATTGCGCAAAGCATCGATCAGTTCCTCTTTAGACATTTTTGAGCGTCCCTCAATACCTACTTCCTTCGCCTTTTGATAAAGCTCTTCCTTCGTCCGGTCTTCGTACTTCTCGCTTTTACCGCCTTTTTTTGAAGGATGTTGATGAGGATTAGCTTGTGCATTGGCAATTCTGGCTGATTTTTCTTTGCTATACCCCTTATCCCGAAGCTCCTCATAGGTTTCATCATTCTTTATCTGATTGCCATGATCTTTAGCCATAATCAATTCCTCTTTTAATGAATTCCCGATCTCGAAAATAAGCCAACATTGCTGACGAGCAGAATGAAGCGGGTTAAACGTCGAAGCAGGATAGTAATGCTTCTTATTTACCCTACGGGCTTGAAAGTAATTGGTTCATAAAGTTGCGGAAATAGGGTAGATATAACCGTTCTAATACAGCACGGCCAGCAGATATTTAATTTTGACGAAACCTTGGCTTGTTGTCTTGGGATTTAAAACATAAGCCTGTTTTGATTGTGGAGCAGACTATGTCGGCTGAATTAAAAGCATTGTCGACCAGGTGAGTATTGTAGTAATGAACAGCAAAGACAATCCCCGTGAATGCCAATAGTAAGCGTTCAGGTTCACGCAGGGGCTGACTCCGTGTGCTAAACTAAATATTTCGTACAGGGATGTGGCAGATAGTGTTTTGCCGTATGTAATCTTCCCTGGTATTAATCAGTTTTTCGTTTCTTCACTGCATAAAATTTAGCTGTAAACAGAGAGTATGTAAATGGGCAAATCTTTCTCAAGTGAAATTTACCGGTTGATCGGGTGGTACCTGCTTTTTGCTTTTCTGTGGATCCTGCTTTCTGATCATGTCGCCAGCTTGTTTTTTACTAACATTAATGCGTTAACTGAAGCGCAAACCATAAAAGGCGGATGTTTCATACTGGCAACCACGCTTTTCCTGTTTCTATTGCTAAAGCGCATGGTGAGAAATATAGAGAAAGTAGCGTTGGTTGATACCCTGACGCTCCTTCCTAATCGCATAGCGTTTAAAAGAGAAATTGACGCACGTTGTCGCGAAGCTCAAAGGAACAAAAAACAGTTTTATGTTCTGTCTGTTGATCTCGAAAAGTTTAGTGACTTCAATAATGAGCATGGTCATGAGAAGGGGGATTTACTGCTTCTAAACCTGGCAGCAGGTTTGCAGCGGGAGATTAGCGCCCGATATTATATCGCCAGGATCAGTGCGGATGAATTTGGAATTATCGGTGCGCTGACAGAGCGAGGCGACAGCTCTTACCTTCACGATGCTGCGCTTATTGCCAAACAAGCGGAGGATATTTGCACTGCAATCTCTCCACGACCAATTAAAGCACATATTGCACTTGCCACTTATCCTGAAAATGCAAAGGATTGTAAAGGTATTATTCGCTGTCTTGATATTGCCCTTAACTACGCCAAAAGCCATCCTCATACGGCGTTTACAGAATATCAGGAAAGCTATCGCGTTAATCTTTTTGATCGTCTTACCATGGTCGAAGAGTTAATTCGTGCAATTGATAAAAAAGAATTTTCCGTGGTGTATCAGCCACAGTGGGATTTTTCCACCAACCACTGGCATGGTGCAGAGGTACTGGTCCGGTGGTACCATCCAACGTTAGGCGTTATTTCTCCTATTCAATTTATTGAAATAGCGGAAGAAGAAGGGTTAATTGGGCAAATAACCGAAATTGTGTTTGCTAAAGCCTTTGCTGAGCTTAAGAAGTTCGAGATATTTAGAACCCACCTATCCACGATTTCCTTTAACTTTTCCTATGCCATTATCGGTAACCGCAGCTGCGTTGCCGTGCTTGAGAAAAAAATTGAAGAGGCGATGATTCCCCAGACGCCAGAGATTGTTATTGAGCTAACCGAAACAGCTATGGTGCAAAATGTAGCGGCAACTAAAGCGCTGTTAGAGCGTTGGAAAACGCTTGGAGTGAAATTTTCAATTGACGACTTTGGAACAGGTTATACGTCACTTAGTCAGTTGCAACAATTACCGATTGACGAAATTAAGATCGATCGCAGTTTTATTGCCGGTATTCCGATTCAGCCCACCAGTAACGAAATTACTAAAGCCATATTGGCGATGTCACAAAAGCTGGAAAAAACAGTTATTGCCGAAGGGGTGGAAACCTCTGAGCAAAGCGAGTTTTTGCAAGCGAATGGGTGTCAGGTAGTACAAGGTTATTTATATTCAAAGCCCTTAGACATTCGCCAGTTAAAGGCCGCTTTAGAAAATCCTCCTAATTTGGCCTAGCGCCTGGCTTTATCCGGGCAACCGCATGAGTGAGTGAAAAACCATCAGCTGTGAAGAATATTCACCATCTCGCCTTGCTGGCTTTATGGAGGTTGCGTTTGTTGCCGGAAGCGGGATAAGCCTGATGGAACGAAGGTTTATTTTCGCCAGGATTTCGCTTATACAGGCAGATCTAAAAATTATTTTTTGAACAGCGCGGGTTTTGCTCAACCCAATACCACGAGCTCCTGTAGAGCATTACCTTTCCCTAATCGGTTTTACGCCTTCATACCATCGAAAAAAGCGATAAACCTTCCTTCCTCTCCCGCTGTATCAGCATAGATGTACTTGCAACGCAGCAAGGTAGCTCCTTCAATAAATTAAGAATAAAGGAACGGCAAATGGCTGAATCGTTTAAATACACAGGCAAAAAAGGCAAGGGAGGTGAGTTACATCAACTTCCTTCAAATGAAAACGAGGTAATGACAACCGCGCAGGGTTGTCCGGTAAGTGACGATCAAAATACTCTCTCGGCTGGACCCAGAGGACCAGCCTTGATGGAAGACCAGGTCTTTCGTGAGAAAATATTTCATTTCGATCATGAGCGCATCCCTGAGCGGGTGGTTCATGCGCGTGGCTATGGAGCCCACGGCTATTTTGAAACTTACGAAGATTTGTCTGACCTGACCTGCGCAGATATCTTCCAGCGTAAAGGTGAGAAAACGCCGGTTTTTGTCCGATTTTCTACCGTGGCGGGTAACAAAGGCTCTTTCGATTTAGCCCGGGATGTACGCGGGTTTGCGGTTAAGTTTTATACCCAGGAAGGAAACTGGGATTTAGTAGGAAATAACATTCCCGTCTTTTTCATTCAGGATGCGATTAAATTTCCCGACTTAATTCATGCTGCAAAGCCAGAGCCTGATCGCGCATTCCCGCAAGCTCAGACCGCTCATGATAACTTCTGGGATTTTGTCAGTCTGTCGCCTGAATCTATGCACATGATTATGTGGATCATGTCTGACCGAGCCATTCCGCGTTCATTCCGTTTTATGGAAGGTTTCGGCGTACATACATTTAAGTTCGTAAATAAAGCCGGCGAAGAGAAATTTATTAAATTCCATTGGAAACCCAAAATGGGAATGCAGTCTGTGCTGTGGAACGAAGCGTTAAAAATTAACGGCGCAGACCCAGACTTCCACCGCCGCGACCTGTGGGATTCCATAAATGCGGGAGATTTCCCTGAGTGGGAACTTGGCGTACAAGTTTTCGATCAAGAGTTTGCCGACAATTTCGAATTTGATGTGTTTGATGCCACTAAAATTATTCCCGAAGAAGATGTGCCAGTCACCATTATTGGTAAGATGGTGCTGGACCGTGTGGTGGATAACTTTTTTTCAGAAACCGAACAGGTGGCGTTTTGTACGCAAAACATAGTACCTGGTATTGATTTCACGCCAGATCCATTGCTGCAAGGGCGTAACTTCTCCTATCTCGACACGCAGCTAAAGCGCCTGGGAAGTCCAAACTTTACCCATATTCCAATTAATGCGCCCAAATGTCCGATGAGGCATTTTCAGCAAGACGGGCATATGGCAATGCATAATCCTAAAGGGCGGGTTAATTACGAACCTAATTCATGGGTTACCAAAGAAGCAAATCCTCGAGCTTGTCCACAACATGGGTTTAAGAGCTCAAGTGAGCCAATGAGCGGCGATAAGTTGCGCTACCGTTCAGAGACATTTGCTGATCACTACAGCCAGGCTATTCAATTTTACGAAAGCCAAACAGAAATTGA
This sequence comes from Alteromonas pelagimontana, assembly GCF_002499975.2. Lineage (NCBI taxonomy): Bacteria > Pseudomonadati > Pseudomonadota > Gammaproteobacteria > Alteromonadales > Alteromonadaceae > Alteromonas > Alteromonas pelagimontana. The sequence continues at coordinate 3,016,309 of NZ_CP052766.1, forward strand.
GAAGAAGCATATCCAAAATGCGCTTACGTTTGAACTTTCCAAAGTTGAGCACCTTCATATCAGAGAGCGAGTGGTCTCACATTTGCTGAATATCAGTGATGAGTTAGCGAATGCTGTGGCCAAAGGGCTTGGCTTCCAGGCGATGCCTGATAAGGCGGAAGCCGCCATGACCCCGCGTACTAATTTAAAAGTCTCAGATCCGTTAAGTATTCTGAAGAACAGCCCAATGAGTTTCAAAGGCAGGAAGCTTGGGATTTTATGCTCAGACGGGATCGATGAATCAATATTTAAAGAGTTAACAACGGCACTTAAAGCTGAAGGTGCCATGTTCGAAGTTATCGCGCCGACTGTGAATGGGGTAACCACCGATAAAGGAAACTATATAAAGGGTGATCAGGTAATCGATGGCGGTCCATCTGTGCTCTATGATGCAGTGGCAATACTGGTGAGTGATGCGGGAGCCAAAAAGCTCGCCATGGTGCCAGAAGCGAAAGATTTCGTGATGGATGCCTTTGCTCATAAAAAATTCGTCGGCTACACCGCCAGCGCAATGACGATTTTTGATGAAGTTAATCTATCAGCAAAAATGGACGCAGGGTTCGTGGATTTGGCTCAGGCTGATTCGTCAGAATTTTTAAAGACATTGGGTAATCTACGGTACTGGCAACGACAGCCTTAATACCCGTTAACGACTAAAGAGGCTGGTGGAGACACCAGCCTCTTTTTTTAAATCTCCCTCTATTTTTTCGCTAATCAGGTTCTGGCACACCCTTTTCTCACCGCCGCCAAACAAGAGAAATCTACATTTTTGCTGCAAAATATTTACAGGTGGTGATACGTTTAGCAGGCAGTGACTTCCATCGACTATTTTCTCCCCCATTTCTGTTGTTAATCCGAATTTACGCCCTCGGGGTTTTAATACGATGAATTCACGGCTTTATTTTCGAAAGCGTAGCGCCCTACATTAAGCATACCGGTAATAGTTGCCGAAAGTGACGCCCAAAAAATCTACCCATAGCGGCGCTGGTAAGCGTCTTGCTTACAGTTACACTATCTGAAATATACACTATCTGAAATAGGTGATGTATTCAGATATTTTTCGAATCATCAAACCGGAGGAGCACCATGCAAATACGTGAAGTGATGTCTGAAAATACTGAAGTAGCCTCATCAAAGGCGAGTGTACGTGATGTAGCACAAATGATGGCCAAGCAAGGCGCCGGCCTTATGCCCGTTTACGATGGAGACAAACTCATTGGCGCGGTTACCGACCGGGACCTTGTTACCAAAGCGCTAGCCAATGGTGTGAGTACAGACGATGAAATTTCAAAAATAGTAAACGATCCTGTTCTTTATTGCTTTCGGGATGACGACACTAATACCGTTCTCAACAACATGAAAGAAAATCATGTTCAGCGCCTCATTGTACTTGATAATGAGAACGACAAACGGCTGGTGGGTATTGTGTCAGTCGGTGATATTGCCGATAAATGTCAGGACGAGGCAACCGCCAAATCCATTGTTGAGTGCTGCAAGCATTATCATTAATGGGCCAGCTATAATGGTCCAACAGTTCTATAAACAGTGAAAGTATAATACCCCGCTTCGCCGGGGTATTATTTTTGTGTCCAAAAGCGAAAGGATTTTTACTCAAGGGCAGGTCGCGAATATTTTTACGGTTGATGGTTTTTTGCTCAATCATGCGTTGCCCTGGGTTCTCACTAGCCTTGATAAGCGGCGTTCGCGGCCTGCGCAAGAACCGTAATGGCTATCAGCTTTTATCTACTCGCGCTGAGTGAGCACACATCAAGGCGGATAAGTTTTAGAGCATATTGGAGATGAAGCCCACTTTTATCTGCTTGAACGTGATGAACCTTCACGGCGATTACCGCGTTTAAATTAAATCCTAAGGTATCGCAGTAGGAATACCATTTTCTATACAATGAAAAAGAAGTGAAGATATGGCACTACGAGCATATTGGAAGGGGCATATTCGTCTCTCATTGGTTTCGTTTGAAGTCAGGTTGCATGCTGCGATAACGGCGACTAAAAAGCTGTCTTTACATCAGTACGATAAAGAAAGCGGCGATCGCATCCATTACCAGAAAGTCGATGAAAGCGGCAATGAAGTGCCCAAAGAAGACATTATTCGAGGCTATGAATATGAGAAGGGCAGCCATGTTCCCATTGACGATGACGATCTGAATAACCTTAAACTTGAAAGTAAACATACCATTGATCTGGTACAGTTTACCGACATCAACGATGTTGATCCCATCTATTTTGAAAAATCTTACTACGTGGTTCCCCAGGGAGAAATAGCCCAAGAGGCATTTCTTACCGTTCGCGAAGCCTTAAAAAAGGCAAAAAAGGCGGCAATAGGGCAGGTGGTATTGAGCGGTAAAGAAAGAATTGTCTCTCTTCGGCCCTGTGGAAATGGGCTTATTATGGATACCCTGCGCTACGCTTACGAAGTGCGGGAAGCCGAAAAGTATTTCGAAGATATACCGGCAAAAGCCGATGTAGGGAAAGAGCAACTAAGCCTGGCTGAGAGTTTAATAGAGCAAAAGACAAAGCCATTCGATCCGAAAGCCTTCAAAGATCATTACCAAACCGGCCTGATGGAAATTATTGAAGCAAAACTAGAAGGCCATAAAGCCACCACGAAGGGCAAGAGATCTACTGCCAAAAATGTCGTGAACATTGTCGATGCTTTGAAAAAAAGCCTTGAGCAGAGCAACAAAGAAAAAGCGAAGAAGACCACGAAAACGACAAAATCTAAAGCGAGCTAGCTCTTATGCCCTCAGACGCGCTTAAAAAGTATAACGAAAAACGAAATTTTGAAAATACTTCCGAGCCGCAAGGGGAAATATCGGCTGAGGCATCAGAGGCGTTATCTTTTGTTGTGCAAAAGCACGCTGCCACTCGCCTTCATTATGATTTTCGCCTTGAATGGAACGGCGTGATGTGGAGCTGGGCTGTGCCTAAAGGGCCAAGCTTCAACCCAAACCACAAGCGCTTAGCGGTGCGTACCGAAGATCATCCTATTTCCTATCGTACATTTGAAGGCGTGATACCGAAAAATCAATACGGCGCCGGCCCGGTGATGGTTTGGGACGCGGGCACTTGGGAATCACTCGAAGAAAACACCGATGACGCGATAAAGAAAGGCAAGATTCATTTTCGGCTTTCCGGCGATAAACTGGCCGGCGAGTGGACCCTGGCCCGGATGAAAGGAGCCGGTAAAGGAAAAGAAAACTGGCTTCTGATGAAAAAAAGCGACGACAAAAGCGTTGATGATGAACAGGAAGATTTTCTTGAAAAAACTGACTATAGCGTAATAAGTGGTCTCAAGTTTGACGACATCGCCAACGGAATAACTAAAAAGAAATCCGGAAGTACTGCGAGCCTCGCCTCGCTGACAGAAGCGTATTCTGCTGTGCAGTTGGCTACGCTAGTCGATAAACCGCCCAAAGGCGCCGACTGGCTTCATGAGGTTAAGTATGATGGTTATCGAATTCTGGTTTATTTTTGTAATGGTCGCGTAAGAATTAACACCCGCAACGGCCACAACTGGACAGACAAATTCCCACGCTTACGAGATGCATTTGAAAAACTAGAAGTGGGAGATTTCGTCGTTGATGGGGAAGCGGTAGTTGTCGATAGCAATGGTATTACTGACTTTAAGTCTTTGCAAAACGCACTGGGAGATGAATCTGCGCCTATGCAGGCTTTTTTCTTCGACCTGCTTAACTGGAATGGCGATGATTACGCCAAACAACCGTTTGCAGAAAGACGTCAGGCGCTGGAAAAGCTTTTTGAGCAAATCCCGTCAGATCCTTTGTTTATTAGCCAAACCATTTCGGGTGAGGGCAAAGACGTAATTGAAAAGGCGTGCGAGCTTGGTTTAGAAGGTATTATTTCTAAACGCAATTCCTCCCCTTATACCACCAGCCGGTCAAGATATTGGCTGAAGACGAAATGTGAGAACCGGCAGGAATTTATAATTTGCGGGCTCATTCCTTCGACTGCAGAGCGGCTTGCTGTGGGATCACTTCACCTGGGATATTACAAGAACGATGTGCTGTGCTACGCCGGTAAAGTCGGCACAGGATTCTCCAGAGATGAAGCGAAGAAGCTCTACGCAGAATTATCCGCTATTAAAAGAAAGCAACTTCCTTTTCCGGATTCAATAGATTCTGACACTAAAGATACGGTGTGGGTTGAGCCCGAGCTACTTTGTGAAGTGAAATTCGCTGCGTGGACAAGCACAGGAAAAGTACGACACGCCTCCTATCAGGGAAGGCGGGCAGATAAAACCCCGGAAAAAATTCAAAAAGAAACTCCCGCGCCAGTAGAAAAGAGCCAAGGTAGCGCGCCAATGAAAGCGAAAACAAAAACATCAAAAAGAAGTACAAATCCACGCGTTGAAAACATTCCTATTTCCCATCCGGATCGCAAAATATTTCCTGAAGCTGAAGTCACCAAAGAGCAGCTGGCCCGCTTCTACAGCGAAATGAAAGACTACATTATTCCTGTGGTCGCAAAAAGACCCATCAGCACGCTGCGATGTCCAAAAGGCATTAGTGAAAAATGCTTTTTTCAACGCAATAAAGGCAGTGGGATGTCGGACAACATTCACAGCATTGAAATTGCCCATAAAGATTCATCTCACGATTACATGTACATCAATTCAATTAGCGGCTTAATTGAATTCGTGCAGTTGGGGGTGATTGAACTCCACCCCTGGAACGTGCGGGTTGATAACAGTGAGAAGCCAGACAGACTGATTTTTGATCTTGACCCAGGTGAAGATGTGCCTTTTGAGGCTATAAAGCTTGCCACCCTTGACATAAAACGCAGGTTAGAAGAGCTCGGATTGGTTTCATTTTTAAAATGCACTGGCGGTAAAGGCCTGCATGTGACGGTTCCTGTTCAGCGAAGGCTCGACTGGGAAACGGCCAAAACGTTTTGCCGCAATTTTGCTAAGGCAATGGTAAGCGATACCCCTGACGCCTATACCATTAATATGTCTAAAGCTAAACGCGGCGGCAAAATCTTCCTTGATTATTTACGTAACGATTACGCGTCTACTGCGGTCATGGACTACAGCGTACGAGCACGCGCCGGAGCGCCTGTTGCCGTACCCCTTAACTGGAATGAACTCGACGGCTTGGAAGCGGCAAATCAGTTTTCAATTGATGATGTGCTGGAGAGAAAGAACAAAAAGCAACTATTTGAGTATCCGTCGGTAAATCAACAATTAACCAAAGAGGTTCTTAACCAGTATAAAAGCTGAAGCATTTCCTGAATTGCGTACGCAATAGAAGGTTCCACGCACGCTATGAACATTAAAAAGGAGTCATTATGTCCGATAAAGAAGATGTAAAAAATAAGACGATAGTTATTGTTGGCGCTTCCAGTGGCATTGGCAGAGGGGCCGCTATAGAACTGGCTAAACTCGGGGCCAATGTAGTTGTTGCTGCTCGGCGCTCCGAATTGCTCGATGAACTTGTCGAAGAAATTAAGCAGAACCAGGGTAATGCTATAGCCGTGACTGCTGATGTAAGCGAACGGGAAGACATTAGCAAACTTGAACGAGAAGCCATTTATCATTACAACCACATTGACGTATGGATTAACAATGTAGGTGTCGGTGCTTTAGGGTATTTCTGGGACATCCCTCTAGACGTTCACGAGCGCCTGGTAGACGTTAACCTTAAAGGGCTGCTGTACGGTTCACACGTTGCGCTAAAGCATTTTATTAAGCGTAAAAAGGGAATCTTGATTAACGTCGGCTCGGTGGATAGCGAAGTACCTGTAGCGCTGCAAAATACCTACGCGGCGACGAAATCGGCGGTACTTAGCATTAGCAGTTCGATAAGCGAAGAGTTGCGCCTCGCTGGTTATGAAGACTGTATTGATGTTGCCACTATTATGCCTTGGGCAGTGGATACACCTTGGTGGACTCATGCCGCCAATTATTCTGGCCACGCTCCACGAATGACAAAACCAGACGATGCTAAATTAGTGGTAGACGAAATTGTAAAAGCCTGTACCGATCCAGAAGTGAAGATGCCTGTTGGAGGAAAGGCAAAAGCATCTAATCTATCTCATCACCTGTTTCCACAAATGACAAACAAAATGACCGCTTCGCTTGCGCAAAAGGAAAGTCATAAAGGCGAAAACGTAGCGGACACTACGGGGGCGTTATTTAGTCCCATGCAAGAAGGTCGCGGCGTCGACGGCGACCTTCGAGAAAGAATGGAAAAAGAAGATGAACAGGAACGTTAAACAACTGCTAAAACGTTAACGGTAGCCCTGCGGCAGCGGCAATATATGCAGGGCTTCTCGCTTTTTTTCTGCAACAAAGTAAAGATAACCTTAACTAAATCCAGCGCATGAACTGGAAGTATACGGAATATGTAAAAGCATATTGTGGTTTAATTTTTGGTTGCAACGCAGAAAACATTTTTTGCTCTAGAAGACGTGTAATAGCGGGTTTTCTATGGTGAAGAAAGTAGGTACAACACGTCCCTTTACCCTACCATTATTAGTGAAGATTATCTTTCAGGATTCCCAGGCTTTTTCTGCTGGTCTTGTCTCTGACGAGAATAATCTTGCTGCTGCTCTTTATCCTGGTTTTTCTTTTGTTGATCAGATTGAGTACCCATGTGTCCTCCAAAAATTAAAAATTAACAACTGTTTTACAGCTCTTTAACTATAGTTCATATGAGAGAAAATAGTGCAAGATATGGAAAGAATTAATTCATATTTTTTTATCTGATGATACTGCGACCAAATGAACCCAAATTTAATACATTGCGCAGAAAAGTCTTGCTTCCGTTAGGTTTTCTCTAATTTACGGCAATGAAGCTGGACTTATAACTCTCCTTGCTCACGCCATTGCTTTACTTGCTCTTCAGCCGCTCGAGATTTATCTTCCGATAAACCGGTGTCTTTAGCCATATAGAGGGTCTGAGAAGGAAACGCAAACCCTGTACCGCTGGCATTGACCGCATCAGCAATATTAAGATTGATGCGTTCCTGAAGCTCAAGAAACTCGTTGTAATCGTTCGCGAGGATATAAGCAAACAGTTCAACGTTTAAAGAACTGCTTCCATAACCGATAAAACGCACCCTTGCCGGGTCTGGGTCAACCCGCGGATTTTCACGAAAAATATTTCTAATTTCCCGTAAAAGATACTGCAGTTGATCAGGGGTGGTTTCGTAACGAAATCCTAGCACGGCGCGTAACAGAAACTTATCCCGATGAGCGTAGTTTTCTATTTTCTGGGCAGAAAAATCGCCGTTGGGAATGACTACCAAGGTACGGTCAAGGGTGCGGATGCGGGTGGATCGCATGCCTATCTGTTCCACCGTACCCACTGTGTCGCCGACCTTGCAAAAATCCCCAACACGTACGGGCTGATCAAAAATTAATGTTAAACTTCCCACCAGATTCTCAACCGTTTTTTGCGCTCCCAACGCCACCGCTAAACCCCCAATTCCTAATGCAGCCAAACCGGTCGTTACATCAAACCCCGCCATGTCGAGAGTGGCGATGATGGCAATAGCCACCAAAATGAATTTAACGCTGCGGCGAAAAAACAACACCGCTGAAAGTGCGCCAAACCTCGCACGACTTACCATTTTTTTCTCGGCCACGCCTGCTACCACGTCTACAAGCTGCCAGATCAGCAGTAGTAATGCCAAAGACGCCATGATTACCACGAGTTCGCTGAAATACTGACGTACAACAATAGAAATTTCTAGCTTCTCAGCGGCGGCAACAAACAGAAGAACTGCGCCATAGAGCCGGGTAGGGGCAGAGAATGCTTTAACCAAGCCTGCCGGATAACTCGGGTATTTGCGACTGATGATTTTTCGGGCAAGAAACAGTAAAGAAGAAGTCGCTAACCGACTAATAAGATAAGCGCTTAAAGCAAGTAGAACCATTGCTATCCAGTGGCCAATGGGGACGCCGTTCCAGTTACGCTCTACCAGCACTGAGGGTAATAAATGATTTATGGTAAGCTCAATGTCCTCAATTTTCTTCGGTAGAAGGTTGAGAGTCTGAGAGGAAATACGCCAGATTACAAACGGCTCTGCCTGTGTTTGCTCAAGTAGTAGTGGCAATGTCTTTCCCGCATGGGAAATGGTGCCTATTTGCTCCATGGTGGGCGCTAAGCCATCTTCTCCCTTTCCAGTTATTTCGTCACTCATTACTGCCGTAGGCTCCACACTGCCGCCTGCATCAAGCATTATTCTTAAAGCTTGAGCCAGGGCCGCGCCGGTAGTCGCCCGTTGATTTGGAGGCAGGTTCGAAAGATCAAGATATTCAGCAGCTTTAATGTAATCTTCGTCTGCAATTGCACTGATATAGCCGGTAAACGCTCCTCGTGGTGTGCTTCGCTCCAGAGGATCCTTCACCGCACTTTCTGCCTCCGCAGCAGATTCTTCTGATGGCGTTGTGTTGGTGGGCAAACCAAGCTGTGCAAAAGTGGGGCAGGCGACAGCGAGCGAGATTGCAGTGACTAATAACCGTAGAACGTATAGCATGACTGTTTAATGTCCTTAAACCTGTTGAAGCCCGATTGGAATAGTCTGCGCGAAGAATCTTGCGAATCGGTAACGTTCCTCCAACTTTCTGCGGCGCACAGGGTGCTGGAAAAGCAATCCACCGTCTGCGTCGAAAGCTTTCAGTTTTTATATCTATCTCTATTTAGTCAATATCAGCAGCAAAAGTTCATTGCTTTTGAAAGGCGGACGGGCTCGAACATCTGGTAAGAGCATGATTAAGCGACATTCCCTGTACAATAATTTATCGTCCGAAAGGCAGTACAGGCATGTTGACTCCCTTCGGGCGCGGCTTATTCAGTTTTTGAGCTGCGCCAATTGCGTTCGATTTAGCCCCACCAAACCTTCGAATTTGGCTTGTCAAAAAGTTGAAAAATTCTCGCGCTGAGTGAGCACACATCAAGGCGGATTAGCATTACCCTGGCTCGAATATCGCCTCGTTATTAGGGGATGGATGGCAATTGAAGAATAAATGAATAACGGGAAGGGATTCTAATAAACGCGCTGTTATCAATATCGTTCATGTAATTTGGAAGGATTTTTAGCAGCGCAGATTTTTATATGTACCCATAGTTGTCGAAACACCTGGGTACATTTCTGTTGACTTAAAAATGTATATATTGTTGCTAACGAAAAGGGTAGTTAGTCATCACTATAAGCATTGCGTATCCGCTCTAAACGTTCCTCTTCTTCTGCAAAGGCGGCTTTAATTTCTTCTAGAACGTTGTCTACGTCTGCCTCGCTCTCGTCAAATTCAAAATGACCCGTGAGGATAGAATCAGGCGTGAGTTCACCGGCTTCAAACAGCGCCCACATTTCTTCCGCGTAGTGAGTGTGCTTTAATTCAGGGGCAAATTCGGCATAGTAGTCTGTCATGTTGCGCACATCCCGTTGCAACATGCGAAACGCGTTGTTATTGGCCGCGGCATTGACTGCCTGCGGCAAATCAATAATTACGGGGCCGTAATCATCTACCAATACGTTGAATTCAGACAAATCACCATGCACAACTCCAGCACATAGCATTAGCATGACGTACAACATGACTTGAGCATGATCTTCCAGAGCCTGTTCTCTGGACATAGAAACTTCGCTCAACCGTGGTGCCACTTCACCATTTTCAATAGTGACCAGCTCCATAAGCAGCACACCATCGTAGCAGCCAAACGGCTGCGGCACTCTAACGCCGGCTTTGGAAAGAGTGAAAAGCGCATCTACCTCGGCATTTTGCCAGGCATCTTCTTGTTGTTTGCGGCCAAAGCTGGAACCTTTTTCCATGGCTCTGGCACGACGACTGTTTTTAACCTTACGGCCTTCCTGATATTGCACTGCTTTTTTAAAGCTGCGTTTCATCGCTTCTTTATAGACTTTGGCGCAACGGATCTCGCCTTGGCTTTCTACCACAAACACAGTGGCTTCTTTGCCACTCATAAGCTGGTAAAGCACATTATCAATTAGTCCGTCTTCGACTAAGGGTTGTAAACGCGGAGGAATTTTCATGGCGAGTTTATACAGCACTCCTGATACTTTTTAAATAGCTTGTACGTTATTTACTTTGGTATGGATAAACGTGGTTTTATCCCACCTCGCTATGTTGCCTTTCCCAGCAAAATAAAAAAAGCGATTTTTGTGTAAACTCAGAAAGAGGCGTAGGGAAATCTTTACTCTTAGACGTGTAATCCGAAGCTTTGGTTAGCTGGCCAGGGGACTCAGCTGGAGCATCCTTGCTCCAGCAGTTCGGCTAAGAAATCTGCTCTTATTATTAATAAATATTCCCGAGCTCTCCCTGAGAACCTGTTTACTATCAGGCCACCTTAACCGATATCATTTTGGTTATTGAAGAGCATGCTTTTAGCAGTTTGAACAATGTGTTCTGGTGCTTGATGATTAACAGACTGCATGCCTTGTCTATCCAATGTTCCTCCCTGATTTCTATATCCTAAAAAGGTGGTACGTTTCGGGCCTAAGTCTAATCGCCTTAATACTCCTGTCACTACATCTGCGCCTGTATGTGAAACAATGATACGTAAGTTTGAGGGGGAAATCAGCAGATCCAACGCGTCATCAGTATGGCAGTATTCCGCTTCTGCTTCGTCTCGTGGCTTGCGGAACTTCCCCGGCTCTAATAAAGCAATAACAGAACAGGAAACCGATTGCTCACGCAGCTTTTGTGCTGCCTCAATACAGGCTTGCAGCTGATAGCCTCCGATTGCCAGCAATTGAATATCTGCATTTTTGCCTTCTGTGGCGATAAAGCAGCCATTTTTTACGGCTTCTTCTGCTTCTGCGGCAGTGGTTACCACGGGGAGCGCTTTTTTTGCGACAACCACCGCCGCGATGCGGCCATAAGTCTGATAAACGTTTTGTAAAGTGGCGACTGCTGTATTCGCATCAACAGGAAAATATACGGGGGCGACATCCGCCATTTCCGTCATCCATTTTTCGGCAAAGCCGGGGTCTTGGTGGGATTGCTCGTTCTTGCCATTTTCCCAGGTATGAGAGGTTGCAATAATCGGTACGCTAATCCAGTTAGGCGGGCGGTTATTCAGCTTAAGATTACGGGCAAAAATTAATTCCTGACGCATTGCTCCCAGCATTTTCATCGCAAAGGCTTCATAGCTTACCACCAGCCCTACACCCTGTTTGTTAGCCAGTGCAGCGGATACCACAGCCTCTTCGTTTAACGCGGTAATAATTCCCCCATGCAATGATTCGGTTTCTTCATTTTCAGGATTGATGACCCGATGTTTTAAATGCGCTAACGTTTTTGCCATTCGGTTGCTGGTGATCTCGTCAGGATTACCGACACGAAAGCGTACCTCCTTATTCGCTCCCAGCAATGCGGCAAACCATTTATCTATCGCAGTCATACAAGAGGCGGAATTGTCGGAATTCTCTCGTTCCGTTGCCGGAAAGGTAAGAGACCGGCGCTGGAAGCAGCGTAATTCGTGATCTTTTTCCCATACCCGACCATTCTGCTCATGATTGGTTAAGGTCTTTACACTTTTAAATAACATGTCAGGCGCAACGTGTAATTTGCGCGTAGCCTGATGAAAAGCTGCTCTGGCATCGCTGTCATCCCGCAAACTGCTACCTAAAGGTAAGCTATGCGCAGCGTTTTCCCCGGCCGCTGGCATACCGTACCCTTTGGCTACCTCTGCAATGGCATAAGGAATTCTCACGGGATACGCGCTACCGCCTTTTTTTACGTCTTCGCTACGCTGCTTTAGATTTTTAACCATGGTTAAAATGGCAAGGGCGAAGGCAGCAGGATCGCTGCCGTCAATGATGAAAGGATCAAAGCCTTTTAAAGCGAGATGCTGTTTAAAAGATTCAGCACCGCCTTTTTGTTCCATTAGGCTGCGTTGGTCAATTCTGCGGCCGTTGGCAATCATAATCGGCATGACTAAACCGGTATCCCATGCTCGCCACCAATGCGACGCCCAATCGCTTCCTCGTTGTTCTTCAAAGGCACCATCACTCATAAAAGTGACAAGTTCTTGTCCGGGTAACGGCATATGAACGTACTGGAGCTCGGTGAAACCCAGGTAGCCGCCTTCAACTATGCCTCCTGCAGTGTGAACATTGACATGGCTGCCCACGCGGGATACTTGCTTGCCATCTGAACCCAGTTCGTAGCGATAAAAATCATAACAAAGCTGGCTTAACCCTTCTTCATCAGGTGAGTACAGCTGCGCTTTCTCATCGTATTGATTCCCCGTAATGGCATTCACCGCTTCGATGGCAGCCACACAGTGTCCCTGTCCCATCAGCCATGAGCGGGTTTTGCCTGAAAGCGCATTTGCCAGCATATAGCCTGTATATGCGGGCGCCATGTTTAGCGAGCCGCCGGTGTGCCCCTGCGCTTTTTGTTTAAATTCGTTTGAGGTTAAGGGTTCGCCATCTAGCTTTACTTTGTTGGCGTAGGTCATATGCGCAATAAGCCACATACTAGCGCTACACACATGATCTGCAGCTTTCAATAAGGCTAAAGCATCTATAGCGTTGGTCCGGCCTTGATCGGAGCTGGCTTGAACTAAAGTCTCTATATAATCATTAACCGCACTGACAGTCTCTGCCTTATGGGTTATAACGCCGTAACCCTTCGCCCAGTCATCAAAGCTACGCTGAACCTGCTTATTTTGAGAGACATTCATAGTAAAACCTTTTCCTTATAAGTTTTAAACTGGCTATGCATTTCGTTGCACTCCTGGTTTGGGGAAATCCAAATGTCAGTTGACGAGTTTTCGCTATGAATGGCGCACAATTCGTTTTCGGCATCATTATTTTCGCTTGAGACTACAACGCCTAATCCAGCTATTGGCTGCAAACAGGCTTCACGAAGCGCTGGCTGATTTTCCGCAAGTCCTCCGCCGAATCCAATAGCATCAACGCCACCCATAACCGCCATGAGCGAGCCTATCGCCTGTGTCAGCCGATAGGAAAAAACAGCGATAGCAAATTTGGCAGCAGGCTCTTCACTTATCTTTAAATCGCGATAATCTCCAGACACGCCACTTAACCCCAGCAGGCCTGCCTCGTGATTAAAAAGCTTATTTAGTTGCGCAACGGAATAATGTTCACGTTCAATTAAGTGCAATACAATATTGGGGTCTACACCTCCGCTACGGGTTGTCATGGGAACGCCATCGGTTGGGGTAAAGCCCATTGTGGTATCCAAAACCTTGCCGTCTTGCCATGCGGTAAGGGAACTTCCGCCGCCCAACTGAATAGTGATCACCCGCGAATATTGTTTTTGCTCCTGGAGCAAACGCCATTGTGATTGGTGCGCCAAACCGTGAAAGCCATACTTTTTGATAGGCCAGCCTGAGGATAATTTTCCAGGCAGGGGATAGTGGCGGGCGTGTTCAGGCAGATCGCTGTAAAGTGCTGAATCGGAAAATACGAATTGCTGAGCATCAGGCCACCGGGCTTTTCCCTTTTCAATTAACGCCAGAGCAATGCCGTTATGCAGAGGGGCCAGGGGTTGCCAGTGTTTAATTAACGCGAGGATTTCATCATTTACCCTAAGCGGGTTTTGTTCAACGTCTCCCATATGAACCACGCGATGCAAAATGTAATCACAGGGGGTGGAATGAGTAAGAAACGCTGTAAAATCATCTAGTAGCTTGTGCTGCTCTCCTTCCGTTGTTGTGCTGTCTTTGAGTTGACCATCTTCCCAAAGTTGCATCTCAAGAGAGCCGCTGCCGGCGTTGCACACTAAAATGCTTTCATCTGACTTTCCGCTGTTTTGGTATTGCATGGCTGTCCTCTACAATCTTAGCTGAACGTACGCTTGCCACGAGCTTCGCCCATAGCATCTTTAGGGAAGCACGATTTAAACCACTTGCCCAAGGAAGAGGAATTGCTTCGAGATAAGCAGGAAAACAACGTTGGCCAGTTGAATAAAATCGACAAATCGGCGCAGACTTGAAAGGGCATAGTACGATTGGCAACTCACCTCGCCTGGACTTCCCATTCCTGCGTTGCATCCGTTTGAGATGCCCACCCTTGCCGATAACAACGGAGCGCGGCCAGCAGGGCGCGGCTTTTTCAGCTTTTGAGCTGCGCCAATTGCGTTCGATTTAGCGCCACTAGACCTTCACGAAATTAGCTTGTCAAAAGTTGAAAAATTCTCGCGCTGAGTGAGCACAATCAAAGTGGATTAGCATTAGATAAAGCCTGCTGCAATGAATGAGTTTGAAAAGCCTACAAGAGAACAGACAAATTTACTTTATTTTGCCGTATAACTCATGACGGTAAATAGAGGGTTCCGGGCTTGCAATACCTGGCAATGCCATGTCTATGGAAATGTGTTCGAGCGGAACGTACCTACATGCTTTGTCTCATGATTAAAAGAGATGTAAGGCCCTTGTTCTTAAGCATGGGGATCATCATCAGGCAATTGTTTCGACAGATGAATTGTCTTGGCAGTCCCAACCTTGCGAGATCGCAGCTTGATATTCAGCATCTCAACCAAAAAGGAAAACGCCATAGCGAAGTAGATGTAACCTTTTGGTATGTGGACATCAAAGCCTTCAGCAATAAGTGTAAAGCCAACCAATATCAGAAACGACAGCGCCAACATTTTAATGGTGGGATTGGCGTCAACGAAATCTCCGATTGGCTTTGCGGCTACTAACATTACACCTACCGATGCAACGATTGCGATGACCATTATGCTTAGATGTTCAACCAGTCCCACTGCTGTGATGACTGAATCCAGTGAGAAAACGATATCGAGAACCGCAATTTGAACGAGCACAGAAATAAAACCTGCAGCTGCCACCTCTGTTGTGGAAGCGTTTTCCACCTCGAAACTTCCGTGAATTTCGTGCGTGGATTTGGCGAGAAGAAAAAGCCCACCGAGAACTAATATGATATCTCGGCCTGATATTTCGTGGTTCAGCACCGAGAAAAACGGGTCCACCAGACCCATCACCCAGGCCAGACTGAATAAAAGAAGTAATCGGGTCAGCATTGCTAGTGCTATTCCCAGTTTCCGAGCTTTTTCGCGCTGGCGGGGCGGTAATCTCCCTACAAGGATCGATATGAATATTATGTTATCTATTCCAAGAACAATTTCCAAAGCCATTAAGGTTGCTAATGCTATCCACGCTTCTGGGCTAACCAGCCATTCAAACATTTTTTCTGTTCTCTACTTTGGTGGGAATTTGATGGTTTTGGATTACAGTCAAATAAAGCCCTAACGAAGTGGTACTTATGTCCTTAGCTAATTATGTACTCAGTAAGCTGGATTCGGGATTAACCGCGCCTATCACTGACGCCATTTTTCGCTTCCCATGTGTTGCCAGCTATGACGTAAATTAACATTCCCTTACAACGTCAGCATAGTCATCATTGAGCTTGTTTATCGTTACAGACTAACGGATTCGCGAAGAGAAAGTTTTTAAGTGCCCCACGTTGCGTTTCCGCGGAAATAGAACGCCCTGGAGCAGTTGCCGCAGCTTATAAGCTGAAAAATTCTCGCGCTGAGTGAGCACACGTCAAGGTGAAACAGTATACACTTAGCAAAAGCGCGTTGTTTTCACCTTACTTACCATGGTTTTCCACTTTTTTCACAGGCTTGCACGGGCTGCCGATGGCGATCATTCCGGCTTCAATACTTTTAGTAACCACACTTCCTGCGCCAATAACGCAACCATCGCCAATCGTTACGCCGGGTAAAATGGTGACGTTACCCCCAATCCATACATCGTTTCCAATTGTAATAGGTTCTGCAAAGCCAATGTGTTCAGCCCGCTCTTGCGGCTCCAGGGGATGATGGGCGGTATAAAAAGAAACGTTAGGGCCAATAAAAACTCTGTCGCCTATAGTGACGTCACAGCAATCGAGCACGGTCCAGTTGAAGTTAATAAAGATGTGGCTACCCATCTTTATATTCACGCCGTAATCAATCCGAATTGGCTTTTCAACATGAATGTCTTCGCCCATTTCGCCAAAGAGTTGCTTTAGTAGCTGGGTTCTGGCTTCCACATCCCGCGGGCCAAGCGCATTAATTTTGTCGGTCAAGTCGCGGGCTTTATACCGAATCTCAACTAAATTCGGGTCGTTGATCCAGTACTTTTCTCCAGCTACCATTTTATCAAATGCGTTCAAGGTTCTACCTCCATTAAATTTCCGGCTCCACATTCACCTTTGCGCAACGCTTCTATGAGATGGCGCAAATGGAGTAACAGTTGTTACTTTTGAAGGTTAACAGCAGAGGAACGTTTAGGCTTTGAAAATTTTTGCCTAACGTAATACTTGCGCAGCGGCTTTAGGCCGCAGCGCAAGACGCGATTTATACAGTAAACCTGTTGGTGAGAACCCGTAAATTTTCTGCCAGCCGCGCAAGTTCAGAACTTGACGAGTGAGTTTGATTGGCACCAGCAACAATTTCACCATTAAGATCTTTTATTGTCACTAAGCTTTTATCCACTTCGTTTGATACAGTTGCCTGTTGCTCGGCGGAAATAGCAATAGCGTCATTTTGTTCACTGATGCGTGCAACTGACTGAGTGATTTCCTCTAGCGCGTCGCCCGCCGCTGTGGCAATTACAAGTGTTTTTTGCGCTGAAGTCTGGCTGGTTTCCATCGATTCAACGGTTGTTTTAGCGCCTGCCTGAATAGAATTAATCATCGTTTCTATCTCTTGCGTAGATTCCTGGGTGCGATAAGCCAGCGCCCTTACTTCATCAGCTACTACTGCAAATCCTCGACCTGATTCTCCCGCTCTGGCTGCTTCGATTGCAGCATTTAACGCCAGCAAATTGGTTTGATCGGCAATAGTACCGATAACGTCCAGTACAGTAGAAATTTTCTTAATTTCCAATACCAATCCGTCTAAGCCATTTTCTGTCAGTTTCAGATTTTTAATTACGTCTTCAACATCGGCAATGGTATTATCAACCTGCTTTTTCCCTTCGTCGGCCTTATCACTGGCCATTTCCGATTCATGCGACGTAGAAACCGCATTGCGGGCAACCTCAGCAATGGCAGCGGTAAGCTCAGTGACAGCAGAAACAGACATTTCCAGTTGCTGGTTTTGTTCATTGATACCATTTGTGGATTGATGCGTGACAATGCTCAATTCCTCTGCGGTAGACGCCAACATATCAGAGGAATCTTTAATTTCTTCAATCGCCTGCCGGAGGTTAGTCTGCATCTTGGCGAGAGCTTGTACCATTTGAGCTAATTCATCATCGCCATCATCTTCAATACGCTGGGTTAAATCACCATCTGCAATGCTTTCTGCCACAGATAGTGCCATGCGAATAGGACGCATCAGACTTGTTGTAAATCTAGCAGCCAAAATAATAACTAACACAATAGCGGCAAGTGAAATTACGCCAATAATCGTTAATGATTGAGCGAAAACAGCATCAGTTTGTTTGTCGCTTTCATTAATTTGCTGTACCTGAAATTCGACAAGTGCTTTCACTTCGGCGGCGACTTCCTCGCCTAATGGAACCATTTTATCCATTTGCAGCGCCATGGCAGCATCGTGATTATTCGCCTGGACTAATGCTCTCTGTTCACGCTGCAAAGCGTAAAAGCGGTCAATACTTGCCTCAACAGAGTCGATAAGCTGTTTAGCTTTAGCGGTTTTGGCAAGTTCGCGCATATCCTTGATATACTGATCCACTAGCGTTTTTGCTTCCTGAAGTTTTTGTTCAAACTTCGGAGCCGTCTGCGCATTTGCATCCATCAAGTAGGCGTTTTGCAACCGGAAACGATAAAGGTTCGCCATTATTCCTGAAGAAGCCCTTAATGCGGGCACACGATCTGCCGCTATAGTAGTAATTTCGTCGTTCAACTGGTTTAAACGTAATGACGATAAAATCGCAATAACCAGAACAATGGCACCCATCAAAAAGAAAGCGATGGTGGAACGCTTTCCAATAGAAATTTTTCTCAACATAGTTTGTGACTCTCGCAATTGGTAATGTGCGCGGTTAGCGCCTTTCATTTATTAATAACGGCAATACAAAAACCAACATGGCATTTATATCAACGCTTTATTTATCTTTAGAGTGTGATGGAGCTGCTACTCAGGATGCAAGGTGACTGATTTTTGGGGCGGCGATTATCTATGGATTTCAGTAGAACAAAAGTATGTGTATTAATTCTTTGATATAACTGGCGCGCGACAGGTCTGAAGATGCTTCCGCCGTAGCCAACCTAACATCCTTATAGATCTGTATATCTATCAGGGAACTCTGCTGCAATATATTTACGGAACAACTGAATCTGGGGTGACCGCGTTCCTAATTATCCCATTTTGTCGCCTCGCAGCTTTGTGCTTTTTTAGTTATAGCCATCTATAGACCGGCACTGCTATGGAACTGTGGGTTAATACCATTTGCTCGTTACACACAATCTCGCAAGCGCCTGGTATAGCCGTTAAGGCATTTTTTTGCGTTTTTCCACCCATTACGCAGAACTCAAAGCCACTTTGTTAAGCTAAATCGTCCGCGTGGCTCGATCTGATACTCACATCGATTGGTATAACCTATCAGAGAATAAATTCCTGAAGCGCTAATACGCATTTCTTGAAACGCCAGCTAACTTCCGCTGCGGCTAAAAAAGCTGCGGATTATCAATAAAGGCACTGGTGAAACAAACAGAGAGGGTGAAATATGGAACAAGCATTTTTTGACGGGTGGACAGTGCTATTGCGAACTTTGGTAGTAGGCGTACTCGCCTACATCTGTCTAATCGTGTTTCTCCGAATAACAGGCAAGCGAACGTTATCGAAAATGAATGCCTTTGATTTTGTTGTTACGGTTGCCCTAGGCTCCACACTGGCCACCATTTTACTTAGTAAAGATGTCAGTCTTGCTCAAGGGGCGTTGGCTCTCGCAATATTGATCGGGCTACAGTACATAATTACCTGGGCCAGTGTTCGCACTCGCTGGATAAAACAAACTGTAACAGGTGAACCAACAATGCTGCTTTTTCGCGGCGAGTTCATTGATAATGCGCTTAGTCGATCACGGGTAACGCAAGATGAGGTTATGGCGGCTATTCGTTCCGCAGGTATTGCATCTCTTGATGATATTGAGGCGGTGGTGTTAGAAACCGACGGCTCGTTCAGTGTGGTGAAACAAAGCGAAAACCCGGGATATCAAAGCCTTAGTGGCATTAAAAACGCTCCCTACAAGGATAACAAAAAATCGTGATGACTAAGTGTAATAACTGCCTTTTCCTACCAAAGTAGCGCTAACGTAGTTGGCAGTTAGGCTCCGCTGTGTAGGAAGTCAGAGCCCAACACATCTGGCAAACGTTCGATGCGCGCGGCTCGACAATTGAGTAAGAGTGCTAAGCAAAGCAACAGTCACTTACGCTCCTAAACGTTGATCAAGTCTAACTCAATTGAGGTTCTGGTGCATTCTGCTCAATTAACCCTTCGGCTTTCATTTCTGCCCAAAAATCTGCTGAAATTTTGGTGCGCATAGACGCCACGTTTTCCTCAGGTTGATGAGGTTTGCGTGCGCCAGGAATGACGCTGCTTACCTGCGCTGGCGCACTACAAAACTGTAAAGCCGCAGTGCGAAGATCTGTACCATGAGCTGCGGCAATCTTATTCATGCGCGCCCGCTTCTCTTTAAATCCGTCCGGAATCTTGCCACTGTAATTATAGCGGTCTTTGCCAGCCAAAAACCCATTATTCAGAGGTGAGCCAACTACTACCGTCGCATTGGCTTTTTTGCAGCTCGGGAACAGTTTATCCAAAGATTCCCGATGATCCATTAAGGTATACTGACAGGCGGCAAGGTGAACGTTTGGCTCAGCATTTTCATTTGCAGCCAGAATTGGCGGTAACGTATTTACGCCCATGCCCCAGCCTTTAATCATTCCTTCTTCTCGCATCTTTGTCAGCTCAGGCATTGCGCCTTTTATCGCCTGTTGAAGCAAGCTGTCATAGCGGTCGCTTATGTCTTTATTGTCTGGAGAAAGGTCGTGAATGAAAACCAGATCGATAGAACTGACACCCAAACGCTGCAGGCTGTCCTCTATTGAGCGTCGGGTGGCGCTGGCACTGTAATCATACTTATAGTCGAACGAGTCAGGGTTTGCCCAGTCAGTATCCGGCGCAGACGGCGCTGCTGAGAGTATGCGTCCTACTTTGGTTGATAAAATATATTCATCACGGGGGCGCCGGTGTAAGGCCATACCAAACCGGCGTTCACTGAGACCAAGCCCGTACCAGGGCGATGTATCATAGTAACGCATTCCTGCGTTCCAGGCATTTTCCAGAATGGCCTGAGCGTCGGCATCAGAAACGGGAAGACCAGAGGAACCGCCCAGTGGCGCGCCACCCTGGCCAAAGCGATAGCCGGGTTGCCACGAACCCGCCGCTGTTGTGGAAGACTGAGAAAGTACAGGAGACTGCGAAGCAGCCAAAGCCTGGGTGCTAATTATGCTGCCCATGCCTATCGCTGCGGAACTTATGAGCGATGTTTCCAAAAATTTTCTGCGATTCATCATGGTTTGCCCCTTAGTAGCAATCTACTCTAATCAGTGACTTTTTACGCCAGATGCGTCAAATTGATCAGAATAAATCATGTCCCTGTCCAGGGATATCAGTAGGCGGCTCTTTTTCAGTTTGGTCAAAATGCCGATGCGCTGGCTGGTGGATTTGTACTAATTCTCATTGAGATGGCAAAATAAACCGCAGCGGAAAGCTGCGGTGAAATATTTTATAACTACTGTTACAACAGCCTTCCAACTACTCTGTCCGCATGCCCGCATGGCGACTTTGACAGACCTCTGTTTTCGCTGATTGAACAAGTATTACAACGAATTAGCGGGATTACTCTTCTACAATCACGTTGAAGGATCCATAAATCAGTCGAGAGCCATCAAAAGGCATAGGATTGTTTGCTGAATCACAGATTGGATCCTCCATAAACGCCTCCATACCTGCCTTTTGAATATCTTTAGACGGCCACCAAACCCAGGAAAACACCACTGTTTCGTCATCCTTACATTGGACCGCAAGCGCAAAGGAGGTTTTTTTGCCGGCAGGCACCTTGTCTCCCCAGGTTTCTACTACCTGGATACCGCCACATCGTTTAAACACTTCGGCTGCCTTGCGTGCCAGTTCAATATACTCGGCTTTTTTATCATTAGCCACGGCACAAACAAAACCATCTACATAGCTCATTTTGCTTCTCCTTTCAGGGGGTAATGAATATTCTGTGAGGCAGCTAGCTCCCGCACCGGGCGAATTTCTATACTGCCATACCTGGCCGGCGGAATTTTTTCTGCCTGAGTAATAGCCTCGTTTAAGTCTCTGGCTTCCAGTAAATAGAAACCAGCCAATTGCTCTTTAGTTTCCGCAAAGGGGCCGTCGGTAATGTGGATCTGGCGATCTCTTACCCGAAGTGTTGTCGCCGATGCTACGGGAAGCAAGGCTTCGCCGGTGATCATATATCCGCGATCAGTAAGATCCTCGCCACACGCCATACACTCTTGACTTAGTGCATCCCATTGTTGCTGACTTAGCGCGGCCATTTCCTGTTCGTTGTAATAAACTAACGCGACATATTTCATGATAATCTTCCTGCGTTAGTGAGGCATCTCGGGGCCGGGAACCATAATCATCCACTCCAGGCCGAATTGGTCTTTTAACTGGCCGTATAAGGGCGACCAGAACGTTTCAGTGAGCGGCATGGTTACTTCACCACCCTCGCTCAATGCCGCAAATACATTTTTGGCAGTCTCTTCGTTTTCCACCGTAAGAGACTGACTAAATCCTGAAAATGACCCCGCTTCATTACAGCCATCGGAAGCAAAAATCCGGGTATTGCCAATAGCAAATTCACAGTGCATTATTTTTGATTCGAATCCCGGCTGTAACAGGCCTTCCGGAAGGGGATCCGGCGCATCACTAAAGCGAAATTTTGTAATTACTTTGGCTTTCAGATGCTTGACGTAAAAATTCAGAGCCGCTTCGCAGTCTCCCCGGAAAAACAAATAGGAATTAAGTTGGGCCTGTTGCAACGCCATCTCATTGCGACTGGCGAACTCCTTAGCAGCAATGTGTTCAAAGTTTTCCACATCACAAAAATCTTCTATTTCATAATGAGGTCTAACTTCAATCTCAGAGTCTTCAGGCATTGGTTTTGGACATTGCTTTACCCATTCCAGCGCCTCTTCTATATTGTTAACTTCCCAGATCCAGTAGCCGGCAATCAGTTCACTCGTCTCGCTGAAGGGGCCTCGCACAACAGTGCGTTTATCGCCACTGAATTTGACTCTGAAACCTGTTGAACTTGGCTTTAATCCGTCACCTAATTTCATTACCCCGGCTTTTACTAGCTTGTCATTAAAATTTCCCATCGCTTCCATTAACTCGGGTGAAGGCAGTGTGCCGGCTTCTGAACTTGGCGTCGCTTTGACGATGACCATGACTTTCATTATTTTATTCCTTTTCGTTAGCTGTTGAGAAAAAGTAAGTTGCGCTTAGCTTTCGATAAGTAGTCGAAAGGGACGCGCTGAATTCGACAGAAAATTGAAAAAATTTTAATTTTTTTCCAGTTCTTTAATTCGACAGCTAATTAATTCTTTTTCGGCGAGGGTAGGTGCCAGGGAATGTGCGTGTTGAAGCACTGCTAGCGCTTCCTTATTCTGAGAGAGCCGGGTTAACATATCCGCTCGCGCACAATGAAAAAGATGCAATTTACACAGCGTGTGGTCCGCAGCAAGATTGTCCAGCAATTTAAGCGCCGCCAAAGGAGATTGCGCGTAAGAGACAGCGACAGCATGATTGAGGGCGGTCACAGGAGAAGGCTCAAGTTGTTGCATCAGGAGATATAAAGATTCAATTCTGTTCCAGTTGGTATCAGCAAAGTGCTCTGCAACAGCGTGTTCCCGGGCAATAGCGGCCTGTAACGTATAAATACCGTAATTTCCCATTGCCATAGCGTGAGATACAAGTTGCTGCGCGCGAGCAATCAATGTTCTGTTCCAACGCTGCCTGTCCTGATGCTGAAGTAAAACGATGTGCCCGCCCTTTGACCTGCGCGCGTGCTTGCGGGCATCGTGAAACAACATCATTGCCAGCAATCCCATTACTTCTGCATCCTGATAAAGGGCCAGCACACTTTCTGCTAAATGAATTGCCTGTTGACAGAGGTCCACTTGCGCAGCAGTGCCGTTTAATGACGTTGTATAGCCTTCATTGAAAACCAGATAAATCACCGACAGCACACTATCAATACGATCTGCAAGTTGATTGTTATTAGGAACTTCAAAGGGAATTCGCGCCTGGCGGATTTTTGCTTTGCCTCTTACGATGCGCTGGGCAAGAGAGGCTGGCGAAATAAAAAAGGCGTCAGCTATGGCTTCAGTAGTTAATCCACATACTTCACGGAGCGTGAGCGCTACCTGGATTTGTGGTGCCAGTGCCGGATGGCAGCAAATAAAGATAAGACGTAAATAATCATTATTTATTGTGTCGATGTCGCTATGTAGTGGCAGATCAACTTCTGTTTGTTCGACATCTATACGCATTAACTGTTGCAGATGTTGCTGGCGGCGGAGGTGATCAATGCCTTTGAACTTCGCTGTGCTTATCAGCCACGCCACGGGGTTTTCAGGTAAAGAAGTTGCTTGCCAGCTGATTAATGCAGCGCTAAAGGCTTCGTGCATGGATTCTTCAGCCAATTCCATGTCGCCCAGAATACGCACAAGAGTCCCATAGATCTTACGGGACTCAGCGACATAGAGTTTATCAACTTTGGTGTTGATAATCCCGGCTTCATTCATCTGGCGCACTGATCCCTTATTCGAATTATTGCATAATACTAAATTGATCAAAAAATAAACATCTTTCAAGCTGTAGTTATTGAAAGGTAAAGGCTAGTCGGTGGCTATGTCTTTCTAATTTCCTCTTATGTTAGGTACCACACCGAATAGTCGGGTTCTATTTGTCAAGATAAGCTTCGGGGTAGGGTGCCTTGCCATTGTTTTACCTGCCTTAACTAAGAAATCAATTAAACAAGGAATTTAATGATGAACATTAAGAGAATTTTTTCTACTGGTGCATTGGTTTGTATGGTGGGTGTCATATCCAACCTGGCATTTGCTGCAGATAAAATCGATGCTGATGACTTTGTGGAAGATGCTTCAGCAAAAGGTATTGCTGAAGTAGAGAGCGCAAAAGTAGCGCAGCAGAAATCCTCTTCTGCTGATATCAAAGCGTTTGCGCAAAAAATGATTACCGATCATTCGGCTGCTAATAAAGAACTCGCCAGTATCGCACGCAGTAAAAATCTTGAGATATCCGACGAAGCGGGAATGGTCAGCAAAGCAAAAAAACTTATGATGGAACAACGTGACGACCAATCGTTTGATGAAGCTTATGCAGAAAGTCAGGTTGAAGCGCACGAAGATACCATCGAACTATTCAAACAAGCCGCTATGTCGGACGATGCTGAGATTGCCGCTTTTGCTAAAAAAACCTTACCCAAACTTCAGCACCATTTGAAAATGGCGAAAGATTTGGCTGCCGCTCATAATGAGGATTAAATTTTGTTATGCCTGCTAGCCGCTTCCCGCGCTAGCAGGCAACACTCTCATTGTTTCGATATTTTCGGGTGCTAAAAGCAGTCTGACATCCGGGGCCTGCTGGTTCTGTACCTACTAAAAATGGGCAAGCCGGGAGTAGTCAACATATTTCTCAGGTAAGGTTCGGTATCGCACAGAGCAGTTTTTCAGTGCTCTCTATTCTGACGTTATTATTGTAATTAACTAACCCAGGTCAAACTTCAAAGGCGATGTGGTTGCGGCGTCACGGCTGCAACGATGTAGATGATCTGTGTGTGAACGAAAGAGGAATACGAATAATGTGCAGCACACCATCGCCGCTGATTTTATCGCCAGATAAAATCGCCTTGTCTGCGTCCATCGCATGAAAGGCTCTTCCGATGATCCTTTTAACACCTTCTGGCAAGCCGGGTACGAAGGTGCTGACCATATAAATCGTGCCCAGCAAGCGTTGTCCATGAATCAATCTACGGGACACTTAACGCAAGCGTTTGACGATTATTTGCTGCTACAGCAGTTCGGAATTCGAACGGTCAGAGAATCGATTGGCTGGCGCCTTGTCGAGATGAACGGAGAGTTTGACTTTTCGATTATCGAACAGCGTGCCCGCGCAGCTCAGCAACTGGGGATACAGATTTGCTGGACTTTTTGCCATTACGGATGGCCCGAAGAAATTGATGTTTATTCACCCCAATTTATCACCCGTTTTGCACGTTTCTGCCATGCGGCGGCTGAATTTCTGGCACCTTTTTCAGATCTACCTCCTATTTACTCCCCCCTTAATGAAATTTCTTTTACCAGTTGGGGGCTTTCGGTTCATTTGTTTCACTGCAAAAACATGTTCGACGAGCGGGCTCAAACCGAAGCGAAACGACAGTTGGTGCGCGCCACCATTGCGGGTTGCGATGCTATCTGGCAGGTGAGTCCAGATGCCCGGATTTTGCACTGTGATCCCATTATTCATGTGATACCACCGCTGGAAAATCCGGAGTGGGCACAATGGGCAACCGATTGGACTTCAGCGCAATATGATTCATGGGACATGTTATGTGGGCGGCGCGAGCCGGAGCTGGGCGGCCACCCACGTTATCTTGACATCATCGGCGCGAATTACTACCACGACAATCAGTGGGAATGCGAAACCCATAACAGATTATGGTGGCATTTAGCAGACTCGCGCCGCAAGCCTCTGCATGAAATGTTAGGGGAGCTTCAAAAGCGTTATCAGCGCCCGGTACTGCTGGCTGAAACCAGCCATGTCGGCAGTGGCCGTGGCATCTGGATAAAACAAGTCGCAGCAGAAGTCGCACTTGCGTTAAAACAAGGCGTGGAATGCGTAGGAATTTGTCTGTATCCGGCAATTACGAGACACGATTGGGAAAACGAGCACTGGTGGCACCAAAGCGGGGTCTGGGATATCGAAGATCCCCCAAAAAACATGCGGCGAATTTTACCTGGCTTCTATGCAGAAGGCCTGCGGCAAGCTCAACGTTTCATTGAAAACTTTCAGAAAAATACCTCTGCCCAAATTACATCAGGAGTTTATATGCCAACCATTATCGTATTTTGTCACCTGCGCTGGGATTTCGTCTATCAAAGACCACAGCATCTATTGTGTCAGTTGGCACAGAATTTTGAAATTATTGTGGTGGAGGAGCCCCTTTACCATGAAGGAAAAAGTTTCCTTAAAACTTATGCACCCGCACCTAATATCACTGTATGCCAGCCCCACACCGCTGTTCATGCCACAGGGTTTCACGATGATCAATTAGCAGAGCTTGAGCCTTTAATTGCCGGACTGAGCCGTGAAGGTGACAAGCCTATTGTCTGGTTTTATACGCCCATGGCGCTGCCACTGCTGAAGCAATTACATGCACAAATGGTGGTATATGATTGCATGGACGAATTGTCCGCTTTTCACAATGCGCCCAGGCAACTGTTACAACGTGAAAAAGCTCTGTTAAATATTGCTGATATTGTCTTTACCGGCGGCCCCAGCTTGTTTCAGGCGAAACGCAATTTACATCAGAATGTACATTGCTTTCCCAGCAGTGTAGATGCGGTTCACTTTGAGCAGGCACTGGATCGCTGTAATGGCCATCCTTTGCAGGCCAATATTGAAGGTCCGAAACTGGGATTTTATGGTGTAATCGATGAACGGCTGGATCTGAATCTAATTGCCGCACTTGCTGATGCAAACGCCAGCTGGCAGATAATCCTGGTGGGCCCGGTGGTTAAGATTAATCCAGACACCTTGCCACAACGGGCTAATATTCACTATTTTGGTCAACAGCCTTATCAGGCGTTACCTCAATTTCTTACGGACTGGGACCTATGCTTACTTCCGTTCGCATTAAACGAATCTACACGATTTATCAGCCCGACCAAGGTGTTGGAATATATGGCTGCACAGCTGCCTGTTGTCAGTACCGCGATTACTGATGTAGTGCTCCCTTACGGGGATATCGTTGCTATAGGCCATGACACTGCACAGTTTATTGGGGCCTGTGAAGATGCGTTAGCGCTTACTGAACAACAGAAAAAGGTGATGGCCGAGAAAATGCGCGCCGTTGTTGCGACCACTTCCTGGGAGCGTACCGGCGAGAAGATGTTTGAACTAATACAAAAAGTAGCGCAGGTGGATAAAACTAGCCGCTCGCATGACGCAATATCTGAACGTAATCAAGGCGCTTCCATGACGCAGCTTCCAGCAAATGTTAACGCCCTTCGCCCTAAAACCGCCTTGCCGTCGGTAAGTTGTGCAATTATTGGCGCAGGGCCTACGGGGTTAAGTGCAGCTTATCATTTAGGTGCAGACACATTGCTATTGGAGCGCAACGCGACAGTGGGTGGTTGGTGTAGATCAATCAAAGACCAAGGTTTTACCTTCGATTACGCGGGTCATATTATGTTTTCTAACGACCCTTATGTATTGAAGCTCTACGACATTTTGTTAGGAGACAATCAACACTGGCAAAACCGGGAAGCCTGGGTTTACAGCAAAAACGTCCACACACGGTATCCGTTTCAGGGCGCATTATACGGTTTACCTCCAGCGGTAATTAAGGAATGTATTCTTGGTGCTGTTGAGGCACGTTATAAGAACCCAGCAAGCAATGAGCCACTAGCCGGCCAATCTGCGACTGCTGCACCTGTCTTCGATCCCAAGGATGACGACTGCTGTGCAGACGGTACCAGCTTAAGTACAAGCGAAAGCCCCGTGTGCAGCCAAGGTCGCACCCAGAATTTTGAAGAATTTATCTACGGAGTCTGGGGCGCGGGTATCGCCAAACATTTTGCCATACCCTACAACAAAAAGTTGTGGACGGTGCCTTTAACGGAAATGGAAACCTCCTGGTTAGGAGGCCGTGTACCTTTGCCTGATCTGGGCGAAATTATCGACGGTGCCCTGGAACCTGTTGCTAAACCTATGGGCCCTAATGCACGCTTCGGCTATCCGAAAAAGGGCGGGTTTCAGGCGCTGGTTTCTGGCTTCGTCCCGCATATAAAAGGCCAAATCGAACTGAACGCCGATGTGGTGCAACTACTACCGAGCGAACATCTGATCGTGCTGGCGGACGGGCGTCGCTTCCGTTATGACAACCTGATCAGCACGATGCCGCTGCCTGAGCTAGTTCGTTTAATTGGTAAGGAAGCGCCAAAAGACGTTCAGGACGCTGCCAATGGACTACGTCATATTTCTGTTCGCTGCGTGAACATAGGTATCGATCGTGAAAAAGTTACCGATAAACACTGGATTTATTACCCTGAAGATACCATTTTCCATCGCATTTTTGTGCAAGGAAATGCCAGTCCGGAATGTAATGCTCCTGGCGGTTTTGGCTTTACCTGTGAAATTTCCTACTCACCATGGAAACCGTTACCTGTTGACGGGGATGAACTTATTGCCCGCTGCGTCGAAGATTGCATCAAAGTTGGTCTGATGACTAAAGAAGATAAAGTGCTAACGGCAAATCTGGTAAATATGCCATATGCCTATGTAATTTATGACCACTCTCGAGCGAAAAATGTGGCTGTGGTTAAGGCATGGATGGAAAAGCAAGACATCACTCTGGCAGGTCGTTACAGCGAATGGGAATACTATAATTCTGACCATGCATTTCTTGCCGGTAAGAAAGCCGCTGAAGCCGTTAGTCGTCAGATTGGTTCCCTGACCACCGTTGAGAGAAACTCATAGAAGCCTCGTTTTTGCAAAGCTTTTCGGTAACGGTATGAGAGTAAGGTAGCACATACTTATCATCTACAGTGAGCTTTTTCAGGCTCACTGCTTTTATATTAGCTCCAACACGGAAGAAGAAATATTGTAACAATAAAAGATATTTTAAATCAAAGCGTTAGGTTATTGATTTCTATTTCAAATAGGGTGGCTAAGCGTCGAGAGTTCTGCGCGTAGCCAGGCGGGATTTCGTATGTCATAGCCGACTATGGCCAGAAAGGGCAACGATGCTAGGCGCACAAGCTCGTTATTGAGCGGCGCGGTTTATCGCGAATTTAGTCTATTAGCTATTCTACTCAACACTCGCCAAATGGCCCGCTTACAATAAGTGCTATAAAACGAAAATGAAGCTCTCCGTTTACGCCTGCCAAAAACGTTCGCGTTAAATATTTGCGCCATGAGCGCTGGCAGAAACAGTGGCACTGGTGACGCGAGTAACCCTGTGAATCGGTACAATACGAGTTGCATTATTGAGCCAAGGCAGCAACCGCTGCGCCTCTTTTCGAACTACGCCATAACATTCACAGCTTAACGATTCGAGTTGACTGCGGTTTAGCACGTAAATGTGACCTCTGTGGTATTTAATTGCTCCCATACGTTGCAATCGACCGGCAGCTTCTGTAACACCTTCACGGCGCACACCCAACATGTTAGCTATCGTTTCCTGCGTTATTACCAGTTCGTTACCTTGCAGTCGGTCCAGAGCCATTAACAACCAACGACAAAATCGCTGTTCAATAGAATGATGGCTATTGCAAACGGCTGTTTGTGACATTTGAGTGATCAACGTTTGGGTGTAACGCAGCACGGTATTTAATAAAATACCGTGAAGATTAAATTCATCTTTTAAGCGCTGCCCAGGTATTCGATAGGCATGGCCGGAGCTTTGCACCAAGGCTCTGCTAATAGTACTATCGCCGCCCATACACAACGGGATGCCGACTAAGCCTTCACTGCCAATCATGGCAATTTCAGCGCACGCACCGCTTTGCGTCCCGTGTAATAAAGACACTATACAATTGGAGGGAAAATAGGCATAACGCAGAATGTCGCCGGGCTCGTATAAAACCTTCCCCAAGGGTAAGTTGACCAAATCCATATAGGGATATAATCGCTCTTGAACGTCGAGGGGCAAGATTGCCAGCATTTGATTTTGCTGAAGGCCCTTTAGATAAGGCATGTAAAACTCCGTGAGTATTTATGTTCAAAACCCGTTAGCGAGAAAAGTGGTCTATCCTTCCCATGCAGTAGGCATTAAACATAGAATCAATTAAATGGCTTAAATCTGGCACCCTTGATTTAAGCCTTTGTCATTACTGAGTTTTATCTTTACGAAGAGGCAGCGATGTACCATTTGACGTAACAGCAAGATTGGTACTGCAAATGGAGCGTTTTTCCTACAATTGTACTTAGCCGTTAGTTGCAGCTGAGCATTTTTCCAGCTCCGATAACAGATGTTTAAGGCGGTTGACGATATCGAAAGACCACAACCAAACCCAGTTAGCCCGGAGCTAACGAGTAGCAGCATCTTCCGTTGCAGGTGTCGAATTAAAACTTCCTCTACAGCGTCTGGCTCTAAAGGATGATCCCTATCATGTTTCTGAGCCTGAATTACTGCAGCAGGAAGTGCATCTACTCAGAAAATATTGCAAGAAACGTACCCATCAAGAAGTTAAAGCTGCATTGGCTGAAATTAACTGGCACTGCTGCGCCTGAATATTCCTTTGCGGGAAATGAAACTATTCCTTGAAATTTCCATTGCGAGTCCTTCTGCTCAGATTGAGCAATGAATCTTCAATACGTATACCTTGTATGTTAGTTATCGGGCATAACATAAATTTAACATTAGTTTAAAATCGATAATGTTGCACGGGTTATCACTGATGATAGGTACGTTGAATATTAATCCTATCTCTGCACTACCCGCTGTAAGCCGCAGAACACAGCTGCGTAATCCATAAAATTTTAACTGGTCCAGTAAACGAATCTTCGCTCGAAATAATAATTGGAGCTAGCGCTTCCATGCAGGGGGGACAACAGCTTCTATTTATTGAGCCATGGCCGCCTAAGTTTCAGCGCTGTACAAGAAAAGCGTTTTGCTGGTACTCAATGAATTGGTGCGGCTTATTCATTTGGCGACTGAGCAAAACGGTGGGTCATGTAGCCATCCACTAATCGGAATAGAGCATATTCTTTTGCTAACATTTTGCCTCCCGATGGCTGGCCCAGACTCGCTGACGTTCTTCTTTCTGGATGAGTTTTTATCGCTCTAAATTGGTTTGCCAGGAGATAGCCGATGCTGCGGTTTTCCCCCAGTGAAGAACGTTCACCCGGAGGGAATTCCACAGAATCGTTTAAGGCAATAGATTAATTATTAATTTGCTCTGGAACCGGGAAGGATTATCCCGCCACTCGATCCTACTTCAACCGAGCCTGGGGTAGCGCCAAGCCCGTCATCCACAAATTGGCTTCTTGCTAATCGTAAGATGCCGCCTTTCATCCTTCGCCAGTCACCTTCTAATACTCTGGCAATTGAGTACTTCGGCTTGGTCTCAACAACCTCTACAGTACCAACCAACAGCTCTTTATACCCCAGCGATTCACCATGGTAGGGATCAATCAGCTTTTCGCCACGTTGGAACGCGGAGTACGTTTGACCTGCTTCAATAAATCCGCTGCCGACATTGATGGTGACTTCGTTTAATGATGTACTAATTATCCGCAGAGGGTAGATAGCATCAATGATCTGCTCACTAATTTTTTTTCCCGTTTGTTCGAGCCCCTCGCTTGCATATACTGAAAGCGCGCCCTGTTTCATTACTTGTCGTGTGGCTAGTAAAATTACGCTGTATTTTACTATGCCCGAAGGGATTTCGCCGAGACGTTCGCCGGTAAGGCTTAGTGCGTATTCGCCGCCTTCAGGCGCCTGCGCATTTTCCTTATACTCGCCAACGATCAAATAATCTAGCCCCATCACCTGGCCAATTCTAATTTGCTCTTTTTGCGAAGCATCACTACTTAACAGTAGCGCTTTTTCTTGTTCGTATTCATCGTTGTGCTGACGATCGAGCACAGCGAATCGGCGGCTGGAAACAAGCGCGGCCTGTAGCCCGTCGGTGAGGTCGCTACTATTTATCCCTGAAAAGGGTGAAACTACAATTTTTCGCCGTTTTTCGGACGCTGGGCCGGGCGAATTATATTCAGCAAAGTAGACATCCAATGTGGCCGTACATCTTTGGTCGCAGGTTATGTCAGCAATTTCGTAACCTTTTACGCCACCACGGGTTTTTAGCGACGTGCCTCCAGACAGAGAGTGTTGCGTCTCGACGTTTCCGTTCGTCTTTTGCTGCATCATCAGTCGGATTTGTTCATGATCCACGTCTACGCCTTTAAACTGACCTACCGCAGAAATGAGGGCATCTTCAGTCGCTAAATGTTCGTTGGCACCATAACCCGTAGCACTGACTGTCACTATTCGTTCCGAAGAGGCGAAGGCTGCTGCTGACAAGCTTGCCAGCAGCAGAACACATTTAAAAGTTTTCATCGTCGCTATCTAACCCTTCATTGCTGCCCACTTTGTAGCGCGTGTCTTTCCCGGTACTTTTTGGCGAGCTACGTTTTACGCCTTCTTTAAAGCTTCGCGTTGATTTTTCCGTTTCAGGATGCCATAACATAACCACGCCGTTGATTTCCCGGTTAGTGATAGGGTGTTTAACAGTCCATTGAAACGCTGTTTGTATTCCCACTAAACCTTTTACAGAAGAGGTCATTTGAGACATTTGCTGGGTTTCATTGATTAGTTTTGTGACCGTTTCTTCTACAGTCTCAGTATCGCGGTTTTCTGTTAGCGTAGCGGTGGAGTCTTTTCGGCGATCTTTGCCCTTCGTTTGCTCAGATTCCACTTTTCCTCTTAAGTTGTACGCTTCCGCAAAGTTTGCCAGCGCACTGTTACGAGCAGAAATAAAGCTGAATTCGCGATTGTCCACACAAGACTCATAGTCACTAGGGTTACAGTCGTTTCCGGCCATACCAAAAGACGCCAGTACTGGATAACCTTTTTCATCCCAAAGTACTTTGGTTCCTATAGTGAACATCAGATTTTCTTTGTTCTGGACAAGATATTCGTTAATAGGCTGTTTGGCGCGATTAGGTTGAGGAGTGATGTTCCCCTTGCTTTGTCTGAAATCTGCCAGCATATTTTTCATTTTATTTGACGTTGCAATCACTACAGCAACTGCGGTATTGCCTTCGTCGTCTGTCGCTTCATACGACTTCAAGGTCATGGTGCCGCTGATATCTCCTCTTGCTCGCGTTGAGATGGTTTGAGTAATGGCCTTCTGCATCATGAGCTTTCGTTTCGTCGGAGGAGCTGAAGCGTATTGAGCTGGATCTACCCCCAGCTCTTCCAACTCTTCATTAATTACTGCATCGCTTAGCGCCACTAACTTATCCAGTACAGCCCCCAGCATATTGGAGCTTTGCATCTCTTCTGGAGAAAATTCAGGTAACTGGTTCGATTTAAACGAACGTCGAATGGTTTCTGAAGAAACATCGAGATAAAGTTGACGCAAAAGTTCCTCGCGCGCTTTTTGCAACGCTTCCTGATATGCCAGCACGCGAGCATCTCCCCACCCGGGATGAGTGGGGCGAACTGAAATCATCGCTGCACCGGAATAAATAAACACTTGTTTGCCTTTCTGACGAAATTGCTCCCTTTTCCTATCCACGAAAGCTGTAGCCTGCTCGCTAACATGAGCATAAGCGTCATCTATGCCAGTATTTTCTTTTACTTCTTCAACAGTTGCGGCAGGTTCTTGGGGAGATTCCACCGCAGGATCAGCTATGTTTTCCGGTGAAGTTTGAGCATATACAGCTAGTGGGGAAAGTAGCGTAATTAAAGTAATGAGGAGGCTGGTTTTCATGACAATCCTTAATTAAAAAGGCCATACCCGAAGAGTATTGCCTGTGGTCCCTTACCAAGTAACTGAATCGTTACTGACTTTTTTGGAAACCGGATATTCACCTTCCCAATATGCAAGACCGGTTTCTAATTGGGTCAGGGTTAGCTGAAAATAATAATCAACTAGCTGATTGGAACGATCCAGCCGATTTGTACGCTGGATGATCTTTCCGCTAAGGCTGAAATCCGGCGCAATAACTTGGCCGTCTTTTTTCACCGTGGTCTGATTGACCATTTTGGATTCATTCAGCTCCCGTACCCGGGCGGTCATTTCATCCTCTGCTCCGGACAACCCAATAGCGGTTGTAGTTAGAAATTTCCCACTGTTTAACAAACCGACACGGATTTTCTTGGTCAGCTGGTCGGTATCAATACGTTGGGAGGTGTCATTGATTATGTTGGATACTGCCATAATATAACGACCACCCTGTGCTGCTTGCGGGTGAACCAAAAGCGGACTACTGATGATATCGTTAAGTGCATCATTTGCAGCATTGTTGAAATCCGAAGAAGATAAGCCCGCAGTAACGTACTCACCAGAGCGAGTATCTACCACCTCGGTACTTTTGCAGCCATTAAGGAACAACGCTGCCGCTACCATAACCAAACAGGATTTCTGGTTTATTATTTTCATTTTTTTAATCTCTTTTAGCTTCAATTTCTTACATTAAGTGGATGGTAGGCGTTACCAGCGGATTCATTGCCTTTACATACACAACACCGGCATTAGGTTCTGTTAATTCGACTTCTAATGGTGTGGTGAGATGTTCTGCGGCAATTTTTACGCGGCCATCGGCAGGGCGAGGTAACATTACGGCCTGAAAGTTTTTAGGCAATAGAGACCAGGAACGCGTGTCTGCCTCTGTTGATAAACCTTGAACAAAACCCGCAGCCAATCCCAGAAGGGGGTTATGGTCGTTAATTTGTTTTTGAGCAACCGTTTTTATCGCCGTACGTGTGATTTCACGCGTGAGAATCAGTGGGAATTTATCTTTAAAGTCAGCCTGAATAATTCTGTCCATGTCTGCAACAGAAGTGGCCTGAATATCATTAACGGAAAATACGCCGAGAGTTTCCTCCCGCTCTTTCAGTTTAGGTAAAGCGACGCCAGCATAGTTGATATTGCTAGACACGAGGTATAAAGGTAGGTTTATTTCGAAAGCCTCTTTCTGAGTGGCTTCACCATTTTCTATAATGACCCACAGGTAATCGTTTTGCGCAGTGGGATTTGCTCTTAGCGACTTCGCATAATCTAAGGTGTCCTTAGCAGCCAGAGAACCTGTCAGTGCTACTACGCGCTCAAAGCTGTCGATGGCTTTTTCAATATCTGCTGCGTCGTTCGCATGACGTAGAAAGAACAGGCCATGCATAAAGGTGGAAAACGGGTTAACATAGCCGTCATAGGCTTTCCAACCTGACATATCGATACCTTGTTGTGCCAACAAATCATTGGCGCTAGCAACGCTTTTATCTATATCGCTAGCTTCCGCATCCTCGTCATCTTTTTGATTTTCCAGCTCTTCCTTAGACTTGTTAATCTGCTTTGCAAAA
Source organism: Alteromonas pelagimontana (assembly GCF_002499975.2). Classification (NCBI taxonomy): domain Bacteria; kingdom Pseudomonadati; phylum Pseudomonadota; class Gammaproteobacteria; order Alteromonadales; family Alteromonadaceae; genus Alteromonas; species Alteromonas pelagimontana. The sequence continues at coordinate 3,051,696 of NZ_CP052766.1, forward strand.
AACTCTGCGGCTCGACGCTGGCGGTCATCAGAACGGTTCCATTCCACACGAGCATTGGCAATGTCGCCTAGGGCCTCGAAATTGATAGCCTTATATGTGTTTACCATTACGGCATCGTAAAGTGTTTGTTCGTAATCCAGGAACGTATCATTAGTCAGCATCGAACCTATTTGCTCGCCTCCTGACTCAAGTACGTTTTCTGTATCTTCGCTATACATCACATCTTCGATCATATCGAAATAATTAGTGCTGGAGGCAAAGTCACCCTTCATGCGGTATAGCAAACCAGCTTGCATTGCCCAAAGTTGGTCATCAACGCTTTTCTTTTCAGGGTCGAATCCTGATTCTGTCTGAGCAAAAGAGATTGCGCCATCAAGATTATGTTGCTGTAAGTTTGTATAAAGAGGCGAGTTGGAAGTACCAGTACTACCGGTTAAATCTGATGTGCTGACACATCCAGACAAAAGAATTACAGGTATAATGGAAGCAAGACAACGCTTCATGAACATTTCCTTATGAGAGTTATATGATTAATTTAGAAATCGGATTTAGCAGTACATGTACTTGGTTAAAAAACTAATGCGATAATCTAAGGAGCTTATTTTTATTGACTTCAACCATCTCGGGGATGCTAACTTCACTACAGGCTGTCAGTAATTCAACTGAGGTCGCTAACAAAAAACCAATTAATTTCAACATGGTGATACTGTCAATTTTTAAGTGAAGTATTGATAGAAGGACGTGGGGAAACTGAGACACATCCTTGTCACAATACAACTATTTTCGGGCGGAGATATTACCTAACAAAACTTAATCTTGGGTATGAAATAAAATGCGCTAGTATAAACGCGAGTGGGTGAAATGTGTTGGCGCCCGCAAAGAGAAAGGCTTTCGACATATAACCTTAAATATTTCACAATTGATAAGATGAAAGACTGCTGAATTTTTATTCATTCATACTTGCCCTGATGCTCTGACAGCCTCAATTGAAGAATAAATATCTCTATATCAACCTATTTAACTAAAACTTTAGCACTTGGTTGAAAAATAAAGCTAATGGAAAGTTGTCGAGTCTTGCATCAACTATTTAGCTCAAAAGGTACGAAACTGACTTCCCCGTGGCACTAGCTACAGCTAACGCTCTCGCTTTCGGCAAGCCAGAAAATGCGGCTGCAGATAATCCCTGAAGTGTTACCACTATGTAATCAGCAAGAAAATCCGCTTTATCCGGATATTGCTGAAGAACGAAGTCTTTAATGTATATTCTGGATAGCTCCAAATACTTATTGGAAACCGCTCGAGCCTTGTTATCATCAGCCCTCAGCCCCTCTGCTACCATACATCCTTTTTTTAAGTCCGACTGCGTATACAGTTCTGCAGCACGTTGAATAAGTTCACTCAGTGCTTCAACAGTATCTCTTCCATCTGACAGTATTTCGTCTGCTGGTAAATTCCCTTCAGCAATATAGGCTTCGAGACACATCTCAAAAAGATTCACTTTACTACCATATGCTGCGTAGAGGCTTGGTGGATTAATTCCCAGCGTCCGGGTAAGTTCAGCTATACCAACAGCATCAAAGCCGCGCTGGTGAAATAAATCCTTCGCTATTAAAGTCCCTTTCTCTTTATCAAAGATTCTTCTCGAGCCTTGCCTTTCACTTTTCCGCACGCTTTCTTGAGGATGGGATTTTGGGGTTATCATAATCTTGCCTATTTCTAATTTTTCACAGCGGACTTCTTTACCCAGAAGGCGTAAAGAGGTGTCAGATTATCTCCGCATCGTCAAATGTTACCATGTTTCTGCAGCGCCAACGATTTACACGATTAAGTGATTTTTCGCCCAAAAAATGAACGTTGACACTTGCTATTGTAGTGACTACTATAGTTATCTTTAGTGATCACTACAATAGGTTTGTAATGTTAAGTATTAATGGAAAAATAGCGCTTGTAACGGGCGCGAGTAGCGGGATCGGTTTTGCTATCGCAAAACATTTGTCAGAAAATGGCCTGAAGGTAGTAATCACTGGAAGAAGGCAAGGCGCGCTAGACGAGGCCGTTCAGAAACTCGGGAATGGCGTCATCGGCATTGTATCTGATGTTACTTCGCAAAGTAGCTTAAATAATCTCTATGCAAAAATTCATGAGCAATTTGGTCAGTTAGACATATTAGTAGCAAATGCCGGGGGAGGGGAGCACGCACCTTTGGGGCAAATCACAGAGGAGCAAATCGACAAACAATTTTCTACCAATGTAAAGGGAGTGGTATTTACCCTTCAGGAAGCTCTGCCCATTTTTGGTGAGTCTGCGAGTGTGATTATTATTGGCTCATCTGCCTCAATTGATCCTGGCGCCACTATGAGTATCTATGGTGGAACGAAAGCAGCAGTAAGAAACATGGTGCGTTCCTGGGTAAGCGAGCTGAAAGGGAAAGGCATTCGCATCAACATAGTAAGCCCCGGCCCGACAAACACTGATTCTCTCAAAGAAGCATTTGGAGAAAATGTCGAGGCTGGTTTAGCTTATTTAACGGATAAGAGCCCGATCGGCAGAATCGGAGAGCCTGCAGAAATTGCCTCAGTTGTTGCTTTTCTAGCTAGTGATTCAGCCAGTTATATAAACGGCGTGGAATTATTCGTAGATGGGGGAGCGTCACAAATATGAAGGTTTACCTGTTATGAGTTTACTAGATCATATTGAAATTCCTGTGGCTGATGGTCCATCAGTCAAAGCATTTTACGAGCATACCCTTAAAGGATTAGGAATGTCTGTTGTAGTGGATATTCCTCCCGAGCACAACAAACACGGTGGGATGCGCTGTGGCTTTGGAGTAGATGATTATCCATGCTTCTGGATCCACGATAATGCTGAGACTAAGGCCTCTTTACATATTGCTTTTACAGCAAAATCCCATGAACAAGTCAACGAACTCTTCAGGCTGGCTTTAGAAAGTGGGGGGAAAGACAACGGTTTGCCTGGGATAAGACAGCATTATCATAATAATTATTATGCGGCTTATGTTTTAGATCCCGAAGGGAACAATATTGAGTTTGTGTGTCAAAAAAATAGTTAAAAGATAAATTCCTGGCAATGTTTGTTGCTGTACTCATTGCCCAGTCGTGCCCCTGGTGTTTGTCCGTTCATCTCATTGACTATCACCAAAGTGTTGGATAACTTTAATAATGGCCGCAGCGTCAGTGCAAATCCGGTGGAATATCTCTGCTGCCTGTTTGTGCGAAGCTGACAATTAGGTGCAGAGGAGTCGTTGGGACTGTGATTGAAGGTGTGAGTTTTGGCTTGCAGTTATAAACGGGCTGAAGAAGTGAGGGCCAGACTATTTCTATCGCCTGCTGCGCCCGGCATCAATTGAAAAAAAGGGACATTATAATAAGGACCTGGAAAGCGGCCAAAAGCCAGTTCATGTACAGTGACCGGATACTAGTATGATATCCAGCCACTTACACATGAAACTTGAATATTTGGGTTTACAGGGTAAGAGTGGTTAAAACTTCATCGCAGTTGAAAAGTAAGCAAAACTTTCTCATCCGAAACGCCCTAAAATCATCCCTGATGGCTCTGCCGGAGCATCCTTAATCCCTTGCTCCAGAAGTTCGGCTAAGAAAATCTCACTTATCGTTTAAAAAGCATCCGCGGTCTCTCCTTGTCGTGGCTTAGCCGACCTGTCTTCTAAAGCAAGTGTCGCTATGGTCGTTGGTAATACCTACCGCCTGCATCCAGGCATAAACGATAGTGGGACCCACAAATTTGAAACCACGTTTTTTCATCGACTTAGAAATAACGCCAGAGAGTTCCGTTTGTGTATTTAGAAAACTCCCTAGAATCACCTTGCCGTTCGTAAAAGACCAACAGTAAGTGGAAAAATCTTCACCTGATGCCTGCATATTGTTGAAGATTTTTGCGCCCTGAATGGTCGCTTCAATTTTGGCTCTTGAGCGCACTATTTTTGAATTGTTCATAAGCGATTCAACTTTCGGTTCATCAAAACTCGCCACCTTTTTAGGATCGAACCCTTCGAATGCTTCGCGAAAGGCTTCCCGTTTTCGTAAGATGATTTCCCAGGATAAACCTGCTTGAAAACCCTCCAACATTAACGTTTCCCACAATAATCGACTGTCTCTCACTGGTACGCCCCATTCGGTGTCGTGATAGTGTTTCATCAAGTCGCTACCCGCGGCCCACGTGCATCGAGGCAAGTTTACTTCGTCGGTCAAGATATTAACTCCATTGTCGTGGTGGGAATATTAAGTATGAAACTACTACCAAACATTTCAGATGGCGTGCGAAACCCTGCTTTAACATTGCCATTGGCAATATTTTTAACCGCTAGAGCTGCTGCTCTTGGCGTAACTGAGTATCCGTTAAGCGTATCCAGCATCGCATGAACTTCGTTGCCATCAACATCAGTCAACTGAACAGCAGCTTGATACCGATTATTTTCACGTTCCTGTTCAGTGGGCCCCGCCGGAAGCGAAGATAAATCGCCCGTTGGAAATGCCTCACCAGAAACGTGAACATAGGTGGAAATGTCTGCAATACGGTTCTGTGCCCATAATGTAATGACTTCCGGTAAAGATACAGGAACACAATCTACCATCCCCTTACCAAAATTGAAGGTCCTAGTAACTGAGTCTTCCGTTTCCGTCAGTTCGTGCGCATGCCGAACAATTAATGTCGGCGTTAAATAGTCGCTGGCGCTGATTGCTGAGCCGCGTGACATACTGCCTGAAACATGTAATGCAACACGAGCTTCTACAGGGTTTGGCATCTGCTTTTTTGCAAAGGCAGTCAGGCAGCCAATCATGGCAACACTGCCGCCACAACCTGGCATGAGCAGTACACCGGCGGCTTTGGCCTCCTCATCCAACGCTTCGGCCAGGTAATAGCTGTCCAGTTCTGCTGAAATATCCAGATAGTGAGTGTTGTTCTTGATTGCCGCCCTCATCAATGGCCTGACCGTTCGATTGAAGGGGCCAGCGCAATTAATAATAATATCGATATCTTTTAAAATTCTGGCAAGCTCGTGTTCACTGCCCAAGGAGAAAACCTTCGACGGCACATTAAACTTTTCTTTAATTACGTTCAGCTTACTTTCGTCACGACCAGCCACAATAATGTTCTGCCCTAAGATGCTAAGCTGCTCGGTTATCATAGCACCTGTATAACCGTAGGCTCCGTAAATCAATATCGTTTTCATGATGTGTGCTGCCAACTTTTATAAACTGCTTCAATAGTATAACCATCAAGATCACAGACCTTTGCGGCGTAATATCTTGGATCGTAATGCAGTCGAGGTCCTGGGGGCTCGATACTCCGGGCACCTGCTGCCGTCGCTGCTTGATGAAAAGCCTTGACTTCCTTTTCGCTCCTGGCGACAAATCCGATGTGAATCATATCAGGAACCGCAATGCCTTCTCGTAGCCAAAAATAAACACGGTTTTCACTGCCAAAGCCATGTAAATCCGGATGATCTGGTGGCCCTTCAGCACCGTCATATTTCAGTTTAAAATGTATTCCAAGAGGGCTAAGCGCCTTTTTGTAGAAGGATATTGCTCGCGCAATATCCGGTGTATTAATGAAAATATGATCTAACATGCTAACCTCCTAGACATTAAAACCGCCGGCAACCTCTATGCGTTGTGCATTAACCCAGTGAGTGTCTGGTGAAATCAGAGCGGCAATTAATTTACCTACATCACCTGGGCGCCCAATCCGACCAAGCGCCGTCTGTTCAGTAAGCAGCTTTTTAAATTCAGGGCTGGCGTCCAGGTCAGTCAAATCGGTAGCAATTGCACCAGGTGAGACTGAATTAGCGCGAATTCCCCGACTGCCATATTCCTTTGCAAGACAACGCGTCCACACATCCACCGCTCCTTTAAACGACGCATATGTGGAGGTGCCTTCAAAGATGACTCGGGTCGTGGCGCTGCTAAGGTTTACGATTGCGCCATTATCATTAATCATCGGCAGGAGTGTTTGAGTGAAAAAATAAGGCCCTTTAAAATGGGTTAAATACATGGTTTCAAAATAGTCCTCCGTAACGTCGCTATAAAGACTGAACCCACCCACGCCCGCGTTATTGATAAGAAATTCAAAACTGTCAACGCGCCATTTTTCTTTCAACAGCGTCTTTAGCGATTCTTTAAAACTGCTAAATGACTTAACATCTGTTAAATCAAGCGGCATTGCTGCCGCGGTTGCTCCGGCCTTACCAATTGCTTCTACTACAACGTTTGCTGCTTCCAAATTAGACTTATAGGTCACAATAACATCATGACCTTTCGCAGCGATTTCTAACGCTGCACTTTTGCCTATTCCTCTGCTGGAACCCGTAACCATTGCAATACCCATTTTATTCTCCAACATTTAACCGTAATCAACGGTAATTAATATAACGTTGGCGAGCGTTAATACGTTATCCTGCAACTATCATTCTTTTGCCTAATACTGTCACATTGATGAAATCAAAGTTAAACGAGCTAATTTCAATAGTTGGCGACATTGCGACATCGGGGAAAACGGATACTGGCATCCCAAGGATAGCCGTTGTCAAAGGAAAAATACCTGAACATAAGCTTTCTGGCCTATACGAGCCGATGATTAATCTTGTCATTCAGGGCAGTAAGCGGCTGAACGTGGGGGGCGATGTTTTCCATTACTCACCTTCAACCTATTTTGTGATGTCAGTAGATCTACCGGCCACAGGAGAAGTGTTTCCCGATACTTCTTCCGGCGAACCCTATATGGCCATCGCCCTGACGATCAGCTCCGCAGTGCTGGGTGAAATACTGGAAGGCTTTCAACCTCATTCCATTCCGTCCGCTTCCAAGGGCTATGGCATAGGTAACATGACCAGCGAACTGTTAGATGTATGGCTTAGGTTATTAAAACTAACGCAAAGGCCCGAGATGATAGCTTTCCTTGCGCCCCTGTACGAAAAAGAACTGTTGTACCTTACCTTGTTAGGAGCACAAGGCGCTGTACTGAGAGACATAGCCATTCAGGGGACGACACTTAAACAAGTCCACACGTCAATTAAATGGATACGGGCTCACTTTAAAGAGGCAATTACAGTGCCCGAGCTAGCTGAAATCGCTGGAATGAGTGAACCGTCTTTTTTTAGAAAATTCAAATCTGTGACATCATTAACCCCAATCCAGTATCAAAAGCAAATGCGCTTGCTCGAGGCCCGCCGGTTGCTAGTGGAAACTGACAGCAGTGCGGGAGCAGTCAGTTATGAAGTCGGTTACGAGAGTCACTCTCAGTTTACCCGTGACTACACGCGTTTCTTTGAGCGAAGCCCTTCAAAGGACGCGAAGGTCATCAAGGCACTATTTATGTAGCCGAAATAGCGATGAAACTCCCTTTCATTAACTTCTAGTACTTCGAAAATTCACGAGGCGGAAATACTAAAAGCAAACAGTTGCTGGACTGATAAAAGGCGCTTTCTTGCTGAGGAGCCATAACACCATATCGCAAAGTTCTTTCAATCTATCAAGCTGTAGAAAGAGCAGCCGAGCCTATACGCTTGCGAGATATCTCTGCTTAGTGAGGCGATGCTATGCACATTGGCTGCGTCTTGTTAGAGCCTTTAGATTCTTGACAGATGAAGAGGGGTATCCTGTCCTAAAGTATACCCACTGATAGTAGAAAGGGTAGGGGGAATAGCCTTGTCAAAAGCTAGAATACCAGTGGTGCTAACCACACAGCAATCGCGGTAACCAGCACAATACTGATAAGGTTAAGCATGAATCCGGCTTTGACCATTTGGGGAATACTGATGTAACCAGAAGAAAACACGATAGCATTGGGCGGTGTTGCCACCGGCAGCATAAATGCGCAACTCGCGGCCAGCGTCACAGGGAGAATAAGCGTCATCGGTGTTCCCCCCATTTCCAGTGCAATCACTGCCACTACCGGCAGAAATGTCGCAGCCGTAGCCAGATTACTGGTTAATTCGGTGAGAAATATCACGAGTGTAGTAGCACATAACACCAGTATCACCACGCCGAAAGCGTCAATATTAAGCAATCCTTCGCCTAGCCATTGTGCCAGCCCCGACGTAGAAACTGCTGCTGCCAGACTCAGACCGCCACCGAACAAGATCAGGATGCCCCAAGGTATATCTTTCATATTTGACCATTCCATCAGGGAGCCGGTAGATTTTCCGTTAGGAATAATAAAGAGCGACACTGCTGCCAACATCGCGATGCCGGCATCAGAAACGCCATCAATGTTCAGCCAGCGAGCAAATAATGGGCGGGTCATCCACGCCATGGCGACCAATGCAAAGACAATACCTACACGCCATTCCTCACTCCGGATTGGGCCTAATGCTTTACGTTGCTGTTCGAGTTCGCTCCTTGCACTGGAAGGTGTAACAAATGATACCGGATAGATCCACCGGGTAAGCACTATCCACGCAATAGGCAACAACGTAACACTTAGTGGTATGCCGATAAGCATCCACTTGGCAAAATCCAGTTGCACACCATAGGTTTCACTCATAAAGCCAACAAGAAAGGCATTGGGAGGTGTTCCCACCAGGGTAGACATTCCGCCAATAGTAGCGGCGTAAGCAATTCCCAGCAGTAGCGCGATTTGAAAATGTTTACGTTCACGAGCCGAAAAATTGCCCGTTTCACCGTCAAGTGTAGAGACAATAGATAAAGCAATAGGCAACAGCATCATAGTGGTAGAGGTATTAGTCATCCACATACTAAGCAGCGCGCTAACAATCATAAACCCCAAGATAATAGAGCGCGCCGAACGGCTAACATAACTCAAGATAAAATAGGCAATACGACGGTGCAGATCCGCCTTTTGCAACGCCGCGGCAATGATAAAGCCACCCAGAAAAAGATAAATGGTGGGGTTAGCGTAGGGGGCCGCGGCAGCTTTAATCGGTAATATACCCAATGGTGCAAATACCACTAACGGCAGTAAAGCGGTTACTGCCACATGAACTGCCTCGGTCGACCACCATATCGCCATCCAGGTCGCGACAGCAGCGGTAAACCACGCCGATTGACTAAGATCTCCTGGTGCAGGCAGTATTGCAATCAGTAAGAAAACTGCCGGCCCCAATAGTAAACCGACTTTTTGATAGGTGGCTTTGTCTTCGCTAGTCTTCTGTGACTCTGCCATGGGGATGTTTTTTGTCACGTTCTGTTACTCCTGGGCCATTAGAACAGTTCTGTCCATCATCATAGCGTGTTGTCACAAACTGATTTCGAATATTGAGCGGCAAACGGCTTTTCCACCGCGCCCTTCATCGGGGTTATAAAATAGCGGTTGCTCCTATACGAACAACGCTTTTTCCAGATTATGCTCGTGTCGGCACGACCATGTTTAGGCGAATTTTTAAGGTTAGAGCAGCTTTAAGTTTCTCACATCTATTAGCTTCGGAACATACTTTAGCGTAAGAAGTCCTTTAGAAGAAACGCGATATAACGATCAAGGATATCGTAAACACGATTGAATGCGACATCACCATTACCTATCTCCTGAACTAGCACCAGCTCTTTTCATGTGTAGCACACTTACGAACAGCTATTTAGTAGAAGACAGGCAACTGCAGTTTCATGCTTATAGAGCAAATCTACGGATTTCGTGCTACCGGACAGACCACGGGCGCACTAAACAGATTGACACTATAATTAATCAAGAACATTCGATCACCCGTACACAGGATAATTGCCGACAACGGCATAGAGTACCCAATGGTACTGAACGAGTTTAGTGTCAGCGTAGCCGAGAGGCTCGGTGGCTCACGGTTCTATTTGCGAACAGAGATAGCTTCCCACGGAGAAAATATGAGTGTTCAGGAAAGGCCAGCTTCACCCCCTCAAGCGCTCGATGCCGAAACTCATGCGCTGGTAGAGGAACTGTTTCAGGTGGTGCGCGCGGGCGAAACGGCACGTATCAAAGGCTTGTTGGCTATGGGGCTGGTACCCAACCTGCGAGATAGTAAGGGCGACAGCCTGCTGATGCTGGCAAGCTATCACGGCCACGCGGAAATGGCCGACCTTCTTTTGAAACACGGCGCAGATCCTGAGCTTGCCAACGATCGCTGCCAAACGCCTTTGGCGGGCGCCGCTTTTAAGGGCGACATCGCCATGGCGCGCCTTCTTCTTCAGCATGGCGCCGATGCCAATGGTCGCATTCCCGGCGGCAAAACCCCTATAATGTTTGCTGCAATGTTTGATCGGGCGGACATGATAGATTTATTGTTGGAGCACGGAGCGGACCCATCATTTCCCGAGTTGGGGTTAAGCACGACAGCACTGGCTGGAGAGGTTCCAGTGTGATTACTGTCGGGTTAGCCACCCGTACGATTCGAAATATTATCTTCTGAAGGATTATCACTATGAAAGAACAGGACAAACGTCCGGCTAACAGAGTGTTAACCACTCGCCAAGGCCACCCAGTCACAAATAACCAGTCACAGCGCACCGTAGGTAGCCGTGGGCCGGCCACGCTGGAGAACTATCATTTTCTGGAGAAAATCAGCCATTTTGACCGCGAACGTATTCCTGAGCGGGTCGTACACGCCCGCGGCTTTGTTGCCTACGGTGAGCTCGAAGTCACCGGTAAAATAGGAGACGAGCCCGCCTCCAAATATACCCGCGCCAAGCTGTTTCAGGATGCGGGCAAGAAGACCGACCTGGCCATTCGCTTTTCCACAGTGATAGGCGGGCGAGATTCTTCGGAAGCAGCACGGGATCCTCGCGGTTTTGCTGTGAAGTTCTATACCGAGGACGGTAACTGGGATTTAGTCGGCAATAACCTGTCGATTTTCTTTATCCGCGACGCCATTAAATTCCCCGATGTCATTCATGCACTGAAGCCCGATCCGGTGACGTTCCGGCAGGAACCAAACCGGATTTTTGATTTCATGAGCCAGACACCCGAATCTATGCATATGCTCACGCATTTGTTCAGCCCGCGCGGAATTCCCGCCACCTACCGGCACATGGAAGGCTTTGGGGTAAATACCTATAAAATGGTGAACGAACAAGGCGAGACGTTTCTGGTGAAATATCACTTCCACCCAAAATGTGGCATTGCCAGTTTGACGGATATGGAAGCTGCAAAACTGCAGGGGCAGGATTTGGGGCATGCCTCTAAAGACTTGTACGAAGCCATAGAGCGCGGTGAATATCCGCAATGGGATATGTACGTGCAGATCATGGAAGACCATGAGCATCCCGAATTGGAATGGGACCCGCTGGATGACACCAAGGTCTGGCCCGAGCGCGACTTTCCTCTACGTCACGTCGGCGTGATGACGCTGAATCGCAACGTAAAAGATTTCTTCAATGAGAATGAGCAAATCGCAATGGGAACTGGCGTGCTGGTGGATGGGTTGGATTTCTCTGACGATAAAATGCTCGTCGGCCGAACCTTTTCCTATTCCGATACCCAACGTTACCGCCTGGGCGCCAACTACCTGCAGTTACCGGTGAACCAGCCCAAGAACGCACGTCAGCAAACCAACCAGACCGGCGGCCAAGGCTCCTATTACCGTGATATGGCTCCAGAGCAAAACCCCCACGTAAACTACGAGCCATCAATTCACAACGGACTGAACGAGGCGCAGCACGAGCAGCCATTCCAGCCCCCGGAAATTACCGGCCGGCTAACACGCAGTGTGCTGGAGCGCCGCAACGACTACCAACAAGCGCGAGCTCGCTACGAAACAATGATGGACTGGGAGCGCGACGATCTGGTCAACAACATGGGCAACATGCTCAGTCAGTGCGAAAGGGATGTTCAGGAGCGCATGCTCTGGCACTTCTTATTGGTGCACGACGACTATGGCAACCGCGTAGGTGAAAAGCTCGGCCTTACCGCTGACGATGTGCGCAATCTGGAGCCACTGCCAAAACAGGTTCTGACAGATGACGATAAGCGCCGCCTGCAACACCTTGGTGCTAATGGCGATGGCTTCAATTCAGAGGTTTGGGGTCAGTGGACAAGCTCTGTTAACAACCGTATGGTCACTGCAGAAGAGGTGATGAGCGGTAAGCTTTAGGGCCGGCGATAGCGGCAATATAGACGGGCGGCGAGCTGAATCAGGCTGCCGCCCACTTTCGTTTCGGGGATGCACCAAATCCCGTCGCCTCTCCCAATACCTGACATATCAACCGAAAACGGGGGCAATTTTGTTCCGCGGCATCCTTTTCAGTACGTCATCAACGCAGGAGATGCGGGATATGTGGTACCAAAATTCAATTTACTGTTCCCCCTATTAAGCGGCGATGCTAATGGAAGCCTTGAATAAATCAACTTCAACTTTTTAGCATCATGTCATGCATTAGGCGGTTAAAACGTCTCCAGCGCCATCAGCTCGCGGTATTCGTCAAGGGCATACTGGTCAGTCATTCCACTGACCAGATCTTGGATGAGACGACAGCGATAGTAGTATTCCATCACCCGCTCCGAATCAAACCGTTGTATATTTTTCTGCTCCGGCGCCAATGCTTCCCGATACGCACGCAGATGCTTCTGAGGTAATTTCTTGCACATTCGGGAGAGAAGCACCGGAACCTTTTTATCGTTATTCAGGGCTTTTTCAAATGTTTCTCTGGTCGCTTCGAGCAGGGGCCTATACCTGTCCAGCAGTCCTGTTATGACCGTATAACCCTTGAGTTCATTCGCTTCTACTTCTGGGTGGCAAAACACATGCTTAAAGGCAGTATCTTTCATGGCTTTCGCCAGACGACCATAAGCGGAATCATCTTCAAGCACATGTTTATCGTAGCTGCCCTCCAGAATCCGAGGGAGATGCTGGAAGAGTGTATCGGCCGCATGGGAGACAAGTGCACTTACGAAATTCGCCCGCATGGCAACAAAGAATTGAGAAGCATCCTCCTTGTCATAGTTAGACCAATTCTTGCTACTGCCTAGTAAAGTTTCCATGGCTTTGCATTCTGGTACCTCTTTCCAGCCGACTTTCACAGTTGAGCAGGTACAGTCCGTGTCGCAGGCTTCATAGTGCTTTCGGAAATTTTCATTAAGCAAAACCTGAAGCTGACCGAATGTCATCAAATTTTTGTCGACAGCATCTTCTAAATCGGCGATACAGTATGAAATGTCATCAGCAGCCTCCATTATGTAAGCTATGGGATGACGATGCCATTGCTTCAGCTTGTGAAAGCTAAGTATCTTGTCAATCGGTATTTTCTCACTGTAATAAAAACCGACTTTTTTGCGTTTGTAATAATGGGGCTCCGACTTTTCTTCCGGCTCCTTCTCGTTTCCGCAGCGTGTATATTTCAGCACCGAAGCAATTTGAGTTTTGGTAAGATTCAGTTTCTGAAGATGTGTTATCAGCCTTATACCCTGAGCGTTCCCCTCAAAATGAATAATGTCATTCAGCAACGCCTTTGAGAGTGACTCGGGCTCTGACGCATGCTCATCTTCGCTTCCTTCCTCATCCGCTGCTTTGAGAGCCTTCTTGCTGCACGCTACTATAGCGCTATCAAACCAATCCTGAATGGCTCTTTCACCGAAGTGACCAAAAGGAGGATTGCCCACATCATGCATTAAGCACGACATTTCCACGAGGCTTTCCAATGCCTGCTCAAGTCCTTCAATATCCTGCGAATATAGCGGCTCCGTTTGCAGTAGCGTTATCAGTTTCCGTGCAATGAAGCGCCCCACCTGCATCACTTCCAAACTGTGAGTAAGACGGCTTCTTACTGCAGCGTTGCGTTCCAGTGGAAATACTTGAGTTTTTTGCTGCAGACGGCGTACGGCAGCAGAATTTATTATGCGACCTCGATCACTCTCACACTGAAAAGTAATTGTGTTGTTCAAGGAAGCTCTGTCCGGGCCTGAAACTTCTGCGGGAAATGAGGGGTTGGTGTGTTCGCTCTTTCGTTCGTAAAAGCGTTTATGGGATATTTTCGAAGAAAAACCAGCCATTAATTACCCTCAGTCCAGATAACACGTGCACCACTCATCAAGGGAGGAAGATTAGGGATCTACTCCTTGAAAGTTATTATCACAGTTGCAAAACAACAGGCCCTGGTATTTTGTCACGAGTTACAAGCAGTTAATGAAAACTACGATACCAGATTAAGACCTGTTTATCCTACATTTTCAGTTATCCGGATGAGTGGGAAGCGTGGAGACTAATTCTATGAACTGCAACACAATGTATTCCATCGGGGGGAAAGCAGATAAATATAGACGGGCTGGTACCAATCTCGCGTTAAGTATTAACCTAAGCTTGAATTCATTTGCACATGGTTGTGTACATCCACCAATGATGTGCGATAAATGTGCGACAGGAAATCACGTGAAACGTTGAAGATCCTGAAAAATATTTTAACTTGCTGATTATTAATAGTAAAAAATGGTGGCCCCACCCTGACTTGAACAGGGGACCTGCCGATTATGAGTCGTAAGCTCAGGTGGAGTAAAAAATCTTAAAAATATAGGATAAAGCGCTTAATATCAACATCATACCGTTGCGAATTCATTTCATTGAATTTCAAAAACTATCTCTCTATCTTCTTCAGTGCTATAGTTAAGCCTCTTCAAGGGACTCTTCATCGGAAAAGCCAGTAATCGAAAGTTGGCGGTGGATCTGTTTCCCCCAAGTTGCTGAGGCGGTAGTAGTGATAGAAAAAGCTCAACATATTGAAGCGGCAATACGCGCTTTCAAAACAGGTAATTCTAAACACCGTCAGCAGGATATTACGGTTGTTTGCAACGATTTAATTCGTGGAATGGGTACATTGGTGCTCCAGGTAAGTACTACGGGTTCTGCGACATTTCGTTATATTCAGAAAGTAGCTGGGAAACGAAGTTATAGTGTTATTGGTACATATTCCAAGAATGGGCGTGGTGGAATCACGTTGGCTCAAGCGCGTCAAGTAGCCTTGGAATATGGCGCTTTGGCAAAGCGAGGTATCAATGTAAAAGAACATCTGAGTAACGAAAGGGATAAGCAGGAAACGCTGAAAAGATTGGAGGCAGACCAATTGCGGAGTGGGAGTTTCGGTCAGTTGATTGATTCATACATTACCACAATGCAAGTAGAGGGAAAACGAACATGGCATCGGGTATTAGCGTCCATTGAGAAAGATGTTTATCCTCTAATTTCCCCGGAACAGAAAGCAGCTACCGTTACAGATACTCAGATCATTCAAGTACTAGCAAAAATGATTGACAGAGGCGCTGACACCCAAGCGAACAGAGTAAGATCTTACTTGCACACCGCGTTTCGAAATGGCTTGAAGCACGACAAAGATCCGGCAAAACAACATACGTCGGTATTATTTGCGTTACAGGGTAATCCGGTCGCTGGTGTCCCCAGACAAGGGGGAGCGGAGCGCGTGGGTAACCGGCATCTGGATAAATTGGAACTCAAAAAACTACTGGAGTTACTCGATAGATGTTCGGGCATCAGCATGTGGTCAGCGAACATTATTAAGCTTTGCATTTTTACGGGTGGGCAGCGTCCTTATGAAATTGTCACTTTAAAGCCGGGATGTGTGGACTTTGGCTACAGCTTGATCGAAGTCAGTGAGAATTACAGCAAGAACAAGACTAGCCATCTTATCCCTCTTACGAATAGTGCATTGAGTATTGTTCAGTGGTTCTACGAGCGGAGCCTTAACTACGACGCTGACTTTTTGATCTACAAAGGGACAAATCTCACTGAGCATTATCGAACAGACTCGCTAAGTACGGCCATCAGCCGGTTTTGCGCTGCTAACGATTTTGCTCACTTTACCCCTCGCGATATCAGACGCACTGTTAAAACATTGATGGGCTCGATCGGCTTGTCGAAAGAAATCAGAGATCGTATCCAAAATCACGCGTTTGGTGATACATCAAGTAAACACTATGATCGCTGGGAATATTTACCGGAAAAACGAGCGGCTTTGGAAAAATGGGAGAAGTGGTATTTAAGTCTGCGCTAAAAAGGAGCAGGCAGTCAGTAAATCGAAGCTGTATGTTGCCAATAAGTACATGAATTGAGAAAAAATGACAAATAAATCCCTTAGAAATAAGGGGTTTCATGTAGATTAAAAATTATTTATTGACTGCAAAATTTTTCGGCTCCAAATCCACTACTATAAGAAAGAACGGGTAACCCCAGAATGGATTAAGTAGTCTCAAGGAGCCACAAATGAAGCCGGATCTCTATCCTTCTGAACAAAAAACTGTTTTAACCGCAACCGAGTTGATGATGTTACTTTCGATCAGCTCCACCACTCTTTGGAGACACGTAAAGAGCGGGGAACTTCCTCCACCAAAATACGTGGGTAAATCCAGGTACTGGCGCTACGAAGACATATTACGGTTCGTCTAACCTGGCGGTTGAATAGCCGCTATAGGCGTATCGCAGCGTTACCGACTTCGCGTTGAGGAGAACGCGGGTATCCATTCCACTCCGTTTCGCCAGTAAATGATCAACCTAATCCCTTCGCTGATTGCGTGAGGTCCTATGTCCTTGACGCAGAATCAGCCAAAAAGGTGGTAGTTCGCAACTGACGCCATGCTACTAAAAAATGTAATTTTTTTCGGCGGGACGCTATTGCGTCCCTTCTTATTCTTTACGACGAAGTTCGACGGTCCAGTAAGTCGAAAATATGCTTTGCAATATCGGTGTTGTCAATCTGGCCTGTAAAGAGCTGGCTCTGTTTACCAAAGGCGAAAACTTCAACGTCTGTGCCGGTATGTCCGGTAGTGGTCCAGCCGGTATTCGTTCGCTTGTCTATGATGTATTTTAGTACTTTTTCTACTTCCTCTACAGAAAGTAATTTAACTTGCTCAAGTTGAGCTGTTTCTTGCGCATTTAACGTAAAGCCGAGTTTATCGCTGACATATGATTCAACATCTGCGGCTTTAACCAAGTCCTTAGAAATAGCAGTAACAGAAGCGCTTATTCTGTGCAAAGGGGCCGGGTCCCAATGATATTCCCCGTCGGCACCAATCGTTAACCCTCCGGTATTGTGGTCTGCGGTTAATATCACGAGCGTGTCGGGGTGCGCTGCCACATAGCTTTGGAGATAATCCAGCGTTTGAGCGAGATCATCCATTTCGGCAACCACTGAGGCAATATCATTACTATGACCTGCCCAGTCAACCTGACTTGCTTCTACCAGTAAAAAAAATCCGTTGGGATTCTCTAAAAAGCGAATAGCGTGTTTGGTTAAAAACGCAAGACGATCATCCTTGGGATCATCAAGTGCAGGTGGTAATCCCACTTCTGCGAACAAACCCAATACATTACTGCCCTCGTCAATTTTTAACAAATCATCGTATTGTTCTGCAAACTCATAACCGGCGTTGATGAATTCAGCAGTTACATCCCTGTCTTCTCGATTAAAGTACCGCGTTCCACCACCCAGCATAACATCAGCTATTAATTGATTATCGACACGGCTATCGAAAAAACTATCCGCTATTTGCGGATAGTTTTGTCTGCTTTCATTATGCGCAATATAAGCGGCAGGAGTGGCGTGATTAATTTGAGAAGTTACGGCTAAGCCAGTGCGTAAACCCAGGGTTTTTGCGCGTTGTAGCACTGATTCAACGGGTTGCTTGTTGACGTCCACGCCTATGGCACCGTTGTAAGTTTTTATACCGGTCGCTAGCGCGGTCGCTGCGGCTGCGGAATCTGTTACATACCCAGACTCGGATGCCGGGTAGGTTGATGCATTTCCAACAAAGATGTCGTCAAATATTACCGGCTCAACCATATCGGTGTTCGGATCATCAGAAAAGTTGCGGTAAGCCGTGGTATAGGCGGGGCCCATACCATCTGCGATAACCATAATAATATTTCGTGGAAATTGCCTCGCTTCTTCTGTGTTTTGTTGTGGCTTAGCCATTGCTGAGGAACAGTTTGCTACGGCTAGGAAGAGTAAAAGCAAAAATCGTTTCATTGTTACATCCCAATGCGTTACTGAGCTGGTGATTACCAGCTCAGGGTTGCGTTTAATGAAAAGTGATCAGTCAGCAAGCAGCTATTGTCGACGAATGGTCGATCCAGTTGCAGGCTTGTGGTGAAAGCGGTGTTCGCGCTACGCAGGAAGATGTAATCCATGCGAGCGTAATTTGCTCCGGTTGCTTTAAATGAGCATGTATTGTTGTTCCAGCAAGCGCCCGCGTAACTGCCTAACTCGCTAAATCCAGAGTTATCTAAAGCATTAACCATATCCTGGTAGGCTTGTTGGTGGTCAGCACCATTACATAACCCTCCTGAAGGGCATAACGTCTTGTGTAATCCATCACGGTAAATATTGAAGTCTCCGGCAATAACGACATTTACCGTCGGATCAAGTGTGTCAACATAATTGAGTACTTCATCAAGCTGTTGCTGTGCTACCAGCGGATCGCCCGCTGTAAAATGTGTATTAATCACCCAAAACCATTCACCATCGGCGTTAACTTTGACGGACTGGTAGACTTGATTGTGTGGATCGTCATTAACCTGGTGGAAACGGGTGGTGGACTTCTGTAAAGAGGCGCTCGAAAGTGTGGCAATACCATACTGACCATTACGGTAAGGAATACCTGAAAAATGGCTGGTCCATTGCCAATTATATATTCCGTTAGACTGCATATATTGGTTGAGGTGGTTGGCAAAATATTCTGGCATATTCCAGCCAATGTTGCGTTGAGTGAGTACATCTACTTCTTGTAGCAGTAAAAGACTTTGGTCACTACCGTAACTGTAATTATCCACGGCTATCTGACCCAGGTAACGACGCAATCCCACTATGGTGAGATCATTGTTGCTACCAAACTGACTGTGGGTGCAAAGACCCTGGTAATTCAAACCTTTTGTACCTGCTCCTATGTTGAGACTGGTAATCGACAGTTCACCGGCTTGTGCATTAATGCTAACGCAGCCAAACAGGGCTAATAATATAAACAGATAACGCTTCATTTCCTTCTCCTTAACGGATTTCCCACTGACACTCAGCTTTTTAGGAAGTTATAGGTTCTCGAAAGTATTGCTATTGATTGAGGTATTCCAATTCCACTACATAAGGGCGATGGTCGGACAGATTGGGGAAGGCCAGAACTTCAGTGCTGAGCACCCGCCAGCTATCCTTTGGATAAAATGCGACATAATCAATTTTTTTGGTGGGGTTTGATGCCGGGAAAGTCAGATTCGTGCCCTCCGGATCCGATAATTGCCAGGTTTGGCTTAGAACCTTGATGCTTTCACTGCCGAGTACAGCATTGAGATCGCCGGCCAGAACAGCTGGACGCTGATTGTCAGTTGCCAGGGTGTTAAGCTGATATGCTGAGTCTACGCGGGCAAGTCTTTCCCAGGCATCAAAGTGAGCACTATATAAATCCACCTGAATATCACTGGGAATTGTGATTGTTCCCTTGGCTGCGCTGCGAGGCTCTCCACCTTCCGCTAATTGAAGGGTAGTTGTTTCAACGAAAGAGGTCTTACTAAGCAGTGCATTACCGTAATGTCCATTGTCGTATTCCATAGCAGGACCAAAGCTGGCTTCATAGCCGGTCAGATTAGCCAAAATAGCGACCATGTCGAGACCGCCACTGCGGTCGGTGTTCATGTCGACTTCCTGTAAGGCAACGATATCGGGGGCGGCAAGCTCAATTAATTTGGCAATAGATTCAAGGTTTATCTCGCCATCGGCGTTACGACCCGCCTGGATGTTAAACGCCATGATCTTCAAAGCCATCTTACTTTCAGTTGGCGGCTCCTCTTTTACAGGCGGCGATATATCACTACTGCTGTCATCGGAATCGCATCCTGCCAAAAGCAACAGCCCCATTAAAAAGGCGGCAATAGCAGGTAACTTTTTTATGTTCATAGTTGAGCTCTCTTAATACAGACGCGCTTGCTCTTACTGCGTGAAAAAAGTAAAAGCAGCGGCAAGACTGATACTGCCGCATACCCGCAAGGAGTATGCGGCTTGTAGTCGTTAATCAGAACTTATAGGTAATACCTACTTTGTAGTTGCGGCCTTCATTACGATAGCGGTATAAAGCGCCGTCTGGCCTTACGTCGGTGAAATCTTCAGAAGTTAAATTGGTGCCTGATGCATACAGTTCCAGGTTGTCGTTTACAAAGTAGCGGACCTTTGCAGACAAATCGGTTCGGGACAGGCGAATAAGATCATTGGCTTCATTGGCGACATCAAAGCCAACGGGTTTTTCGCCGGTATAGGAGTAAATAATTCTGGCATCAAAAAGCTCACCGGAATAGTAAACAGCTACGTTCGCCAGTTTTTCTGGTTGAGTGAGCAGGAAGCCCGGGTCCTGACGGCTTGAAGAGTCAGGTACTTTAAAATCACCAGACATCAGCGTGCCGTTAATATTTACCCCCAGGTTGTCCCATGGAGCCGGTAAAAAGGTCAGCTCTTTCATTACATTAAGTTCGAAGCCGGAGAGACGTGCGCTTTGGGAGTTCACTTTCTGGGAAATCGTCATGTCATAGACCTGACCATCTATAGTAAGTTCGTCCATCTCACGCAGTGTGATGATTTCGTCTTTAATATCTTTGTAGAAATAGCCTGCGGAGATAAGCCCGTCGGTAATGACCCAATCAGCATAAACATCATAGTTGTTAGATGAGCGGGGTTTTAAGTCAGGATTAGAGCGAGTAATCGAGCCCACGCCCGTTTCACTCAAGTCCAGCACCTCGCCTAGAGGGGCAAGATCAACATAGTCTGGACGAGCAATGGTTTTGCTATAAGTAGCGCTAAGCCGCAGATCATCCGTTAGATGATAATTAATGCCAGCTGAGGGCAGCAGTTTAGCGTAATCATTACTCAGAGAGGATGCTATCCAATCGCCGTTTTCCAAACGGTACCCTGTTCCGGAATAGTCAGTGTCCTCATATCGCAGGCCGGCGTGGGCAAAAAAATCATCACTATTGTACTCAGCTTTTGCATATGCACTGCTGATGGTCTCATCAAGCGTGTAGTCACTTGAGTAGTCATTGCTGTCGGAGGTCATCAGGGTGAACAAATTGGCATCCGACACGTGAGAGCTGATTAAACTGTTACGTAAACCGAGATCTCCAAACATCGCGCGCCTGTTTGAGTTCATACCGGGATAGGGCACATTAGGCGGATCCACATAGATAGTCGCTAGGGTAAACTGTTCAGCGCCCGCATCAGTAGTACGGTATTCGTGTTTATTGTAATCGTAGCTGCGATCAGAAGTGGTGTATTTTGCACCAACCTTAAAGCCAAGTCCGTCCGCGACTTTACCTGTGTTCCAACTGTAGTTTAATGCTAAGTCAATCATGTCAGCATCAGTTTCGCGCGGATTATACTGATCGTTTTGCAGATGGTATTTTTCGGGCGCATAAAAGGTATCGAGGGTCTGTCCATCGGTTTCTACCAATCCAATGGTTGGCAAACTGGGGTTGGATTTATCGTAGAAAAAAGTCGCCCGTTCCGGAGTATGGAAAAAGAGACTATAACGGTCCAATCGGCTTTCCGTTGCCTTAGAGTAGCTACCTTTTACTTCTAAAAATCCCAGGTCCCCAATGAGCTTTTCGTATCCCGCCTGGATAAACCCCATATCTGAATCAGTGTTAATGGTGGCGATCTCGGCAAAGTGTGCGCCGCCGTATACGCCATCTTCGGTGCTTTCATCGACGGTGACATAACCGGTATTTTCATCGATTGGATCAATGCTGTAGGTCCCGGACGTGATCCGCTCGTCAGACTTGTAATGGTATTTGGTAAACTCAGTTTTATTAAACCCGGCAGCCAGCCAGAGCGTGGTGGATTCATCTAATAAATAATCAACAGTTGTGCTGAGGTTAACGCGTTCAATGTCGGTGGTTTCGAAGGCTAATCTATACTCACGGGGAATGGTAATGCCATCAATCGTTGTGCTGCGTGAACGCGGCAAAGTCGATGGTTGCGAGCGCGCCCTTTGATTATATGATGCAGAAACGGAAACGCCGAGCTTTTCTGTTAACTTAGAAGCATAGGTTAAATCAATATTGAACGGCAGCTTACGGTCTTCTACAGATTCATCGATTTCAGCAAATCCGACACCTCCTGTTGCGATGAATATCGGTTTGTCAAACTCTGAACCACGGCGAGATACAAAGTTAGTTACCCCGCCGATGGAACCACCCTGGTCACTGGCGGTGAACGTTTTGAAGACCTCGATACGCTTAGCCAGATTGCTTGGAAACAGATCAAAATACTGAGAACGGCTGCTCGCATTGGGGGTTGCAACATTCAGATCGTTTAAAGTGGTTAAGTTCCAATCTGGATTGATACCGCGAATGGTAACAAATCTGTTTGTAATCGTTTCACCGTTCCCCTGGATAGTAATCGCGGGGAGGGAAGTAAGTGTCTCTGCGGCATTTTCGCCGGCAAATGATGCAGCCTCGTCTTCACTAATTGAATCGACAAACTTGTCAGTCGACAGTTTGGTTGCAATGGCTTTTGTGGTTTGCAAGCGACTACCCACCACATTAATTTTTTCCACCGTCTCCTGATCAGCTTGTACTGGATTCTCGCTTGACGTTTGAGCCTCGGCCGTAAAAGCAAGGCTGACGAGCAACGCACATAACGTTGGCTTGAACTGTGGTGACGCAGGGATCCTGGACGGATTAGATGCTTTCATCGTGTATTCCTCTACAGATTTGTTTTATAGCTATTGTGATTTATTACCGCAGCGGTATTTAATTAAAAGTATGTGACATTAAGATTAAAATTACACCATTTTTTGGTGAAAAAGTTGTAACTATCTGATTGTAAAAGTAATAAAGCCTATTTTTTGAGCTATTATTTCGGTTTTAGAGGTTTTTTTATTACGGGGAAACAATATTTTTGTGGTTTTTAAATTTTGCTAGGGGATTTAATGGGGGCTGGAGAGTTTGGCTGTGGTGAGGCCGTACATGTGAGGCGATGTCGAGCTTGTTGTGTTAGTTCGGTAGCGGCTGGAAACTGTAGGCGCAAATGGGGTGAGTCAGTTTAGATAAGGTGACGGAGAACGTTTAGTTAATCTTGCTAAACGGTTTCTCACAGTTACCGATTGAAGAAGTAAAACGCGGGAATAGAAGTCACGCCAAGCTCCAGTATATTGCTGCCTCCCGATACGTAGATTGTGGGCTTGGGTGCAGTCAGGCCGCCAAAGGATGGTGCGGCAATGTGAATATTCTCCGACAATTTTTTCTGTAGCGCGTCAGGTAATCTGCCGGCAAAGATAATGGCTTCGGGATCCAACAGACTTTGAATTGCCTTCAAGGGGTATTTCATCGATTCAACACAGGACATCGTCCAGGATTCGATGATTGGGTCACCTTTTGCAATGGCTTTTTCAATATCACCATAATCTGTCGGCTGCGCGGCCGCATCGCTGTAATATTGTTGCAAGGAACCAATAGTAGGTCGTGGCATACTTGCATTTGAGTTAAACAAAGCCGCTATTTCCCCAGCGTTCCCATAAGCTCCGTCTACTAACTGCCCATTAAATACAAACCCACCACCAACATCCAGCGTGAACAATAATAGGAAGAAACTCTGAAATGTTGCCCCCTCTTGGGTTTGGGAAAAGCCGATAGACGCTGCGTTACCATCATTTTCCACAAAACAGGGGCAATTGAAACGCTCAGCGAACATAGCCTGGAAATTAATTTGTGACCATCCGACAGGGTCCTGTTGAGAACAAATTTGTCCTTCAATATTCATAAAAAAACCGGAGATCGAGACGCCAATACCTAGTACTGTGATCGAATCTTCGATGGTTGCGAATAGTTTTTCGAGCATGTCTTGAGCTAACTTTGTAGCCCTGGCGGCAGATAAAAAAGTACCGTGTTCGGTAAATTTCAGAATATTTTTACAATTGAAGTCATCCAGTACAACGGTTATGCGGTCGTGTTCAAACACCACACCCACACAGCAAAAGCGCTTCTCTGTGATGGTAAGGTAAATCGCAGGCTGGCCCCGATGTCCTTCAACTCTGGAATGCTCTGAAATAAGATCTAGTTGCATCAGTTGCTTGGTTAGACGCGTCAGCGATTGGGTAGACAGCCCGGTCTCTTTAGCAATTTGTGCTCGAGTCGCTTTTTTATTACGGCGAATAATTTCCAGCACCCGCTTATGGCTGCTGTTAAGTTCCGACTCGAGTCCGGAAATAGGCGTGTTACGAGGTTGGTGATGCAATTGAAGATCCTCTTGTTACGGCAAACTAGCTGCCTTCCTTGTCTTCTTAATTTAGCAACAGAGAGGTTTACAATCCACAGGTAAATCTTCCTATCTAAGTATTGCTTCGGTATTTATTTTTGGACTCTCGTTTCTTCTCTAAAACTTAATTGCCTTAAAATCAAACTCTTATGACATTTATGTGAAAACTTAAGTATCGAAACGGTATAAAAACGATTGACTTAACTCAACTGCTCGCCTAGATTAAGTACCGCGGTGGTACTTAACTGGATTTTTAGCAAGTTTTTTCTGATTCCGGAATCATGCAACACGCGTTGAGCAGAGGCTGCCTCTTAACCGCGTTTGTATTTTCGTTTTTTCTCGCAGTAGAGTTGGTTCTCCTCTGCACTGATGATGAGAGTAGATATGTTCTATAAAATGCCCGCAGTTATTGTGCTGGCACTTGCGGCGGCGATTCCTGTGTTTGCGAAGGACTTTGGATTGCCTGACAGCTTAGCTGGATTCAGCCTGACGGAATCGGATCGCATTCAACTGCATCCCGGTCTGGTGTTTTATTCACTCAGCCACTCTAGCGGTAATGATCAGTATGTTCTTTCCGGGCCTCTGACTTCAATGCAGGACGCGAGTCACCAGATGGTGCAAGTCAATGCTGTGCTAGATACCAACAAGGACAGTGTCTTTGAGGCAGAGGTAGAAAACGCCGGTGCCATTGGCAAAGACAATTTTGATGTTGGTTACAGATTAGTAGTAAGTGGTTTTGCAAACCCCGTGGTGGCGCAGCAGGTACTGCACGATCTGGGGGAGCATGCGAATAAATTCACCATACATCATCATTCTTCTTTCCCCGGAACGCCTGCTAACCAGCAGCTCAGTGTACTGGAAGTCATCCCCGAGAAGTTTCGCGGAAGCGTACAGATGAAGTTGGCTAAAGATCAGGTTGAAGGGGTCGAAGTGGTATCAGAAATGGTGGCGCGTACATCTGCTGTGGCAGGAGTTAACGGTGGCTTTTTTGTTTATAAAAAAGCACTTGGGGTCATTGGCGACCCTGCTGGTCTGGCGATTATTAATGGTCAGCTAATCAGCGAAGCAGTCGCCCATCGTCCAGCATTGCTAATTCAACAAGAACCGCAATTACGTTTTGAAGTGCTACCTGATGTAACTACTCAATTGCGCTTGCAGGCAGAGGGTCGCTCACTACCTGTAAATGGCATCAACAGGGAGCCCGGCAAAGTATTTAACTGCGGATTTTACAAAGAGGCGTCTTTGGTTTCATCAGCCCACGACACCGTGTGTCACAGCCTGGATGAAATAGTAGTACTTACTTCTGATTATGGTCAGTTACCAGACTTATCACCTTTGGCAGCAATGGCATATATCGATCATGCGGGGCAAATAAAACCAGTTTCAACTTTTGAAAAAAAAGCACTACCTGAAAAGCATCTTTTAGTTATTGCTACCGGAGATAAACGCCAGGCTTTAACCAGGTTCACCGCCAGCAGCGACAGCGCAACAATGGAATTCGAGGTGTTCAGTAATGGTGAGCTGGTAACTATCGACGCCGGTACATCGCTAATAAACGGCGGGCCGACGCTCCTATTGAACGGGGCAAAACCAGTTGATCTTTGGCAGCAGGAGGGTTGGTCTCCCTTACATGCAGAGGGTGTTCTAAGCCAGGATGAAAAAGACGATATTGCATCCGACCCGGTTGCCAGAGGCAAGAGGGCAGTATTTTTCGATGGTTGGGTAAATAAACGTCATCCAAGAACCGCGGTGGGCATAGCGCCTGACGGGACTGCATATTTTGTAGTCGCTTACGGTCGGGATCCAACAAAAAGCGCTGGGTTAACCATATATGAAATGGCGCAGGTACTTTCTGACTTAGGAGCCGTCCGGGCAATCAACCTGGATGGTGGAGGTTCAAGCGTGATGATTGTAAATGGAAAAGCGACCGGCATGCCCTCGGATCGCAGCGGTGAGCGGGCGGTCGCAGATGCACTGCTTGTTTTGCCGCCTTCAGAAGATTAACTGTGCCGATGATTAATAAAGAGAGATATATGTATTACAATTCAGAACGCCTTTACCTGGGCATTGACGGCGGTGGAACGAAATGTAAAGCGGTGTTGATTGACGACTACCACAGTATCCTGGGTATAGGCGTTGCCGGTGCTGGTAATCCGGTTTATGGTTTGCAGAAGGCTAAGAACTCCATTGTTGAATCTGCGTTAAAAGCATTGGAAGCTGCGCAACGAAACATTCCAAAACTTAGTGGGCTGCAACTTAACAATATTCCTGCCGGCCTTGGTTTGGCCGGTGTCAATATTCCCGCATTTTTTTCTCAGATCGCAGACTGGGAGTCACCATTTCATTCGCAGTATCTCACTACGGATTTATCTGTTGCCTGTCTGGGGGCTCACAACGGTACAGATGGCGCAGTTATAGTATCAGGAACCGGAACATGTGGTTTCGCTACTGTCGCTGGAGAGTCCTTTATGTTAGGCGGCCATGGATTTCCGCAAGGCGATAAGGGCAGTGGCGCCTGGTTCGGAATGCGGGCGGTGCAGTCAGTATTGCTGTCTATGGATAGGCTGGGACCACAGACCAGAATTACCCATCATCTTTTTAATCACCTGAATACCCAAAGTGCCAATGACATTATTTCTTACGTTGCAACTAAATCCCCGTCTAAGTTTGCGGGCTTGGCGCATTGCGTATTTCAAGCTGCGGTAGAGCAGGATGCAATTGCTCAAACCATTCTGGATGAAGGTGTAGGTTATCTGGAGAACATGGCCGATAGCTTACTGGCACATGATCCACCCCGGCTTTCCTTCATCGGGGGGATGGCGGACACCATTAAAGAATTTTTATCTTCTGAACTTCAGGAGAAACTGGCAAAACCGATTCATCCGCCTGAAGTTGGGGCTGCCCTTTTTGCAAAAAACAGTATCGCGAAGTAGAGGTTTGTAAACATTATGACTCAATCAATAATGGAGCAGGAGGCGTTACAAACAGCCTCTGTAGTCGAGCACCAGATTAGACGTAATATAGACGTAGTGGAAAGACTGGTTAGTCACCTTAAACATCTTGATCCGACCATGGTGATGTTAATTGGCCGGGGATCGTCTGATCATGCCGGAGTGTTTGCAAAATATTTAATAGAAGTTGAATTAAACATACCAACTTTTGCTGCAGCCCCCTCCGTATCCAGCGTGTTTAAACAACAGCTTCGATTGAAAGGGGCTGTGGCAATTATTATCTCTCAATCCGGCCGCAGTCCCGACATTATTTCACAAGCTGAAATGGCGAAAGCCGGCGGAGCCTACTGTATTGCGATAGTAAATGATGAAAGCTCACCGTTGGCCGAACTGGTTGATGCAGTGATCCCCATTTGTGCAGGCGAAGAGCAGTCCGTGGCTGCCACCAAAAGCTTCCTGGGTACCCTGTCAGCATTAGTACACCTGGTATCAGTGTGGTCTGACAATCGCACGCTGTATAACGAGTTTCAACGTTTGCCAGGAGCATTAGTTAATGCTGCAGCAGACTCGGTCCAGTTACAACCTGACGATTTTGCTTCCACAACAAGTTTGGTTGTACTAGGACGTGGCTTTGGGTATGCCATAGCGAAAGAAATTGCGCTAAAAATGAAAGAGGTATGTTGTATCCAGGCGGAAGCCTTTAGTAGTGCTGAATTTTCTCATGGCCCCATCACGCTGGTCTCTCGCGGTTTAACTGTGTTGAACTGTAATATTATGGATGAAAGTTACCAGTCTCACGCAACGCAGGTGGCAGAAGTTAAAAACAGAAAAGCCACGGTATTAGAACTTAATGCTGCCAGCAAGAAAACTCACCCACGCCTTTTGCCACTATTAGTGTTACAGCGTTTTTATATAGATGTGGCACGAATATCTGTCAGTCTGGGGTTAAACCCCGATAGTCCCCAAGGGTTGAAGAAAGTCACTGAGACATTGTGATGAGCTCGGATGGCATTTTGAGAATAAAAACTAAATCACTCTTTGATGGCGCGACTACTCAAACAAATGTGGTAATGCATATTAATGATGGCGTAGTCAGCGCCATGGAGAAAAATGGCAGTCACTTTGATGTAGAACTGGAAGGATTGTGCGTACCTGGCTTTGTTGATGTGCAGGTTAACGGAGGTGGCGGTGTGTTATTTAATGATGCACCGACGGTCGCTTCGATAGCCGCGATTACCTCGGCGCACGCCAGATATGGTACCACAGGGATGTTACCTACGATTATCACTGATGACATCTTGAAAATGGAAGTTGCAGCGGATGCTGTGGCCCAGGCTCTCCGTCGACGAATCCCCGGTGTACTGGGTATTCATTTTGAAGGACCTCACATCGCGCAGGCTAAAAAGGGGGCTCACAGCGCACAGTTTATCCGCTCACTCTCGTCGGCCGAATTAGATATTTTTACACGTAAGGATATCGGAAGGGTAGTAGTTACCCTGGCACCTGAGTGTGTGAGCGAGGCAGATATAAAACGGTTGACCGACGCTGGGGTAATTGTCTCGCTGGGGCACACCAATGCCAGCTTTGATTGCGCCCAGCGTGCATTTGAAGCTGGTGCAACCGGAATTACTCATTTATTTAACGCCATGTCTGCGCTTACCAGTCGCGAGCCTGGAGTTACTGGTGCCGCGCTGCTTTCCGATAAGACATTGTGCGGTTTGATTCTGGATGGACACCATGTGTCAGCGAAAACTTGTCAGCTAGCGCTGAGAGCCAAACCTGCTGGTGGCATCTTTCTGGTTACTGACGCTATGCCTCCTGTTGGCTCATCCGTTGACCGGTTTGAATTCTTTGACCGGGAAGTTTATCTCGTTGATGGTGAGTTACGATCCACCACCGGTGAGTTGGCAGGCTCTGCCCTGAACATGGTAGGTGCAGTAAAAAACTGTATTCATCTCCTTGACCTTTCTCTTGAAGAAGCCATTCGAATGGCAAGCCTGTATCCCCTGATGTTTTTAGCGGGTAAAAGCCAGTTGCCAATAAAACCAGAGCCATTGATTACTGTAGGGGCGCCAGCTTCCTTTGTGCAGTTAACGGCAAATAGAGATGTGGCCTCAACCTGGATTGACGGTCACCAAATATACGCTGCAAACGCCAGATAAAATGCTAGCAAACGTGAGAACTATATGAAGTTTAGTAATAAAACCAATATCCAATCAGTTATTTCAATGACAATAATCGGCATCTTATTTTTTATTTTTGGCTTCGTCACATGGCTGAATGGCTCGCTTATTCCGTTTTTACAGATAATCTGTGAGCTCGATGAGTTTGAAGCATTACTGGTCACGTTTTCTTTTTATATTGCATACACAGTTATGGCCTATCCAATGTCCATGATCCTTTCTCGCTCTGGATACAAGAACGGGATGGCCATCGGGTTGTTGATTATGTCTGTGGGAGCCTTACTGCATATCCCTGCTGCTTTGAGCGGAATTTATTCGTTATTTTTACTGGCTTTATTTGTGCTGGCTACCGGCCTTACTATTCTACAGACTGCCTCTAACCCCTATCTGGTTTATCTTGGACCGGAAAAAAGTGCGGCAATGCGAATTAGTATTATGGGTATCGTAAATAAGGGCGCTGGAGTAGTTGTTCCTATTATATTTACGGCACTTATTTTATCTGACATTGGCGATATATCTAAAAGCTATGTGATGTCCTTATCGGAT